>JACZTL010000002.1 GCA_022573715.1 Bacteroidota bacterium
ACGAAGTGTTTCCGCTTTACCACTGCGTGGAACAACATCGTTCTTAAAATCTTTGATTATTTCTTCATATGTTTTTAATGCTTCATCCAACCGTCCCATTTGACGAAGTGTTTCCGCTTTACCACTGCGTGGAACAACTTCGTTCTTAAAATCTTTGATTGTTTCTTCATATGTTTTTAATGCTTCATCCAACCGTCCCATTTGACGAAGTGTTTCCGCTTTACCACTGAGAGCAAAAACATCGTTCTTAAAATTATTGCAGATTTTATTATAAAGATTAAGTGCTTCATTTAATTTCATTTTAGCTCTAAAGTTTTCTGCTAAAATACATTGAGGTACGGGATCCTCAGGATTTAATTCTTTAGCAATACGAGTAATTAAATCAGCTGAATCAATATCATTTATTTTTTGATAACTTTCAGCAATATCGCATAATGACTTACAAAGGTGCTCTTTATCACTATGCAAATCCTGAAATTCTATCAATTTAAGAATCCCTTTATGGGCATTATTTATATTTCCATGTAGTACTTGTTTCTTTACCCATTCTACCTGTTGGTTAACATTTTTGTTAAAATAATTAGAAAGATTTGCTAATTTAATTTTTACCCATTTTTTACGTTCTTTTTTTCGTTGGCTCTTCCCTTTAAATTTATTTATAATACTAATAATTTTTGTTTTGAAATCTTCATCTTTAACTACGACATATTTTATGTCTTCATCTTCGCTTTCAATTAACTGGCTTGTACATATTGTTTTCGCAATTATAGGAAATCGTAATGAAAGCAATTCTTTGATTTGTAATAGAAAGAGTGCTGGTTGCATATTTATTTTTATTTCACTTAATTTATCTGAATGTTGAACTATTGCTTTATCTATATCTTTATAATTACTAGTAAAAATTGCAAAGACGAAATCATGAAAGATACCTTGGTCCGTAAATATTTTATCAAGAAATTCCAAACTTAATTCATTAGATAGCAAATCATGCTTCAAAATTGCTTTTTTCCATGCATTGCGTACCTCTATTATAATGTTATTAGCATCTGCAAGATCTTTATATAATTTTATTAGATTTTCTTTACCTAATAATTCAGCAATTTTATATGCAGATATAGCATCAAAGCTATCAGGGATTCTTGTGGCAAAAACTCTGTTACTTATGAACGTATTGATTTCTATATTTATAGAAAGAGTTTGTAATAATAACTCCATAGCCTCTTTGCGAAGTGAATTACTTAAAGACGTGTCCATTCCCATAAGAAAAAGATTGAGCGCATCTTTTCTTTTAATATCTTTGTCAAGCTCTGCCTGAATTTGCTCATTCTGCCAGTGAATGTCTTTAATAACATCAATTTCTGGATTTGCTAGCGAAAAAGCATTTGACTCTAAATTATCAAAAGAGGAAGTTAAGTAGTTTCCATCTGAAGATTGCTCAAGTACAAAATATTTGTTCTCTTTCTTATAAACCGCTTTTTTTATTTCGCCAGCGATGTAAACTTCTGTAATCATTTCATTCAGTTCTTATCACTTTTCCAGGACACTTTTCTTCTATTGCTTTAATGACAAGTTCCTCTCTTCTGTTGTTAGATTTCGGAATGTATATAATTTTAATAGCAAAATTAGTTATTTCTTTATAAACATGAACTTCAATAAAATCTTCTCCGTTTCTTTTACCGTCACTAAAAAGAATCATTTCACAAAAATCTTTTTCATTGCTATCCTGATTTATCTTTTTATGTAGTTTAGCAACAGCAAGTTTTATCTTGTTTTGCCAGTTTGAGCGATAACCTGGTGGTATCTCAAGTTTTTCAAGATTTAAATTATGAGTTTTAATAAATGTATATGAGTTTTCTTCTAGCGTAGTTGCTCGGGATTCTATAGCTTGTTCATCAAGAATCACGCTGCAATTACCATAAGAAGTAAGACCTTGACAATTTAAGGTAAGAGCTGCATAAATCATATCTCTTCCATATGTGCCATGAATTACACTATTAAGAACTGTCCGTTTTTGATCGTTAGAGGGAATTGCAATTGTACGTAATTTATCTCCAATAGCACGATGGTAACTTTTATATGCACCTGATTGAATTATCCATGCTTCCAAAACATGAAGGGATAAATTGATAATTCCATTTACATTATTGTTAAAAAAGTTTTCAAAATTCTTCAATTGATCAACTTTATCAGATTTGATTGCATATTCCATTGCATTATCATAACGCCCTTGCAATGCTGTTAATTCAGTTTCTGTACTTACTATATTTACATTAGGTGCACCCAAATCATGTCCACAGTACTCACAGTCAATCAAATTTATCTGAGATTGACTTTTGTTACAACTAGGACAAAATAAATTATTTCCTTTTACGGGCATGTGATTAGCAAATTGTGAAAAGTTGTATTTAAAATTAACGATTAAATATAATGTAATAAATTATTTAATAAATAATACAAGAAATTACTCATTCAAACTAAACTCCTTCAATATAAGATAAAAGGAGTCGAGAAATAGGTCCTGGTGAAGGAATATTTTACTAATCTACATCTATGAATTCGCAATTTAAAAAGTATCGTAGAACGTTTTTTTTATGCGGTTTTTCAATTCTAAAGTAAGTTCTGTATTTACATAGTTTGTTCTTGATGTGTTTTTTAACCATGTTAATATCTCTAACTTATAGTACGATAAATCTTCAGGATTTCTTAAATTAAAAAAATATTTTATGAGCAATACTGGAATTGTATAATTTAATATAAAAAAGATACTCTCAATGAATTCTATGTGGAATAAATTAACTGATTTTAATATTGAAGAATTAGCGGAAACAAGAAAACAAATTCACCAAGCCGTTCAGCTTGCGGCACTAACAGGCAGAGCTTTTCTGCCAAAAGTTGATGATGATCACTATGCTTCTTTATTGTGGCTTGAAGATAAAAATCTTTTGGCAGGTCAAGCCTGGGGAAAAGATAAAATAAAAACGGCAATTAATTTTGAGAATTTTACTCTTTGTTTTCTTAATAAAGATAATAATATTGTGGGATCTTTTACCCTTGAAGGCAAAACTTTTAGTGAAGCATTTGATTGGTTAAAAGAACAGGTTAATTTACTTGGTGAAGATGCAGAAAAACTTTCGCTTGAGTTTCCCTACGAAATTCCGGTTTATCCGACTGCAGGAGGTTCTCCTTTTCTGTTTACAAATGAAAAATTATTTAACGAACTTGGTAAATATTTTGCAAACGCAAACCTCGTTCTTAAAGACGTTGTAAATAACAACAATGAAGCATCACCCATTGCTTGCTGGCCCCATCACTTTGACATTGCGACTCTTATCGTTTTGGATAACAGCAACAATAATTATAAAAGCATTGGCGTTGGACTTTCTCCCGGTGACGATAATTACAACGAGCCTTATTTTTACATCACTCCCTGGCCCTATCCCAAAACAGGTGGAGTAACTTTACCTGGGTTACCATCAGGCGGTTTTTGGCATACAAATGGTTGGGTTGGTGCTATATTAATTGCTACTGAAATTTTGAAATATATCACTTCCGAAGATCAACATTCCGCAGTACAAAAATTTATAAATAAAGGAATAAAAGAAGTTAAGTATTTATTGTAAGTTTTTTAAAGCTTCAATAATGTCAGCCGGTTCCATTCTTTTTGTATAATCAGCATTTACAAAAGATTCTGTTATTACACCTTCTTTGTTAACAATATAAGTTGCTGGAATCGGCAGGGACCAAGTTTCGTCTCCGTTATATTTAGTAATATCAAAATTAAACTGCTTGTAAATAGGTCTTAGTTCTTCAGCAAGATTAAAGACTAACCCGAATTCTTTTGCTGTTTTATTTCCAACATCACTCAATACTTCAAATTCAAGTTTATGCTTTTCAGAAGTTGCTAAAGAGTTATCCGGAAGTTCAGGTGTAATGGCTATCAATGTGCCGCCGTTAGATTTTATTTCACTTAATTTGTCTTGCAATTCTTTTAATTCAAGATTGCAATACGGACACCAACCGCCTCTGTAAAAACTTATTACCAAAGGACCATCGTTTAATAATTCGTTTACATTTATTGTTTTATTAAGTGCATTAGGTAGAATTATTTTAGGGATTTTATCTCCTTTTTTAAATGCTTTCTCACTTATTCCGGAATTAACTAATTCCTGAGTTTTACTCAATAATAAAGTTAAAACGTCAGCGGGAATCATTGGAAGCATTTCTTCCTGTAGTTTTTTTATTTGCATTTCCAGTGTCATATTTTACTCTCGGTTTATTTTAGAAAAGTTTATTTGTTAATTAAATAATAATAATAAATTCCTTGTTTTTATGTCAGCAATTTTACAAAATTTAACATAGAGGATTCTTTAAAAAATATTCGTTTTGTTATATTATATTATCATAAAGTAGATACTGATAAATCAAAAAGTTGATATAACAGATTGGGAATGTTAAAATAACAGTTAGAAATAATATCCGATAGAAAAATAAAACAATACATCTCCCCAGCTAATAGGTTTGTTCGGAAGACTTCTTTCAAATTTAAAGCTTCTACCTACAGAAAAATCCACAGGCCCTATTGGTGTATCGAAAGAAATTGTAGCACCAATTCCGTGTCTTAAATCTTTAAATCTAATTTGATTTGGGAATTCCCACACAGCACCGAGGTCATATCTAAATTTTAAATATGTAGTAAAAAATATTTTAACAGGAAGTTTATATCTATACCCAAAAGAAGATAAAAATACTTGTCTCCCTCTAAATTCATCATCTCTCATACCAAAAAAATCATTTTGTCCACCAATAGAATATTGTTGACTTAACGGCAGCGTGTTATCACCAAACCCAATTTTAACTCTTGGGACAATAGTATGTGAAGAACCAAATGAAAAATAATTTTTATATTCAAAAGCTGCTTTAACATAACTAATATCGCTTCCCAAAATAGACTGTCCAGTTTCGTAATATCCGTTAAAATAAATTCCTTTTGTCGGATAAGGATATTTGTCCTGTGTATCAATTATTGACTGTAATTTAAAACTAACTAATTTATCTTTGTTTGGTGTAACGGAACTGCCCGATTTATTTTTTATTTCATTTAACTCATATTTACCTGTTAATGTTACATTCCCAAACTTTTTTACTTGAGTGCCAACCGTAACTGATGCACCATAAAATATTTGTCTGTATTCTCCGATAATTGATCTTGAAAATTTAGTTTCCGATACTGTTGGATCATCTTTATAAGTAAAGATGTCATTAAATTTATAAAACAGATTAATGTTATATGTAAAATATGTATTGAATATTCTATTGGCTCTATGCTCAAGCATATAAGATTTTATTCTATTACTTAAAGTAATTAAAAAGCCAAGTTCTGTACCCGTTCCCATTAAGTTATCGTCTCTTATATTAAAACTGAATTGAGATTTATTTTCATTATCTAATCTAAACCCGAATCTTAATAAACTACTTGGCTTATCGTTTAATTTTATATTTAAAAAAAATTTTCCTTTTTTATTACTGTGTGTAATAACAATGTTTTCAAAAAGATTTGTGTTTCTTAAATTATTAAGCCCTCTCTCTAAGTCTTCAAAGGATAAAATCCCTTTTTCATCTAGGTTAAATTCTCTTAATACTATTGACTCATTAGTTTTTGTGTTGCCTGTTATATTAACACCTGAAATTTTTCTTTCATCAATTCTTATATAAAGTAAACCATTATTATTGTTAAAGTTAACATCTTCAACTGTTGTAAAAACAAACCCTTTATTTCTGTAATACTTAGATATGTCTAGTAATTTATGGAATAGTTTATTTACATTATATGTATTACCTTTTAATTTAGAGAGTAATTGTTCTATATGTTTGGTGTCTTTTTTGTTCGCCCCTGTAATAGTTATTTTATTTATAGTTGTGTTTTTATCTGCAAATATTTTTAATGTAGTAAGACCTTCTTTAGTTACAATTATTTCAGATTTAACATTCTTATAGTCTCCAGTAGAAAAAATAGAATTTAGATACACTATTAAATCTAAATTAGTAAAGTTTTTTTTTCTGGATAATTTGTTATAAAAAAGTTTTTCTAAATCTGTTGCGTTTTTTCGTATAGTAAGTTTTTTAAAATACACAAGTGAATCCATTTGTATTCTTGCCGATAAAGAATCCAAATGTTTTTTAATACCGGTTATCTTCTGTTTAGCTGATTCATATCCCCTATTTATGATTAAATCTATATTGTTGAAATCTGTTGCTAAATGATTGTTTAGCTGTGGTGTTATTACAACATTTGCTTTTTTTAATTGTTCATCATTTAAAATCTTAATAGGGATACTTATAACCTGATCAGCTATTACCCAAGGTAAATTCAGCTCTTCTTTTTTATGAAGTCTGCTTGTAGTGTTTACAGCAAAAATAAAGTCGGCACCAATTGATTTGGCGACGCTTACTGGAATGTTCGCAACAAGTCCCCCATCCACCAGCATTAAAGAGTCCTGTTTAATTGGTGATAACAAAAAAGATATGCTTGAACTTGCGCGCATTGCCTGGCTAATAGAGCCTGATTTAAGTATAACCATAGTACCAGAAATTAAGTCGGTACAAACTGTTCTAAATTTTGTATATAATTCATCAAATGTTTTATCAACATGAAGAGGAGCTTTAAGAGAAAGAAGATTTAAGAAATTAGAAATTTTCTCTCCGTTATTTAATGATGTTGGTATAACCGGTTTGAATCCGTCAAGTCTTAAACTAAAAATAGCTTTGTCTTCAGTTATTTTTTGATTTATGTATAAATCTCTTCTATTGGATTTCCTGTTTATTATTAATAGATCATCCCAATCAGTGTTTTTAACAATAGAATCTATTTCATCAATACTATAACCCATAGAATATAAACCGCCCACAATGCTTCCCATACTTGTTGCAGTAATAATATCAATATTAATGCCTTCTTCCTGCAAAGCCTTAAGTACACCGATTTGTGCAAATCCCCTAGCTCCACCTCCTGATAATGCAACACCTATTGTTAGTTTATTTAAAGGAATTTTTTGTTCTAATCCAAATGGCAGGTTTTTTGTTCTCGTTTTTACTTCAAGTTTAAATTTTTGAGAAAATGTTGTTTGTGCATTGATTATAAATGCAAAAAACAAAAGAAATAAAAATATTTTTTTTTGGTTGATCATAAAAGAGATAAAATATTTAGCACTTATAAAAAATAAGTTAATATATGTCTTTAATAAACATAAAAATATATTTTTTATCTTTTTCTCTTTTGTTGAGCTTTTTGTCTTTTTTGTTTTTCCTCTGCAGCTTGCATCATTTTTGTCATAAATCCACCTGACTTTCTTTTGCTCTTTTTAACAGGAACTAACTCCGTTCCGTCGTGTTTGTGGTTGATGATGTATTGTTGACCAATTGATAAAATGTTAAATAAAAAGTAATAAAGGTTTAGCCCTGATGGAAAACTCATAAACATCAATGTTAAAAAGACAGGCATTATATAAATGATTGCTTTTTGGTTAGGGTCTTTAATGCTCATTTTTTGTTGGAAGAACGTTGTTACACCCATTAATATTGCAAGACCGCTTATTTCACTAATACCAACAAGCGGTAGTTTAAATGATAATGTGTAAATAATATCAGGGCTTGAAAGATCTGTTATCCAACCGAAGAATGGTTGTTGTCGTAATTCAATGGCAGATTTAAATAATCCCCACAGTGCTATAAATATTGGCATTTGTAACACCAGTGGCAAGCATCCCCCAGCAGGGTTTATACCATATGTAGAATAAAGCTTCATTGTTTCTTTACTGATTTTTTGTTTATCGTCGCCGTATTTCTCTTTCAGCTCTGTTATTTTAGGCTGAAGGAGCTGCATCTTTTTCATTGACTTAAAACTTTGTTTGGTAAGCGGGTAAAGGACTAATTTTATAATTATGGAGAACAGAACTATTACAAAACCATAATTAGGTATAAAGATATGGAGAAAGTTAAATAACGGTAAAAGAATAAATTCTGCTATTGGACGTACAATTATTTCTAAACCAAAGAAGGTGCCAAAATCTACAATGGTTTGTAATTCTTTATTGTATGCTTTCAGTATATCATAATCAACAGGTCCTATATAAACATTAAAGTTTATCTCCTCATAATCTAAGTTCCTAAAAGGGACTGTAATTTGAGCGCTGTATATTTCTTTTATTCCGTCATTGGGGAGGGCTTCACTTGTGCCTCTTAAATAGGCTCCGTCAACCGAAGACGGATCCTCCGGGATAATTATAACTGTAAAATATTTATTCCTAATATCAACCCAATTTATACTTCCGTTAAATTCTTTATCTTCAACCTCTCCCACGGACGATGCATCAATTGTAGTTTTTTCTCCGCCAGAGTATACGCTTGCATCTGAAGAAATTGATTCATCAACAGAATTATATTCTACAGATCTTAGTCCGTTATCCCAAACAAAGTTATAAGCATTGTTGCTTATTTTACCATTCATGCCACCAAGCTTAATGCTTGTTTTAATGTTGTACTTATTCCCATAAAAAGTATAGACTTTTTTGATATAGTGCGTTTGTTCTTCGCCGTAAACAAAGGCAACTGTCAAAGAATCATTGCCAGAGACATTATAGAAAGTTTTTCTGTTTTCTATTTTGAACAAAAGATTACCTGTATTTATTGCTTTGCCGTCTTCAGAAATAAAAGAAAGGTTTAATGACCCGCCTTTTTTATAATTAATTAATTGAACCTTTGTTTGTTCAATATTTTTATCCTCTTCGGCTCCAATTGAGTACCAATTATTAAACTTCTTAAGATAATATCTAACAATATTCCCGCCTTTTGTAGAAAACACAATTTTTACAAGATCGTTTTCTATTGTTATCGTTTCACCTTTCTCATTAAAATAATTAAAAAACTTTCCATAAGAGTCAATATTTTTAGATCTAACAATATCTCTTTTTAATAACTTGTTGTTTTCAATTAATGCTTTTTTTTCTTCTATTCTTTTTGAATAATCTTTATTAACCAGGGATTTATCTGGTTTTGTAGTTTGAGGATTTACAGGAGTCTCCGGGGAATTTATGTAAAGCCAAATAACTAAAATCGTTCCTATTAGTATAAATGCTATTGTTGTGTTTTTGTCCATGTTTTTTCCGTTAATCTATTGGGTCGTATCCACCTTTTGAAAATGGATGACATCTAAGAATTCTCCAAGTTGATTTTATTAAACCTTTTAAAACACCATGTTTTGATATTGCCTGTACTGAATATTCAGAACAAGTCGGATAATATCTACAAGATGTTTGGAAAAGAGGAGAAATAATTTTTTGGTAAATTTTAATTAAGGACACAAATATTTTTCTCATTTATATCCTTCCCTTAATTTTGTTTATTACATCTAACATGCCAGGCATTATCTCTTTTAATGTAAGGTGTTTGTTTGTTTTTTCGTTAATGTTTTGGGGAGAAAAAATTATTATTAAATCTATTTTCTTTTTTATGCTTTTAAGAATAATTTCACGTTTGTTTAACCTGTAAGATTCCCTAATAAGTCTCTTTATTCTGTTTCTCCAAACAGCACATCCAAGTTTTTTAAATACAGCTGGTGTTATTTTTACGGATGTTTTCTCTTGATTTTCTTCTGTCAAATAAATTGCTTTTATTGTTTTATCGGCAGAGAAAATTGTTATTCCGAACGAAATAACTTTTTTTATTTCTTTTCTGCTTTTAAGTTTTTCAACAGCAGATAGCCCGAACTGTTTCAATGAAATTAATTCTCATCACTAACTGTTAATTTTTTTCTTCCTTTTTTTCTTCTATTTGCAAGCACTTTTCTTCCGCCAACGCTTTTCATCCTTTCACGAAATCCGTGTTTGTTTTTTCTTTTACGATTACTTGGTTGATACGTCCTTTTCATTATTATTCCTTTCTATCAAAAGAGTGTAAAAATATAGAAAAACAGGAATAAACACAAGAGATTTCTTCTTAAAATACTCTGTGTTTTGAACAAGATTAAAAAAAAATTTTCAAATTAATTTGCAAAGTATATCAATTTATTTATATTTTTTCTATATGTTAAAACCAAAGTAATTGTGTTGATATTATGTTGATAACTCTTTTTTGTGAAAATGTTTCACAAGTTTAATTTTGCTTATTTTATGGTTTACACATCGGGGGATATTTGGAAATGTTGTAAAAACATAGGTATCGCTATATAAAAAAATAGTTTATGGGTGTTTGATTAATGTTAGTAACTTGTGTGCTAAAATCTTTTTTTTTGTTTTTATTTATTTTATTAAGGAAAATCATAATTTTTTAATTTTTTACATTGTGGATAAAATTTAATGGCTGAAACTCAATTTTCTAACAAGATTGCTTTAAGTTCAGATGAAATATGGAGGGAGTGTTTAGTTAATATAAAACGAAACGTTTCTCAAATGACTTACAATACTTGGTTTTTACCAATAAAACCAATAAATGTTAATAACTCAACAATAAAGGTTTTGCTGCCTAGCCAATTCTTTTGGGAATGGATAGATGAACATTATAATTCATTAATACATTCAACAATTAAATCTGTAATAGGCCCCGACGCTAATCTTACTTATGTAATAGCCGAAGAAACGGAAGAAGAACAAATACATACACCCATTCAACCTCCTAAAAAAATTGAGAGTGTAGAACAAATAAAAAGACCTGAGTTTGAAACATTTATTAATTCAAGATATACTTTTGATAATTTTATTATGGGTGAAGGCAATCAATTAGCAAGAGCTGCAGCTGGAGCTATTGGTGATAATCCAGGTGGAACGTCTTTTAACCCCCTGTTTATTTACGGTGGTGTCGGTTTAGGTAAAACCCACCTTGTTCAAGCTATAGGAAACAAAATTATTCAAAACTTTCCTTCTAAAAGGATTATTTATTTATCGTCTGATATTTTCACAGTCGAGTTTGTAGAGGCTATACAATCAAACAAAGTAAATGAGTTTTCAAGTTTTTATAAAAGCATGGATGTTTTAATTTTGGATGATATCCAGTTTTTAATCGGCAAAGAAAAAACACAGGATTTGTTCTTTCATATTTTTAATACGCTTCATCAATCAGGTAAACAAATTATATTAACCAGTGATAAACCGCCTAAAGATCTTAAGGGTTTGAATGAAAGGCTAATTTCTCGGTTTCAATGGGGTTTATCGGCGGATATTCAACCTCCGGATTTTGAGACTAGAATAGCAATTTTAAAAAGAAAAGCTGATGACTTTGGGCTGTCTCTTCCCAACGAATTATATGAATATATTGCTTCGCATATCGTTTCTAATATTCGCGAGTTGGAGGGATGTTTGATTAAACTTTTGGCAAACGCTTCTTTAAGCTCAAGAGTAATCGATTTTAATTTGGTAAAAACAACTGTTAAGGAGATTGCTACTAGCAGACAGGTTAATGTTACAATAGAATATATTACGTCAACTGTTTGTACGTTTTTAGATATTGGAGAGGATAAAATAAGAGATAAGACTAGGAAAAAAGAGGTTGTGCTCGCAAGACAAATTGCTATGTTTCTTTCAAAGGAATTAACCCGTTCCTCTTTAAAAACAATCGGTCTTCATTTTGGTGGAAGAGATCACTCAACGGTTATACATGCTTGTGTCTCTGTTGATCGTGGTATAAACACTGATAATTTAATAAAAGATATTGTTAATAAAATTAAAGAAAAAATTGAGTTAGAGAGCAATTAAATAAAGTTAATATCTTGTGAATAATTCGTTTTTCATTTGTTAATAAAAAGAACTTAATGTTAAAAGAGGTTTTTTTAGAAAGAAGAATAACAATTCTTCAACAAAAGATTAAAAGATAAAGAAATATATTATATGTCTTTATGTCTTTATTAACATATTAACATGATTATTATTATTATTAATATATTTAAAATTATATTATATATTAATTAATGTTGTTAATAATTTATTATTATTATTGCTTCTTTTTATTTTTTTTTGTTAGTTTAAGTAATAACAAACTTTTCATTTTATAAAATATTAATGAAAAAACATTATTTTTTTCTTTTCCTTTTTTCTTTAACAACTCTATTTTTTCAAGGGTGTAAAACAACCGTTGACAACAGAATCTCTTTTAATAATTTATCAGGTAGCGATTTAATAATAAATTTTAGGGGTCAGGATATAAAGGTAGATATTGGTCAAAAGGTAGATATTAATGAGATTCCGAAAGGAACTTATACTTATGCGACAAGTTTTTCTATTCCCGTCGGGGCAACCACGGCATCAACATTTGGTGAAGTTTCAGGTTCGGTAAACATAAAAGCCAAAACAAAAATTCTTATTATCTACACAAGTACGTTGTTAAATGGTATTTTTACTCTTACTGCAACATTTTCATCAAGCGATGATCAAAGCAACCCAACAAGTTCATAGAAAAAACATAAAAAGACCTAAAAACCAACAAGAACAGAACTTTTTTATTAATTTTTGATTGAGATTAAAGTTAGAAATTAGTAAATTTAAATGTTTAAAAGGAGCATAATTAATGGAATTTAATTTAAATAGTAAAGAGTTAGAAAAACTCTTATCAAAGGTAATACCTGCTGTTCCTACCAGAACACCAATGGCTGTTTTGGAAAACTTTTTATTAGAAATTGATGAAGGGACATTAACTGTTTACTCAACAGATTTGGAAATTTCATTACGCACCTCTATGCAAATAACAACCGAAGAAAAAATTAAAATTGTTGTTCCTGCACATCTTTTGTATGATGTTGTAAGATCGCTTAGTGAGACACAAATTAAGTTTGAAACAGAAACAGACTCAAAATTAAAGCTAACAACAGATAACGGAACTTATAGTCTTGGTTATTCTTCTCCAGATGAGTTTCCATCTATTCCTGAAGTAACAACAGAAGAGGAAATAATTATAAATGGAAAAGAACTAAAAAAAGCAATTGATTTAACATCTTTTGCAATAAGTAAAGAAGATATGCGTCCTGCAATGACAGGAACACTTTTTGAATTTACAAACGAAGGAATAAATTTTGTGGCTACGGATGGCCATAGATTAGTAAAGTATACAAACAAAAAAATAAACAAAAAAACCGAAGAACAATTTATTATACCGGAAAGAGCTATTAATGTTTTATCAAAACTTTTAACCGAAGACGACATTAAAACAAAATTTAGCAAAACGAATGTTTCATTTTTAATAGGGGAGGTTGAGTTTATTTCTAGGTTGATTGCAGAAAAATACCCCGCATATAAAAGTGTGATCCCTCTTGAAAATGAAAACGAATTAAAAATTAGCAAAAGCGAAATTCTCTCTACAATAAGAAGAATGAGTTTGTTTTCAACAACAAACACAAAACAAGTAAAATTTTCAATAAGTGAAAACAGCTTAGAAGTTACCGCAGAAGATATTGATAGCGGGTCGAGCGCAAAAGAACAAGTTAAATGTGAATATAGTGGAGAACCAATAGAGATAGGATTTAACACAACTTATATTCATGATGTTCTTACCCACTTAAGTGATGATGAAATAGTATTTAAACTACATTCATCAACAAAAGCATGTATAATAGAGCCAACATCTCAAAAGGAAGATGAAGAACTTATGCTTTTGCTTATGCCTGTGCGTTTAAATGGATAGGATGAATTTATTAAACCTTCACTTAAAAAACTTTAGAAGACATAAAGAGACAAACCTAACTTTTTCTAACAAATTGAATTTTATAGTAGGGGCTAACGGAGCAGGTAAAACAACAATCTTAGAATCTATTTATTATTTATGTACGAATAAAAACTTTAACACGAGAACAGATAACGAAGCAATAAGTTTCGGTGAAGATAATTTTGAAGTAGAAGGAACGATTAAGGAATTAACTGAAAGCAAAATTAGGGTTTATTATTCATTGACAGAAAACAAAAAGTTTTACTTTAGAAACAAAAAAAAAATATCGCGCTCTGTGGATATAATCGGCAGTTTTCCTATAGTTACCTTAACACCAACAGACCTATCTATAACAAAAGGTTTCCCCAGTGACAGAAGAAAATTTATAGATTCTATTTTATCTCAAGCAAGTAAGACGTATCTAATAAATCTCTTAGATTATAATAGAACCCTGAAACAACGATCTTCTCTTTTATTTTTATTAAAAGAAAACAACTCTGAAAAATCAAATGATGAATTGGAAGCCTGGAATGAAAAGCTAATACAGGGAGGTCTTTATTTAATAGAGAAACGACAACGATTTATAAATGACTTCAAAACTTTTGTTGAAGATTCTTATATTGAAATAATGGAATCAAAAGAAACACCAGAGGTTATATATTCATTTTTAGAATCTGATGGAAAAAAAACAAACAACATAGAGAAAAAATTTAGAGATTTATTAAAAATTAAAGAAGATGAGGAAAAAAGAAGAATCGCAAATCTTGTTGGACCTCACAAAGATGATTTTATATTTCTTATAGATAATGTAGATTTAAAAAAATATGGATCACAGGGACAACATAAAACTTTTCAAATAGCATTAAGGTTTGCTGAATTTTTTTACTTAAAGCAATTAACGGGAAAAACCCCAATCTTTTTGCTGGACGATGTGTTTGGAAAACTTGACTCTAAAAGAGCTCAAAAAATCAGCAATTATTTAAGGAAAGTAGGGCAAGCATTTATAACAGTAACTGATTTGGCTGATTTTTCGTTTCTTGATATAAATAACGAAGACACAATAATAAAAGTTAATGAAGGTGTTGTAGAATATGCCTGATAATTTTAAAAGTCTAAAAGAAGTTTTTGAGAAAGAACCGCGATTGAAAACATTGAGGAATATTATTAATGCATACAGCGTTGTTGCAGACTTTAATATAATATTTCCGGAATTTAAAAAAATGGTTATTCCAGTAAAAGTTGAAAAAAAAAGTCTTTTTTTAAGTGTTGAAAATTCGGTTTGGAGAAACGAATTAAAGTTTAAAGAAAAAGAAATAATAGAAAAAATTAACAATCATTTCAAAACAGAAATAATAAAGTGGTTAAAATTTATATAATAAAAAAAAGACAATATAACGGATAAATGATGGCTATACAAAAAAACAATAACTATAACGCTGAAAACATCAACGTTTTAAAAGGTTTAGAAGCAGTAAAAAAAAGACCTGCAATGTATATTGGCGATGTTAGTTCCCGTGGCTTTCATCACTTGATTAATGAAGTTGTGGATAACAGCATAGATGAAGCTTTAGCCGGCTATGCAGACAAAATTATTATTACGATAAATCAAGATGAAAGCGTAACTATAGAAGATAACGGCAGAGGAATACCAGTAGATATTCATCCGGAAGAAAAAAGATCAGCGTTGGAAGTTGTAATGACAGTGCTTCATGCAGGTGGTAAATTTGATAAGGACTCCTATAAAGTTTCAGGCGGTTTACACGGTGTTGGTGTGTCGGTAGTAAATGCATTGTCTGAATGGCTAAAGGTTGAGGTTAAAAGAGACGGCAAACACTATGTACAGGAATATAAACAAGGAGATCCTTTATATAAAGTTAAGGAAATTGGAAAAATAAATGAAAATGAAACAGGCACAAAAGTAACTTTTTTACCTGATAGAGAAATATTTAATGTCTCTCAATTTAAATTTGATACTATCACAGACAGAATGAGAGAGTTGGCTTATTTAAATAAAAATATTACTATTAAAATAATCGATAAAAGAAACGGTGGCGAAGAGATAACGTTTCATTTTAAAGGTGGATTAGTTGAGTTTGTAAAATATTTAAATAACACAAGAACAGTTTTACATAAACCTATTTATATTGAGGGTGAAAAAGAAAACACACCTGTTGAAATATCACTTCAATATACAACTGTTTACTCCGATAACATTTTTTCTTATGTAAATAATATTAATACACACGAAGGAGGAACGCATTTAGTTGGTTTTAAGACAGCATTAACAAGAACGTTAAACAGCTACGCATACAAAAACGGTTTAATAAAAGATAGTAAAATAACATTAACCGGAGATGATTTTAGAGAGGGCTTAACTGCAGTAATTTCTGTTAAAGTTCCCGAGCCTCAATTTGAAGGACAAACAAAAACAAAGCTTGGAAACAGCGAAACTAAATCGATAGTTGAAACAATGGTTGGCGAAAAACTTTCTGAATACTTGGAAGAAAATCCATCCGTTGGAAAAAAAATAATCGAAAAATGTATGGTGGCCGCAGAAGCACGTATTGCCGCAAGAAAAGCACGCGAGCTTACCAGAAGGAAAAACGCATTAGACAATATGAATTTACCGGGAAAGCTTGCTGACTGCTCTATAACAGACCCTGAGCACTGCGAAATTTTTATTGTTGAAGGTGATTCTGCAGGTGGTTCTGCTAAACAAGGCAGGGACAGAAGGTTTCAGGCAATCCTTCCTCTTAAAGGTAAAATTTTAAATGTAGAAAAAGCAAAGCTAAGCAAGATATTGGAAAACAATGAAATTAAAGCAATTATTTCTGCCGTTGGTGCAGGTTTTGGGATTGATTTTGATGAAACCAAAGCAAGATACGGAAAAATTATTTTGATGACTGATGCCGATGTAGATGGAAGTCACATAAGAACATTGCTCTTAACTTTCTTTTATAGACATATGAAAGACCTTGTTTCTTTAGGAAGAATCTATATTGCACAACCCCCGCTTTATAAGATAAAAAAAGGCAAACTAGAGCAATACGCTTTTGATGATAAAGAAAGAGATGAAATATTAAAGAGACTAAAGGCAAACGGAAAATTAAACGAAGAAGAATTAGGTATAAAAGAAGGTGAAGAAGTAAAAACAAAAGGCATAACAATATCAAGATACAAAGGTCTTGGTGAAATGAACCCTATACAGCTTTGGGATACAACTATGAATCCTGAAACAAGGACAGTACTTCAGGTTAATTTGGAAAGTGCTGCTTCAGCCGATAAAATATTTGAAACCCTTATGGGTGATGCGGTTGAACCAAGACGAGAATTTATTGAAAAAAACGCAAAATACGTAAAGAATTTGGATATATAAAAACACTTAAACTCTAAGCACAGAAAACTATGGCTACAATTTTTGAAAAAATAATACCTGTTTCATTAGAAGATGAAATGAAATCATCTTATATCGATTATTCAATGTCGGTAATCGTTTCAAGAGCATTACCTGATGTAAGAGACGGATTAAAACCTGTGCACAGAAGAATTCTTTTTGGAATGAAAGAGCTTGGCGTAACACACAGCAAGTCATTTAAAAAATCTGCAAGAATAGTCGGTGAAGTTCTTGGAAAATATCATCCGCACGGAGACACTGCGGTTTATGATTCAATGGTAAGGATGGTCCAGACATTTTCTCTTAGATATCCATTGGTGGAAGGGCAAGGAAACTTTGGATCAGTTGATGGAGATTCACCTGCGGCAATGCGTTATACAGAAGCAAGGATGGCAAATATTTCCGATTTAATGCTAAAAGACCTTGAGAAAAACACAGTTGATTTTACACCTAACTTTGATGATTCACTCCAGGAACCGACGGTTCTACCTTCATACATTCCCAATCTTTTAATTAATGGTTCAAGCGGTATTGCTGTTGGAATGGCTACCAACATTCCGCCACATAATTTATCGGAAGTAATTGATGGGTTATTAGCTCTTATTAAAAACCCTGATTTAACTTCAGAAAAATTAATGAAATACGTTCTAGCACCTGATTTTCCGACAGGCGGAATTATTTATGGGTATGAAGGTGTAAAATCTGCTTATTTAACCGGAAGAGGAATCATTAAAATACGTGCAAGAGCAAATACAGAAACATTAAAAAACGGAAGAGAAAATATTATTGTTACCGAACTTCCATTCCAGGTTAACAAATCCAATTTAATTGAAAAGATCGCTTTTCTTGTAAGATCAGGCAAGCAGACGGATATATCTAATTTGAGAGACGAATCAGATAGAGACGGGATGAGAATAGTAATTGAATTAAAAAAAGATGCACAACCATCAGTTGTATTAAATCAATTATTTAAGCACACACAGATGCAAAACACATTTGGTGTTATAATGCTTGCTTTGGTTAATGGCAGACCTCAAACTCTAGATCTGAAAAGTATGATGCAGCATTTTATTAATCACCGCATGAATGTTTTAATTCGTAGAACAAAATATGAATTAGAAACTGCTGATAAAAGAGCCCATATTTTGGAAGGATATATTATTGCTCTTGATAACATTGATGCAGTAATTGCTACGATTAAAAAATCTAAGGATGCCGAAACTGCTAAAATCAACTTGATGAATAAGTTCAAGCTGAGTGAAATTCAATCCAAAGCAATTTTGGAAATGAGACTGCAAAGACTTACTGGGTTAGAAAGAGAAAAAATTGAAAACGAATACAAAGATATTATAAAACTTATTGAAAATTTAAAAGGAATTCTTTCAAACGAAGAAAGAAGGTATCTCATTATAATTGAAGAATTGAAAGAAGTAAAAGATAAATACGGGGATGAAAGAAGAACCGAAGTAGTTAAAGACTATGAAGAATTTTCTATTGAAGATATGATAGCCGAAGAGGATGTTGTTGTAACAATTTCTCACAGCGGGTTTATAAAAAGATTTCCTGTAAGCGGTTATAGAAAACAAGGTAGAGGTGGTAAAGGTGTAACCGGTGCAGGAACAAAAAACGAAGATTTTATAGAACATATGTTCGTTGCATCTACTCACCATTATATACTCATTTTTACAGATAAAGGAAAATGCTATTGGTTGAAAGTACATGAAATACCTGAAGCCGGAAGAACAGCAAGAGGCAGAGCAATTCAAAATATAATTCAAAAAGATAAAGAAGAAAATATAACAGCTTTTGTTGCGGTAAAAGAGTTTACAGATGAGCAAAATTTAATAATGGCAACACTAAAGGGAACAATAAAGAAAACAATACTGTCTGCTTATGGAAATGTTCGCAGAGGCGGCATAAACGCAATAAAAATAGTTAAAGGTGATAAACTAATATCAGTTAAACTAACGGACGGTAATAATGATATTGTTTTAGGCACAAGAAATGGATATGCCATTCGATTTAATGAAAAAGATGTTCGTCCTATAGGAAGAACGGCAACAGGTGTGAGAGGTGTTAGGTTAGGTAAAAATGATATAGTTGTTGGTTTAGTTGTAATGAAAAGACAGGCGACAATATTGGTAGTTACTGAAAAAGGATACGGAAAGAGGTCGGATATAAATGATTACAGAACAACACACAGAGGCGGCAAAGGTGTAATCACTGTTAAAACAACTGAAAAAGTAGGTAAATTAATTTCTATGATGGAAGTTGTAGACGGAGATGAATTAGTTATTATTACCACTCGTGGAATGGTTATAAAACAAGGAATAAAAAATATTAGGGTTATGGGAAGAAACACTCAAGGGGTGAGAGTTATAAGACTTAATGAAGGCGACTCAATCGCTGATATTGCAAAGGTTATAAAAGATGAAGAAGAAAATAACTCTAATAATGAAGATACATAAAATTTGAGATTTTAAAAAAGCTCACATTATTTATATATTGCTGACAAGGCATCTGCATGCGTCTCAATAGTTTTATTAAGATCTTCTTTTGTATGTGCAGCAGAAACAAAAATTGCTTCAAACTGTGAAGGAGCAAAATATATACCTTTATTTAACATTTCGTGAAAATATCTTCCATAAACGAGTGTATCTGATTTTACGGCTGTCTTAAAATTTGTAACTTTTCCTTCGGTAAAAAACATGCACATCATAGAACCCACTCTATTGAAGGCAAAATTCTTTTTTACCATTTTTAAATTTTCTTTAAATCCATTTGCTAAATAAGATGACAGATCTTCTAAAGCAGAATAAAGATCAGGGTTATTTTTGATGTAATTTAATGCTGCATAACCAGCGGACATAGCAAGTGGATTTCCGCTTAAAGTACCTGCCTGATAAACAGGACCGTTTGGGGCTATCATCTCCATAATTTCTTGTTTACCTCCAAATGCACCGACAGGTAAACCACCACCAATTATCTTCCCTAAAGTTGTGAGGTCAGGCTTTATTCCTAATAACTCTTGAGCACCTCCGGCAGCAACTCTAAAACCGCTCATTACTTCATCAAAGATTAAAACAATATCTTCCTCATTGCAAAGATCCCTTAAACCCCTAATAAAAGTTTTATCTGCTGGAACAACTCCCATATTGCCTGCAATAGGTTCAATAATAATGGCTGCAATTTGGTTCCTATTTTTTAAAATCAAATTTTTTACGGAACTAAAATTATTATATTCAGCAATTAATGTATCTTTTAAAATATTTTTTGTAACGCCAAGACTTGTCGGTACACCCAATGTTAAAGTCCCTGAGCCTGCTTTAATTAAGAAATAGTCTGCGTGTCCGTGATAGCAACCCTCAAATTTTATTATTTTATCCCTTTTTGTATACCCCCTTGCTACTCTAATTGCACTCATAGTTGCTTCTGTTCCGCTGTTAACCATTCTTACCATATCGATAGAAGGCACCATATCAATGATAAGTTTAGCCATTTTTACTTCAATTTCTGTAGGTGCACCAAAACTAACACCGTTTTCCACAGCATCAAAAAGAGCTTCTTTAATAAATTGGGGATTATGTCCAAAAAGGTGAGGTCCCCAGCTTCCTATATAATCTATATACTCGTTTTTATCAACATCATAAATTTTAGAACCCTCTCCTCTTTCAATAAAAACGGGGTTGCCAGCAACCGCTTTAAATGATCTAGCCGGAGAGTTAACGCCACCGGGAATATATCTGTTTGCTTCGTTAAAAAAATATGTGCTAAGAGTTGTGTTCATTTTGTGATTTATCCAATAATTTATTATTTAACAGCTAATTTAAACATATTTAGTTTTAACTTTTTAGATATACTATTTTTCAAAAAGTAATTTATAATCCTTTTTACTTCCTTTCTTTGCCCAATCCTCAGGAATAATTTTCCAATTACCGATTTTTTCAGGGGTAATAGTTTTTTCCTTTTCTATCCATTTCATTATATAGTAACGCAGGTCCTTATCTGTTGAAGAGATAATTCTATTGGCTAATTTATTTTTTGGTATGAGTGCACCGTAAACAAGATGACCTCCGCCGCCGTTACCTCGGTAAGAATTAACTGCAACTTTATAATTTTTATCTAACCTAAACACCCTTCCATCAGAAAATGATTTTATAGAAACCCTTTCACCAACAGGTTTTCTAACATCAACAATATATATAATACCTGCTGCAGATGAAAAATTATAATAACTATTATCTAAAGAAGGATAATTATGTGAATAAATGATTTTTCCTTTGTCGTCTAATTTAAATTTTAGCAGGTGGTCATTCTCATCCTTCATTTGATTAAACCATTTGCCGTAAGAATATTCTAAATAGTTTTTAATCTCTTTTCCAGTCATCTTTATAGTATATAGCAGGTTTTCATATTTATAAAGATTAAACATGTCTCTTACAAACACACTGCCATTTTTTATTTCAGCATTAAATGACAACGGGGAAGCAAAAGAAATATCAGCACCGGTTATTTTTAATTGTATTTTTTGTACGAGGTCAACAAAGGGAGAATTTTCAAAGAATGAATCTCTTGTTGTAATAGTTTTTGTAAATGTTCCTATTTTTTTACTAGTGTATTTTTTAACATCTAAAAAATTTTTCTTAAAGTGTTTTAAAAAAGCGTTATCGGGTTTATATTTTTTTATATCGATTGTCTCACCGGTTATAATTTTTTTGCTTTTATCTTTTAAAGAAATAGAAATATTTGACACAGCAACAGTGCGTGCGGCGTTTATTCCACCTAGAATTAAGACATCTTTACCCAAAACATTTTTTACACTGTAATTCCATCCCTGATGGTCGTGACCCATAAATACAACATCAAATCCAGGAACTTGTTCAGCAACAAGCTCTGAAGCATTTTCATTACGAGGTGTATTGGCATTCTGGTTTCCGTATGTGTAATCAATTCCGGAGTGAAAAAGTCCGATTAGTAAATCAGGTTTTTCTTTTTCTTTAATAATTTTAACCCACTTTTTTGCGGTTTTTATCATATCCTTAAAATCTATACCGCTCCAAATATTCTTTGGAAGCCACATAGGAATACCGGGAGTTATTAAACCCAAAACAGCTATTTTAATTTCGCCTTTGTTAAGAATTTTATAAGGGAGAAAATATGGTTTTCCGGTTTTTACATTTACTGCATTAGCGGCAAGCCAGGGGAAATTAAATTCTTTTTTTATTTTATCGTAAACACTGTGTCCCGGTTCAATATCATGGTTACCGACAGTGCCGGCATCGTACTTCATATAATTCATAACTTGAGCAACAATATGTTTTTCACTTGTTCTTTCAAAATTGTAATAATAAACAACGGGCTGTCCCTGTAAAATATCTCCGGCATCTAATAATATTACATATTGATCCTTTTTTGCTCTTTCCTGTTTTATGTAAGTATATACTTGAGAAAGCGAAGTGCTTGTCTTTTTATCATTTATAAAATCATAAGGAAAAATGCTGCCGTGCACATCTGTTGTTTCTATGAATTTTAATTTTACAGTTTGAGCATTTATTGTAAGTGATAAAATAAAAAGAACGAAAAACAGAGAAATACATTTTTTAATTAATTTCATAATTATTTTGTCTTATTATTTGTTAAGTAAATTAAAAAACATTAAAATTATTTTCTTTCTAAAACGATAATTTTATCACCTACCGAAACTTTCCCCAGGTTTTGATGAATTAAATTTTGTCCAAACATAACTTTATTATTCGCCTTTCTGTAACTGTTTAAAGTTAAAAGGGGCTCCTTATTTCTTATCAATGTGTCCTGGTCGGTGGTTGTAATAACACACCTTGCACAAGGTTTTACAACCAAAAACACTACTTCTCCGATTTTTATTTTATTCAAATTATCTTCATCAAAAGGCTTTCCTCCGGAAAAAACAAAATTAGGACGAAATCTATTAATTGGGACATGTGTTTTTAATCTTTGGTTCAAATCATTAAGTGATGACTGACCTATAATCAAGAAAGGGAAACTGTCAGCAAAACTTACAATATCATTTTCTTTCCCATAATTTTTATCTATTGGACGAAATGTTGTATCCGGCATATAGACAAGTTTGCCATTTATATTTAATGTTTTACTCAGCCAATTATCCAAAGTGCTATCAAAATGTAAAGCTGTGCAGCTATCATTCCAGATTTTTACTTTTAGTACTTCACCATCATTTATATTTTGAGGAAATGATATCGGTTCAAAATTTTTTGTTTTATGTTTTATTTTAATCATACCATTTTCAATTGAGGTAGATAATAATGCCATTTTTGGGAGTATTCTTTTGTAATGAAAATATTGTTTTTATCAACAAGCAGACATCTCCTGTCGTATTGCAGACCTCTGTTAGTAATTAATGAAGTTTTAATTGAAATTCCTCCCATTGATTTAACAGGGTAAATAAATATTTCTGATAATTTAAATTTGTTCATAATGGCTCTACGTTTATTTTGATAATGTAATTACCGTTATTTCGGGTGTAGAGTTGTAACGAACGGGCGCAATAGACATTCCCAAACCGCGGGTAACTATTGCCGTTAATTTGCCGAAATGGAAAACCCCTCTCATATATTTTGTCTCTAACATAGTGGGAGATAAATTTTTAAACGGAAACAAAAACATAATCTGCCCGCCGTGAGTGTGTCCCGCAAGGTAAAGGTTATAATTAAACTTTTTGGCTTTGTCAATTAAAAATTGTCTTGGCTGGTGTGTTAAAAATATTTTTAAATCATAACGATTTTCTTTATCAACAACGCTGTCCAGCACACCTTGAGAAATTTTTTGAACGTAAGTATTGGTAACAAAAGTAATTCTTATACTTGATGAATCAACCGGAAGAGTGATGCTGCCGTTGTCAATCATTTTAATGTTATTCTCTTTAAGGGCAGCTTTAACTTCGAGTAGACTTCTTTTTGTATCCCATCTGTATGCCCAATTATCATGATCACCCACGCAGGAATAGACTCCATATTTTGATTTTATTTGTCCCGCAAAAGCAGCTGCTTCATTTATATACTCCGGTGTTGAGGTTATAAAATCACCGCCGATTAAAACAAGTTCAGGATCCTGTTTGTTAACGAGAGAAATTAATTTACCAACCCTGTTTTCGTTTGTGTAACGGTCTACCTGCATATCGGAGATAAAAACAATTTTAAACCCGTCAAGATTTTTTGGCAGGTCTTTTTTTGTGTAATTGTAGTTACTTACTTCTATGGTGTTGTAATCATATAAAATTCTTATCGGTATATAAATTGAAAAGAACACAATTATTATTAACGTTATGAAAGAGGAATATTTGGTGATTTGTTCTTTAATGTTCCTTTTTAAGATTTTGAGAATTAAACCGAGCAAATCAACTAAAACAAAAAACAGGATGGATTGAATGGCAATTAAAATTAAAATCCAAAAAGGAAAGATTAAAAAGGCATCAATTAAAAGGCCTTGTGGAAAGACAAGCCTGTTATTGCTCATCAAAACCGAATAAGAAAATAATAGAATTAAATAAAAAGGGTAAAGATTAAAAACTAATATAAAAATTTTGTTAAATATTTTTAATTTTTTTACTGAAAGTTTTTTAAAAATAGTTTTTAAAGCCGAATTAATTTTTTTAATAAAATAAAACTCAATCCCTGCAAGTAAAAGTAAAAAGATGACGATTCGAATAATTATCCACATAATTATAAATTTTTGAGTTTTTCTTTATTGGTTTTATTTAATTTTTCGGTAACAAGATTGTATGAATCATCAATCCATTCATAAATTAAATTATCACCCACTGAATTATCTAACAACACAGTATTCCAATGTTTTTTGTTCATATGATAACCCGGTATTACCGCATCGTATCTTTCCCTTAATTCTATTGCTTTTTCAGGATCGCATTTTATGTTTATGCTGTAAGGGGGATTTAAATTGGAGATTAAAAAAATTTTCTCCATTACTTTATATACGGGAGAGTCTTCATTAAAGGGAAGGGATTCTTTAACACCCTTTTTACCGAGACAGTAATTTCTTATTAATTCTAAATTCATAATAAATTATTTCTTATCTAACAGATCAATTGATTTTTGAAGCACTTCATTGAGAGTAATTTTATTTATATCATCTGTAGATGATTGTATAGAAATGTTATTGTCTCCAGTTGGTCCCCACTCATAACTTTTTGTAGGTCCGAATAAAGCCAAAACCTTTCCGCCTGCAGAAACCGCAATATGCATGGGACCCGTGTCATTAGTTATGTAAATGTTTGTTTTTCTAAACAAAGCTCCAAGTCTTTTAATTTCTACGTTTTCAGCAATATGAAAATATATACCGTTTTCATTTAAAAATACCGATAAGTTTTTTATAACATTAGAATCGGTATGACCGCAGGTTATTAAAAAGTAAGGACTGTATTGTTCGTTTAATTTTTTTATTAATGACTTGAAATTTTCAACATCCCAAATATTTTCTCTCTTACCTGCACCCGGATGAATACCTATAAGAAGCTTATTCTTGTCAGGAAAAATTTCGTCAACATATTTTTCTGCATAGAAGACACTTTCTTCATCTATACTAAATTTAATATTTTTTAATTCATCGTTAGTCAAATAGCACCCGATTTGTTCAACAACATCTAAGTTTCTGTCTCTTTGGTGTTTCTTCAAATCACCCCAATTGAAATCATTTTTAACATTTAACAGGTAAGAGTTTTTATTTATTTTTTTGTCAATGCTTCTAACGCCCACCCTTAATTTTGCCCCAGATAAAAAATTAATAATATGAGAAGTCGATGAAAGGGTAATAGTAGAGGGTACAATACCGATTTGGTATTTTATTTTTCTAAGTTTCCTTAAAAAATTCATTGATGATTTTAAAGTTAACCTGTCTAAAGTAAGAACTCTGTCAATGTATGGGTTTATTTTTTTTATAGGTATAGTATAGTTTGTCTTTGCGGCAACGAGCGTAATATTTGCAAGTGGGAAACGTTTTTTTAAAGCGGCGTATAAAGGAAGAGAACAAATCATATCTCCCACTTGGTTGTTTTTTCCGACAACCAAAATATTTTTTACTTTTGAGATGAATTTTTCATTTAACTTCATTTTTAAAATAAATATAGAAATTATTGTTTACAGAAAAAAAAAATTAAAAAAAGAGATTCCTGCTTTCGCGGGAATGACAAAAGACAAAAAACTATTCTTTTTTATCCAAATATTTAGCTACATCTTTTGCAAAGTATGTGAGAATCATATCCGCACCTGCGCGCTTAATTGCTATAAGTGATTCAATCATTACTCTTTCTTCGTCAATCCAACCGTTTATTCCCGCGGCTTTTATCATTGAATATTCACCGCTAACCTGATACGCAGCAGTTGGCATACCAAATTTATCCTTTACTCTTCTTATTATGTCAAGGTAGGGCCCTGCAGGTTTCACCATAACAATATCGGCGCCTTCATCAATATCGGATTCCACTTCTCTTATTGCTTCGTCGCCGTTTGCAATGTCCATTTGGTGAGAGCGTCTGTCACCAAATGAAGGAGAAGAATTTGCCGCATCTCTAAAAGGTCCGTAATAACCGGAAGAATATTTTACAGAGTAACTCATAATCGGAATTTTTGTGAACCCTTTGTAATCTAATGCCTTTCTTATTGCTAAGACTCTTCCGTCCATCATATCCGATGGTGCTATAATATCAGCCCCGGCTTGAGCATGAGATACAGCTTCTTTTGCAAGCAGAGAAACGGTTTCATCATTTAATATTTCTTCACCGTCCAAGAGTCCGCAGTGTCCGTGAGAAGTATACTCACATAAGCAAACATCTGTAATCACTAAAAGGTTTTTAATTTTAGCTTTAATTTCTCTTACCGCTCTTTGAATAATTCCGTTGTCGTCGTATGCTTCAGAACCCTTTTCGTCTTTGTGTTCGGGTATTCCAAAAAGAATAATAGCAGGCACACCTAAAGCAACAAGTTCTTCGCATTCTTTAATAAGATTATCAATTGAAAACTGAAAAACACCGGGCATTGATTTAACAGGATTTTTTACATTTTCTCCAGGCATTACAAATAAAGGATAAATTAAATCATTTTTTGTAAGGGATGTTTCTCTAATCATATCTCTTATAATTGGGTTATAACGTAATCTTCTCAATCTTTTGGTTGGATAGTTAGCCATCATTTTCTCCGATAAATAAATTTATTTAAAATACGTTTTTAAAATTAAATAAACATTAGTATTCTTTCTTTCGTCACCGAACCGAATGGTCGGTGACGGCAATGTTAATTATAATAAATTGTATAGAAACCCAGTTTCTTCAAGAAACTGGGTTTCTAAGTTTACAATGTAAAATATTTCTTTACTTCATCACGAATGATTTCCGCACTGTGCAGACAATCACCGAGCGCAATTCCTCTTCTGTAATTTCCCCCTAAAAAGAACCCGGGATTATTTGACTCAAATTGTTTAATGGCTTTGTCAACTTTTTCATAACCGATATTGTACTGCGGAATTGCTTTTTTCCAAAGTTTGTAAGAAGTATAAACCGGTACATTTTTAATGTTCATTATTTGTTGAAATTCGCTTATTGCTTTTTTAATGGGAGCCCCTGTCGTTGTTCCACTGATTCTTTCCTTTGTAGCTCCGCCGATAAAAAGAGTAAAGCAAACATTATCGTTGTCTGTTCTGTAGGGAAAAAGTACAGAGTTCCAAATTGCACCTAAAAAAGATTTCTCTTCCTTTTGTGGTATTAAAAAACCGAATCCGTCAAGTGAACGATGAACATCTGATTTTTTATAACCTATATAAAGAACAAGAACAGAGGGATAAAAAACATCATTTAATATTTTTGCAAAATCTTTGTCTGTATTTGCAATTATATTTGATAAAGCATAAGCGGGAATTGTTGAAACAACCGAGTCAGCAAATAAAGTTTTTTGTTCTCCGTCTTTGTAAAAAACAATGTTATAAGAGTTATCTTTTTTTAATATTGATTGTACTTCCGTAGAAGTAATTAAGTTATTATCTAAGAACAAAGCTATTTTATTAGGGAGGGTTTCCATTCCATTTTTAAATGAAAACATCTTTGCGCTTTGTTTTGATTTTTCCGCGCTCTTTTTTCTTTTACGTATGGTTCTAATCGTTCCCAGTATAAGACTTCCGTATTCTCTTTCTAGTTTGTGTAATTTTGGGAATGCATATTTAATACTAAGTTTAGAAGGATCACCTGCGTAAACCCCGCTAACAAAGGGACTGATGGCGTAATCTAAAAATTCTTTACCAATTCTTCTTTTGACAAACTCCGCAATAGATTCTTCTTTATTTGCTCTTTTAATAAACGGCTCTGTAAGGAGTCTTAGTTTTGCTTTAGCAGAAAAAAGTTTTGATGACAGAAAAGCCCGAGGCGACATTGGAAGTGGAATAAGTTCGTTATTTTTTAATATGTATCTTTTGTTTCCTTTTTTATCCGCATAAATTAGTTCTTCGCTTAAATCGAGGTCTTCAATTATGGTTTTAATAACAGGGTATGTTTCCAAAGAACTGCTCGGTCCTCTGTCAAATAAAAACCCATTTTCTATTATTGTTTCAATTGAACCCCCTGCATTCTCTTTTTTTTCCAATACAGTTACACTGAAGCCTTCTTTCTTTAAAAGATAAGCAGCGGTAAGTCCGGATATGCCAGCACCTAGAACGATTATTTTTTTTTTAGTATTCATAAAAATTTATAAATATGGTTTTGTTACATCAATCAATGCTTTTATAAAAGTTTCTGAATCGTTCAAACCTTCCATTACCATATAATTTTCTACTCCGGCTTTGCCTGCTGTTTTTTTATAAAGAACGCTAATCTCGTACTCTGTTTCAATGTGATCGGATACAAAGCTGATAGGTATTATTAAAAGATTCTTTCGCCCTTTTTCGGCAAGCTCCTTTATTTTGTCGGCGGTGCTTGGCTCCAGCCATTTTGCCGGTCCGACTTTACTTTGATAACATAATGAATAAACTTCGTTTCTCTCTTTCATTACCGCCTCTATTGTTTTGTTTATGTGCCCGCTGTACGGATCGCCCTTTTTAACATAGCTAACCGGTGTTCCGTGCGCACTGAAAACGAGGTGAATATCTTTTCTATTCTTCTCTGGAAACTTCAATAATGTTTTATCAATCTTTTCGTTTATGGCTTGTATGTAAAAGTGATTATCAAAATATTGGTCGATATATATAGTGTCAACCGAACCGGTGTAAACTCTCTTCCACTCATTGAAAGACGAGCCTGTTGTAGATATTGAATAATGCGGATAAAGCGGAAGTAAAATAATTTTGTGATAATTTCCACTTTCTATTTTTGTTGCAGTTTCCGATGTTAACGGGTGCCAGTAACGCATTGCCACAAATACATCCGTATTCGGATACTCCTTTCTTAAAGCAACTTCCAGTAACTGTCTTTGCAGCTCTGTCCATTTATTAATAGAGGACTTCCCCCCAATTGTTTCGTAATGTTTTACTACCTTAGGTGCTCTTTTTTTAGAGATGTATCTTGCCAAAGATTTTTGAAACGGAAGTTTAAAAATATCAGGATCGTTAAAAAGATTTTCAAGAAAAGGCTGAACCGCATCAAGCGAATCAGGCCCACCTAAGTTTAATAATACGACTGCTGTTTTCTTCACTGAATTATATATGTTATGTAGAAATTATAAATTGATAATTGTAAATTATTAAATGGTTTTAGAATACTTTGCTGTGTCCTCTTTGTTTTCTATGTATCTGTCAAAAATTATGGCAATGTTTCTTATAAGAAGCTTGCCCATTTCCGTAACGGTAATTTTATCTTTTTCAACACTCACAAGATTATCGTCTTCAAACTGTTTTAGATTATTCATTCCCCAGGAAAAATAATCTTTAAAATTAATATTGAACTTTTCTTCTATTGATTGCATGTCAACCTCGAAGTTGCACATCAATTTCATTATTACATCTCGACGAAGGTGATCATCATTGCTAAGCTTATAACCCTTTGCAATTGGTAGAGTGTCGTAGTCTATTGAATTATAATATTCTTTTTCTGTTTTAAAATTTTGTGTGTAAATATTGTTAAGCTGACTTATTGCTGTTATTCCCATTGAATAAAGGTCTGTACCGGCGTGTGTACTGTAGCCTTGAAAATTTCTGTTCAGCTTCTTTTCATTTAATGCAATTGCAAGCTCATCATCAGGTTTGGCAAAATGATCCATTCCGATAAAAACATAACCGGATGCAGATAATTTTTCAATTGTCATTTTTAAAATATCTAATTTTACTTCCGGTTTAGGTAAATCCTCATTATGAATTAATGACATGTGTTTTTTTATCCATGGCACATGTGCATAATTAAAAACCGCAATTCTATCTGGAGAAATATTTATTATTTTATCAACTGTTTCCGTAAAAGAATTAAGAGTTTGAAAAGGAAGTCCGTAAATTAAATCCAGGTTTATACTGCTGAAGCCGAGTTCTCTTACCCAGGTAACAGTTTGTCTTGTAATATCTTCAGGTTGAATCCTGTTTATCGCTTTTTGTACCTTTTCGTTAAAATCCTGAACGCCCATGCTTATTCTGTTAAAGCCGTTATTTCTAAGTGCTTCAAGATGTTCTCGTGTTAGTTCTCTGGGGTCAATTTCGCACCCGTTTTCGGAATTATCTTTGAAATTAAAAGATGATTTTATGTAAGAAGCCAGATCGTTTATTTCATCAGGACGTAAATGTGTTGGGGTGCCGCCTCCCCAATGAAGCTGGGAAACTTTTCTGTCAGTTAAAATATATATTCTTAAAAGGTCTATTTCTTTCTTTACATATTTAATGTATTCTTTTACGCGGTCTCTGTTTCGTGTAATCAGCATATTGCAGCCGCAGAAATAGCAAAGAGTATCACAATACGGAAGATGATAATAAAGTGAAAGATCGGGTAAATTCTCGCCGTAGTTTGTTTTTATAATTTCGTCAACATAATCCTCATGAGTAAAGCTTTCATTAAAATGCGGAGCCGTTGGGTAACTTGTGTATCGCGGTCCGGGTTTATCGTATTTTTTTACAAGGTCTAAATCAATTTGAAACATAAGTGAAACCTAATAATTTTATTGTTGTTTCGTCACCGAATGGTATGTGGCTGCACAAAGTGATATTTAACACTCTCTTCTTTTACATAATTTACAAATGCTTTGACTTTATCAGGGTCTGTGGTCGGCAAAATTCCATGACCGAGATTAAAAATATGCCCGCTTCCGTTTCCATATGAATTCAAAATTCTTTTAACTTCTTCTTTTATTACTTTGTTATTGGCAAACAACATTGTCGGATCCATATTACCTTGAATGGCGGCTTTATCGTTCATTTCACTTCTTGCTTTATTTAATTCCATTGTCCAATCAAGACCTACTACATCTGCACCTGCTTTAACTATTTCTTTTAAACTGTGATGTACGCCTTTGGCAAAGACAATTACGGGCTGATCGTCACGTTTTATATTTGCAATAATTTTAGCAATGTAATTAAGAGAAAACTCTTTAAAATCTTTTTGCGAAAGTACGCCTCCCCAAGTATCGAATATCTGTACGGCATCTGCTCCGGCTTCTAGTTTTGCAGAGAGATAATCGGCAACAACCGAAGCCAGTTTATCCAAAATAGTGTGCACCAGCTTGGGATTATTATAAAGCATACTTTTAACGTTTAAGAAATTTTTAGAGCTTCTTCCTTCCACCATGTATGTGAGCAAGGTCCATGGAGAACCACTGAATCCGATTAATGGGACCCTGTTATTTAGCTCCTTTTTTGTAAGTGATACAGCATCCAATACAAATTTTAAATCCGTGAAAGGTTCTATGTTATTTAACTCATAAAAATCCGCTTCGCTTCTAATAGGTTTTTCAAAAACAGGTCCTTTTGATTCAATCAATTCTAAGTTCATTCCCATTGCTTCGGGTATAACAAGTATATCTGAAAAAATTATAGCCGCATCAACGCCAACAATGTCAACCGGCTGAATGGTAACTTCAGATGCAAGCTCCGGAGTTTTGCATAGTGTTAAAAAATCTATTTTTTCTCTTATAGCCCTGTATTCTGGCAAAAATCTTCCTGCCTGCCGCATCATCCAAACAGGGGTTCTTTCAACAGGCTGTCTTTTACAGGCTTTTATAAATAAATCATTTTTTAATTTCGTCAACCTTTACTCCGTAAATAAAATTTATATTATTTTAATTTATAGTAGTTAATGATTGCTTTAATTAATCCGTTAATTGTAAAATCATCCGGCATCACATCTACTTTTACTTTTCGTGATTCGATAGTTGCTTTTGTGGTCGGACCGATTGAAGCAACATCGAAATGAGAAAAGAATTGAGGAGGATTTGTTATATCTAAAAGTTTTAAAAAGTTATTAAAAGTAGAAGGACTCGTAAAGATAAACATGTCTGGTTTTGTTTCTTTTAATCTTTTAATCTTTTCTTCTACAATATTTTTATTTGGAAATGTTACATTATAAACATTAGCAGTTTTTAAAATTGCTCCTCTATCTGAAAGTCCGTGAGGAAGCTCTTCTCTTCCTATTGCAGAACGTGGGATAAAAACAACTTTATTTTCTATATCGAATTTTGAAAGTACGTCCACAACTCCTTTACTGCTGAATATTTTAGGAATAATCGAAACGGGAATATTCATTTCATTACACGTGAATGCGGTTTTATTACCGACGGCAACAATCTTAACGTTTTTGTAATCAAATTTAATTTTTAATTCATCGCATCTTTTTACAAACATTTCTACGGCATACTTTGAAGTAAAAATTATAAAGTCAATTTTTTCTTTACTCTTTACAATTTCGTCAAAAGCCTGCCAGCTTTCAGGCGGAACAATATCCAACGTTGGAAAAATTATTGTATCAGCACCTAATTTTATAAATGCTTGTGCGGACTCTTTTGATTGTTCTACTGTTCGTGTGATTACTATTGTTCTTCCGAGAAGTGGCAGGGTCTCTGAAATTTTATTGGTTGTAATAAGACTTTGCAATACGAAATTAAATATCTTTTCTCTCTCTGATTTCTGCTGTTCTTTTGAATAATCCTTTTCAATTCCCTTGTTAACGGCTGCATATAGACTGCCCAATATCAGTTCAGTTGTTAATTTAATGTCCGTTTTTCTGAAAACTTCATCTTCCTGACCTCTGCTAATTATATCATTTAACAATTGTTTGAGCCTGTTTTCTAAAATATTTATTTCTTCACAAAATTCGTTTTGCCTGTTGAAAGATTCTTTTTGATAAATGAGGAAGAAGTTATTATACTTCATCATAAACATATAATTGTGTATGATGAAAGCTTTAAGCGAATTTATCCTGTTGTTCTCTCTTTTAATTTTTTCAATTAAAGAATTCGTCAATGCAGAAAGTTTTTTTTCAATTAGGTAAAAATACAACTCTTCTTTTGAATTGAAATAATTATAAACAGTTCCCTTTGCTATACCGGCATTTTTTGCAACGTCTTCAATCATAACCTCGTGATAATTATTTTGAGAAAAAAGGACAGAGGCAGAATCAATAATTCTTTCCTGTATTAAATTTTTTTTCTCTTTCATGTTTATTTTTTTATTTATTGTTAACTGCATAAATTTAATTAGTTTTTGTAAATTTCGTTCAAAATTTGTTTTGCACCGGCTTTCAATATATCTTTTGCCAAAGTTTTACCGATTTTTTCGGCATCGCTTTTTTTTCCCCTTACGGATTTTGCGTAAGTAGTTCTTCCGTCCAGTGAAGCAACTATTCCGCTCAGATACAAACCGTTTAATTTTATTACGGCATAACCTCCTACCGGCACTTTGCATCCACCGCCCAAAGCCTTTAAGAAAGCTCTTTCAGCGGTTATTTCACTGAATGTTTTATCATCGTGCAAAGGTTTGATGAGCTTGGCTGCTCTTTTGTTCTTTTTGTTTATTTCTATTCCCAAAGCTCCCTGCCCGACCGCGGGAACAATCTCGTAATTTTTAATATAGGAAGAGATATATTTTTTAAGGTTCAATCTTTCCACACCGGCACGCGCTAAAATAATTGCATCCCAATTTGATTTAAGGAATTTATTAATTCGTGTTGGAACATTTCCTCTCAAACCAACAATCTTTAAATCAGGTCTTAGGTGAAGCAACTGGCTTTTTCTTCTCAGGGAACCGGTAGCAACAACAGCGTTTTCCGGAAGCGATGCCAAGGTTGTTCCTTTCTTTTTTGCAATTAAAACATCTTCTGCTGGGTGTCTTTTTGTGACGACGGCTAACTTCAATCCCTTTGGTAGAGTTGTCTCCAGGTCTTTTAAACTGTGTACAGCAATATCAATTTTATTATTTAACAGCTCTTCTTCGAGTTCTTTTGTAAAAAGACTTTGGTCTCCAATGTTTGAGAGAGCTTCATTTAAAATTTTATCTCCCTTTGTTTTTATTATTTTAATTTCAACATAAAGGTTCTTGTGTATTCTTTTTAATTCTTTTTTAATATAGTTTGCTTGCCAAAGTGCAAGCTTGCTTCCTCTTGAACCTATAATAATTTTATCCATCTTTTTCTTTATTCTCCGTATGATCTTTGGCAATACCAAACATTTCTTTTAATATACCGACCTTTGTTTTAGTTATAACCGAATCGTTTTCCTGCTCTGCAGCTTTTCTTAATTCAGTAGTTGGATAATGAAGTATTTTATTGATAATACGTTTTGTTATTATTTCTAATTTTTCCTGATCGCTTTCTGAGAATTTTTTTTTATTTTTCTTTACTTCTTCAGCCCGGATGTTTTCAAAGTGCTCTCTAAGTGTTCTGATTGTAGGAGCTGCATCTAATGAATTATACCAGTTATTAAATTCATCTAGCTCTTCATTTATTATTTTTTCAACTTTTTGAATTTCCGAATGTCTTTTCTTTAAATTTTGTTCTACTATAATATTTAACGAATCTATGTCTTTATAAAATACGTGGTTTAAATTTTTCGATTCAGGGTCAATGTTTCTTGGCACGGCAATGTCCATTAAAACAACAATAGAACCTTTTCTCATTTTTATTGAAGCTGATATATCATCCTTTGTAATGATTAATTCATTTGAACTTGTTGCACTTATTATTATATCAAATTGATATAAATGCTTTTTTAAATCTGAAAAAGGAATAGTTAAACACATTAATGTTTTTGCTAATTTGTCTGCTTTCTCTTGAGTTCTATTTGTTATTGTTAACTTACTGATTCCCCTATCTCTTAAATGTTTTGCTGTTATTTCTCCTGTTTCACCGGCGCCAATGACTAAAGCTGTTTTTTTGCCTAGAGATGAAAATATTTTTTCAATTAATTGAACAGCAGCGAAACTAATTGTTACGGCTCCTTTTGATATCTCCGTTTCTGTAATTGCTCTTTTGCCAACTCGAGTAGAAGATGCAAACATATGTCTAAATAAAAAACCGGAGGATTGAAGATCATCAGCTATTTGAAATGAACTTTTAACCTGTTTGAATATTTGGTTGTCGCCGATAAGTTGAGAATCAATTCCTGTGATAACATTGAACAAATGCTTTATTGCATCAGTAGATGAAAAATTTTGAAAATGTTCTTCTGATAAATTTACACCGGGTTTTTCATTAAGCAGAAAATCTTGGATATCTTTGTGAAGCGTATTTAAATTCTTAGGAATACAATAGATTTCAGTTCTATTGCAGGTAGAGAGAATAAAACCCTCGTTAAAAATTTTTTCTTTTGCTTTTAATGTTAGAGTTCTTACTTCATCTTCATTTAAATAAAGAGCTTCCCTAATTTCTATCGGGGCAGTGTGGTGATTTATTGCAACTGCTAAGATGTTCATATTAAATCAATAAAATGAATGAAAGCTTTGTGAAATAAAATTTGTGACCATTGTTGAAAGTATTGCAATTAGAAAACCCACTATCGAGAGTGTTACTACTTTCTTTCCCTGCCATTTACCCAAAACTTTACTTGAAATACCAATACCGTATAATATCCATACAAGCGCAGTACCAATTAGTTTTGGATCACCAAAAGAAAACTTTGGAAATGCCTGGGGAAGCCAAATAACACCAATAATAATTGCAATAGTTAACATTGTAAACCCAATAATTGAAGAATAAAAACTAAGTAGTTCTAAAAATTCCAAATTGGGCATTCTTTCATATATCAATCCGAACCTGTTTGTCTTAATTTCTTTGTAAAGCATTAAATATAAAAATCCGTAAACAGCAGAAATGGTAATTGCTGAATAACCTATTAATGCTGCAAAAACATGAAAACCCAATAGATTATTTTTTAAAACTTCTTTAACAACAAATTCATCTGGAATGAAAATGGAAGATATTATTTGAAATAAAATTGAAAATATTATTATGAACGGACCTGTTCCCCTAATATCCGTAAGCAACTCTAAAATGAAATAAGAGAATGAAATTGCAAAAGCGATGACTGTAAATATTTCAAAAACATTTGTTATGGGTGGATGCTCAAACTTAATAGTTCTTAACAGCAGGTAACAAAGATGAACTAAAAGAGTAATAAATAAAAACAGGCGCTTAGAATTTGCATATTTATTATTACCTTTTCCAAAGTCATACGAATAAATGATAAATGTAATAATGTATAAAAGAGGAAGGAGAAAATTTAAAGTATCAATAAATGGTTTCATGTTTCACCTAAAATAAATTGACCGATCAGTTCAAAAATAATAAAAATAAAACTTATCTCCAACACAATGACTGCTCGGTCAATAAAATATATTTTAGATTAAAAAACCTCGATTTCTGCTAGAAATTTAAGAAAAAGAAACCGGGCTTTAATAATAGATTAATTGCCCAATATTAATGGTAAACCACTTTTACCCGCACCGATAATAACAATTTTTGTATTATTAGATTTTGCAAGATTTTCGGTTGCATCTATTCCTTTCCATCTAAGCAGTTTATCGGTTATTCCTTTAGAAACAATAGTCTGAAAATCAGCAATACCTTTTGCTTCTATTCTTTTTCTCTCTGCTTCCTGTGTCTCTTTTCTAAGAACAAACTGCATTCTCTGACTTTCCTGGTCAGCCTTAAGTTTTTCTTCAATTGCTCCTGTTAATCTGGATGGTAAAACAATTCTTCTTAACGGCGTCGATTCAATGTTAATTCCCCTTGGTCCAACTACTTTTTGCAAATCATCTCTTATCAAACCCTGCAGTATTTCTCTTTCTCCCGTGTAAAGAGCCTGTGCGCCAAATTGAGAGGTAACTCCTCGAACAACAGATCTGAACTGAGGAACAACAATTTTTTCAACATATTCTTCGCCGACGGTTTTATAAATTCTATTTGCGTTTTCCATGTTTAAACTGTACAACAAACTTATCTCCAATTGTACACTCAGTCCTTCTTTAGAAGGAACATCCATTACCACCCTCATTTCCTGAGTACGCGCATCAAACTTTACAATTTTAGCCAAAGGATTTACAAAATTTACACCAGGCAGTAAAGTTTTATCGCTAACATTTCCGAAAAAATCAATTACCCCAACGTGACCTGCTGGAATTATTGTCCATATTTGAACAAATGCAATTAAAATTGCTGCAAATATTCCCATCATAGCAAAAGTAGATTCCTGTTTTTGCCCTTTTTTTTTCGCGGCTTTGTATACAAAAAAAGCCACAAATGCTCCTAATATAGCTATTAAGAATAACATATTATTTTCTCCTTTTATTAATAGTTATTAAAAAATCAAATTAAGTAATATTAAATATATATAGAAATTTAGGAATATTGTTTATTTAATATAGAAAATAAAAAGGGTTAAAAGTACAATTATTTTATAACTTTTTTAACAAGTGTTGGTTTTAGTGTTTTTGTATCAGACAGCAAAATTGCTCTGCTTAAATTTTCTTTTACAGGATTAATTTTTTGTTGTGATTCGCTTCTTAATTCAACCAAAACATCACCTTTTTTTACTTTATCCCCAATTTTATGTTTAAAGATTAAACCCGCTTTGGGTTCGATTTTATCCTCTTTTGTTTTTCTACCTGCGCCAAGTTCTAATGCAGACATCCCTATTTGAAAATTGTCCATTGTAGTTATGTATCCGCTTTTATCTGCGTAAATATACTCAACTACTTTTGATTTGGGATATTTTTCAGGATGCTTAATTATAGAGAGATTACCGTTCTGTAATTTTACAATTTCTAAAAATTTATCAAATGCTTTTCCGTTTTTGATTAATTGTTTTGAAATCTCAACACCTTCTTTTATTGATAATGCTTTACCGCCAAGATAGATCATTGCACCTGATAAAAGTGTGCTTAATTCAAAAAGATCATCTTCTTGTTCACCCCTTAAAACCATTATTGATTCATAAACCTCTAACCAATTACCTACATACTTACCAAGGGGTTGATTCATATCTGTTATAAATGCGATTACTTTTTTATTGAATGCTTTTGCAGTTTTAATTAATGAGTTTGCAAGCTCTACAGCATCGGATGTTTTGCGCATAAAAGCGCCACTGCCTGTTTTAACATCTAACACAAGCCCGTCTATTCCCTCGGCTAATTTTTTGCTCATTATACTTGCGGTAATTAATGGAATAGATTCTACTGTAGCTGTTACATCGCGCAGTGAATAAATTAATTTATCGGCAGGGGCAACATCTTTAGTTTGTCCTGCTAAAACAGCCCCGCATTGTTTTATTACTTGTTTATATTTTGTTAAAGATAAGTTCGTTCTAAAACCTGGGATTGACTCCAGTTTGTCTAAAGTTCCACCTGAATGACCAAGCCCTCTTCCGGAAATCATCGGGACATTTACTCCGGCTGCTGCAACAATCGGTGCAAGAATCAGCGATGTTTTATCGCCGACACCCCCTGTGGAATGCTTATCAATTTTAACCCCTGGAATAGAATCTAAATTTATTATTTTTCCGCTGTAAAGCATAGCTTCTGTTAAAGCTGCTGTTTCTTTTTTGTTCATTCCTTTTAAAAATGCAGCCATTAGAAAAGCGGAAAATTGGTAATCAGGGATTTTCTTTTTTGTGTATGAAGAAATTAAATAATTTATTTCGTCTCTGGTTAAAGATTTACCGTCTCTTTTCTTTTTTATTAATTCTACAGTATTCATAAATAAAATTTACTAATAATCATTTACATAAGAAATTGAAAAAACTGATTGTAAACTAGGTTTCGAGAACGTAAAAGAATATAAAGCCTCTACAAATAAATAAAATTATATTAATAACATTGTTTTTTGAATGCACTTTTATTTTGGTTATTTTTATCACTTGAAAAATTATTTAACGGAGAAACATTTTAAATGCAGTTTAAAAACAGAACACATACTTGCGGTGAATTAAGAGAAAAGAATATAGGTGAAAAAGTAGTCTTAAACGGATGGGTAAGCACGCGCCGTGATTTAGGAGGTGTTATTTTTATTGATTTGAGAGACAGGTACGGAATAACCCAGATTATATTTGAACCAAACCATAACCAAGAAACCCACAACGCAGCAAAAGAATTAAGAGGAGAATATGTAATATCTATTGAAGGTGTGATTGAAAAAAGATCAGAAGATACTGTCAATCTTTCTCTAACAACAGGAACGATTGATGTTAGAGCAGATAAACTCCTGATATTAAACAAAGCAATAACACCGCCATTTTTAATTCAGGATAATATTGACACAAATGAAGAAACAAGATTAAAGTATAGGTTTTTAGATCTCCGCCGTGCGGAAATGCAAAAGAATTTATTTCTCCGTCACAAAATGTATCAATCAGTACGAAGTTATTTTGATGAAAATGATTTTGTTGAAATTGAAACACCTGTGCTTATGAAAAGCACACCTGAAGGTGCAAGAGATTATCTTGTTCCCAGCCGTATTCATAAAGGAAAATTTTACGCACTACCACAGTCTCCGCAAACTTACAAACAGCTTTTAATGGTTTCCGGATTTGATAAATATTATCAAATAGTAAAATGCTTCAGAGACGAAGATCTCCGTGCAGACCGCCAGCCTGAGTTTACCCAAATTGACGTTGAAATGTCCTTTGTTCAACAGGAAGATGTTTTTAAAGTGGTCGAAGGGTTGATGAAAAAATTATTTAAAAATGTTTGGAACAAAGAATTAAAAACCCCGCTTCAAAAACTTACATATTCAGATGCGATTGAAAAATACGGCTCGGATAAACCAGATTTAAGATTTGGTTTGGAGATGGTTACGCTAAATAATGTTTTTGCAAATACAGAGTTCAAAGTATTTAACGAACAAATTGCAAACAATGGAATTATCACCGGGCTTAAAATACCCGGCTGCGGAGATTACACCAGAAACCAATTGGATGTGCTTACCGAATTTGTAAAAAAACAAGGAGCAGGCGGTCTTATTTGGATGCGTGTAAAAAAAGAAGGTTTGGAAGCACCAGTTGCTAAATTCTTTACCCAGGATGAAAAACAAAATTTAGTAAAAAGTTTAAATGCTCGAACTGGCGATTTAATTTTTATTCTTACAGGACCAAGGTTAAAAACCTTTTCAATCATGGGTTCATTAAGATTAGAAATGGCAAGACGTCTCGATTTAATAAAAAAAGACACACCGCCAAGTTTAATTTGGGTGACTGATTTTCCTCTTTTGGAGTGGGACGAAGAAACAAACCGTTATTATGCAATGCATCATCCTTTCACCTCACCGAGAGAAGAAGACCTTGAACTGTTGGAAACTTCTCCTGGTGATGTAAAAGCAAAAGCATACGATTTAGTTTTAAACGGCAACGAAATAGCCGGAGGAAGCATAAGAATTCACGATTCGTCGGTACAGTCAAAAATGTTTAAAGCACTCGGTATTACAAAAGAAGAAGCCGAGCTGAAATTTGGTTTTCTGCTAAATGCCCTTAAATATGGAGCACCTCCTCACGGCGGTATTGCTTTTGGATTTGACAGGATGGTTATGTTGTTTACGGGAAGTCAATCCATAAGAGAAGTTATAGCATTCCCAAAAACCTCAAGTGCAATTTCTTTAATGGATGATTCTCCATCACTAGTAAGCGATGAACAGTTAAACGAACTTCATATAAAAATTAAAAAATAATTTTCTCAGTTTTACTTCTTGAAGTATATGCTTTTATAAGGAATATTTAAACCACATAGTACATACAGAGACTAAACCTTACTATTTTGAAACATATGAATATTTATTTGATGGAACGGAATTGAAATATTTTCTTCATCAAATTTATAATTTAGCATTTATAAATTGAAAGAATTATATTAAAATTAAAATATTATTTTATTGATTCATCTCCTTAAAAAATGTCTAAAAGAAAAACATTTTCAATTCTTTCCTTTAAATCCTACCAAACTAAGATATTTTTTTATGTTGCTGTTATATTTGCGGTTATATACGGTGCAGGCTTCTACTTCACAGTTAGAGAATACGAACATAAAAAGATTGTTCAAGAGGAAATAAAGTTAGAAGGATTTTCAAAATATTTAAAAGAAAAATTTGAATTAAGTTTAACAAAAAAAGACACATCTGTTTTAGGACGTTCTATTCAAAACCTTTCCAAACTGGTTAGTATAGATTATGCAGTAGCAACAAATTATAAAGGAGAGGTTTTCTACTATTATAACATTGATAAAGAAGAAAAGAATCTTTATTTATCCCCAAAGACAAAAGAAGTTATTAATATAACCCAGAATATTTTTAATGATGTTGTATTCGTTAAATCTAAAAAAACGTCAGAAGCAAAACTGTATTTGGGATATTCAATAAAAAATTTAAATGAAGATATTAAGAAGGTAAGAATTGAAATATTGCCTTACTTTATAGGTGCTTGGCTTCTTAGTATTTTGGTAGTGTTATTGATTAATATAAAAGTTTTCAAACCGTTAAAAAAAATTGTTGAAGTTTCAAATGAAATAGTAGATGGAGATTACTCAAAAAGAGTTAAGATAAAAGATAAAAGCGATATCGGAAAAATAGGGCAAGCAATAAATTATTTAGCTGAAAATCTTGAAAGAGATGAGAGTCATATTGCAAAAATGGAGATAAAACTCAAGGGTGCATTTAAAGAGAAAATTAGTGAGCTTAATTTAGAAATAAATCAAAGAAGGATAGCCGAAAAATCAGTAAAACAAAGTGAAGTACAATTCAGGCTGTTGTTTGATGTTGCACCAATTGGAATGGCTAAAACGTCTATTCAAGGGAAAATATCTCAAATAAATAATTCATTTTGTGAAACACTCGGTTATAATAAAATTGATCTTATAGATAATAGTATAGAAAAGTTTATTGTTGAAGAAGATAAAACTCTTTATAAAAACCTTCAAAAAAGTTTAATTGAAAAAACAAACCCTAAAGAGACTACGGAAATTTGCTTCAAGAAAAAGAACGACCAAATAATAAACACTTTATTAAAATCAGCATTGGTTGAAGATGAAAACGGTTTGCCTGTAGATTTTATTTTACAGGTAATAGATATAACCATGCAGAAAGAAACTGAAAAGAATCTAATTTTGGCTAGGGAAAAAGCGGAAGAATCAGATAGACTAAAAACAGCATTCCTTGCACAAATGTCTCACGAAATAAGAACACCTTTAAATGTAATTTTAAATACGGCAGTTATTTTAGAAGATGATATAGATGCAGAATTAATGGAAGCTGTAAACCATGCCGGGAAAAGACTTCAGAGAACAATAGATTTAATACTAAACATGTCTGCAATTCAATCAGGAAGTTATAAAGCTGAATTTGAGAAAATAGACCTTGATAATGAATTAAAAGTAATGGTAAATGAATTTAAGGGCCTTTGTAAAGAAAAAAATTTAGAAATAGAATATGTAAAAGAGACAAACAATACTGAAATAATTGGGGACAATTATACGATTATGCAAATATTTCAAAATTTGATAGACAATGCTGTAAAGTATACCCAGAAAGGTAATGTAAAAGTAATATTGACAAACGGAAACTCAGATTCAATTTCCGTAGAAGTAAAAGATACCGGCATTGGGATATCGGATGAATATCTTAAAAATATCTTTAAACCTTTTTCACAGGAAGATGTTGGACATAAAAGAGAGTTTGATGGTAACGGCTTGGGATTGGCATTAGTAAAAAAATATATTGACCTTAACAAAGCTGAAATTTTTGTTGAAAGTAAAAAACATCAGGGAACAACTTTTAAAGTAGTATTCAAAAATAAAAGTTAAAATATTTTTTATTCATACCACTAAATAATTTTAAGGAAACAAGTGCTAAAGGAACTAAGATAAAACTAATAATTATAAACTATTATCAACTTTATTCCAGCCAATGCCTTACAACTAATCGATGTTTTCCAAAACCATAATTTTGAGAACCTTCAGATGAAGATATACCTAAAATACTTGTAGCATCTTTTATTGCTTTGGATGAATAAAGAATTTTGTGGTCTTTGTTTCCGTTACATGTCTTTTAAGTTTCTAAATCAGGGGATAATAAAATAATTGAACCGTGCACATCAAGATGAAAATGGAACATATAATCTCCGATGATCAATCCTTCAAAAAACAAGTCTAAATTTTTCTTTACTTTTGTCTGCTTAATCCGTGTTGAACCTGATGAGTTATGAATTACTAAAATGCCTTTGCTGAGAGTTGATTTCAAATCAATTTTTTCTTCGTGATCATCCGGGAGCTCTATATAAGTTACCCCTGACAATGGCAATGTTAAATCATCTGGATCAGTTACATATTGGCTTCCGTCCTGTCCGCTTTGTGCAATACTTTTTAGTGTACCTTCGGGTATTCCTAAAGCTGCATCCGGAGTTGTTGGGAATTGTCCGCCCCAGTTGTAATTTTCTTCAATTACAAGGGGATTTTCAGGATACTCCATAGGATAATCAACACTGAGATGTGTTCCGCCAATAGCTGCATTTGCAGTGTTTACAAAAGGAACACTTGTAGAAACTCCATGAACTCCTTCACCAGGTATTATAACACCAAAGGCATCGTAATCTCTGCCGTCAATAAACATATCACTTATCGTTTTATCCAACGGACCGTTTGCTGTCCAGGCTCCTCTAACAACATTTGGAACAAAACCGGCTGCAGGTTTTTCCGCATAAACCGTTACGTTGGTTTCATAGTCGTTGTATTTACCTGTCACTGATATTTTTATTAATGTATCACCTGCAACTACGGTGTCGATAAAACTGTATGTTGCAACTCCTCCAAATATATTTTTATCAATAGGTGTTGCAACACGCCAGCTGGTGCTGTCATTTATTCCTGATAAAATCATTTGTGCCATACTGTTGGCAATATTTCGTGATTGCCTTGTGCTGAAAGTTTTTATAGAGTTTTCTGTTCCAGCAGTTATTTTGGTATTAAGATTTATACTGATTATACCATAACTAATAAATCCGCCAACAACAATTATTAAAATAAATTTAGACACAATAATCCTTTGTTTGTTTTATAAATTTTTTGGGGTTATTTTTTTTTGCCACTCCACCGCCTGGTAAACAGTGTCAATTGGTTCTGCTGATTCTACTTTCAAATAAATCTGTATTGTTCTAATATCATTACGTGACGATTGGTTTGTTAGAGATGAATAAGATATTTGAGCGTTTAACGAATCAAAGTATGTTAATTTAAAATCTGTAACTGCATTTGCTGAAAGCGCAGTTTCGTTGTTTAAAATTCTGTAAAGTAATTTATCTTTTGGATTTACTGTTGACGATAACTCTGAAATATCTCCTGTATAGTAATAAAGACTATCTCCTGTACCGTCATTATCGATGTCGGTATAAAATTTTATTTTGTCGGAATCAGCCAATGTAATCTTATCGTCGGTTATTCTATAACCGATTTTATAAAAATCATAATCTATAATATCCGCAGATGTACTTAATTTTAGTTGTTCCATATTGGATTGAAGATATTCATTTGATGAATTTAATATGTATATATTAAGCCGTCCAATCATTAAAATAATTGTACCTGCAATAATATAGGAACCTATTAAATCTAACCAATAAGCCATAATGATTTCTTAGTAAGCAATTACCTGATGAAATTTTATTGTATCAGGCAAGCTAAAATTTGTTAATGAAATATAAATTTCTTTTGTAAAAGTTTGCGTATAACTTTTTACACCGGGAGACAATTTATCAATGTAATAAATATCCACCTTTGTGTTAAACAATCCTAATCGTCCTAAAGAATCTGATCTTGTATAATTGTTATAATCATCAATGTCATCAAACTGTGTAGAAATTATTTCTCCAGCATCAGGACCCAATGAGTTTGGAAGAGTGAGTGAATCAGTATCCGCAACACCTTGATTGACTGTCTTTTCATCAAAAGCCTTAGCCTGAATTTCGTTTAACAATGACTGTGCTATTCCAGTACCTGTTATAATTGCTTCATTACTAAGCAACATTCCTTCTCTTGTGCTTTGAGAATTATATACATTTATTATTAAAAGTGTTAAAATAACTATTGCAAAGATTGTTAATATTTGTTGTCCTGAGCTCATATATTTTTTATTTTCTTATAAGTTGTAAAATAAGACTAATATATTAGTATAATTTAATGTTTTATTATTCAAATATCGTGCTAATAAAGAAAGAAAGAATTTATGTTTAAGAAAGGATTTTTATATCTATTTTATTTTTAAGAAAGTAAAATTCATATTAAAATCGGAAATTATTACACGCTGTAAATATATTTTACATAAAATCCAATTTTTTAATAAATTTATCCATAATTAACTACAAGTAATAATTACCGAATCAGTAATATTTACTTGTAATATTTACCGTCTTTTTTTATGTTGGTTTTGTATTTTGTTTTATTGAAAGAAATTAACGTATGGCATATTTTTTTCTTAATAATTTTAAGTCTTAGTAAAATACTTAAAGAAATTTTTTAATTAAATTTTATTTTCAAATAACATAAAGGAATAATAACATGGGTCAACAACAATTGTTATTAATTGTATTAGGGGTAATCATTGTAGGCATAGCTGTTGTAGTAGGTATTAATTTATTTAATGCCAGTGCTATAACAGCAAATAGAGATGGTGTCATATCTGACTTAAATAACTTGGGAACAATGGCACAGCAGCATTACAAGAAACCCATTTCAATGGCCGGAGGCGGAAATACTTTTACGGGCTGGACTTTACCGGCAACTTTAGACACTACAGCTAACGGTACCTATGCGGTAACTGTTAGTGCTCAGTCTGTTACAATAGTTGGTACCGGTACTGAAACAGGTGATAACGGATCAAGCAATGTGCAAGCCACGGCAACAGTTACTCCAACGGCAATTACATCTGTGAAAAATAATTAATTTTATTTAATTTATTTTTTTTATTAAGCTGATAAAATTATTATATTTTATCAGCTTATTTTATTTTAAGGATGTAATATGATTGAATTAAAATTTCTTGCTGAAAATAAGGACGGACGATCTTTAAATGGAACATTTACAGCCGTTAATTTTAGAGAAGGTAAAAAAAAGATATATAATTTAGCCGAGAGAAATAATCTTAAAATAAAAAAGATTGAGAAGAAATCTACATATCTTTATAAAATTCAGAAAGATAATGATAAACCCATAAAGGGTGATCAAAAAGCATTTTCAAAATTAGAAGTGAAAAATGCTTTAACGAAACTCGGCTTTAAGGTTCTTTCTGTAAATAAAAAACTTTTTGATTTTAGTTTTAATCCGCCGCCTTCAGAAATTGTTTCCTTTGTAAAAATTAGCGCAGAACTTTTGGAACAAAAACTTCCCTATAGTGAAATACTAACTTTGTTAATGGGTGATATGCAGAATAAAACCCTAAGAGAAACCCTAAAGGAAATAAATAACGAATTAAAACGCGGCGCAGATAGCCAGGAAGCATTTATGAAATACCAGTCTGTTTTTGGTAAGTTTACTGCTTATATGTTAGGGCTTGCCTCTAAAAGCGGTAATATGACTGAAATATATAAAGCAACTGCTAAATTTATTGAGCGCCAGCTTGAGTTTAAAAAAAGTTTAAGAAGTGCTCTTATTACACCAGCGATAACAATGTTTATTCTTTTTTTAACGGTTATTTTTTATATAGTATATATTTTCCCTGAAACGGCAAGACTATTTGTAAAGTTTGGTATTCCGTTACCACCTATGACAGCCTTTACTCTAATGATAAGTGATTTTTTAACCAACAATACAACACTTGTTGCAGCTCTTATTATTATACCTCCTATTATTTTGTGGCGTTTTTTAAAAACTAAAAAAGGTAAATTTATGTATGATAAATTTATCTTAAAAGTTCCTTATATTGGTAATTTAATTCATAAAACATTGATAGAGATATATAGCAGAGTTTTTTATACATTATATAGTGGCTCTGCAGAAAGTATTGAACCGATAAAAATTGCAGCTGAAGCAACAGGTAATCAATACTTTGAAGCACAAATAAAAAAAGTTGCAATTCCTTTAATGGTAAAAAAAGGTGTTGGATTGACCGAAGCATTGAAAGCAAGCGGCGTTTTTACGGAAACAGCTTTGTCAAGATTTCATTCTGGTGAAGAAACCGGGACAATTAAGAACACTTCCCTTCAATTAGCTAATTATTATGAAACAGAAACCGTTTATAGACTGAAAAACTTGATAGAACTTATACAGGTTTTTATTGCAATGATTATTATGGTGGTAATGATAGCTTTGACGTTGGTCTCTGCCGAAACAGCAACAATAAGTCCGAGTTCAACAACATCGTATAATGCACATTCAATTGAAAGAACAATTACATGATTGATACAAATATAGAAATGACAGATAAAATCGGTTACCTTCTTTTTAAGAAAGGTATAATCGATGCTGCAATTTTAGAAAAAGCTCTCGCTAAAAAAGCAAATGACAAATCTAAAATAAAAAGGAATCTTGCGCAAATATTGGTTGAAGATTTTAACTTTGATAATGATGCTATTTTCAGAGAGGTTGCAATACTGTATGCATTCAGAGAGCTGAATATTCAGGTTGACCAAGTCCCTCAAAACACAATAGAATTTATAAGAGATAAAATAAAAGCTGCGGGTGAACAAGTTAAAGATCTTATGTTGAAACATAAGGTTATCCCTTTTATGTACGATGAAAAAGTTAGTGATAAGTTACTTATAGCCACAATAGACCCAACCGATAGAGCAATACCTAAAATAGCTTTTGGGTTGAGTGCCAAAAAATATGAAGTTATGTTTATTAAGAAACGTGATTTTGAAAAACTAATTGACGTAGTTTTACCACCCGAAAATATATATCTTCAGGCAATAGAAGAAAACGAACCCGATATAAATGTTGCAGAGGAAGATGAAGATGCGCTTAACGAAGATGAACTTGAAGCAGAGATTAATAAAAGTGCCCTTATAAATTTGGTAGAAGGTGCTTTATTAGAAGGTGTACGCATTGGTGCAAGTGATATTCATTTTGTTCCTCAATCCGGCAAGAAGACAAACATTCTATTTAGAATTGACGGTAATTTACAATTGTGGCATGTTCAGGAAAAAACACTACCAGAAGCTGTTATTGCGGTAGTAAAAGACCGAGGAAAAGGATTGGACAGGTTCGAAAGGGAAATGGCGCAGGACGGTTTTATTCAGCGCAAAATTGATAATGTTGTAATTCGTTTTAGAGTTTCGGTTCTACCTATGGTCGGTATCGAGCTTCAGAATAAATATGAAAGTGTTGTAATAAGAATACTTGACGACAGAAAAGTTATAAAAGATTTAGGCAAATTGGGCTTAGAAGGTTATGCCAAACAAGCATTTATAAAGGCTATTAATAAACCTCAGGGGATGGTAATATTAACCGGACCGACTGGAAGTGGTAAAACCACAACTCTTGTTGCTGCAATATACCAGGTTATTACACCTGCAGTTAATGTTTTAACTGTTGAAGATCCTGTTGAATATGTTATTGAAGGTGCCCGCCAATTAAAGATCGGTTATAAAATGGATTTTGACCAAGCTACCAGATCTATATTAAGACACGATCCTGACATAGTACTTGTCGGTGAGATGAGAGACAAAAAAACTGCAGAGATTGCAATTAAGCTTGCAAACACCGGTCACCTAACATTTTCTACGTTGCACACAAACGATGCACCAAGTGCAGTTGCAAGATTATATAAAATGGGTATTGAACCTTTCCTGATAGCTTATGCTATAAATGTTATTGTTGCCCAAAGACTTGTTAGAAAACTGTGTAATTACTGTAAAAAGAAAGTATCCAACTTTGATGAAGAAGCAATGAAATCAGCCGGGTTAAATATTGCCGAATGGAGAAATCTTGATATTTATAAAACGGTAGGATGTGAAAAATGCAACAGAACAGGGTACAAAGGCAGAATAGCTATACACGAAGCCCTTTATTTTACAAAAGAAATAAGAGAAATTATTGTAAGGTCAGGTATTGAAGTTGATGAAGAAAAAGTAAGAACACAAGCAAAGAAGGATGGTTCGTTTAATTTGAGAGAATCCGGTTTGGAAAAAGTTAAATTAGGTTTAACATCATTGGAAGAAGTAATTTCAGCAACAACAATAGATTGACACGAAAGTTAAGTTCTTAATTTGGGGATAATTATTTATCAGTTAAAGAAAAATTAAACTTTATTATTCATAAAAAGTAAATTTCAAGTTGCCATATACAAACTTAAAAAAGATCTTAGTCTCCATACTATCTCAGCTTCCTGAAGTTATTAATAGAGCCGATAGGATTACTCAAATTGTTAATAACATAGAGCAAGTAAACTCTAAATACAGAATTGAAATTAGGAATGTTTTAAATAAACTTCTTATAAGCATGATAGAAAGGGAAGCATCTGACATTGAAATTGGGGGTTTCGGAACAGATAATCATATTTGGCTGCGTGTATTCGGACAAAAGGAAAGAGTTAAGGAATTTCCTCAGCTTACAAGTGATGAAGCAACAATATTAATATGTAATTTATTAAATAATGATCAATTAAAAAATTTGGTAGATAATAAAAACTTGGATTTCAGTTATTCCTTCTATTATGAAAGGAAAAAAAGAGAAGTACGATTTCGAGCCTGTACATATTATGATATTGATACATTAGCAATGAATATAAGGGCAATAAATACTGTTACACGCCCTATTGAATCATTCTGTTTTCATCCTGATGCTTTTAAAGTAATGAATCATAAACACCAAAAATTTGGTTTGACTTTAATAACAGGTATAACAGGTTCCGGTAAATCTACAACTTTAGATTCTATTATTGACTATCATAATAATAATTTTCCTGTACATATTGTTATTATAGCTTCGCCTATAGAATATGTTCATATATCTAATACGGCAATAATAAGACATAGAGAAGTAGGAAGAGATGTCTTATCTTTTAAGGATGGTGTTATTGAATCAATGCGTCAAGACCCGGATATAATTGTTATAGGTGAGATGAGGGACCCTGAGACAATTATGGCAGCTTTGGAAGTAACCGATACGGGACATAAAGTTTTTTCTACTTTACACACTTCATCAGCGGTAGAATCAATTGATAGAATTGTTGCCGAGGTTCATCCTAATGAACAGGAAAGAGTAAGAAATAGATTAGCAGATGTTTTAGTCTTGGTTGTATCTCAAAAGCTTGTACCTTCAAATGACGGTAGATTAGTTTTGGCTAAAGAGGTTTTAGTTGTAAATTCCAATGTAAGGGCTGCAATAAAAAACAACAACACAAGCGAAATATATATGATGATAAATCAAAGTGCATCCAGCGGTATGATCACAATGGAACAGGATCTAAAACGATTATATTTGAACAAAACCATTTCTTTAGAAAACGCAATGGCTTATGCTAACCATAAAAAACGTATGCAGCAAATACTGGCTTAACTTATGAAACCATATATTTTTATATACTGCGAAGGCACTGATGCAAAAGTTATAGTTGTTGAAAAAACTAAAGATAAATTAAAGATCTTAAAAGCTGCTTCTTTAGAAATAGTACAACCATCTGCAGATATTGACCAAGGAATAAAGGGGTTGAAAATAGAAGGTGATGATGATTTATCTTTAGTTGGTTTAAATACTTCAGAAAATAATACAAACAAAGAACCATCATATAGCAGTTTAGCTATTATGAATGCAGCATTAGACGGTTTAAAATTAAATAAAAGTCGGTTTATTTCTGTAATAACCGAACCTTCATTATATTATCATGAAGTAGAAGGCGCTCCAACCACTACTTCATCTAGAGTAACAATGCAAATTGCAGATGAATTACAGAAACAAAGAAATATCGTGGTTGATAAAGAGAATATAGGGTATGTGTCCCTGGCTGATAAATCATACTTATCCGTTTTTGTAAGCGGTGAAATTGAATGTGTAAAACTTATAAATTCATTGGCTAATTATAACGGAAGAAAATTTTATAAAATTCCTGCAGTTAAAAGCGCAGAACTCTCCTTAGCTTATTATATTACAAAAAAAGAAAAATTTTTCCCGGATGATTCTTCATTAATTGTTTACATAGGAAAAGACTACAGTAAATTGATTTTTCTTAAAGGAAGAAAACTCAAACATATTGGCTCAACTTTAGATATAGGTAAATCCAACCTCCATACCTATGATGTATATTTTTCTAAGATTCTTTTGGAAATGGAAAACGGCGGTATCTCTTCCTTAGATAATATTATTGTGTGCGGTGAAGATGATTCCGAAAATCTTCTTCTTTCTTTTTACGGAACTTTTCCTGAAGCAAATGTAACCAAGGTTGATTTTAAAGATTTAGACATAACGGAATTACCTAAAGATACAAAAAATATATTATCGTCTTTTTGTGTTCCTATAGCAGCAGCTCAAGATTACTTTGCAGATTTAGCCGGAGAACACAAAGGAATAAATCTCTTACCGAAATATGTTATTGAGCAGCAAAAGCTTCTACAGTTTGGATGGCATGGTTTTGCAATACTGCCTCTGCTTTTTGTGGCTGCCTTTTTATTCACACAAAAATCACTTGAAAATAATTTTATGATGAAGAATTTAGATTCTGACATTATTAAGTATCAAAAGCTTTATGATAAAAATCAAGCAATAATCAATCAGATTTCATCACTTGAAGGAAAAATAAATAATTTCGGCCGTACACAGGCTATTTTAGATTCGGTTTCAACCGGTACACTGATTTGGACTAGAGCAGCAAATAATATTTCATCCTTTATAAAGACAAAGAAAAACTTGTGGTTGACTAATGTGTCTTTGGGTTCCGAGAACAGGGTAAAATTAGAAGGATATTCGTTAAATAAATATGTAGTTACAGAGTTGGCATATAGTTTACGTTCAGCAGAATTAAAAGGTGTTTTCTTTGAAACTTTAAGAGAAAAAAATTCCTACAAGTTTACTTTATCATTTGATATTGCCAATTACAATAAGGCATTGAAATGAATAGAAAACTAAAAAACACATTAGGTTTAGTTGGTTTACTTATTATTGTGATTGCTGCCGGTATTATTTATAATTATGTTCTTCAAGAAAGTGATATAAAGGAAAGACAAGATAAACTTAAAAAACTGCAATCTTTTAAATATAAAACCAGTGAGCTTAATCAACAGTTAAGGGATTTATTTAAAAGAGCAGATGTATTGGATTCTTTACTTGCTTCAAGAAGATTTAACATACCCTATAATTTGTCATCTATAAAGTTTTTCAAATTCATGAATTCTATAAGTTTAACATTTTCTCCTGTAACAAAATTAAATGTAGAATATGTGGATAAATTTGATGAAAATGAGTTTACATATTATGAATATAAAATTACAGGAAACGGGGAATACAACGACATTTTCAAAATAATATATTCAATTGAACACAGTAAGGAATTGAAAAAAATTAAAAGTGTTTCAATTAATAATATTGTTTCTTCTGACGAAAACAATGTGCCCCAATTTTTAGTAAGAAGCACTATAATTGTAGATGTCTATTTTGCACACAATGATAGATTTTCAACAAAAAAATTGATTGAAAATGATTTAACTTCAAGACCACAATATGATATATTTTATCCGTTAATTAGAAATGAAATACCACCCAATAATGAAGGTTTGTTAGATGTTCAAGGAGCAAAATTATTAGCAATAATTCCTGAAGGTGCTTTTTTATCTTCTTCAAACGGAACAACATTTTTATTATGGGAAGGCGAGCAGGTTTATTTGGGATATTTAACAAAGATTGACTATGACAATAATAAAGTTAACTTTATAATTAACAAGGGCGGCATAATTGAAAATATAAGCCTATCCTTAGAAAAAGAGAAACCGAAGAAAACAATAAAATAAACGAGTTTTAATTATGAAAAAAATAACCATAATAGTTTTATTCTTAACTGTGTTTATACCATTTTTATCTGCTCAACAATATTTAGAAAAAATGCTCGGTAGAAACTATAGTCAAGATGAAGTAATTACTTTATCGTCAACCCTACCATTTTACCAGGCGATTAATTTATTAAGCAAGGTAAGCGAAAAATCGTTAGGCATTAAAATTGTTTTAACAACTGACAACTCAAACCCGATTGGTGTTGAAATCACAAATATGTACTACCTAAAAGCTCTTGATATAATTGTTAAATACGCAGGTTTGATATATGAGAAAAAAGATGATATGATAATAATAAAGAAACAAAATGAAGTTAAACTAGACCCCAACACATATGCTTCAATAAATTCGAGAGAGGTAATTATTTCGGCGGTATTCTTTGAATCAGATGTTAATAAATCTAAAGAGATGGGACTTGATTGGAAGTTTTTATTGTCAAAGGACGGGCTTGAAATTGGCGGGAATTTTGGTCAGGATTTAACACAGGCCGCTAATGCAACTACTCAAACCACAAAATATCAAATAAACACAAAATCATCATTTGATATTGGAGGCTTTTTTGGTGAAGCTACTTCTGTTTTTAGATTCTTAGAAAGTGAAAATGTTGGTGAGATTATTTCGAGACCAAATATAACAGTTAGAGACAGGGTAAAAGGAAAAATTCAGGTTGGTTCAGATTTTTCTGTTCAGACAAAAGATTTTTCCGGCAATGTTGTAACAAAGTTTTTTCCTACAGGAACCATAATAGAAGTAACTCCATATATATATAAAGAAGAAAATCTAGATTATATTCTTTTGGATTTAAAAGTTGAAAGAAGTTCTTTTTCTATAAGTGAATTAACTTCTGAAATTAAAAAAACCTTGGCAACTACGCAGGTTACATTGCTTGATGGTGAAGAAACCATTATTGGGGGGTTGTTTATAAACCAAGAAACACTTGAAAGAACGGGAGTACCGATTTTGAAAGATTTACCTTGGTGGTTTTTTGGACTTAGATATATTTTCGGTAGTGATAAAATAACAATTTTAAAAAAGGAACTTGTAATTTTAATAAAGGCGGAACTTGTACCCACACTAAAAGAGAGAGTAGCACTTAGAAAGAAGAAAGGTTCACTGATAGAAAATGAAATTAAGAAAAACAGGGAAAGTATAAAATATTATCAATTTAAAAATTTAAATTCAGACAAAAATTAGGTGGGCTAATGGAATCTATTTTAGTAGTTGACGATGACATAAATCTTTGCACTGTTCTTCAGGAAGAATTAAGTGCTGTGGGGTATAACGCAGAATTTGTATCTGACGGCAATCAAGCAATTGAATTTCTTTTACAAAAGCAAGTAGACCTTATTTTGCTTGATTTAAAAATGCCAAACAAAGACGGCTTTGGTGTGCTTAAAGACATTCAGGAAAAAAATATAAAATCAAAGGTGATAGTTTTAACTGCTTATGCCGATGTGAAAAGTGCTATTGACTCAACCAAAATGGGAGCAAGCGATTTTATATCTAAACCGTATGATTTTGATGAATTGTTGATTACAATAAGAAGAGTTTTGCAGGAAGAATAAGTATGAAAATTAGAACACGCATATTACTTATAAATTTTATTACAGTTTTTGTAGTTATCTCGGCAATAACCATATCATTTTATTCTATTATATATAATGTGCTGGCTGATAAACAATCACAATTATTATTAAATTCGGTTAATAATTTTGTGTACACTTACCAAAATAATTTGGACAATGAATCAATAGAAGTAAGTAATTTTATTAAGTCAAAAGACAAAAATGTAAACCCTCAACACTTAGATTTTATCCTGCAAAAAGAAAAGGAAAACTCTAATGTTTATTCCTATGTGTTTGTTTCTAATAATCTAAAACATTCCAAAACAACAACAATAGCTGATTTCGTATCCGATAATCCATTTATAAATATGCAAAAATATATTAGCGCTGATGGTAAAGAATATATTTACGGCAGAAGGATAACCCAGGATTATTTAACTGAAATATCAAGACAGATTGGGTCTGAAATTGCCCTGATATGGAAAAAATTCCCGTCAATAGTATCATCGCAAGCAATTACACAAAATCATTTGTTTGCTCTTAAGGAGATAACTAAGGAGCTTGAATCAAAAAACAACTTTGAAATTATTACTTCTTCTATCGGTTCAAGTAATTTGGTTGCAACAATATATTGGCCTCAACCTCTTTCATATAAAAAGAACGATATAAAGTTTATAATTTTTACTTCTATTGAAGGGCTTACAAAGTTGCGTTCAAACTTACTATTAATAATACTTATCATAGGTTTTACAGGAATTGTGCTTTCCTTAATATTAACAATGATATTTTCCAACAGGATAAGATATCAACTTGACGGTTTAAGTAAAGCCGCTTTGTCTACAGGTAAGGGGGCATTAAATCAAAAAATTGAAATTAAAAGCAATGATGAGGTCGGTGATCTGGCAAATGCTTTTAACAATATGATAGATGATCTGAACAAAAGTGAAAAAGTTAAAAAAGAATACAGCGATTTTATAGAATTAGTAAATCAAAATCCTACACTAAAAGAATTTTCTGATGCAACACTTTCTAAAATTATTAAAACAGGGAATTTTGCAATTGGAGCACTTTACAATGTTGAAGGCGATAATATTCAATTATGCAGTTCTTATGGTATTGATGAGGATGAATTGCCATCTAAAAACGTAAAATATCTTAAAAGTGTAATAGCTACAAAGGAAATCAAAGATTTATCTCTCAAAGAAGATTCACTCACTATATCGTTGGGCATTGTTTCATTAAAGATAAAACAACTGTTAATAATCCCTATTATTTACAACAATAAAGTTATTGGAATTCTGGAATTAGGCTCTGAAGCAACTATCTCGGAAGAACTTTGGAATTATTTAACAAGTATTGAAAAACAGCTTGCAATAGGACTCACCAATGCGAATGCATTTTTACAATTAGAACAGATGGTTGAAGAATTAAGAAATTTAAATGAAGAGTTCCAGAAACAAAATGTTCAAATAAAAGAGCAAAATAAATCTCTTAAAGAACTACACGATCAATTAAAAGAGAAAGCAGATGAACTTGAAATTCAAAAAGATAAAGCGGAAGAAGCAACAAGATTAAAGTCACAATTTTTAGCAAGTATGTCACACGAACTTCGTACACCTATGAATGCTATTCTTGGATTAACAGAATTAATTCTTGAAGAATCCACACTTGTTGACAAAGATAGGGAAAGACTTCAAGTTGTGTTAAAAAGTGGTAAAAGACTGATGGTGTTGATTAATGATGTGTTAGATCTATCAAAAATTGAAGCAGGCAAAATGAATATTGTTTTTGATAGCCTGATATTAAATGATCTAATAAATGAAGTTGAGGCAAATGTAAGGCCATTGGTTAAAGATAAAAATATTTTATTCAAAATAAATAGAAAGACGAATACACATATTATCATAAATACTGACGGTTATAAAATAACACAAGTGCTTATTAATTTAATTGGTAATGCTATCAAATTTACAAACGAAGGATTTGTAGAGCTTACAATTAATTTACTTCCAAATAACGAGTTGGAATTTAAAGTAACCGATACAGGCATAGGTATATCAGGCGAAGATAAAAAAATAATATTCCAAGAATTCAGACAAGCTGACGGTTCTACTACAAGAAAACACAGCGGAACGGGGTTGGGTTTGGCAATAAGCAGTAAAATTGCAAAGCTGCTCAAAGGAAATCTTCAAGTAGCAAGCGAGGTAGATAAAGGTTCAACATTTACATTCACACTACCTGTGGAAGTTATAAAAATGGAAAGAGATAATGAAGGACCTGATAAACAAGAAATAAAAATACAAGGAACAAAGAAAAACAAAGTGCTTGTTATCGATGATGATTCTGATACAAGATATACTGTGGGTAGCTTTTTAGAAACAAAAAACTACGATGTCATTTTTGCCAAGGACGGAAATCAAGGATTGGAAAAAGCAATCGAACAACAACCGTTTGCAATAATTTTAGATGTAATGATGCCTGATAAAAACGGGTGGCAGATTTTGAAAGAGTTAAAAGATAACGATAAAACAAAAGATATTCCCATCATTATTTTTTCAATTCTTGAAGATAAACAGCTTGCTTTTGGTTTGGGTGCTTTTGATTATATGGTAAAACCAATTTCCGGTAATAAATTAAATTTGGTTTTTAAAAAGTTGGAAGTGACGACCAATAAAAAAATTGAAACAATTGCAATTGTTGATGATGATGAAATTGAGTTTGAAAGATTTAAAAAAGAATTTAAAAATGACAACATTAGAATAAATTATATTAAAGACAGCAGAATTGCTTTTAATCAGATAAAAGAATCACAACCTGACTTAATAGTTTTGGATTTAATTATGCCGAACATTGACGGTATAACATTGGCTAAAAAATTAAAATCGGATAAATTAACGAAAGATATTCCTATAATTATAAGCACTGCAAAAGATTTGACAAAAGAAGAAAATGAACAATTAGAAAAAATAGTTGAGCAGGTTACACTTAAATCTAATGAGCATCCATTAGATGTATTAATAAAAGTAAGAGAAAGACTTCTACTTCAGGAAACAGCACAGATTAAAATGTCTGATGATAAGCAGACTGTAAAAATTAAAAAATCTACAGACGAAGACAATCCTTTAATAATGATAGTGGATGATGATGTTGATACTTTATTTACAATAAATGAATTAATTGAATCGTTCAATTATCAAACAGTTTTAGCTAAAGATGGATTGGAATGTATAAAAAAATTAAAAGAATTCACACCAAATTTAATCTTACTGGATATTATGATGCCAAGAATGGATGGATTTCAAGCATTGCAAAAAATAAGAGCAAACAAAAAATGGGAAAATATACCTGTAATTGCAGTAACAGCACGCGCTATGGAAGAAGACAAAAAGATCATTTTAAAACATGGTTTTAACGATTATATATCTAAACCAGTAGATCCATTAATATTGACAAATAAAATAACTACACTATTAAACAAATTGACGAAGATAAAAAATGCATAAAATTTTAATAATTGATGATTTACGTGAAAATGTTTTTATGCTTCAGAACAAGCTTGAAAAAGAAAACTACAAAATTATTTCAGCTTATGACGGAGATACAGGAATTAAAAAAGCAAAAAAACAGTTGCCCGATTTAATTTTACTTGATATAATGATGCCGAGAAAAAACGGTCTTCAGGTTTGTAAAGAATTATTAGAAGAGGAAATAACAAAAGATATTCCCATAATTATGGTTACAGCCAAAGTAGCCGCTGATGATATTAGAATAGGGTTGGAAGCCGGAGCTTTTGATTATATAAAAAAACCGTTTAACAATATTGAACTTTTGGCAAGAGTAAGAACTGCTTTAAAATATGCTGAAGCCCGTAAAGTAGCATTGGATTTAGAAAAGAAAAATATGTTTGCTGCAACAGTTGTTACAGCAAATCACAAAATAAGACAGCCCTTAACATTGCTGAATTTAACCTCTGCAGCTATAAAAAGGGAATTAGAAAAAGATGAAATATCAAAGGAAGTTGTTTTAAAAAAAATAAAATTTTTAGAAATAGCAGTAAAAGAAATAAATGATGTCTTAAAGCTATTGCAAAATATTAAAGACCCGGTATTTTCTGAATATACTAACGATATACAAATGATAGACGTGGATAATGAAAAAGAAGAGTAATTAAATCAATTCTTCAATAAGATTAAGCATTACATTAAATTCATAGGGCTTTGTCAATAATTTTGTAACGCCCTTCTTTTTCCAATTTATATTTTCTTCAAACGCCATACTACCCGAAGATAAGACAACAGGCATCTTAAAACCAAGTTTACGTATTTCTTCTGTGCAGGTAAGACCATCCATATCGGGCATACTGTAATCAATTATTATCATATCAACAACTATTTCTTCTTTTAAAACTCTAAGCACTTCAAAACCGTTGTCTACCATTATTATACTGTAACCTACAGATTCCAATAAATCAGAAAGAAGTTCTTTTAGCATTGGTTCATCATCTGCTAAAAGAATAATCTTTTCAGGTTCACTCTCTTTATTTGTCTTGGTCGGTTCAAAAGCGGGAAGAAAAACATCAAATGCAGTACCCTCATCTTTCTTGCTCGAGACCAGAATTTCACCTTTTAAAGCCTTTATTATTCCGTAAGAAACATAAAGCCCTAAACCAGAACCGGTATCTTTTTCTCTTGTAGAAAAATAAGGATCAAATATTCTTAAAAGATTTTCTTCATCAATTCCTTCACCTGAATCTTTAACGGATATCCAAACATAGTTACCCAAGTTTAAAAGAGGATGGTCGGACCTGTTCTTTTTTCCGATAATAAGTTTTTTTGCTGATATACTAATAGTGCCTTTCTTATCTATTGCCTCTTTTGCATTTACACATAAATTTAAAAGAACCTGGTATAATTCAACAGCATTTCCCAGGATATCAGGTAAATTTTCTTCAATATCTATTTTGATTTCTATAAGCTTTGGAAAAGTACTTGATATAACTTTCAATAATTCTTCCAATAAAGATGTCGGCTTTATAATTTCTTTTCTTTTTGCCGTTGGTTTCCCGTATGATAAAAGTCCCTTTGTTAGATCCCTTGCTCTAATGGAACATTTTTCAATATTATCTACTAACTTTGTATACTTGGGTTCATTAGGTAATCTCTTTTTTAATAAATCTACACTACCGAAAATTCCGGATAGCAGGTTATTAAAATCGTGCGCCATTCCGCTGCTCAGCTTTCCTATGGTTTCTAATTTTTGGGCTTGCAGTAATTTTTTTTCAAGAGCAACATTAAGTTTTTTAGTATTTATATTGCTTACTCCAAAAGCAAGCAAGGAAGCAAATTGAGTTGTTGTAGTAACGTCAAATTTAGAAAATTCACCTTTCTTTTTACCAATAATAAGAGTTGCTAAGAGCTTATCATCAAACAAACAAGGTGTTATTAAAATTGTAGAACTATGAAATAAATTGTTTAAGGTATTGCCGATATTATCTTGTTTATTAGTTCCAATTAATGGTTTAGAGTTTGCAACGAGCCATCTATTTATAAAAGATAAATTAGCCTTAATTTCTTTTTCAAAATCATTTATGTGTTCCAGATTTTTATTTGGATCATATTTTGTCAAACTTAGTTTGTTATCTTTATCATTATGATATATAACGCCGAACAAACCATTACAATTTTCAACTGCTCTTATTAAAATTTCTTCGGCAACAACTTGGATGGAGTTTTCTTTAACTAATAGGGCTAAAATATTTTGGAGTTCTTCTTGAAAACGAATATTTTGTTTTAAAATATCATTTTCATTTTCCAAACTATCAACATTATTAAGCATTGAATTATATTATTGTTGTGTTAAAGAGTATTTTTTAATTTTAGAATATAATGTTTTAATACTTATTCCAAGCTTGTACGAAGTTTTAGCTCTGTCCCAGTCGAAAAAATCTAATGCTTTTACAAGATGAATTTTTTCTATCTCTTCCATAGGTAAAATCTCCGTAAATTCATTACTCATATTAGAGCTTTGAATCATTTTCTTAGTAGTGGGTAAATTCAAATCTTCCGGTTTTATAATATCATCAGAAGAAAAAATTATAGCTCTTTCAATTATATGATCTAATTCCCTAACGTTACCGGGGAAATCGTAATTGGTTAAAAGATCTTCGGTGCTTGGTGAAAGACGTTTTGGCGATCTTATGGGTGATTTAATTTCCAAAAAATGATTTGCAAGTAATAGTATGTCTTCCTTTCTTTCACGTAAAGGCGGTAATGTTAAAGTTATTACATTTAATCTAAAAAGAAGATCTCTTCTGAAGTTGTTGTTTTCGATTTCTTCAAGAAGTTTTTTATTAGTTGCTCCTATAACCCTAACATCGGATGATAAATTTGAGACGCTACCGATTCTTCTATACTCACCGTTTTCAAGAAAACGTAAAAGTTTTGGCTGAAGAGTAATACTCATTTCACCGATTTCATCTAAAAATAAAGTACCTCCGTCTGCTATTTCAACCAAGCCTTGTTTGCTTGTTTTTGCATCTGTAAAAGCTCCTCTTTCGTGACCGAAAAGTTCACTCTCAATTAATTGATCGGGAAGCGATGCACAATTTATAACAACAAACGGTTTTTCGCTTCTTGGTGAATTTTTGTGTACATATTCAGCAAGCAATTCTTTTCCTGTACCCGTCTCACCTTCTATTAAAACATTAGATTCTGATTTAGCAGATTTGTTGGCAAGCATAATTACTTTTAGAATTTCTTTGCTTGTCCCGATCATGTCACTTTGAATATTTTTGTTGATTTGTTTATCTAATATTGTTGTTTTAACAAGAAGGTTTTTGTTCTCAATGGCGCGGTTGATAGTTAAAATGAGAGTGTCAAAATTATAGGGCTTTGATATATAATAAAATGCCCCCATCTTTGTTAATTTTAAAGCATTATCTATATCAGATTCTGCTGTTAAAATAATAACCTGTAAAGAAGGGCTATGCCCGGATACAAATTTTAGCACATCTTCACCAGATACCTCTTTCATTTTAAGGTCTAAAAGAAGTACGTCATAATTTTTGCTTTTAACGGCTTCAATTGCATCTTTACCGCCATAAACGGTCTGAACAGCAAACCCTTCTTCTAGAAGCTGTTCTTTAAGAAGATAACATAAAGTTTCGTCGTCATCACATACAAGTATGTTGCTTTCTTTTGACATTTATCCTTCTCGGTTAGTAATTTTATAGCTTATTATTGATTGAAATAGATTCACCAAATGCGTATATTTTGCCTTTAATTTTTTTTGGGCGCGTAGCTCAGTGGTAGAGCATCTGCCTTTTAAGCAGAGGGTCGGTGGTTCGATACCACCCGCGCTCACTCTCAAATTTAATCCCGTTTTATGCGGGATTATTTATTTTAAAATCGCTTAATTTATAAACGATTCAACACGTAATATAATAATTATAATTAAATTTTAATATATAATACAAAAATATAAAATTGTTTTAACTTTTAAGGTAAAATTCTTATGGGCGAAATTGTTTTATGGACATTAGTAAGAATAACAATAAGCATTCCTTTAATTTGGATTCTTAAAGATTATTTAAGCACACAGTTATGGTGGTCTATGAGCTTGGTTGTTATTTTTGTGTTTGTTTTTTATCCGGCAGTTATTAGCTATAGACAATTTCAAGATAAGAATAAAAAAATTATAGAAGATACGATTTGTTCTTCCTGCAAACACTTTGACGAAACCGCCGTTCTTTGTATGAAACTTGATAAACATCCCACGGAAGATTATATCCCCTGTGATGGTTTGGAATGGGAGCCGATAAATAAAAACGGTTAGCCATTCACCTTCTTTTGTTTCTTTATATTCTTACTTTCTTTAATTATCTTTTCAATACAAATTTTTATCTTACACAATTATGTAAACGATAACAATTCTTTAATTTTATTTTTAATGAAAAAAAACACAAATAATAAAAAAAGTAAAGCAGATTTAGAGCAGGAATTAGAAAACTTAAAAAAGGCTAACGAAGCTAAGGATAAATTCATCTCAATTTTGTCACACGATCTTAGAGCACCTTTTACAAGCATTTTGGGTTTTTCGGAAATATTAATAAATGAACCTCTACTGCCTAATTCGGAAAAACTGGAATACCTTAACTACATACACGAAGCATCCGAAAATCAACTTCAGCTTATTAATTATCTGCTTGACTGGTCGAGGCTGCAAACTGGAAGAATGAAAATAGCTCCGAAAAAATTAAACGCACAGGCACTTATCTACAACTGTGTTTCATCACTTACAGGGAATGCAATAAGAAAGAATATTGATATAAATGTTGAAGCTGATGAAGATCTTTTTATTCAGGCTGACGAAAGACTGCTTATGCAGGTAATAACAAATCTTATAAGTAATGCTATAAAATTTTCTCCTTCTGATAAAGAAATTAATATATCGGCAAAATATTTTAATCTGGATCTATCTGAATTTGTTGTTAAAGACGAAGGTGTTGGAATTTCAGATATCAACAAAGAAAAACTTTTTAAAATTGATAAAATATTTACAACAGAAGGAACAAAAGGCGAAAAAGGTACCGGGTTGGGTTTATCTTTGGTGAAAGAAATAATTGAAAAACATGGCGGTAATTTGTGGTTTTACTCTGAGCAGGATAGGGGAAGCGAATTTCATTTTACAATTCCGAATTCAAGGGAAAATATTCTATTAGTAACAAACAAACTTGATGAGAAAAAACAGATTGAGTTAATTGTGAAACAAAAATTTTCGAATTATCACCTTCAAATAATGGATGACGGATATAGCGCATATAGTTCGCTGTTACAAAACCCACCTTCATTGGTTATTACTCAACACAATCTACCCTTAATGGATGCTGTGCAGTTAGTTAAATTAATTAGGAAAGAAGAAAGAGGAAATAGGCTGCCTATAATTGTTATAGTTAAAAATTTAAATGAAGAAATTAAATCTCAGTACAAAGAACTTTCCGTAACATCATTTATAAAAAAGCCTATTGATGAAGATTTAATTACTGGGGAAATTGAGACATACCTACATTAAGTTTATTACAACTTAATTTTCATTTGATTATATTTTTGTTTTAAAAAGGAGGAGTTCTTGAATATTGCAGTTGTTGGAACGGGTTATGTAGGATTGGTAACAGGTACCTGTTTTGCAGAGACTGGGAACAATGTTATCTGCGTAGACGTTGACGAAGATAAAATACAAAAAATGAAGAACGGGGTATTACCTATTTATGAACCGGACTTAAAGAATTATTTTGAAAGAAATACTAAAATAGGGAGATTAAATTTTACAACAGACTTAAAAGAAGCAGTTGAAAATTCCCTTTTAATTTTTCTTTGTCTTCCCACACCACAAGACGGAAACGGAAGTGCCGATTTAAGCTATATATTAAAAGTTGCCGGTGATTTGGGGAAACTTTTTTCGGAAAATTCAGATTTGGGTTTTAAAATTGTAATCGATAAAAGTACCGTACCTGTGGGTACAAGCGAGAAAGTCAGCGAGGAAATTAAAAAATATGCTCCCAACTTTAATTTTGATGTTGTTTCAAATCCTGAGTTTTTAAAAGAAGGGCTTGCTGTAGATGATTTTATGAAGCCCGAAAGAGTAATTATCGGTACTTCAAACGAGGAATCAAAAAAATATTTAGAACAGCTGTATGAACCTTTCGTGCGTTCCGGAAACCCGATCTATTTTATTGATGAGAAGTCAGCAGAGATGATTAAATATGCCGCCAATTCTTTTCTCGCAACAAAAATTTCATTTATGAATGAGATTGCTAATCTATGCGAATTAACGGGTGCGAACGTTGATAAAGTAAGAGCAGGTGTCGGTTCCGACTCAAGAATAGGAAAAAGATTTTTATTTTCCGGCGTTGGTTACGGCGGCTCTTGTTTTCCTAAAGATGTAAAAGCTTTAATAAACACTTCAAAAGAAAATGAGTACGATTTTAAAATTCTGAACGCTGTTGTTGAAGTTAACGAAAATCAAATAGAACGCTTTCTGAACAAAATATTAAAGCATTTTGACAACAATATAAACGGTAAAGATTTTGCTGTTTGGGGATTGGCATTTAAACCGAACACGGACGATGTAAGGGAAGCACCCGCACTTAAGATTATAAAACGTTTGATCGAAAAAGGTTCATCTATCATTGCTTATGATCCCGAAGCAATAGAAACAACAAAAGCAATACTTGGCGATTCAATAAAATATGTTGCAGATTCTTATGAGGCTTTGGAAAACTCCGATGCATTAATTTTAATAACAGAATGGAACGAGTTTCGTAATCCGAATTTTGAAAAAATTAAAACTTTATTAAAACAACCTGTAATATTTGACGGTCGAAACGTGTATGATGTAAACAAAATGAAAGAACAGGGTTTTTACTACTATTCTGTCGGTCGTCCATTTTAGAAGATATACTTTTAAATGGTAGAGAATAATGACAAAAAATGGTTTGCTCTTTATACAAAACCGAGACACGAGTTTAAAGCTGCTTTACAATTAGAATCTGAAGAGATTAGTTATTATTTGCCCGTTATAACAAGACTAAAGCAATGGAGCGATAGAAAGAAAAAAATAACCGAGCCTTTACTAAGGAGTTATATTTTTATCTTTGCCGACGAAAAAGAAAGATACCTTTCGCTTCAGCAGTTATCTATTGTAAGATGTATTTTTGATAACGGACGACCTGCTGTAATACCTGAGTGGCAAATCGATAACTTAAGGAAATTTTTAAATAAAGAAGTTGATATTGTTGTTCATTCCGGAATTGTTCCCGGTGCAAAAGTTAAAATTTTAGACGGACCTTTTGCGGGGGTTATCGGTGTTATAAAGCGGGAAGTAAAAGGCAGGTCAATAGCAATTAATATTGATTTGCTAAACAGATCTGTTCTGGCTCAAATTTCAAAAAATACCGGATTTGAAATAATAAAAGATTAAAAATGAAAGAACAAAAAAATCTTAACGAGTTAAAAACAGGGGAAAGCGTAAACCATTATCTGCTCGTTAATAAAATTGAAATTAGAACAACAAAAACTAATAAAGAATATTTAAGCTTTGAGTTTTCGGATTCCTCACGCTCAATAAGTGCAAATATGTGGGATAATATTGGAAATGTTGTTGATTTAATAGAACAAGGTAAAGTTGCCTTTGTTACCGGAACTATGTCTGAGTATCAGGGCACACCTCAAATAAAATTATCGAATGTCCGTCCGGTAAATGAAAACGATAATATTACTCCGAGAGATTTTCTTCCCAAATCCCATAGAGATTTATCTCTAATGCAGAAAGAATTTAAAGATAGAATTGACAAAATAACAAATCCGTTTCTAAAGGAACTAATCACTTCTATTTTTAACGAGGGAAATTTTGATAAATTTTCTGAAGCACCGGCGGGTAAATCCTGGCACCACGCATACATCAGAGGGTTGATTGAGCACACTTTAGAAATTATAAAAATATGCGATTTGATGTGCGATTTTCATTCCGAATTGAACCGCGATCTGCTTATTTGCAGCGCTATGCTTCACGACTTCGGCAAAACAATAGAACTTGAATACGATTCATCTTTTGAATATACAAACAAAGGCAAACTAATCGGACACATTGTAATTGTGGCAATGTTGATAGATGATGAAGTAAAAAAAATCAATGGCTTTCCTGAAGAGCTAAAAAATCATTTAATACATCTGGTTTTAAGTCATCAGGGCAAATTGGAATTCGCATCTCCTGTAATCCCTAAAACAGTGGAGGCAATTGCGCTCTATCAAGCTGACGAACTGAGTGCAAAAGTTAATGCTTATAAAAATGCGATTAAGCAGGGAATAAAAGAGGGAAGCAATTGGACAAGATTTATCAGTCTTGCAAACACGGATTTAACAAAGACCGACATTTCGGATAGCGCAAAAGAAAACACAAAAACTTCTTTGTTCGATTAGATAAAATTAGTATTGCACAAAGATGAAGAATCAAATTAATATGAACATTTTACTCGATGATAGAACAAAACAAACTCTGCTCAATGCAAAATCGATTGTGTTTTTTACAGGTGCAGGTATATCCGAAGAAAGCGGTATTCCGACATTCAGGGGAAAAGATGGAATTTGGAATAAACTAAAACCTGAAGAACTCGCTAATTTTAATGCATTTTTAAAAAATCCTAAATTAGTGTGGGAATGGTATCAGCACAGAAAAGATATAATAAATAACTGCCAGCCTAATCCCGCACACAAGATTATTGCGGAAACACAAAACTCATTTGACAGAATTGCAGTCATCACCCAAAATATTGATAACCTTCACAAACGTGCCGGAAGCAAAACCGTTTATGAACTCCACGGCAACATCGAAAGGAATTATTGCATTAACTGCAAAAAGGAATATGGCGAAGATGTACCTTTAAAAGACGGCCTTCCCAAATGTAGGTGCGGCGGACTCGTAAGACCTGATGTTGTATGGTTCGGTGAATATCTTCCGCAGGATGTTTTTCAAGCATCCGAAAAAGAAGCTGAAAATTGTGATGTGTTTTTTATAGTCGGCACAACCGGTATTGTTTACCCCGCAGCGTCAATTATTTATTTGGCTAAAAGTAGCGGCGCTTATTTGATCGAAGTAAATATAATCGAGACCGAGGTCAGTTCATCGGCGGATAAATCATTCTTTGGTAAAGCTGGAGAAGTACTGCCTTTGATTTTTTCGAACTGTAATAAGATATAGTAACCTCCGAAGTTTTGATGAATAAAGTAATAAATAAAACAAGATAGAAATACTTTCTCTTCTGAAACTTCAGAGGTTTTATTAATAACCTGAAACCCCCTTAATTTTTCAATCCAATCTTTTTACAAATCCTCTGTAGCTCTTTTTTATCTTTTTCGGTAATAGATTTAAGTTCTTCAACCAAAAATTTTAATTGATACGGAAATACTTTTTTATATAGCTTTTCACCTTTTTGTGTTAAGTGAACCAAAAACTTTCTTCTATCATTTTCATCTCTTATCCTTTTAACCAATCTGTTCTTTTCCAAGTTATCAACCACAAATGTTATGTTCCCTCCGCTTCTGAACAGTTTTTCTCCCAACTCCTTTTGTGTCAAAGGACCTAAATAAAAAACAGCATCAAGGCAGTTAAACTGATTCTCGGTTAATCGAAATTTCGAGAGAGATTTTATTACTTTTGATTTTATTGTATCTGTAGCACGAATCAATTTTATGTAAGTATCTAAAGCAGAAACTTCTTTTTTTTGTCCCTTATATTTTGTTCCCATAAAAAATTAGATTGTGTTAAAAATATTATCCGTAAAATATCACATTATTTTGTAAATTGTACCAAAAGATTCTACCTTAAAAAACAAAATAATTTAATTATTATGAAACTTACAATTGCAGCAGACCATGGTGGTTTTGAGCTAAAAAAATTTCTTCTAGAATGGCTTTCTGCAAAAGGTTATGAAGTTAACGATTCAGGAAATTTAATATTTGATGCAGATGATGATTATCCCGATTTTACAATTGAAGCGTGTAAAAATATGATTTCCGGGAATGCTGATAGAGCAATTATTATCTGCGGAAGCGGGGTGGGAGCCTGCATTGCGGCTAATAAAATTAAAGGCATTAGAGCAAGCGTCTGCCACGATTCTTATTCTGCTCACCAGGGCGTTGAGCACGATGGGATGAATGTTTTATGCCTGGGTGCAAGAATAATCGGAACGGAACTTACAAAAGAAATTGTTATTGCTTTTTTAAATGCTGAATTTATTGAAGAAGAAAGATTCATACGGCGGTTAAACAAAATAAAAGAACTTGATAAGTAAAACATAAAGGGAAATAATGAGTAATTCGTTAATTGAATTAAAACAATTCGGACAAAGTGTTTGGCTCGATAATATAAGCAGAGCCATTTTAAATAATAATGAACTGAAAAGTCTAATTGAAAATGACGGTCTGTCAGGAGTTACTTCCAACCCATCAATATTTCAAAAAACGATGGCGAGTACATCTGATTACGATGAACAGATAAACTACCTTTTATCTAAAAATAACAATTTATCACCAGCGGAGTTATTTGAAGAACTTGCTGTAAAAGACATACAAAATGCTGCTGATGTTTTGCGGTCAGTTTATGATAATACAAACGGAGTAGACGGTTATGTTAGTCTTGAAGTTTCACCTGAACTTGCATATGATACAAAAGCAACAATAGAAGAAGCTCGCAGGTTATTTGACAAAGTAGGCAAAAATAATGTGTTGATTAAAATTCCCGCCACACAGGAAGGTCTTCCTGCAATTGAGCAAATGATTTATGAGGGCGTAAATATAAATATTACTTTGATTTTTTCGCCTTCGGTTTATAAACAAGTTATTGATGCATATTTAAAAGGATTAGAAAGAAGAACAGAAGAAGGGAAAAATATAGATTCGATTTCTTCGGTTGCAAGTTTTTTTGTAAGTAGAATAGACACTGCAGTTGATAAAGAATTGGAACAAATCGGCAACAGAGATTTACAAGGTAAGATTGCAATTGCAAACGCGAGATTGGTTTATCAAAACAACGAAAGAATTTTCAGCGAAGAAAGATTTAAAAACTTGGAAAATAAAGGTGCTAAAATTCAAAGACTTTTATGGGCAAGCACCAGCACAAAAAACTCTGCTTATCCAGATACTCTTTACATTACAGAATTAGTAGGTAAAAACACCGTTAACACAATTCCGCCGGCAACTATGGCAGCATTTAAAGACCACGGTAAAGTATCCGATGCAATTCATAAAAATTTAAATGAAGCCGAAGAACAAATGAAAGCACTTGCCGTACTCTCGATTGATTTTGATAAAATTACAGGTGAACTTACTACGGAAGGTGTGGATTTATTTATTCAATCTTTCAGGGAATTAATTTCTGCAATTGAAGTTAAAAAAGATGAAATGGCTTCTAAATTAATAAGTTAAGAATATCCAACATTTCCATATAAAATTTAAAAAGATAAACATCTGAAATATTGGAAAGTATTTTACATTTTAAAATTTATCATCATTCTATTTTGTCATAATAATTTTAGGAGATTTTAATGCCTTATATTCGCCAGATAAATGAAAATGAAGCAGAGGGAAAATTAAAAGAATATTACGAATCCTTGATTAAAAGCAGGGGAAAACTTTCCAACATAATGAAGATCCACAGCTTAAATCCAGGTTCAATGATGGCACATATGGATTTGTATTTAAAAATAATGTTTGGAAAAACCGCATTAAAAAGAGAAGAAAACGAACTAATTGCCGTTGTTGTTTCATCTGCGAATAAATGTGATTATTGTATAAATCACCACAGTGAAGCACTGAATTTTTATTGGAAAGACAGTGATAGAATAAAATTAGCCGTCGAAGATTATACTAAAGCAGAGTTAAATCAAAAACAGACAAAAATGGTTGAGTACGCTATAAAACTCACTAAAAATCCTTATAATGTCAGTGAAGAAGATATTTTGGAATTAAGAAATGCGGGACTTACTGACGAAGAAATATTGAATGTTAATTTGGTTACAAGTTATTTCAATTTTGTTAACAGAATTGCTCTCGGTTTGGGTGTTGAATTTAATGAAGATGAGGTAAAAGGGTTTAAATATTAAGATGTTAAAATCAATTAAAATCTTTTTTCAAGTCTCTTCCGAGCCTTCATTACTTATTACCGGAATAAAAGTCGCTCTTATTGTCGGTGTTATTTTAAATTTGATTAACCAGGGAAATACTTTTATTCGTTTTGATATTATCCATTTAAATTTTATAAAATTTATTTTAACTTTTTTTGTTCCTTTCGGTGTGTCGGTTTATTCTTCAGCAAGAATAACATTAAAAATGGTTGTAGGAAAAAGGGCAAAGATTAATGCTAAAGTAGAATGTGTTTCCTGCGGTGAAACAAAGATTAATATAAGAGAAGGAGAATTAATAGAAGAGTGCCCCAAATGCGGTAAAAAAACAAATTACAAAGTAATTGAAATTAAAGAATAAGGTATATTGTTTTAGTATTTAGATCATGCTTTTTTTTACCTTTGAGGTTACCCACAAAAAAGTAAATAAAATATATTTTTAAAAACTCGAAGGTAACTTTTAAATATTATACATTAAACAAAAAGTGCATCACATCACCATCCTGAACTACATATTCTTTTCCCTCTATTCTTAATGCTCCTGCTGAACGGCAGACAGCTTCTGAACCGTGTTTTATATAATCATCATAGCTTATAACTTCAGCTCTTATAAATCCTTTTTCAAAATCGGTGTGAATAACTGATGCTGCTTTTGCCGCTTTCCAGCCCTTGTGTATAGTCCATGCTTTTACTTCCTTTGGACTGGCTGTAAAATAACTTATCAGTCCCAGAGTTTTAAATCCAGTTTTAATTATTTGTTCCAAACCACCTTCATCAATTCCGTATGAATTTAAAAATTCCTGTCTTTCTTCGTCCTCAATTCCAACAAGTTCTTCTTCAACTTTTGCCGATATTTTAGTAAATGCAGCATCACTTTTTTCTGCAAATTTTTTTACTTGTTTTATATATTGGTTGTCTTCACTTAGACCATCTTCATCAACATTAGCACAATAGATTATTTTTTTTGAGCTCATTAATCTAAGCTCTGTAAAAAGATTCTGAATAAGTTGTTCATCTTCAATATTAAAAGAAGAAGCGGGATTTCCTTTGTTTAAATGGGTTAAAAGTTTTTCGGCATTATCAATAAGCGGTTTTAATGATTTATCACTCTTCATTGATTTTTGCAAACGCTCAATTCTTCTTTCCGTTGTTTGTATATCAGCCAGGAGCAATTCTGTCTCAATTACTTCTATATCTCTTAACGGATCAATACTTCCATCTACATGGGCTATATCATCATTATCAAAACATCTTACAACGTTAAGAATAACGTCTGTTTCTCTAATATTTGAAAGAAATTGATTGCCTAATCCCTCGCCTTTGCTTGCTCCTTTTACAAGACCGGCAATGTCGGTAAAATCAACGGTAGAGTTTACAATTTTTGCAGGGTTTACAAGCTTTGCAAGCTCGCCGAGTCTTTTATCCTTAACCGGAACAACGGCTTTGTTGGGTTCAATTGTGCAGAAGGGGTAATTTTCCGCATTGGCATTTTGTGCTTTTGTAAGTGCGTTAAACAATGTTGATTTGCCCACATTTGGCAGTCCGACTATTCCTATACTTAATCCCATAAAAACATTCTTTTAATTTTTAAATAAGATTTTAAATATAATTATAAAAAGAGTAAGCAAAGAGAACTTTTCTATTCTTAACTTTTAAGAAAGGTAAATTTGGGAAAAAAATTTCATGATTTCACAGGGAATTGAATTTAAAATTATTTGTTATAGTTTTAAATATTTATCTGCCGGAGGTAAGCAGCTTAATTTCTGCCTTGGTATATGTGGGTAGGTTTATTGCCCAAGTAAAATCATCGGATATAATTATATCCGTACCGGCGCGCCAGTCTTTTACCACATCTTGGTAATAACCTGATATGCGCCATTCAGTATCGCCGAATAGTGTTATTGTACCGACGTTCATATCAATGCTTTTAATAATGGTTAAATAACCGAAAGATTTTCTAGTAAGAAAGTCTATGTCAAAATCAATACTGATTGTTTGAGGTTCAAGGAAATATTTGTTTCCATTTACATACATAAATCCCTGTAACCTGTCTTCGAAAAGAACAATTAAAACTTCAGATAAGTTAGATGTAATTAAAAATCTATTAAGTCTCCATTTTGAACCGTCGGATAACTCAACAACTTTCCTATCTATTTTGTGAATTAGACCGCTAATATATCTTATCTCACGCATGGAGGAATCTATAAGTGTAGATTTGGAAGCGCAGGACATTAACCCGACGATAAAAAAGAATGAAAATACTAATAATATTTTCTTTGTTTTCATTTTGACTAACTAAGGTTATTAATTAAAATAAAGATAATGATTTAAAACAACAAGTTAAATATGATGAATCAAATTAAACTTTAACATAAAAATTTAAGGTAACATCGGACAAAAGCTGGATGTTATCAATTAATCTCTTAATTCATATTCGGAAGAAAAGAATAATTTTTTGCGTAAAAAAGCATCTGTTTTGTAAAGTCCATAGGATACTCAATTTTTACGTCTGTAATTTTACCATCCTCCATAACAGGTTTTAAAACGGGATTTATAAAACCGCTGTATGGTGCAAGGTTTAGTTTTTTGTATCTTTCCAATACTTCTTTATGCAGATCTTTATCTACTTTTACGCCGTAAGTTTCCACTAAATTTTTTGCTGCTGCAAAATCACCTTCTGATGAAATTCTTTGCATTTCATTTAACAGCCTACCGAAAAGAATACGTAATTTTTGATAATCATTAATTACAAAGTAAGTTTTCCCGTTTTTGGTTTTTCTTTCTATAACGCCTGTCTTACCGTCAGACAGGTTTTCTGTTTTTCCCTTTTCATAAACCCATTTTGCAATCATTTGCCTGTTGCGCATATGTGCTTCTTCTATGTTTTCTCCTGGTTTTATTCTCCTTAATTGAAGCATTAATCCGTTCTTAATGTATATGTTATATCCGGTTTTGTAAGCATCTGCATTTGGACTGACACCGATATCAATCAACTTTTTATTAGGAAGATAATACAATGCAACAAGGTCTGCTCTTGCTTCTTCAATAATGGAGGCATAATTTTTTAGCGTTTGTTTAGGTGGTGAAACGCCGGGAGCCAACTGACCTGATGCATGTCCGATAACTTCGTGCATATCCGTTTTCAAGTCGGCAGTAAGTGCAGCGTATTTAGTTGCAAGCTCTACTTCTTCGGGTGAATAAGAAAATTCTTTTAAGAATTCTTTTGAGCCTGATTTATTGTATGCGTGAACAATATTACCGAGGTTAACTGATTTTGAACCGAATTCCTTTCTTATCCAATGAGAGTTCGGTAAGTTTATACCGATCGGTGAAGAGGGTGATGTACCACCCGATTCAACAACAACGGTAATCACTTTTGCGGATATTCCCACAACATTTTGTTTTTTATATTTATCTGCGATAGGTGAGTTGTCTTCAAACCATTGTACATTGTCGGCAATAGCTTTTATCCTTTTTGTTGCATCAAGGTCTTTGATTGAAATTACTGATTCATAATACCCCCTGTAACCCAACGGATCGCTATAAACTTCTATATAACCATGCACGGCATCTACTCTTGATTGTGTATCCTTAACCCAAAGCTTGTTGTATTCGTCAAATACTTTTAAATCTCCGGTTTTATAATATTCTGTAAGCTTTAAAAGAGTTTTCTTTTGCAATTCATTTTCGGCAACACCAGCGGCTTTTTTTAGCCAATAAATCATTTTTTCAATTGCAGGAGAATACATTCCCCCCAACATCCATTTCATTTCGACAATCTTTCCGTTAACTTTTATCATTTTAGAATTGAGTCCGTAAGAGATTGGGTGAGGATCTTTTTTATCAATTACTTTCTTGTAATAATTTTCGACTTCTTTCTGAGTAACGCCCTCGTAAAAATTAACGGCAGAGTTTTTTATTACATCAACGTTTGAGTCAAATGTTACCATCTCGGGGGCTACTTTCGGATCAAATATTATTGGAGTAATTCTTTTCAAAAAATTATCTACACTTTCTCCATTTGAAAGAGGTAGAAGCTTAGAATCTGAATATTTGACTAAAGAAGTAAAATATTTTTTTGTAATATCAGGTAATATTTTTTTATTGGAATAATGGTGATGAATACCGTTTGAGAACCAAACACGTTTTGTGTACACTAAAAAATTATCCCAATCTTTCCCGCTGCTTTCACCACTATAACTGTTAACAATAGCCTCAAGCGTTCTTCTAATTGTTAGATTGTATTTGTAATTATGGTCGTAAATAATATCTCTTCCGGAAAGAGCGGCTTGGTATAAATAATAAACAAGTTTCTTTTCCTTTAAAGAAAGTTCATTAAAGCCCGGAACTTTGTAACGCAAAATTCTGAGATCGGCAAATTTTTCGGTTTGATATTTAAAATTATCAGTATCTACCGCTTTATTATCACAGCCGATAAGAGTTAAAGCAAACAATAAAACAATTAATAAATTAAATTTTTTCATTTCTCACCGTTTTTACTTGTTGATAAATAGGGTTGAAATATAAGGAAATCTTTTAAAGAAATATTAATTTTAGGTCGTCTTATAACTTTTATTCCGGACCCGTCTGCTGCTGAGGTAGGCTTGATCCGGAATCTAAAATATCGATTTTATTTTAAAAATAGATGCTGAAATAAATTCAGCATGACATTTTTTGGCTTTTGAAACAGCCTCAACAAACAATTTGTTTTTAAATTATTTTTTTGGTTATTAATTCTTTAATTAGTTTTTCATATCCGATAAAATGTATTGCATCCCAGCCGAGTTGTTTTGCTGCATTTACATATTCAAGAACATCATCAATAAAAAGGTGTTGAAAAGGCAGTCCTTTCGTAAAATTTTCCACACATTTGTAAATTTCTTTTTCCGGTTTTATGGCATTTGCCTCGTGTGAGAGTATAAGTTTATCGAAGTATTTAAGAAAGCTATAATTTTTCCAGCCATATTCTTTATGAATTGAGTTTGTATTTGAAAGTAAAATAAGTTTGTACTTTACTTTCAACTTTGGAAGAAGAGCGATTACTTCTTTATTTTCTGTAAACACACTTGAATAAATTTCACAAAACTCATCAGCCGTAATTTTGTAATTAAGTGCATTAAGCATTTTGTCTATAAAATCATTCTTACTTAATTTTCCCTTTTCAAATGCTCTGTGAAGCTGATAATTATTTTGATAGAAATTTATAAATTTATTTCCAAGTCCGATCTCAGTTTCATTTAATTTATTTACAGCAATTTTATAGTCAAAAGGAAGTAGAACATTTCCAAGATCAAAAACAATAACTGATATTTTATCAGAGGGCATTGCGTTTCTTATTTTTTAAAATACTAATTGAAACATTACATAGAATACATTGTTATTAACAGAAACTCCATCTTCTGAACGAATGACATAAGCTGCTGTAATTTTTGTTGCTGTCCATTTAGAAGAGAAAAATGAGTATGCAAAACCAAAAGTAGTAAAAGTTTCTGCATCATTACTTACATCCGTGTTTTTGTCATATCTTTCCCACCTACCTAAAAGTTCAACATTTTTTGCAACTTTATAAGCACCAAAGAAATAATAACCTGCAGTTGTAATATCAAATGGGCCGTTTTTATTTTTTACACCAATGTATTCACCTTTAAATCTAAATGAACCGGGTTCGTAATATAGATAAGCGCTATAAGCATTATAGTCGTTAAAAGTGCTGTTTCCGACACCATAATGTCCGCCAAGCTCTAATCCCTTTACTTTTTGTGGTTTATATGAAGTCATTCCGCTAAAAGCAAAACTTGTGTTTTGAACAGAAGCTGTAGTCTTTTGTGAAGCTTTTAAATTTACTGCACCGTTACCGTTATGTAAGGTAAGATTATAGCTGAATCCATTTGATGTTCCTAGGAAAGCTACACCAAAATCTCTGTAATCAGCACCAATAGTCATTAATCCCCATTTTTGAGCAGAAACCGAACGTTCGACGATATCAATTTTTGTGTGGGAAGTTAATCCCCCTGCACGAACACCTGCAACTTTAAATCTACCAACTCTAAACTGAGCGGCTTTATTAATTATGAATTCAATGCGTGCATCTAAAAGCTTGAAAGATGTCATTTCAAATTGAATAAAACCTTTTATGTTTTTGCTAAATGTTGTGTATAATCTTCCTCTTATGCGCTTTAATCCAAAACCAACCTGGCTTGTATCTGTATTGGTTTGTGCCGAACTGACCATTGCTTGAACAGTACCGCCGACTCTAACCTTTATATCAGGTTTGTCTTGAGAATAAGATGTACTTAAAAATGTAACAAATACAAGGACGACCAAAAAAAGTAAAATATTTTTGATATTTTCTCCTTAAAATTTAATTATAAAATAATTATTTAAATAGAAAACTACCAATGTCTAATCTAGTCCAGATAAAATGATAAAATATCGTGCAAAAGCAATGCCGTATACAATTGTTGATTTTGGTTTTTTAAAAATTTATTCTATTTTAAATTTATCGTCTTTTAAATCAGTGTTAATTTTTATTGTGCTGACTTTAAAATCTAAAGATTGAGGACCTATTGTTTGCTTTATGCTAAACGGGTATTTAACACCGTCAACAGATTTATAATCTCCGTAGTAAGTTGTTTGCGCAAATGAACCTTGAGGAGAGTTTATTGTTTTTAAACTTTTTACTTTTAATCCTGATTCAACATCATAAAATAGTTTCCAAATCTCTCCCGAAGAGAATTTCATTTCCACCTTATAAGCATCTTTATTGTCAACCTTTTCTTTGGCTAAAAGTTTTAATTTAATTTTTAATTCATCTAATTTTAAAATAAAATCAAGCATTGCTTCATACTTAAGATCCTCTAACTCCGAACCTGTTAGGTCTCTGCTGTTTTCCCCTACAGTCATTACTGCTTTTTTCCCATCGTATTTTATAACTTGATTAACAGCCCCTGCATTTATTTCTTGTCTAATTTTATCCGGTAATTTTTGGTAAATAATCATTGTTACATCAATTCCGGAAACAGTGCCGCGAAGAACAGTTGTTTTATCTTTTACGTTTTCCAAACTGTCTCTTCCACCGATTGCAGTTATATATTTTTCAATAACTTGTTTTGCTGTTATGTCATCCTTTTTTTTATCTTGAGCAAAGTTTAAATTAATGGATACGAGTAAAATAATAACACTTATTAAGATTTTTGTTTTCATATATGGACCCCATTTTACTAAATAATTTATATATATAAAATTTAAACATTTACGTTATTTAATAAAAGTTTTCTTCAAATAGTGCATATACTTTATAGCTATTTATATTTTTTTATTTGAATTAAAAAAGGTAATAAAAATGCAAATGAAAATTAACTGATATATTCTTCCATATATTTATATTTTTCTGTAAATATTCCTCTCCACATAATTACTGCATTTTTTATTGAGTCGGGTAAACCTGAAGCTGATAACCTGTCGTTATAATCAGCAGATATTATGCCTTTTAAGAAGGGCAGAAGTTCGTTGCTAAATTTTTCTGAGGCGTCTGCTGAAAACTCGCACGGAAGATTTGTTACCGCCATTACTGTAATACCGTTTGGTTCAAATCCGTTTTTAATAGTTTCGTTTATTGGATAATAAGTGTAAACAGGATTATCAATCCACGTTTCTTTTGAGAATTCAATTGAGCCGTTTGGATCGCAAGTTACATCACCAATAACAAGTAATGTTTGGTTTTCGGAATAAATTTTTTTGATTAAATCATTGGTTAATAACCTGGGATATTCATTAGACCAGACGATACAATTCATCAAAACAGTAACATAAGGTAAAATCCTTTCCATATTTGATTCGTACATATCAGGGTTTTTTAAATAATGCCTCACTTTGTCAATGTCTTTATTTCCGGTATACTCTTTTTTGTACTTATCTTTTAGTCTAAACATATCATAAACTTTAAGCACAAGTTTGTATATTTTCTTTCTTGAATCATGATCATAAACAGAAGAAAGTTTATCAAAAGTTATCTGTTCGCAAGGAAGCATATCTAATATTTGTTGAGCACCGATACTTGTTTTACCTCTACCTAAAATACAGCAGATAATTGGAGGTAAAGTTTCGGGTGTTCCTTCAACTTTTATTTTTTCTCCGGCTTTTACTAACAAGTCTTTAATGTGAGCAAGATTTTTGGCATTTATAGATTGAGTTATATTCTTAAATGGACTTTCAATCCCTTTCAACTTTAATTTTTCTCCCAAAGCCCAAAACGTGTCTACCATTCCTGCGCTTCCGGCTATGAAAGTAAAAGCTGTTATTAATCTTCTGTTATTGTTATCGGTTATCAATTCATAATCAATTAATGTATTTTTATTTTCAACAAGCTTTTTCAGCATATATCTGTTTTTAATTTGACCTTTGTGTGTATGAGAGAAAAAGAGATACGTTTTATCGGGAAGTATTTTATTAATGTTAATTTCTTTCAGTCCGAACATCACATTAGCTTCAGACAAATTATTTTTTATAACGGCACCTGCTTTTACATAATCTTCGTCTTTAAATGCTCTTTTTATTTCCCCATTTTCCTGGTCAACTGCAGGTTCTATCAGTAATTTGAAACCCCAGTTAATGATTTGGTTTGCAGGAGTAATGGCCGTACGTTTTTCTCCGAGTTTGTCTATTCCTTCTCTTAATATCCCGATTATATTTTTCATGTTATGAAACTAATACCTATTAAAACAAGTAATTATAATTTATGAGTCTTCTCTAAAAAGGTCATTTGTAAAGATAAATATTTAGAAACTGGAACAATATCTAAATCTGAATTAGAGTAAGTTGTGTTTTTAAATACGTCTGATTTATGTTTGTTTATAAATTTAAAGGTAATATTATTTAACATGAAATCCTCTTTACTTTACTTTACAATTGTATTATTTCTTTCTGTAAACATATTGGCTCAAAAATATTCTGTTACCGGAAAAGTATTAGATAAACAAACCAAAGAACCTCTCGGGTATACAAATATAAAAATTGACGGCACAATGTTGGGGGGAGCTTCCAACTTAAATGGAAACTATAATCTTAAATTAGATAAAGGCAGTTATATATTAATTGCATCCTATCTTGGATATAATTCCGATACTTTAAAAATTGTATTAAAAAACAACATTAGCGGCTTGGATTTTATCTTAACAAGATCAAGCGTGACCTTACCTGAGATAACAGTTATTCCCGGCGAAGACCCGGCAATTGGTATTATAAGAAAAGCAATAAAAGAAAAACAAAAAAGAAAAAAACAAATAAACAGTTTAATTTTTGAAGCCTACACCAAAGGGGTTATAAGAACTCCAAAACCTTTAACATTAAAAAGGGGAAGAGCAGGGCTTAGTTTTGGAATGGGGGATTCTTCAAAACTACCGATAACCGGAATAATAGAAAATCAAAGCATTGGTTATTTTAAAAAGCCTGATAATTATAAGGAGATAATTATTGCAAGAAAACAATCTGCAAATATTCCATCTACTTTTAATCTGCTAACGGGCGGAAGAGCTATAAAAAACTTCAATAATGAAAGGATAAATATTCTTAATTACCCAATACCCGGTCCTTTAGCCGATGATGCACTGGATTATTACGATTATTATTTGATTAATCTTTCTTCAATAAATAACAAAAATGTTTATGAAATAGAATTACAACCTCTTAATTCAATAAATCCTGGATTTACGGGTAAACTTTATATTATTGATAAAACCTTTGACCTTGTAAAAATAGATTTTCAATTAAACGATGCGGCAAACAGAGGGGGGATTCTTGACACGATAAATTTTTATCAGCAGATGTTACCCTTTAATGACTCTCTTTATTTACCTGTGGATTTCAGGGCAATTGCAGAGATAAACTATTTAGGCTTGGTGCGATTTGGATTTGAAATGAACACGATTTTATACAATTACAAAATAAACACTTTTATCGACGATGATATTTTTGACAAAGCCGTGATTAAAGTTTTGCCAACAGCCGATGAAAAAGATACAAACTATTGGAAAAACATCCAGTCTATACCCAACACACAGGAAGAAAATTTAGCTTATAAAAAGATTGACAGCCTTAACAGCATTCCTATAAATGTGTGGAGCAATTTTTCGCTTTTATCCGGCAGAATAATTTTAAGTAATAATTTATCGGCAAGCGGACCGTTAAGCATGTATCATTTTAACAGAATTGAAGGAAATGCTCTGGGTCTCGGCGTCTATTCAAACAGGGCATTTAATAAAAGATTCAATTCATCAATAAATTTTTCTTACGGATTTTCGGATAAAAAAACTAAAACAAGTATTTATGCAAAATATTATTTAGGCGATTACAGAACTTATAGTTTATCAATTAATGCATTTAATAATTTACAAACTGTCTTTGGTAACTCAGAAAGTTACAATGAACTTACCGCTTCGTTTTTGTCACTTGTTTCAAAATATGAATTTAGAAACTATTTTTACGCAAAAGGTTTTAATATTAAATTGAAAGGGGAAGTGTTCCCCGTGCTAAGTTTAAGTCTGGCATTTAATAACCGTACTGATAACAACGCTGTGACAAGAACGAATGTATCATTGTTCAACCAAGAGAAAAAGTATCAAAGCAATCCATCAATTTATGAAACCAAAATAAACTCATTAACGTTTGGGTTTAGTCTTGATTTTAGAAATTACATAGAGAACGGATATTTCAGAAGAAGGCTTAGAGGGGGAAAATCATTTGTATTGTTAAATGGCGATGTTACATATTCAAGAAAAGATTTCTTAAAAAGCAATATTGATTTCACACAGTACAAATTATCTTCCTTCGGAAGGATAAGGACCCTTGGTGCTTCTTTTCTTTATTTTAATATTAAAGGAATATATACAAATGGCACACTTCCGTATCAATATATGTACTCACTTCCCGGTAATATAAATGCAACAGCACGTAATTATTCATTCAGAACTTTAAATGTAAACGAAATAATTGGCGAAAGAATAGTTACAATTAATATTGAAGAAAATTTTGGCAACGAGTTATTTAAACTTTTTAAAATTCCTGGCTTTAAAAATTGGGATGTACAGCTGAACACATTCTTTAATGCAGCTTATTCTACTGTCGGTGCATCATCTCAAAGTATTCTGCCATTGCCTGTAAAACAATTTAAACACCCTTTTTATGAAATAGGTTTTGGTCTGGGGCATATTTTAATCCCCATAAGGCTTGAGTTTGCCTGGAAGCTGAATTACAGGGAAGAAAATAATTTTAGAATAGGTTTGAATACTAGTTTGTTTTAACGGGAGGGATGATTTTCCGACTTGAACGGTTTGGCTATGAGCAGTAGCGTCCAGCAGGGCGCTATTGCTTATAGGTTTTGTTGTGTGGTAAGTAATTACTTTTCTGCAACTTAATAATCACTTCATAAATCTCAATTGATTTAATACGCACGCTCATCAATAACATGCATGATAATGGGGTTGAATTTGTCAATATATCATAGTTGGAGTCGATTAACCTACTTTGATTTAGCAATGGAGTTTGCCATTCTCATATACCCCTTATAATTTGGTGATGACTTCAACATATAGCATCGTCCTTCAATCACAAATCCATCCAATTTGTGCTCTATAGTATAAGCAGATAGATCAGAAATGTTGTTTATAAATCCCTTCCCTTTAAAATTCAAAGAGGTATTACAAAGGACGCCAAATCCAGTACGCTTTTTAAATGCAACTAGTAATTCATACAAGTGATTGTTAGTCACTGAGGACACCGTTTGAATTCGTGCAGTTCCATTGACATGTGTCACTGCAGCTAGTGCGTCAGTTGAAACGAGTTTTGTATACAGCATAAATGGACTAGACCGATCGCAGCCAAACCATTTCGCTGCATCCTCTTCCAAGCATACAGGTGCAATTGGACGAAACTGTTCTCGTTGCTTAATCTCATTCAACCGCACACGAGTACTATCCTGAAATGGCGAAGCAAGAATCGAACGATTTCCCAACGCGCGGGGTCCGATTTCATATTTTCCGTTTACCCATCCTATGATTAAATTGTTAGCCAACATTTCGGAAACCATTTCGTAGTTCGTTTCATACTCATCAAATAACGATGCATCGAATGAATCATCAGAAATGAAATCACGACCAGAGTATACATTCCATTCTATCTTGGGGTTACCAGTAAAATAGAATTGTGCGTCAATAGCAGTGCCAATTGCAGATCCCGAATCGTTAGCAACAGGTGGCACGAATACCTCTGAAAAGAGATTAGTCTCCCTCCATTTCGTATTCCAGTCACAATTTAATCCACATCCCCCTGTAATTAACAATGGCATGTTCCTCTTGAAATTCAATTTGGCGTACTGATAAAAGCGATCAAATATCCGATCACTGAAAATACCTGCGAAATTTCGAAATTCAGCATCATCCAACCCCACGTTGTAGTGGCGGTAATCCTTTAATGCTTCACACTCTTGTGGTTTGAGATGAGGGCAATCTTGCATTAGAAAGGAGATTATTTTTTCCTCTTCATCCGTAGGTATACTTCGCTTCGAGAATGAAGCTAGAGCCATTAGCTTTCCAGCATCAGAAAAACGTGAGAATTCTGCAACTTTTATATCAAAGGTTGGGTCTCCTAAACCGTAAAGCAATGCATAACGATGTCCTGGTTCAGGCATTACATCCGTTAGCTTTATTATGTTTAACTCAGCATCTATTTGGTAGAATGAGCCAATCACACCTTCCCAAAGTAGTGCATAGCAAGGGGTACCCTTAGGCAAATTTGACATACCAAATGCACATAAAAGATGGGAACGTTCATGGGAAGACGAGAAGGAGTCAACCTTTTTCCCGAATAGGTGTTCTTTACCAATGATAATGTTATCGTTACCGATTCCATGGTATCCAGAAATAAAGCGCTGTTCTGACAAGTTAGTATTACCGGGCCACGACCCACCTCTACAGAGTATGTCTGGGACTTCTTTCAGATCACCGAAAATGTTGAACACATCCGGAATGGATAGTGGTGAGTGACGATAATGAGAGTCTTTCTCAGTCTCAACTGAGGTAATCAATCGCCCATCTTCAACATAAGCGAACGCGCCATCATGGCCTGGATTAAATGATAAAATTTTCATTGTACGAAATGACTTGAATTAAAATTACTAGGCCTATCCTGTACAGGATCATTGGCTTCAGGTTTGGAAATAAGTGCATTTGCCTGTATTGCGATCTCCCCAAATATGGAGACAGTTGGGAGTTTTCGATTGTTTATTCTACCTGCAAGTTGGGTTGAACGAGTTACCCAATTATTAGCATGGAGCGTCATTGGAAGGTGTGGGATAGGTGTCGGATCCCAGACAACACGTCTATGAACTAAAATATCATCAACGAACCACCGAATTTCGTTCGGACTCCATTCAATCGCATAGCGGTGACTTGCTTTGGAAGCGTCAAACCCAAGATCAATATAACTGGGAGCCCCCCTATAGCCATAGTTAAAGTTTGCGCCTTCGCCACCTGGATTATAGAAAACATTGATTAAAAGACAATCTGGTCTATTCCCTGCAATCTCAATATCGATTTCCTGACGTGGTGAGTTTCGGTGGAGAAAGAATCCGGTAACTACACCTGGTACACTGGATGCTTGAATGGTCGCTTCGAACTTTCCGAATAAATATTGATTCTGACTGCAAATAGATGCAGCAGTATAATTTCGAATACCAAGTGATTCTCTTTTAACAGAAAGTACTGCTCCAATTCCTAAACTGAACTTGAAGTTTGACGGGCGAAACAGTGCTAGATTGTCTGTGAAGGTATCACTCCTTGTCAGCCACTGCCCTGAATCAAGAAATTCCAATGGATCAGTGATTTTTACCTTTTTTTCATTACCCTTGGACCATTCTTCAGCGGAGACAGTGCTAATTCCTTGCCACCATTTTTTTGAATCTACGATCCACGGTGAATTATCACATCTAGATTTTATGAAATTAATAACTTGGTTCGATTCAATAATTTCGTCCATAATGGGTCTTTGACCAATATCTTGTAGGACGGGGTAGCAGCACCTTGGGGGTGGGCATCTTAAGTGTTCGCAAACTATTTGCCATTTATTAGACTCATCCACATGAAGTATAGTCAGGTCGGTACCCTCGAGGATGTCCTTCAACTTTAGGAAATTCGGATCCGCTCTTATATTCTTAACTGTAGTAAGAATAAACTTTGCCTTCGGATAACTCATTCGAAGTTCTTTAACTCTCGTATCTAACGAGCCTATGTTCACATATGCGTTGAAAACCCTATCCTCACTTCCATCAAGAAGACGTTGCATTTCGGAAATTGGTAAATCCTCAAAATCACTGCAGCATCTGTATCCTAACATAGATAACGCCATTGCCAATGATGAATGCCCCGAGCCTTTGGAGCCAAAAGCAAATACCGGTTTTTCAGTTGGACGAATATTAAAAAGGGATGCCCCCTCACTAGTGATTGCTCCGATTTTAGTGAGAGTAGGAAGTATTGAATATGAGTTGGAAGATCTTATATCCCTACGCTGGCTAATAAGCGGTTGTTTAACTGCGAGAACATCTAGCACTTCGAACTGATGATTTATCCATAAGTCAATGGGTCCGCGACTTGGAAGTAGACGAATAAGTTTCTCAGCACCCTCGCGCGAAAGAACATATCCAGACAAGTGCCAAAGCCCGCGTACTGGCCGAAATAATTGCCTAGATAGAATGGTCTTTGGTGCACCGTGCTTCACTTCATGATAGGACAAATAAAAAACGTCAAATTTACCTTTGATATCATTTTTTGATACAACTTCATTCCATGCTTTGTCCAGATATCTTGCAAAACCCGAATGAAACCATATATCATCTTCAAGTATAAGGACGTACTCATGATCGCTAGTCGCAACTTGCTCCCATACTTTAATGTGTGATCGAGCAACAGCACACTCAGCTCTGCTCATCCGAATAGGAGTGTTTAATTCGAGTTGCGTGGGAAGAGCAAGAGGTTGAGGTTCGACAAAAAGCTGGTTACCAAGCGTATAGAACGGGTCAACTTTAGCATCCTTTGTTGGTTCCTCAGTAAATTCATTTGCATCAACTGCGACAATTCGTTCAGTCAGATTCAGGAGTTCTGCTCCGGAAGAGTCCAATATGTGGTTAAGCTCCTGCTGCATCTTGGACCAGCGGTTCGGTGCACGATCAAGATTAATGACATAGATCTTCTCAATCTGAGGGTATTTCTTCTCACTTTTGATACCGAATGTATGACACTTCCGTCTAGGCATGAGCCTTCGGAGATTCAGCCAGAGTCTAAAAACGTAACTGACAATTGCTGGTTTTTTGGGTAGTAAGTTCATCGCTCCTCTGATTGCCCTATGGCTCGATAAGTTTGCTTATTCGAAAGTCTCCAGTTTCTTTTATCATTTCGATAACTGAGTGGCCACATATTGGTAGAGGTTTTCTCCCAATTGTGCACAACGCGTAGCGTTTCTTCGGGGTACTTTTCCTTGGCGATCACTTCTAATATTGATCTAGTGAGGATACCAGGACCGGTCGTTGCCTGGACTTCGGGCAACTCTTTCTTTGATTCTTGTTCAAGAGCTTTTGTAGCATTAAGCAGTACACGCTCTACAATAGGATGGTTGCGAGCCGCGATTAAGGGTGTCGTATTGAAGTAAAAAATCCAGCTCAATTTGTTTGCTCCCGGAATAACAAAATCAGATTGGGAAACCATTTGAGCTGTTTCAATATCATAGCAGAATGGTTGAAGTTTTAGCCTCCCATCCGCAAAGAGGTGATCGATCGATGTTCCATGATAGACGTCATCAGCATCAATATAAAATTCCCCTTTTACAAAGATGTAACTATAACGGAAATAGTCTGATTTCATTGAAGGGTGATAGCACTTATCAAATGCATTCTCAAACCTCGAGCCCAAATGAGTCTTGATAAATTCTCTAGCGGAATTCTCATCGAAAACCTGAAGTTCGAATCCTGACTGTTCAAGTTTTCTCCATGACTCCATGCACTCTTTAACGTCCTGTGGTAATCGGTTTGGATCATCCCAGAATTGCACTATATGTTTTGGTATTTTATCTAAGTAAACTTTGCGTATTTGATCTGGTTCATTGTAGCCTTGAACCAAATCTCGGACGAAATTTGAACGTGCTCGCTCGTTTTTTGTTAGGGGGTCTTCTTTATAAGGTTGTTCAACATTCATATGTTTATTCACTTAATTATTGGCCTGTGAAGGTGAACATGAGGTTTTTTTATTAATTCTCATGGGATTGAACCCTTTTTACTAACTATAGTTATATCCTTCAATTGATATTAGGATATGCTTTGGTCTAAAAGTTACCCCGCACTATTACACACAACATGTTGCTATACGCAATACGTATATAACGAAAACTATAGTTAGATATATTAAAAATATAAAAGTTTTAATAATTAAAAAATATTACTAAATGTTTCAATAACATTTCTAACACCAACAATCTTAATCGATTTACTTTTCAGTCCGTTCAAATTACTTTTGGGTAAAATTACTTTTTCAAAACCAAGTTTCTCCGCTTCCCGTATTCTCTTATCAATATTACTTACGCTTCTTACCTCTCCGCCGAGTCCTACCTCCCCGATTACAACGGTATTGTTATCAATCAATTTGTTTGAAAGACTCGATGCAATGCTGCAGCAAACAGCAAGGTCTATTGCAGGTTCGAATATTTTTACACCACCCGCCATATTAATAAATACATTGTGCGATGAAAGTTTTAGTTTACCGTGTTTCTCCAATACTGCGAGTAAAATTGAAAGTCTTCTTTGGTCAAAGCCGGTTGATACGCGCTGAGGATAACCAAAATTTGAAGGTGTTACAAGTGCCTGTGTTTCCAATAGCAGGGGTCGTGTTCCTTCGATTGTAGAAGTTACAACCGTGCCCGGAGTTTGTTTGTCTCTTTCGCTTAAAAATATTTTGCTGGGATCTTTAATTTCCTCAAGTCCGCTCTCACGCATTTCAAAAATACCTATTTCATTTGTGCTTCCGTACCGGTTTTTTTGTGCACGCAGTATTCTGTAAGAATAATTAGAATTGCCTTCAAAATAAAGCACGGTATCAACTATGTGTTCCATAATTTTAGGTCCCGCTATCATACCATCCTTAGTAACGTGTCCTACAATAATCACACAAAAATTATTTCGTTTAGCGGCATCTTGAAGAATGGATGTACACTCCCTTATTTGAGTTACCGTACCCGGGGAGTTGTCCAACTCTTCTCTGTATATTGTTTGTATCGAATCAATCACAACAACAGCAGGTTGGAGTTCTTTTATTGCCGACAGAACAACAGAAAGATTTGTCTCTGCAAGCACATAAAAATTATCGGATTTTAAATTTAATCTCTCCGATCGTATTTTAATTTGTTTTGTTGATTCTTCACCCGTTACATACAAAACCTTGTCATTTAGTTTTGATGTTGTCTGCATTGCAAGAGTGGATTTTCCAATCCCCGGGTCACCGCCAAGTAAAATAACAGAACCTGGCATTAGCCCTCCGCCGAGCACTCTGTCGAACTCGGCTATGCCCGTGATAATTCTGTCCGTTTCTTTTGCAGAAATGTCCTGGATTTTTTGTATTTGAATTTTTCCTTTGTAGGGTTTTGGGGCGCGTTTATTTTCTTCTATTATTTCTTCGGTAAAGGAATTCCAGCTATCGCATTCGGGACATTTACCAATCCAGCGCAAAGATTCATATCCGCAGTTGGAACAAATATATTTTGTTTTGGTTTTTTTCATCTAAAAAAATAATATGATGTAAGTAATTATAATCAATTATTTATTTTGATTGTACAGATAAATTACCTGATATACATAAGATTACAAAATAGTAAAGACTTTTTTGCAAAGCATTGCATTTTTATTGGAAATTAAAATTAATAGAAAAGAGAAACCCAGTTTCTTTAAGAAACTGAGTTTCTTATAATAAGACTTACGTTAAAATTTTTTTTACAATTTCTTCAACTTTTTGCAAAGCATCTGGAATTGCTTTTACATCTTTTCCGCCAGCTGTTGCAAGATGAGATCTTCCGCCTCCGCCTCCGCCAACAAGCTTTGCAAGTTCGCCTACAATTTTTCCGGCATGTAAGTTTTTTTCTTTTATCAAATTGTCGGAAACTACGCAAACAATTCCGACCTTGCCTTCAATATCTGCGAACAAAACACCGACTGCATTTTTAGCTTTATTCCTCAATTCATCACCGAATGATTTTAATTGCTCAACGCTTTCGGCATTTACTTTGGATTTATAAATATTTATTTCTCCCATTTTAACAGGTGCATCAAGCAGTGATGAAATTTGACCGAGATTTCCTTTTAATTTTAATTTTGAGATCTCTTTTTCAATTCTTCTTTTTTCTTCAGCAAGTTCGGCAAGTTTTTCTTCTTTACTTTTTAATTGTTCTTTTTGCTGATTGATATACCGCTCCACGCCCGCACCTGTAACGGCTTCAATTCTTCGCACACCGCTGGAGATGGAGGATTCGCTGGTTAATTTAAATAAACCTATTTCTGATGAATTGCGCACGTGAGTCCCCCCGCAAAATTCCATTGTAAAGTCACCGAACTGAACAACGTTAACTTTATCGCCGTATTTATCACCGAAGAACATTAAAGCACCCATTTTTTTTGCTTCGTTAAACGGTGTGTTCCTGTGATGCTGAAGAGGGATATTTCGTCTGAGCTGTTCGTTAATTAGTGTTTCAATATCGCTTAATTCAGAATTTGAAACTTTTGAAAAATGGGTAAAGTCAAAACGCAATCTGTCAGGACCCACATACGAGCCTGCCTGATGAACATGAGTGCCCAAAATTTGACGCAATGCTGCATGAATAAAATGGGTTGCAGTGTGGTTACGCATTATATCCCATCTTCTCTTTTCATCAACTTTAGCAAGAACAGTTATTCCCGGTTTTAGAATGTTGTCGTTAGATGTCTCAATTACATGGATTACTTCATTATCAATTTTTGCTACGTCTAAAACACTGTAGTTTTTATCTTCAACAATTAAACTACCCAAATCATCAATCTGTCCACCTGCTTCAACATAGAATGGAGTTTTATCCAAAATTATAAGTTCGTTTTCATCTTCTTTTTTCCTTCCGATTATTTTTGATTTAGTTTTCAGCTCGTCATATCCTGTAAAGAAAGTTTCTTTATTATCAATCATTTCAAAACCATCCAAGCTTTCCGTTGATGTGCCGATTAAAGATGAAATTTTAAGGGAAATCATGGCTTTTCTGCTCTTTTGTTTTTGAGAGTTCATCAATTTCTCAAATCCGTTCTCGTCAATAGTAAAACCCATTTCTTTTGCCATTATGTTTGTTAAATCAACAGGGAAGCCGAAAGTATCGTAAAGCATAAAAAGATATTTGCCCGAAATAGTTTTCTCTTTTTTCTTTTTTAAATCTTCAACTAATTGTCCGAAAAGTTCTATTCCCCTGTCCAGTGTTTTATTGAAACTTTCCTCTTCTGCTTTAATTACTTTTTCAACGTATTTCTGTTTTTCTTTTATCTCCGGAAATACATCACACATTTCCTTTACAAGTTTATCTACTATATTAAATAAAAATGGTTTTTTAAGTCCAAGTTTTCTTCCGTATCGTGCAGCTCTTCTTAAAATTCTTCTAAGCACATAGCCGCGTCCTTCGTTACCCGGAACAGCACCGTCCGCAATTGCAAATGTAAGTGTGCGTATGTGGTCGGCAATCACGCGCATAGCAATTTGATTTTCTTCATCCTCGTATTTTACATTTGATAGATTTGAAATTTTTTTAATCAACGGAGTGAAAATATCAGTATCATAATTTGAATTTTTATTCTGTAGAATAGCACAGACTCTCTCAAATCCCATTCCCGTGTCAACGTGTTTTTGTGGAAGTTCGTGCAGTTTACCATTTTTGTCTTTATTATATTGAATAAATACGAGATTCCACAACTCAATACATTCGGGTAATCCTGCATTAACAAGTTCGGGGTTATCGTAGTCATCGCTTAAATTTATGTGGATTTCGGAACACGGACCGCAAGGACCTGTTTCACCCATTTCCCAAAAATTATCTTTTTCGTCAAAGCGGAGAATGTGATTAGGATTTATATCCGTTTCATTTTTCCACAGTTCAAAAGCTTCGTCATCGACTCTATAAACTGTAACCCACAATCGTTTTTTTTGTAATTTCCAAACATCTGTTAAAAGTTCCCAGCTCCATTTGATGGCTTCCTTTTTGTAGTAGTCTCCGAATGACCAGTTGCCGAGCATTTCAAAAAAAGTGTGGTGATATGTATCGTGCCCAACCTCTTCCAGATCGTTATGCTTACCGCTTATTCGGATGCATTTTTGAGTATCTACTGCTCTTTTGTAATCTCTTTTACCATGTCCCAAGAAAACATCTTTGAACTGGTTCATACCTGCGTTGGTAAATAAAAGAGTGGGGTCATCAAAAGGAACTACTGGCGAGCTTGGCACTATTCTGTGATCTTTATTTTTAAAAAAATCGAAAAACTGCTGTCTTATTTCGTTTGAAGTCATTAGTCGTTATTTTTTATAAATAATTTACAAAAATAGTAAAATCATTGCACAGCTTAAAATAAATAATTTACCAACCTGGATTTTTACCCCATTGAGACACAGATGGAAAATAGGAAATCACAATTTCTCCGCCATTTAATGGTCAGTAGCAGCAATTAAACCTCTTCCGTTTATCGTTCCGCGTTAATTGATTTTTTGTTATCTTAGTTTTACTTTAAATACACAATTAAAGATAATAAAATAAGCAATTATCTTGGCTGTAAATTATAATTTAACAGATAGCAAATTAATGCAGCGGGTTGCCAATTACGACTCTAAGGCACTCGAAACCTTATACGATAGATATTCTCCTCTTCTTTATACAATGATTAAAAAAATTGTAAGCGATAAAAATTTAGCGGAAGAAGTCTTGATCGATGTGTTTGCAATTATCTGGCGTAAAATTGAGCTTTATGATTCAGAAACAGATAATGCTTATTCCTGGTTGGTAGGTTTAACAAGAAATAAAGCTGTAGATGTTGTTAGACGTAATAATGATCAGATTGAAAATATTCATTACAGCGATGAATATGAAAACAGGTTTATCATTCCAAAGATATCAAAAGAAATTGATCCACTTGATTTGGAAACCGCATTGTCTATAAGCGGTAATGTTGAAAATGCACTCAATAATTTAACAGACGCACAGCAATATGTTATTTACTTGGCTTATTATGAAGGTTTGACACAACAACAAATTTCAGCAAAGTTAAACATTCCTTTCCAAACGGTTGTATCTAAAATAAAAATAGCATCTAAAAATTTAAGAGAAAATCTTTTAAGCGAAGGTGAAGAATGACAATTGAAAAAGATTATCAGGAATTAATTTACGCTTTTGCAATTGGATGCCTGGACTTTGAAGAACAATCTGCATTTTTAGATTATCAATCCCAGAACCCTAATTTTTACAGAAACGAGCTTAACGAATATCAAAATCTTGCTGCGCTTCTTCCCTCAATTTTAACTATTGAAAACCCAGAAGCTGATTTAAAATTAAAAGTTGCTAAAAAACTTTATTCATTTAAAGATGAAATAAGAGCAAAGAAGAAAAAGCTTACTCTTGAAACAATAGAGAGTGAGCCTGAAAAGAAAGTGCATATTGAAAATATTGAGCACGAAAAACCAAAACTGGAAATTATTGAAGATGTTAAAAAAACCATAGAGCAGAAAGAGGAAATGGTAAAAGAAAAAGACTTCGCCGGCACAGAAAATATTGAGGTTGTTACACCCGAAAGAAAAACAAAAGAAATTTTCAGATCCTCACAAACAACACAGATACAGGGAAGAGATCTGAAATCTTTTTTAAAAAGGAAAAAGAAAACCGTCGAAGATAAAATAATCTCGTCGAAAGAAAAACAAAAAAAAGACGGGTTTGTCGTTTCTCAAGATGAAATAAAATTAGAACAAGAAAAACCGGAAAAAAAAGTAGTTAAAGAAACTACCGAGAAACAAAAGAAATCCACTTATGTGCCCTATAGAGAAAGAAGGACTTATGCAGAAAATAGAAGCAAAAATTATGCACCTATAATTTTTCTATTATTTATAATAATGACAGCCGGATTTATATGGATACATTTTTCAACTTCATCAAGAATATCAAAATTACAACAGGATGTTAACAGGTTGACGTATCAAATAAGTAGTCTCACAACTTCATTCAGAAAAAACAATGATCTGCAAGAAATATTAACGACTAAAAATGTAAGAGTGGTAAATCTAAGTCCAACAAGATTAGGAAATAAAAGTTACGGGAAATTGATTATTAGCTTTGATAAGAACAAGGGCTTCTACCAAATGTTTAATATGCCCAAATTGGAAAAGAGTATGTCTTATCAGATTTGGGTGAATGTTTCCCGAAGTTATTTCTCACTTGGTGTTTTTACACCTAACGGAAATTCAGAATATTATCCTTTCAAGCTTCCACAACTGTCCGGCAAACAGACAATTAAATTTTTAGTTTCTAAAGAACAAAAACTTGGTGCTGAAAGACCCGGCAAATTGATTTATATGAACGGCAGACTATAGATTTAAGATCAGTTATTTTTTAGTATAATTATTCAACAATAGAAAAGCTCCCACCACAAGCAAAATAATCGTCCAAAAACTGAACGCTACATCTTTTAGAGAAGTTGAAAAAGTAGAAATGTTAAATTCACCTGAAAACAAAGTGAAAACAAAACCTGTTATCCAAAACAATATAAATAAAATAAGATTTTTCTTGTTTGAAAAATTATCCAGAAAAAGGATGAAAAACCCAGTTCCCAGAATAAATAAGAATGCAGGTATTATTAGGTTATTTGTTTGTTCAAAATCAAAATTATTCAAAATAAAAAATATTAGTCCGAGCAAAAAGATAATTGTTCCAGAAAATAATGCTGTCTTTTTGTTGTTGCCGAATGAAATTAAAACGATGCTTATTCCAAGCGTAAGGCTAAAATAACTTAATAATTCAAGCAAGCTGGAATTAACAAAACCAAGGAGCCACAGCAACAATATGAAAACAAAAAAGGCAATGAGATACTTTATAATTTTATTTAGGATACTCAATTTTTTATCTCATTAAAAAAGCAGAGGTTTTTACTGCAAATTCTGAGCTAATATTATTAATGTCCAAAATAGGATTTATCTCAGTAATTTCTAAAGATTTTACTAAACCTGTCTCAGCAATCATTTTCATCAATATATTTATTTCGTCTTCGTTAAAACCATTGGGAACGGTTGTGCCCACACCGGGTGCTAATTTTGGATCAATACTGTCAATGTCAAAAGAAACGTGGAGAAAATCCACATTCTCTACTAACTTGTTTAACATTTTTTTTGTTACTTTAGTAATACCTTCCCTTTTTACTTGTTCCATTGTATATGTGGGAAAATTTAGTTTGTTAATTAATGCTTGTTCACCATCATCAACATCCCTTATTCCTATCAAGCTACAATTTTCGGATTTAATTTTATTTGAAAATCCGTAAATACCTGTTAGAATATTATTACCGAAACCAAGAGATGCGGCAAAGGGCATACCATGAATATTACCTGAAGGTGTGGTTTCGTCAGTATTCATATCAGCGTGAGCGTCAATCCACACAACACCCAAATGCTTTCCGTTATTTTTGCAGTAAGAAGAAACACCAGCTATTGTTCCTAATGCCATTGAATGATCACCGCCAAGCACCAAAGGAAAGCGGTTTTTTAGGAGTGAATCTTCAACCCTTTCGGCTAAACTGGTGGAAGACAAAATAACATTTTCATGGTGCTTCATTTTCGGATTTGTGTTTTCGTCTTCTATTTTTCCGTGAACTGTTATATCGCCGTTATCAATAACATTATAACCACATTGTCTTAAATTACTTTTTATGCCTGCAGTTCGTAAAGCAGCAGGGCCTAATTCAGGGCCATACTTATCTGCCCCTAAATTCATAGGATATCCGATTAAATCGATAATCTTATCTTTTAATTGTGCCAAACAAAATTATTTTAATGATAATAAATGATTTTTAAATTACACCAATTTAATGGAATCCTTTTAACTTTCCAACTTACTATATTATAGTCATATTAAATCTCGTTTTCTTATTTTTTATATTTGCTTTGAGCAATAATTATTTAAAATATTGTAATTAAATGAACACACTGAACAAACCACCGGTTGTAAAAGTAGGTATCTTATCGGATGAAAAGATAGAATTTGGTCTTTATGGTGATTATTTTGCTTATGGATTTAATCAGATATTTAACGGAGTAATTTATGCTGAATTAAAAGATAATAAGATCATTTGCAGTATTGGAAGAAAAACAATTGAAGTTTCAGATAAAATACAGTTTGATCCTTCAAACGAAAAAGTTGATTATTTCCTTTTTAATGAAATAAAAGTAGGAGAAAAATTTCATTGGGAAAATAAAGAAAAGGAAAGATTCAGAGGTTCGCTTCTTTTAAAAATATATGAAGAAAAAATAGTTGTTATAAATCTTATCAATATTGAAGACTATCTTCGCAGTGTTATTTCTTCTGAAATGAGTGACAAATCTACTCTTCAGGCATTAAAAGCCCATGCCGTTGTTTCAAGGAGCTGGCTGCTTTCACATATGTACTTAAAAGAACAAACAGAAAATAAAAACGAACACGTGGTTGAAGAAAAAAATGTTACAGAACATATAACGTGGATAAAGCGACAGGAACATAAACTTTATGATGTGTGTGCTACTGATCATTGTCAAAGGTATCACGGAATTACAAGGCTTTCTACAGGAATGGCACTACGTGCAGTAAATGAAACAGAAGGTATAGTGCTTACTTATCAAAATGAAATTTGCGACACTCGTTACTCAAAATGCTGCGGAGGAATTACGGAATCTTTTGAAAATGTTTGGGAACAGAAAAAGATAGATTATTTAACATCTGTGATTGATTATAAATTTGAACCGGAAAATTATAGTATAGATTTTTCTAATGAAGAATGTTCAAAAAAATGGATACTAAATTCCCTTCCTGCTTTTTGCAATGCAAGGGATAAAAATATTCTTTCAAATATCCTTATAGATTACGATCAAAAGACAAAAGACTTTTATAGATGGGAAGTCAAGTATAGTCAAAAGACACTTGCAAAAATTATAAAGGAAAAAACAGCCATTGATTTCGGAGATATTCTCGATTTAATTCCCGGTGTAAGAGGGGCTTCAAGCAGGCTAATAACTTTGAAAATAATCGGTTCCAAAAAGACATTAATTGTAGGCAAAGAACTTGAAATAAGAAGAATTTTATCATCGACTCATTTATACAGCTCAGCAATAGTTATAGAAAAGCAAGAAGTAAAAGACGGAGTTCCGCAAAAGTTTATTATAAAAGGTGCAGGTTGGGGACATGGTGTTGGACTTTGTCAAATCGGTGCTGCAGTGATGTCAGCCGAAGGTTACAAATTTGATGAAATTCTATCACATTATTTTAGCAGGGCAATGCTAAAGAAAAATTACTAATCACTTAAAATGTATGAATGTATGGATGAATGCATGTTTGAAAAATCATTTATAGGTTTTTCTATCAATGGCAATTACACTTTGCCCACAAACATGCAGATACAATCATACTTCTCAAAAGAATCTATTAGCAAGTAAATAATTATTATGATAACAAAACTAACCAAATTGAATTTGGATATATAATTATATGAAAATTCTCTATTCTTGTTTATCGAAGAGTTGGGGGGGTATGGAAATGCTTACAATCACCTCAATAAAACAATTGCTTAAAAGGGGTATTGAAGTAACATTGCTTTGTTCCTCAGAATCCCGAATTCACACGGAGGCAAATAGCCTTGGAATAATTATACATCCATTAAATTCTAAAATTCTAGAACTTCCTTTGAACATTTTAAAATTAAACGGAATTTTAAGGAGCTCAAATTTTGATGTTGTTCACACACACGCCTCAAATGATTTATGGCTTCTTGTTCCCTCACTGAAATTATCACTAAAAAACATCCCTCTTTTTTTAACAAAGCACGTTGGCTCTTACATTATCAAAAAAGATATTCTTCATAAAATTATTTACCGGAGAGTTACAAAAGCATTTGCAATCAGCAATGTGATAAAGGAAAATCTTTTAGAAACATGTCCCTTGAAAAGAAATAAAGTTACTCTTCTTCATAACGGAATAGATGTTGAAAAATTTAAACCCGATAACGAATTGAGAAAAAACGGGAGGACAAAACTAAACATTCGTGAAGATGAAATTCTAATTGGAATGATGGGAAGGTTTAGTCAGGGAAAGGGTCACGAAGAGTTCTTAAATGCAGTACATCAGTTAAATAAACATAACAATAATTTAAAATATATTGTGATTGGTGAGGCAAGTAGGGGTGAAGATAAATATGCAGAAAAAATAAAAGACATGGCAAAAAATTATAATCTTAGAAATATAACTTTTACCGGTTATTTACATGATGTAAGAAAAACACTTGCGGCAATGGATATTTTTGTTTTTCCATCGCACGCAGAAGCATTCGGACTTGCTCTTGCAGAGGCTATGGCAATGGAACTTCCTACTGTGTGTTCAAATTCCGACGGTGTGCTTGATATTGCTGTTGACGGTGAAACATCTTTTCTTTTTAAGAATAAAAACGCGGATGATTTAACAGAAAAAATTGAAATGCTAATAAATTCACCTGAAAAAAGAAATTTATTTGGTAAAAACGGAAGAGACAGAATAATAAATAATTTTAATTTAGAAACTCAAACCGATAAAGTAATTGAAATATATAAAACTAAAAAATAAAATGATAAACCCGTACTCTTTATTAACACTAAGCATCTTTTGTTTTTTAATTTTTTCAACAATTATAAAAGGACAAACGATAGATTCTGTTATGACTTATAAACTAAGCGAAATATCAATTGAAGCGGATAAAGAATTAAAGGCAAAATTTATAATTAATATTGATGCAAAGGAATTGGAGAAAGCCGATGCTTTAAATTTAAGTGATGTAGGCAGGCTAATTCCGTCGGTTAAAGTTCAAACCAATTCAAGGGGTGAAACTCTTTACTATATTAGAGGCGGAGGAGAAAGACAAATTACTTTGCTGTTTGACGGTATTCCGCTGAACACACCATGGGATAACAGGATCGATTTGAGTCTTATTCCTACCGATGTAATTGAATCAATTAATATTACAAAAGGAATTCCCTCTACAACCTACGGAGCAAATGCAATCTCAGGCGTAGTGGAAATAAATTCATTGTCTATTAATGACAAACCACCGTTAAAAAAATTATCTTTTAAAATCGGGGAAAACAACAGTCAAAGTTATTCGGGATTAATTTCGGGTAATCTCACAACATTTTCTTTTTTGGCTGCGGCACAATATAGCCGAAGAGACGGATTCTCGCTACCGAGTTCATATAAAAGTTTTTCTGATGTTAGAATAAATAGTTACAGCAAAGCTTTAAACCTGTTCGGAAAAATTGGGTATTATGAAAATCCGAAGTTAAAATTAAATTTGACCTTTGCATATAACGATGCTGAAAAAGGAGTACCCCCCGAAGAAAATATTGCAAAACCAAGATTCTGGCAGTATCCTTTGTGGCAGAGATTTGTATTTAGTTTTAATGGGGAGTTATACCCGGTGAAAGATAATACTTCAAAAATTATTTTTTCTTTTTCGGGCACGTCTCTCAAATCACAAATAGATCAATTTAAAGATATAAGCTACACATCAATAGATGATATAGAGAAAGGAAAAGACATAACTTATAACGGGAGAATTATATATTCATCGCTGATTAAAGAAAACGCTTTGTTAAAACTTTCTTTAAGCGGATACGCAACAACACACACAGAAAACATCTTAAGTCAAAATTACAAGGAAAATATTTACGGACAAAATGTGTTAAGCTCAAGCGGTGAACTGGAATACTTTTTAGATAAAACCATATTGGTGTTTGGGCTTGCATACGATATTTCTGCCACACCAAGAACCGGTGACAAACCTGCAAAAGATGCTATTACCGATTACGGAATTAACTTCGGGCTGGTTCATACTTTTAATGATCTACAATCTTTTCGTTTTTCTTTCGGGAGGAAGGTAAGATTTCCTACATTGAGAGAAACATTTTCCGGTGCATTGGGCAGATTTGTTCCCAATTTTTCTTTAAGAGCTGAAGCAGCAGTAACAATTGAAGGAGGTTTCAGATCATTATTTATGGGCGGTGATTTTGATGTATCATTATTTTATACAAGTTTAACGGACGGAATTGTAAGAGAAACATTGCCGGGAAGGCAGTTTAAAAGAATTAATAAAGACCAAATAAGAACATACGGAATTGAAACAGTAACGAGATATAAGTTCAGTCAAAAGTTTAAAACTTCATTAAATTTTACATTTCTAAATTCTAAAGCAAAAAACACTGTTGGTGAGTTTGCCGATACTTTGGAATATAAACCCCGGGTAATTTCATCTCTTGATATTTCATATTTCCCAATCGAACAATTTCAAACGAATTTTGAATTTATCTATTCCGGTATTCAATTCGGTCTAAAAGAGGGGTCATTGTTTTTCCAAAGACTGCCTGATTATTTAATCACAAATATAAGAGCAGCCTTAAATTTTAAAATTGACAATAAATACAAAGTAGAAATTTACACCCGGGTCAATAATCTTTTTGATAAACTGTATTTTTCTCAATGGGGATTGATCGAAAGTGGGCGCGAAATTTGGGGTGGTATAAAAATGAAATTTTAAAATGAAAAATTTAATAACAATTTTTTTATCTTTTTCCGATGATGAAACAAATGAATATAATTTAAAACAATTTGTTTCTTCCGAATTAGTAGAAGAAGTTTATTTTGTAAACGATAAAAACAAAAACATCAACATCAAAAACGTACTTAATGTAGACTCTCTTTTCAGTACATCAACTTTGGATAAAATTCTTCAAAAAACTAAAACCGAACACTTAATATTTATAACAGAAGAGGGGAAAATCAATCTACAAAATATTTCACTTCTAAAATTTATTGATACTTCTGAAAAGAATAACTCTGGAATAACCTATTCAAACTATTACTTAAGAAAGGAAAACACTTTAATAAATCGACCCTTAATTGATTACCAATTTGGAAGCGTGAGAGATGATTTTAACTTCGGCTCACTTTTGTTTTTTAATACAAAGATATTTAGTGAGAAACTAAAATTAATCGATCCTAATTATAGATGGGCAGGTTTATATGCGCTGCGATTGGCAATTTCAGGAGACGGGCTGATAGTAAAAATTCCCGAATATCTTTATTCTTTTGAAGAAAAAACAAAACAAACAGACGAAGAAAAACATTTTGATTATTTAGATAGCAGTAATGCAGAGAAACAAAAGGAAGCAGAAAGAGTTTTTGGTGATTATTTAAAAAATATAGGAGCGTATATTTATCCGAAATTTGAAGACATTTATTTTTCAGAAGATAATTATGAATTTGAAGCATCAGTAATTATTCCTGTTAAAAACCGAGCTAATACAATAAAAGATGCGATTAATTCTGCATTAAAACAAAAAATTAAAAGTAAGTTTAATGTAATTATTGTTGATAATCATTCCATTGACGGTACTACACAAATAATAAAAGAAATTGCAAATGAAGATGAAAAAATTATTCATATTATTCCGAAGAGAGTAGACCTTGGAATCGGTGGTTGTTGGAACGAAGCTTTAAAAGATAAAAGATGCGGAATGTTTGCTGTGCAGTTGGACAGCGATGATATTTATAAAGATGAGAACACGCTTAAAAAAATTATTGATAAATTTTATAAAGAAAAATGCGGAATGGTTATAGGCTCATATCAGTTAACTGATTTTGACTTAAATGAAATTTCACCAGGAGTAATCACTCACACTGAATGGACAAACACAAACGGTCATAATAATGCTTTGCGTGTAAACGGATTTGGTGCACCCCGCGCATTTTACACTCCTTTGTTGAGAGAAATCAATTTTCCCGATGTAAGCTACGGAGAGGACTATGCGGTTTGTCTCGCCGTTTCAAGAAAGTACAGGGTCGGTAGAATATATGAACCGATTTATATTTGCAGAAGATGGGAGGGTAATTCAGATGCAGATCTTACGATAGATAAAAAAAATAAATATGATTATTTTAAAGATACTTTAAGAACAGAAGAAATTAATAAAAGAATAGAAATGAATAAAAATGTTTTCAAATGAAGCTTCATAATTCAAATATAGAAAGAGATATTGTTTTTTCTACGCCTGAAGTAGAGGAATTAATAAAAGGAAATAATTATTCCGATGCTCTTGTAATTCTTTTAAGAAATCAGAAACTTGACTGGGATTTGTTAAGCAGGGGATTTGATTCTCTGCAAAATATTAAAACAAAAACTTTTCAATTTGACGGATTTACTTTTGATGTTCAATTTAACCCGGGAAGATTAAAATCAACAACTGCGAATGTAACTCGGTCGGCAATTGAAAACAGGGAGTGTTTCTTGTGTCTTGAAAATCTTCCCCAAGAACAGAAAGGAATAAATTATAAAGATGAATTTTTAATACTTTGCAATCCTTACCCGGTATTTTTTGAACATTTTACAATTGTTTTCAGGAAACATTTCCCGCAAAGAATAAGCGAATCCTTTCATACATTTTTAAAACTCAGCAAAAAATTGGGTAAATATTATTCTGTTTTATACAACGGTACTGAATGCGGAGCTTCAGCACCCGACCATCTTCATTTTCAAGCAGTAAACAAAAATAGTTTAAAAATACTAACCCATAGGGATCTTCTTATAAAGAAACATACTGAAAAAATAATTGATCAAAGAAAGAAAGAGGTGTTCGGAATAAACGACGGGTTAAGAAAAATAATTCTTATCAAATCAAAGGATGAAAGATTTATTACTAATGTATTTGTAACATTTTGTTCTTCGTTTCAAAATTCCACGAACTTACAAAATGAGCCGATGATAAATATGATATCTGCATTCGACGAAAAAGAGGGATGGCAAATTTATATTTTTCCAAGAAAAGCTCACCGGCCAAAATGCTTTTACGAAAAAGGAGATAAAAAGCTGATGATAAGTCCAGCTGTTATTGATTTTTCGGGTACTCTAATTCTGCCAAGAGAAGAAGATTTTGAAAAAATAAATAAAAATGATATTCATAATATCTTTAACGATGTTGTCGTAGGAAAAGAGTTGTTTGATTATTTAAAGGCACACATCAAAAAGACTATCTAATTCTTACTCATCAAATCGCTGAAGAATCTTAAGTCTTTCGATTCCGAATTGGAAAGAATAATATTAATTATTGCTGTAAGAGGCACGGCTAAAAGCATTCCTACAATTCCCCAAACGTAACCCCAAGCCAATACAGCTAATAAAATAACAAGCGGATTTAGATTTAATTTTTTACCTAAAATGTTCGGCTCTATCAAACTGAAAAACAATGCTTGTACACCCGCTAAAATAGCGGCAATCAAAAGCGCAAAACCGAATGATTCGAATTGAACAAGTGCCATTAAAGTGGGAAGCAGCAGGGCTATTGTGGAACCTAAAGCTGGAATAAAATTAAAGAGAAAAACAAAAAGTCCCCAGATAATAGGGAAATCTACACCGAATAGAGATAGAATAATTGTTATAACAATTCCGGCACCAAGATTTATTGCCATTTTGGAAATAAGATATTTTTGAATCTGCTCTGTTATGGCTTTAAATGTAAGTTCTAATTTTTCTTCCTGTTCATTCCTTTCAATATTGAATTTGTCATCCATCCAATTATCGAAATCGGGGTTTGAATCTTTAGTCTTTTTCTCATACTTGTTTTTCAATTTGTTTAATTCCGGCTGTACTTTTTCGTTCACGAATCTTTTTTTAATAGCGTTATAAATTGTGTTGTGCCCGGTAAACACAAATACAAAAAAGAACAGAACAATCAGCACGTTACCCAAAACTGAAAATGTAGAAGTAAATATTCCGCCGGCTAATAGTTTGTAATCTATATTGCTTAAAATACTTTGGAGAGAAAAATCCTTGAAGAACGGATCAGTTATTCCAAATGATATTGCAGCATTCTTCACGATGGTATTTAGTTTATTTATATATTCTGGTACCTCGTTGCTGAATTGTATAACAGAACCGATGACAAGAGTTGAAAGCATCCAAGCAATGATTATTGTAAGAATAACTTCCAAAATAACCGTAACATAAGAAGGGATCCTCTTTCTTTCGCAAAAATTGCTAATTGGTGAGTATAAAAAGAATAGAAAATAAGCCACAACAAAAGGAATAATAATATGACTGAGTTCTTTCAATACAAATACGATAAACACTAAACCAATTATTGAGATAAAAAACTTAATTGTCGTGTCGTATGTAATTTTGCTTATCATAATATCTTTAATTAATATTATATATAAATTAACATAATTCCTAAAATGAAAAAATACAATTTTTATTTTTTTTTGATAAATAATTTGTTTTTAATAAATAACCATAGGTTCAATCATGAGCAAAGAAATTCAAAACTATAAAAAAAATGAACTGGGGATTAGCTACGATCCGAATATCTGTACTCATTCGGCAAACTGTATGAACGGATTTCCGGAAATATTTAACATTGAAAAGGAACCATGGGTAAATTTGGATTCAGCAAAAAAGGAGAAATTGACCGAAGCCGTAAAAAATTGTCCATCCGGTGCGCTGAAAATAATTGATGATACGGCCCAGGCTGTGGAAGAAGCGGGGGAAATAGTAAAAATAGATGTAATGTCAAAGGGGCCATTGTTAGTTAAAGGCAGATTTAAAATAACAGATCACAACGGTAATGTTTTAGAAACAAAAGACAAGGTTGCATTATGCAGATGCGGTTCTTCTAAAAACAAACCCTTCTGCGACGGTACGCATAGTAAAATAGATTTTGATCATTAATTATTATAGGTGTAAAAATGAAGATAAAAACAGTACTCTTTATTCTAATTTGTATTACTCAATTTTTATTTAACGGGAATGCACAAACTTTTTTCAGCAAGGAACCTTTAGCTCATACTTTTTCAATAGTAGCAAGGGACACAAAAACGGGAGAGATGGGCGTTGCCGTTCAATCGCACTGGTTTTCTGTAGGAAGCATTGTTACTTGGGGTGAAGCCGGTGTAGGTGTTGTTGCAACGCAGTCATTTGTTAACCCTGCATTTGGACCACAGGGACTTGCACTTTTAAAAAACGGATTAACTCCGGAACAGGCTGTAAAAATGTTAACCACTAACGATGACGGCAGGGATGTAAGACAACTTGCTATTTTAGACGGAACAAACAAGCCCGCAAATTATACGGGAAAAAAATGCATTCCAGCTGCGGGTGGAATTGTAGGCAAAGATTTTGCGGTGCAGGCAAATTTGATGGCAAACGATAAAGTATGGCCTGCGATGGTAAAAGCGTTCAGAGAAACAAAAGGTCCGCTTGCCGAAAGAATGGTTGCAGCATTGGAAGCAGCACAGAGCGTGGGCGGAGATATTAGGGGAAAACAATCTGCAGCGCTTCTTGTTGTAAAAGGAAAATCAACAGGAAAAGTTTGGGAGGACAGACTGATTGATCTTCGAATTGAAGACAGTCCACATCCAATTAAAGAATTAAAAAGAGTTCTGAAAGTTCACAGAGCATACGACCATATGAACGCCGGTGATTTGGCAATTGAGCACGGAGACATGGCTCTTGCGATGAAGGAGTATTCCACAGCGGAAAAAATGTTCCCCGGTAATTTGGAAATGAAATACTGGCACGCGGTAACATTGACAAATATAGGCAAATTGGAAGAAGCTCTTCCTATGTTCAAAGAAGTTTTTGCTAAAGATAAAAACTGGGCAATATTAACTCCCCGACTTGTAAAAGTAGATCAGCTTAAAGTGGATGAAAAAGAATTGAAAAGAATAATGGAGCAGGAGAAATAGCAGATGGATTTCAGCCATTAGCGCTTAACTTTAGAATAACAAAAACCCAGTTTTTCTTTTGTACAAAAATCCAGCACTATAAAAACCCAGTTTTTTAAAAAAACTGGGTTTTTCATTACTTAATCTTTTCTTAAATGTCTCCTTTTAGAAAGTATATAATATACCCCACGACATATCTGTCTCGGCTTGGCCGAGCCAAGACGGGAATGTCGTGGTAATTAACAGCAATACAAAACCAAATTTTAAAATAAAATAGCCCCGCCGAAACAGATAGAATTGTTTTTCGGTGTTTTCATTTACACCACGATAAATCGTGGTGCTGACATTATTAATATCATTTCCACTTGGTGATTAAAAAAATATTCTGAACAAAAACACACCATCTAAAAACTTTTATAGTTATAGATAAAATATTTTACTAACTTAAAAAAGTTTGTTTTTTGTAGATGACTATTATTTAAAAAGTCCCGTAAACCGTACGGTATGCAGGTCTGTTATTCCGTACTCTTTATTTTTTGTTGGAGTATTTAAAGGTCTATAATACCGGAATACATATTATTTATAATTTATTGTTTTATATGCTCTTAATGAAAGTTAGAATTTTAAGACAATAAAGATAAGCCTCTTGTTTCGGAAAAATAAAGTTACGGTAATTTAAACATGTTTAAATAACCACTGCATAGTAGAGTTCAGGGAGGTAGTGTATGTTAAGTATAATTGAAGAAATTAAAATTTCAAAACTCAATTTCGAAGTCAATGCAACCGCCACCAAGATCATGGCACTGGCAGGACTTTTGTCAGCGGCGTCTCCGACCTTAGCCAAGGATCCGGACTCGACCAGTCCCAAAGCAAAAGATGCTGTCACTACAACAGTCACCGAAAAAGATTTGGAAATGGTCCCTCCCCCTTTGCCTGCCCTGAGCGAAGTCGAAGGGGAAAAGGGGGAAATAAAGGGGGATTTGAATACTATCTCTGCTCCCGCGGATGCGCTGAGCGTGGAAAAGCTCGCCGACTTGAGTGACATCATCCCGACTGGCGCACCAGAGGTCTTTGATGACGACAGGACCGAGCCATGGAAACGGGAAGTCATGCGCAATCATATCCTCAAAGCGCCAAACGGAGGAAACTATAGTTTCTTTTCCGCGGAGATCGGAGGACAAAAGAAGATATTTGCCATGACGGCTTCCCATGTAAATAGTACTCCTGTAGGAGATCCAGTAGAGATAGGGGGGGATTTGTTTGGATTTGAGACGCAGGGAGGAATTGTTATTTTTGAGGGAATAGTAAAAGCAGATATTGGTCCGGGCGATCCCAATTCGACTGATAATAAATTCAAAATCATAGAAATAATTCGATATTGGGGCATTGATGGCGGCGAACTCGATGCTGGACCTAATGATTACAAGACCCTTCGGACATTTCCCTTGGCAGTCGATCCGATCGATACGACCGATCCTGGCTATATCGGAGGATTTAGTCAGTCAGGAAACTGGAGTATCGGTCTAAATCCAATTCCCGGTTACGATCCGGCGCTGGCAGGACGATGGGTCGCGCCAGTCAATCTGGATCCCACAGGGACGCAGTATCCTCTGACCAAGATGCAAATGCCTGACCCTGCCGATCCCATTTTTGGAGGAAAAACACTTGATGTTCCATTGGAAAAATTTGCTATGGATTCGACCAATTTTGCTTCTGGAACGAGTGGAGAGTCACTTGAGCAAGTGCTTGATCCGACGCTCACGCCAGCAAATATGCGAGATAAAAATGCCGGGAATTTTCTTACCAAAGATATCATAGAAGATAATAGAATATTAGGGGCTATCCAGGGAATAACGCATCCCAACGACAATGAAGGAGTGTTATCATTGGGAATCACCCTCGTCCAGCCCTATCGGTCAGAAATTGAGCAGGCGATTGGGGGAACCCTGCTGGACATCGCATGGGATCTGGAGATCAGCGGGACGGGCGATACGCGGGAGGTGGGCAAGGTCGTGGACATCATTACCGCTGTGGACATAGAGAATGGACCGACTCTGCCGGAGGGATATACACTCGAACAGAACTATCCAAATCCGTTCAATCCATCGACCACGATCGAGTTTGAGATTCCAGAAAGTCAAAATGTAACGATTGAGGTCTTCAATCTCTTGGGACAAAAAGTAGCGACCCTGCTCAGTAGATATATCCACGCCGGACCCAATTCAGTAAAATTTAATGCACAGGATCTATCGAGTGGGATATATGTGTATCGTATCGTTACCGAAAAAGGAGTCATCGCCAGCAAAAAAATGGTCCTCCTTCGCTAAAGTTTACCAACCGAAACAAAATGTAGGTTGGCTTCGGCGGACAAGTGTTGTTGAAATAGGTGCTAGGTGGTTCCTGCGGGAATAGATAAAAAAACTTGTTTTTTTTATAATATTGTACCGTGAGTGCACTTTGTAAAAATGTCCCCTGGTAGAAAAAATATGGAATATAAGTGAGAAGGGTAGTAAATGTATTGTAATTAATTACAAAAGCACCACGATTTATCGTGGTGTAAATGAAAACACAAGAAAACAAACCCATCTGCTTTAGCAGATTCAATCATTTAATATTCCATATTTTTTTTGCCAATCGTTATATTCCTCTGTAAATGTTTTAATTTTATGATGTTCGTCCTGTTTTGCAATATAATTTATTACCGTTTCTAATTGTGAAGCGCTGACTGAAAATGCTCCATATCCTCTTTGCCATTTAAATTTAAAAGGTGTCAATTTATTCTCGTTAACCCAGAATGATGATTCACCCTTAAATATCCGGGCTACTTTATCCATAGGTTTTGTTGAGGGCAGTTCAAATAACATATGTACGTGTTCCGGGCGAACGTGTAATTTTTCAATATGGATTTTTTCTTCATTTGATTTACTTATAAAATGACTGAATAATTTTTTACCGAATTTTTTTGTAATTATTTTTTCGTGATTATGTGTACCCCAAATGAAATGTACCCATATTTTTACGTGTGAGTGTATTGCCATTATTAGTTCATTAAAAATGGAAATTTATTTATTTTGATAATACAAAACTAACACTCTATTGTAAACTGCTGAAGCAGTTGTGCGTGTGGAAAGGGCATTTGTTATTCACCAAACTGAAGTTTGGTGCTGATTTAATAAAACGGTAACGTTTATTTTTTCAATTGTTGTTACATAAACTCAAGCTGCAGCTACTTAAACTGAATGTTGTTAATTAAAACCCAAACATCTTAACCGCCATAATTAAAATTGCAGCAATCAAAACAAAACGAATAAACTTCTCTCCTTTCTTCACGGATAATTTTACTCCCCACCATCCGCCGATTGCGTTGCCGATACCAAGACTTATACCGAACAGCCAGTTTACGTTGTTTGTAATTGCAAAAATTATGAGTGCGGGAATAGTATAAATTAAAATTATAAAAACCTTGTGCATATTAGTTACAATCAAATCGAACTTCATTAAATAGTTCAAAGAAGCCATAAGCAAAAAACCGACACCCACCTGTAAAAAACCCCCGTAAAATCCTATGCCGAACATACTCAGGTAACCGATCCAGGTTATAATTCCTTTTGCATTGTTCTCGTTTTCACTTCTCTTTTTGTTGAACAGCATCGAAATGACAATACCAATCATAACGACCCCAAGAATTTTTTTAAATAATAGATCGTCGATATTTACAGCTAACACAGCACCAGCAATTGCACCTGGCAGAGTAAACAGTGCAAGTTTAAAACTTAAACCGAATTGGTGGTAATCTTCCTTTTTAAAAGATTGTACAGCAGAGATATTTTGAATAAGTAGTGCAACCCTGTTAGTTCCGTTTGCAAGTGCGGAATCCAGACCGAGAAAAATTAAAGCAGGGAGTGTTAGCGAAGAACCTCCTCCGGCATTAACGTTAATAAATCCTGCAATTAGTCCCACACCGAATAAAATGAAAAGAGAGTTTAACTCACTCAAATAAATAAATCCTTTTTTTGAACATTGTTGAATAACGAAAAAGTTTTATAGTCCCGATAAAATCAGGGATTCGAAATGACATTCGTTTTATTTATGTATTTAAACTATAGAAATATTTATAATTATTTATATTTTTCAAGAATCTTTTTATAATTAATGTTTTTTATAAAAATAACTTTATAATAAAATTTAGTTAAACACATCATCTTTTACGCTTTGGATAAAGAATAACATTTTTTGATGGTGCGTTCCTTTCCAGTAATTTTTTTTGCAGACAGGACATCTATAAAATTCCTCTTGAGACCTTGCAACTTTTGGAGGTAGTTCATTTAATATTTTATCTTTATTTGTTTTGATGAGAAGAGAGTTGCATTCAATGCACCGAGAAAATTCTTTAATAATATTTTTTAGATCAAAACGTTTTATTACCTCAACTACCTGTTCTTGAACTTTTGTGCTTCTTATCCAGTAGCCGTGAGTCACTTGGCTACGCTTGAGAATTCCTCTATCCTTCGTTAGAATTGCACGCTTTCCTGTTAATGAAACATTTACAATTTCATCGTCATCAAAATCGTTTTTATAAAGCACATCAAAGCCCATCATTCTTAAATAGCGTGCCAATTTTCCAAGATGAACATCTGCAATAAACTTTGGATTGCGCAATGGTTTTGGTCGAAGGTATTGTACATCTGTAATATCAAGCGATTCAAAAACCGGGTAAACAGAAATATCATCACCAACACTGATTAAATAATCAAATCCAACAGATTTACCGTTAACTAGAATCAAATCAATTTCTGTGTGTGGAACACCCAATGATTCTATAACATCTTTCACAGAGGTACGATCGATATATATATGTTCAAAAGGTACTTTACGTTTTTCTCCGGGAAGGAAATCGTTTAATTCTTCGTAAAATCTAAAATATATCTTGTGTATTGTTTTCCGCACTTTTTTAATAAATTTTTCTTAAAAAAACTAAATTTTTGTATCACAAAATATTAAGAAATTCTTTACTCCGACAAGTGCCTGTCCACTGTACATTGTACCTGCCTAAGTAGAAACAACTTCGTGCAGACAAATCTGCTTCGGCAATAGACGGGCTATGAAAGGAGAGCCGGACCCAGAATAGTAAAATAAGAATATTTAAACAAGCTCTCTGTATTCAAAGATTATTTATAAAAAATTTACTACTTTATTTTAATTCAAAAAACCATTGATTTTTTTATACATAAATACTTTGTTTATTTAAAAATAACTCATTATTTTCAATTCCTTTGAATTAAAGGTTTCTTTTTTTATTGAATATTTCGAGGAGTTCTATTGTATGAAGTATCCGGCAGTAAGTAATTTTATAAATGGGGAATTAATCCCAGGCAGCAATGGAGTATTGGATGTTTATTCACCTATCGACGGAACAATAATTTCTCAAGTACCTATTTCATCTTCCTCTATATTGAATAAAGCAGTTGATTCTGCAAGGGATGCGTTTAAATCTTGGTCACAAAAACCCATAAAAGAAAGAGTACAGGTCTTCTTCAAATACAGAAATTTACTTGAAGAAAATGCAGAAGATTTAACAAACCTTGTAAGCGAAGAAAACGGTAAAACTTATTCCGAAGCTAAAGCCGAGGTATTAAAAAGTATTGAATTGACTGAGTTCGCCTGCTCAATGCCTCAATTGGTTTCGGGCGAAGTGCTCGAGGTAAGCAAAGGAGTTGAGTGCAGAATTGAAAAATTCCCTGTCGGTGTTATTGCCTCAATCACTCCTTTTAATTTCCCTAATATGGTTCCTAATTGGACTTTACCAAATGCGCTTGTTCTCGGCAACACTATGATTTTAAAACCTTCGGAGCAGGTTCCTTTAAGTGCAAACAGGTTAGCTGATCTTTTAAAAGAAGCCGGATTACCGGACGGTGTTTTTAATATTGTTCACGGACAAAAAGAAATAGTCGAAGCAATTTGCGATAATCCGGGCATTGACGGTGTAACTTTTGTAGGTTCTACAAAGGTTGCTAAAATTGTTTACGCCAGAGCGACTTCAAAATTAAAAAGAGCTTTGTGTTTGGGCGGTGCAAAAAATCATTTAATAGTTCTACCAGACGCTAATGTGGAAATGACTGCCTCCGATGTTGCCGCTTCAATGAGCGGATGCGCGGGTCAGCGGTGTATGGCTGCCTCTGCAATGGTTGGCGTTGGTGCAGTTGATCACATTATTGAAAAGATCTGCGAAGAAGCAAGAAAAATTATTCCCGGCGAAAATCTTGGTGCCGTAATTTCAAAAGCTGCAAAGGAGAGAATTGAAAATTATATAACGGAAGCCGAACAACAGGGGGCAAAAATTTTGGTTGACGGACGCAACGCCATAGTCAAGGGAAAAGAAAACGGTTTTTATGTGGGTCCCACTGTAATTGATTTTGTAAAACCAGGGATGAAAATAGCAAAGGAAGAAGTATTTGGTCCCGTGCTTTCAATTATGCGGAGCGAAACAATAGATGAAGCATTGGAAATTGAAAACAGTTCTCCATACGGAAACGCAGCTTCGGTATTCACTCAAAGTGGAGGCGCTTCAAGATATGTTGCTGAAAAAGCAAGTGCGGGTATGATCGGTGTGAACATCGGCGTTCCCGTTCCACGCGAGCCTTTTTCTTTCGGCGGATGGAATGAATCAATGTTCGGTGTTGGAGATATTACCGGTAAAAGCTCAATAGAGTTTTTAACAAAGTCAAAAAAGATTACTACAAAATGGAATCCTGAATCGAAAACAAATTGGATGAGTTAATTAAATTTTTAAAAGGAAAAATATGGCAAACATTGTAAAAGGCGGACTTATTCAAGCGACTCTTTCAACATCAACGGAACAACCTATTGAAAAGATTAAACAATCAATGATTGACAAACACGTAAAAATGATTGAAGAAGCCGCACAAAAAGGTGTTCAAATTCTCTGTCTGCAGGAGTTGTTTTACGGACCGTATTTTTGCGCAGAACAGGAAACAAAGTGGTATTCGATGGTAGAAAAAATACCCGAAGGGCCGACAACAAAACTTATGCAGGAACTCGCAAAGAAACATAATATGGCAATAGTGGTTCCTATTTACGAAGAAGAAATTACGGGCGTTTACTACAATACAGCAGCCGTTATAGATGCGGACGGAAAGTATTTGGGTAAATATCGCAAGCATCATATTCCTCATTGTAATCCCGGATTTTGGGAAAAATTTTATTTCAAACCGGGAAATTTGGGCTACCCTGTATTCAGAACTGCTTTTGCCGATATAGGTGTTTACATCTGTTATGACAGGCATTTTCCTGAAGGCGCTAGAGTGCTCGGCTTAAACGGTGCACAAATTGTTTTTAACCCTTCGGCTACTGTTGCGGGACTTTCAGAATATCTGTGGGAACTTGAGCAGCCTGCACACGCTGTGGCAAACGGTTATTTCGTTGGTGCGATAAATCGTGTTGGGATGGAACCACCCTGGAATATTGGTGAGTTTTACGGAAGCAGTTATTTCTGTTCGCCGAGAGGAAAAATAATTACAAAGGCCGGCCGCGATAAAGATGAAATTGTTGTTGCCGATTTGAATCTTGACGAAATACAGGAAGTAAGAGATGTTTGGCAGTTTTACAGAGACAGAAGACCGGAAACATATGAAGCAATTACAAAAATATAGCTGCTTGATTAAGGAAAAATAGAACCTGTCTGCCGCCAGGTAGGCAAGTTTTGCGGATTAACGCGAATTTAAAAGTTTTAATTTGGAGTTGTAATGAAGAAAGACGAAATAATTCAAAAACATAAAGATTATCTTTTTCCAAGTGTTGCTAATTATTACAAAGAACCGCTTGTAATTGAAAGAGGAGAAGGTTCTTATGTTTACGATGTTGAAGGTAATAAATATTTAGATTTCTTCGGCGGCATTCTTACCGTAAGTGTAGGTCACTGCAATCCGAAGGTAAGAGATAAAATAGCAGAACAAACCCAAAAGCTTCAGCATACATCAACACTTTATCCGAATGAAAACATTGTTTCCCTTGCAGAAAAATTAGCTCAGATTACTCCCGGAAAACTACAGAAAAGTTTTTTTACAAGCAGCGGAACCGAAGCGAACGAGACTGCTGTATTTATTGCTCAGCACTACACAAAGAAACAAGAGATAATAGCATTACGCCATGGCTACAGCGGAAGGTCAATGTTGGCAATGAATTTAACCGCACATTCAGCTTGGAGACATGGTAGCTCTATGGGCGGAATTAAACATGCTGTCAGTCCGTATTGTTACAGATGTCCTTTTGGTTTGGAATATCCCAGTTGTGAACTTAAGTGCGCAACAGATATTGAGGAGCTTATTTTAACTACAACTACGGGAGAGATCGCAGCCTTTATGGCTGAACCAATACAAGGTGTTGGCGGATTTATAACTCCTCCCAAAGAATATTTTAAAACAGTTTTACCTATTATTAAAAAATACGGCGGTGTTTTTATCTGCGATGAAGTTCAAACAGGCTTTGGAAGAACTGGAAAACGAATGTTCGGTATTCAGCACTGGGAAGTTGAACCCGATATAATGACCTTTGCTAAAGGAATTGCAAACGGGGCTCCTCTTGGTGTAACAATAGCACGAACAGAAATTGCAGATAGTTTTACTGGATTAACAATTTCTACTTTTGGAGGTAATCCTGTTTCAATGGCTGCTGCGCTTGCGACAATTCAGGTTATCGAAGAAGAAAATCTTGCTGACAATGCACACGAAATTGGCGGATTTTTAAGAGAGGGTTTAGAATCTTTAAAAGAAAAATATCCTGGAATAGGAGATGTGAGAGGAATGGGACTTATGCAGGCACTTGAGTTCGTAGGTGAAAATAAAACACCTGATAAAATAGTGGTAAATAATCTTTTTGAAGAAATGAAAAAAGAAAAAGTGCTTATCGGTAAAGGGGGTTTATACGGTAACGTTGTAAGAATAGCTCCACCGCTGAATATAACTAAAAGTGAAGTAAGTGATTTCCTAAAGTGTTTAGATAATTCATTAAGCAAGGTTGTACATGCTCAAAAAACGGTAGCTTAAAAACATCTATATATCCTTTTTTTACTTTTATAATGAAAATTAATAACCTATGAAAAATATTGCAAATAAATTAACCAATGAAGAATACGAAAAGAATTTTGCAGAACTACATCCTCCGCTTACAAAAAATTCTGCAGTGGCTGAGGCAAACAGATGTCTTTATTGTTATGATTCTCCTTGTATGAAGGCGTGTCCTACACATATAGATATTTCTACTTTTATAAAAAAAATTGCCACAGATAATTTGCTTGGTTCGGCTAAAACGATATTCTATTCTAACTGGGTGCCGCTTACTTGTGCTAAAGCCTGTCCGGTCGAAGAGCTGTGCGAAGGTGCCTGCGTTTACGTTGAAAAAGGAGAAAAGCCGATCGAAATCGGTAGACTTCAAGGATTTGTAATAGAAAATTATTTTAATTCGGATTTGCCGCGGCTTTTTACTCAAAAAGATAAAAACGGAAAGAGTGTCGGTATTATCGGTTCTGGTCCAGCCGGATTAGCCTGTGGAGCGGAGCTTTCTCTTTTGGGATACAATGTAAAAATCTACGAATCAAACAAAGTACCCGGAGGATTGAATACTTGGGGAATTGCCCCGTATAAATTAAGACAGGCAGACAGTTTGAAGGAAGTGGATTTTATTAAAAGCCTTGGCGTAGAAATTTCAACGGGTGTACGAGTAGGCAAGACTATTTCGATTGAAGAAATTTATAACATACACGATGCAGTATTTATAGGTATAGGTTTGGGTGATGCTACAAAACTAAGAATACCCGGTGAAGAATTAACAGGAGTAGTAAATGCATTAGATTTTATAGAAGAAGTTAAAAATGAAAAATGGTCTGATGTAAATGTCGGTAAAAGAGTAGCGGTAATAGGTGCGGGCAATACCTCAATAGATGCAGTGACAGAAGCAAAGAGATTGGGAGCGGAACAAGTTTATATTATTTATCGAAGAGGAATCGATGATATGTCCGCCTATGATTTTGAATATGAAATTGCTAAAAGCGACGAAGTTATTTTTCTTTTTGAGACTATGCCAAAGAGAATTATCGGAGAAAAATTTGTCGAGGGTATTGAATGTGTAAAAGTTGAATTGGGTGAAAGAAATGAAAAAGGTAAAAGAGAAATAAATGTTGTTCCAAATTCAGAATTTATTTTACCGGTTGATATGGTAATTAAAGCTGTAGGTCAAAATATAAACAACAATTTCTTAAATGATGTAGAAGGAATAAAAATTGAAAAAGGGAAAGTTGTTGTTGACAGTGAAACATATCAAACAGGTAATAATAAAATTTTTGCCGGCGGTGACTGTATAAACGGAGGTCAAGAAGTCGTTAATGCTGCTTACGACGGTAAAATGGCTGCACACGGAATAGATAATTTCCTTTTGGAAAAAAGTTAAAAATTAATCAGAGGTTTTTATGGCTGATCTTTCAATTAATTGCGGGGGAATAAAATCACCTAACCCGTTTTGGCTGGCTTCAGCGCCTCCATCAAATACTGCATATCAAAACTGCAAAGCTTTTGAGCAAGGCTGGGGCGGAACTGTTTGGAAAACAATCGGCGAACCAGTGATGAATGTTTGCAATCGTTACGGAGGATTTGATCTAAACGGGGTTAAGTTAGCAGGATTGAATAACATTGAATTAATAAGCGACAGACACATCGATACTAACTTCAAAGAAATTGCCGAAACTAAAAAACTGTGGCCTGACAGGGCTGTTATTGTTTCGTTAATGGTTGAATCAAAAAAAGAAACCTGGCAGGATATAGTTAAAAGAACAGTTGATACAGGCTGCGATGGAATTGAACTGAACTACGGTTGTCCACACGGAATGAGTGAAAGAGGCATGGGCGCGGCGGTAGGGCAGGTACCTGAATATTGCAAAATGATTACTGAATGGGTAACTGAAGTTTCGACAATACCGGTTTTAGTAAAATTAACTCCGAATGTTACCGATATAATTTATCCTGCACGTGCAGCAAAACAGGCAAATGCTGACGGGCTTTCCTTGATAAATACAATTAATAGTATTATAGGAATTGATCTTGATACACTTGAAATCCAACCTTCGGTTGCCGGCAAAGGAAGTCACGGAGGTTACGCTGGTCCGGCTGTTAAACCTATTGCTCTACATTTAGTTTCTCAAGTTGTGAGAGACCCCGAAGTTGGGCTGCCTATTTCCGGAATAGGCGGAATAAATAATTGGAAAGATGCATTAGAATTTATTTTACTCGGCGCTACGTCGGTTCAGGTTTGTACTGCGGTAATGCATTACGGTTTCAGAATTGTCGAAGATATGATAGATGGGCTATCAAATTGGATGGATGAAAAAGGATTTAAAACACTAGATGAAGTAAGAGGAAAGTCATTACAAAGAATTGACGACTTCGGAAACTTTAATCTTCTTCATAAAACTACAGCAAGAATTGACCAGGATAAGTGTATTCATTGTAATTTATGTTACGTCGCCTGTGAAGACGGTGCACATCAGTGTATTGATTTAATACCTGTAAACGGACATAACAAGACCGTAGTAAGAGAAGAAGATTGCGTTGGCTGTGACCTTTGTGCTATAGTTTGTCCTGTTGAAGGCTGTATTACAATGGAAAGAAAAGACGACAGCAGTGAAACTAAAACCTGGAACGAATTAGTGAGCCAATTTAAAGACGAAGACAAAGAACTTACTTGGGAAAATTTAGCTGAATTTCAGAAAAAGCACGGGATAGTTATTCATTAGCTGTCAGTGGTCAGCTTTCAGCTATCAGTTAAAAAATTTGGGATTTTATTACAAAACTTTAGAAATTTGAAAGTTTGGGAAAAAGCTCATTTATTTACTTTGGAGACTTATAAAATAACTTCGAACTTTCCTAAAAGTGAATTATATGGATTATCATCCCAAATTAGAAGAGCAACTTCATCAATTCCTACAAACATAGCAGAAGGATGGGGAAGGGGAAGTGATGTAGATTTTGCAAGGTTTTTACAGATAGTAATGGGTTCTGCTTCAGAAGTAGAATATTTATTAATTTTAAGTACTGATATAGGAATAACAAACACAGAACAATCAAAAGATTTAATAGAAAAAATAATTGAAATAAAAAAAATGCGAGCAACTTTAATTAAAAAGCTGAAAGCCGACAGCTGATAGCTTAGAGGAGCGAAATATGTCAACTTTAATTAAGAACGGAAGAATTATCACCGCAGAACAAGACTACTTTGCGGATATCTACATAGAAAAAGAAGAAATAACAACAATAGGAAAAGACTTAAAAATTGATGCCGACATTGTTATTGACGCAAAGGACAAATATGTAATTCCAGGTGGAATTGACGCACACACTCACCTTGATATGCCTTTCGCTGGAACAAAAACTTGCGATGATTTTGAAAGCGGCACCCGTGCAGCAGCTTACGGTGGTACAACATGCATTGTCGATTTTGCCATTCAAACTAAGGGAAACAAAATGCGCGAAGCACTTGATACCTGGTGGGCAAAAGCAGAAGGTAAAGCAACCACAGATTACGGTCTTCATATGATTATTACAGATCTGCCTGATGCTGACATTGAAGATATGAGCGATATGGTTAAAGAAGGTGTTACAAGTTTCAAACTTTTTATGGCTTATCCCGGTGTTTTAATGGTTGATGATGCAACAATTTTTAAGGCGTTAAAACATACTTCAAAAACGGGGGCTTTAGTTTGCATGCACGCAGAGAACGGAGATGTTATTGATGTAATTGTTCAGCAGGCTTTAGCTGAAGGAAAAACAGCACCAATATATCACGCGTTAACACGTCCCACAACAGCCGAAGCGGAAGCAGTAAACAGAGCCATTGCTTTAGCTGAAATGGCGGACGCACCTATTTATATTGTTCACTTATCATCAAATGATGCGCTTGAAAAAGTTGCGGAAGCAAGAGACAAAGGTCTGCCCGCTTATGCAGAAACCTGCCCGCAATATCTTTTCTTATCAATAGAAGACGATATGAACAAACCCGGCTTTGAAGACGCAAAAGTTGTCTTTACTCCTCCGTTAAGAGAGAAATGGCATCAGGATAAACTTTGGGCGGGATTAAAGAAAAACACACTTCAAATAGTTTCTACCGATCACTGCCCGTTTTGCTTTAAAGAACAAAAAGAACTCGGGATAGGTGACTTTACAAAAATACCTAACGGTGGGCCTGGAATTGAACACAGACTACAACTTCTATTTAGCGGCGGCGTTAGTGAAGGAAGAATATCTTTAAACAGATGGATAGAACTTTGCTCGACCAACCCCGCAAAAATGTTTGGTATGTATCCGAGAAAAGGCACCATTGCTATAGGAACTGATGCTGATATTGTGATTTGGGATCCTAAAAAAGAATACACAATCTCCGCAAGTACACATCATATGTGCACGGATTACTCAATGTTCGAAGGCAGGAAAATAAAAGGAAACGCCGAAACAGTTATTTCGCGTGGTGAAATAATTGTAAAGGATAATGAATTCTTAGGAAAACCCGGAAGAGGTAAATTCATAAAAAGAGATACATACGGAACTGCGTGGCAGTAAAAAAAATCTTTAAGATTGTTTTTATGGAAGAAACTAAAAGAAAATTAAATATAGATAAACTATTAAAATGGCGGGATGAATTTCCAATCTTGCATAAATCAACTTACCTTATTTTAAACTCTTTGGGGTAGTGCCTTTCCGTATCAACCAATAGTTGCACGTTAGCTAAACTCGTAAGTAAACTTCCTGAAGAAACTTTTTATAAGTTCCTATTATAATGCAAAAGGAATGTTGAATAATAAACTGATTATCAAATATCAGCGGAGGAACAAAAAATCTATTGAAGTCTGCTACTGTTTTCACTTGACGATTCAAGATTATTTAATTATTTTTGTTTCCAACAGTAAACATATGTTTCCTAAGGTAAACAATTAAATATGATATTTTATCGTGTTTTAGACCAGGTATTGAACGGCTCATCACAAATTGCAGTATTAAGGGCAATGCAGGATTCAAAAATCGGTCTCTCCGGAAGGAAAATTGCACGCCTTGCAGGGATCAGTCCGAAAGCTTGTCTGCAAGCTCTAACAAATTTAGAAAATCTTTCCATCGTCTTCAGACAAAGAGGAGGCAGAGATCATTTTTTCAGCCTTAATAGAGAACACCTCATAGTTAAAGAGGGAATTCTAACACTTCTTGAATTAGAAAGAAGCTACTTAAAACTATTATCTAAAAAGATAATCAGGAATACAAGTAAAAATTCTGAAAGCATAATTCTATTTGGAAGTGTGGCAAGGAAGGAAGAAAGTATAGAGAGTGACATAGACATTTGTTTTGTCTATTCCGATACATCATATCGTGAAATGATAATGAAAAAATTAGAGGAATTATCTCCTTCGATAAAAAGACAATATGGAGCAACAATTTCCCCGTTTTTTATTTCTCCAAATGGATTTAAAAGAAAAGCAAAATTAAATCAACCGCCAATTAATGAAATTTTGAAGGACGGAATTGTATTGTACGGTAAATCTATAAAAGTATTAGCGAATGGTTAAAAAGACAAAGCGTGTTTCTATCGATAAAGCTCAAGCAGAAAATTATCTTATTATTGCGAAGGATTTTTATAAAGGAGCTAAAGCATCAATGGAACAGCAGAGCTGGAATGCTGCGGGTGTATTAATCGTTCACTCTGCAATTGTATTTGCCGACACTATAAGTATAAAATATGGCGGTGTTAAGTCCCGAGGTGATAACCATCTTGAGATAATTACAACTTGAAGAAATTGTTTCATCCTCTGAAAAAAATAAAAAAGCTCTACATCAGCTTTACAGGCTAATCGATCATAAAAATGCTGTTTCATATAGTGGAAATATTTATAAAGAGAAAGATATTGAGCAGCTATGGAAATATCTTCATCGCTTTAAAGACTGGATAAATACCGTAATAGAAAAATGATCTTTTTCTAAGTATGTGTTTCATTTTCAATGAATCTTTTTGAGAAAAACAAATCTTTCTTAAATTATTATTAATTTTTTCATACATTAAAACTATATTCAAATATTTTTAGACGGAATATATGGAAAGATATACAGACGAACTTTTAAAATGGCGGGATGAATTTCCGATCTTGCAGAAATCAACTTACCTTATTTCAAACTCACTCGGTGCAATGCCCAGGGGCGTATACGAAAAAATGAAAGAGTACGCTGATTCTTGGGCAAACTTGGGTGTAAAAGCCTGGCAGGAATCGTGGTGGGAGTTATCATTGACGACAGGTAATTTAATAGCCCCACTCATAGGTGCAGGGCTAAACGAAATTACAATGCACCCGAATGTTTCATTGATTCAATCAATAATTATTTCATCATTTAAATTTGAAGGCAAAAGAAATAAAGTAATTTATACGGATCTCGAATTTCCCTCCGATATGTACGTTTACCAAAAATTAGCAAAATCCAAAGGTGCCGAAATTCAAATTATTAAATCGGAAGACGGATTTACCCCGCCGACAGAAAAATTAATAGAAACAATTGATGAAAATACATTGCTTGTTCCAGTTTCTCACGTTCTTTTTAAAAATGCCTACAAAATGGATATTAAATCTATAGTTAAAAAAGCACATTCGGTAGGTGCGATAGTAGTGCTCGATGCCTATCATTCGGTGGGTACGGTAGAAGTTGATGTTAATGAATTGGGTGTTGATATTTTGATGGGCGGCGTGTTAAAGTGGTTGTGCGGAGGACCCGGCGGTGCATTTTTATGGGTGAAACAGGAGCTGCGTGAAAAACTTGAACCAGAAGTTACTGGTTGGCTTGCTCACAAAAATCCGTTTGCCTTTGAAAAAGAAATGAAATATACAAACTCAGCTTATAGATTTATGAACGGCACACCGACGATTCCTTCATTTTATGCCGCACAGGAAGGACCGAAAATAATAAACAAAATTGGTATTGATAAAATCAGAAATAAATCAATTCATCAAACCGGAATAATAATTGAAAAAGCAGAATCAGCAGGTTACAAAATTAACACACCTAAAGACCTTAATTTAAGAGGCGGTACTGTTTCAATAGATATGCCTAACTCGTTCGAAATTTCAAAAGAACTTTCGGATAAAAATATAATGATTGATTTTCGTCCAGGTACGGGAATTAGAATTGCTCCTCACTTTTATAACACGGATGAAGAAATAGATATTTTGTTTGATGCGATAAAAGAAATAAAAAAATAAATTTAGGGTTATCTAAAGTAAAGACGTTATACTTGTCCGGTGAAGTTCGTCTTGGACGAACGTAAAAGGATATAACGTCTCTACAAAACATTAATAATATTTTTTTCATTAAAAAGGAATAATTATGAGTTCTCTTTTTAATTCCGAATTGATAGAAACTGATTTATCAAATATTGGGGATAGCCCTTTAATTAATGAGGATTTAGCCCCTACAAAAGTTAATGAGAGAACATGGGGAACATATAATTTTGCAGCATTGTGGATCGGGATGAGCGTTTGCATTCCCACTTACTTACTCGCAAGCGGACTAATTGCAGGAGGAATGAATTGGTGGCAGGCTCTTCTTACAATTACTTTGGGTAATGCAATAGTTTTAATACCGATGGTGCTTAACGCACACGCAGGAACAAAGTACGGTATTCCGTTTCCTATTCTTGCAAGAGCATCTTTCGGTACTTTAGGTTCAAATATACCCGCATTGTTAAGGGCAGTAGTAGCTTGCGGATGGTTCGGAATTCAAACATGGATTGGGGGACAGGCATTAAACTCATTGATTATTTTACTCCTTCCACAGTGGGCTTTTTTTTCTTGGGGTCCTGCTGTTGGATTTATGATCTTTTGGGGAATGAATGTTTACTTTATTGTAAAAGGTACTGAATCAATAAAATGGTTGGAATCTTTTGCTGCACCGTTTTTACTTTTAACAGCGTTAGGTCTATTGATTTGGGCTTATAAAAACGGCGGCGGGTTCGGACCAATTTTGAGTCAGCCAAGCAAATTTGCAACATCTTTGGATTTTTGGAAATTTTTTGTACCGTCCTTAACCGGGATGGTCGGGTACTGGGCTACTATTTCGCTTAACATACCGGATTTTACGAGATATGCTAAAAGTCAAAAGTCGCAGATACTCGGGCAAGCAATCGGGCTTCCGCCAACAATGGCTTTCTTTTCTTTTATCGGTATTGCAGTAACTTCAGCAACGATTGTAATATACGGCGAGGCAATTTGGGACCCGATTATTCTGCTTTCAAAATTTGAAAGCCCGGTTTTAATTTTTATATCTCTTGTTGCATTAATTATCGCAACCCTTACTACTAATATTGCAGCGAATGTTGTATCGCCGGCAAACGATTTTGCAAATTTATTTCCGAAGAAAATTAATTTTGTAAGAGGGGGACTTATCACTGCTGTAATCGGAATTGTTATGATGCCGTGGAAACTGCTCTCTGATTTCAGCGCGTATATTTTCGGTTGGCTTATCGGTTATTCGAGTTTTTTGGGACCGATAGCGGGAATACTGATTTGTGATTATTTTATTATCAGAAAACAAAAGTTAGAAGTAAAAGATTTATACATAAGAAATGGAATTTACGAATACAAAAAGGGTTTTAATCCAAAAGGAATAATTGCTCTTTGTGCGGGAGTTTTTATAGCTTTAATAGGTTTAATTGTTCCTCAAGTAAGTTTCCTGTATGATTATGCTTGGTTCGTCGGTTTTGCTATGGCTTTTGGTGTTTATTATTTGCTGATGAGGAACAAATTATAAAATTGTAACCACAGACTTTATGTCTGCGAATTAAAAGTATAACAATTATAACTTCATGTCGGTGTAAAGGCCGACGGTTACCGAATTTTTTACTTTTATAATTTCTGCAGCAATGCTTACGGCTATCTCTTCGGGCGTTTCTGCTTCTATTTCCAAACCAACTGGTGTATGAACTTTTGAGAAAAGTTTTTTATCTATCCCTTCTTCAGTTAATGAATTAAAGATGGTTTTTATTTTTCTTTTGCTCCCCATTAGACCTATATATTTAACATTTTTATTAATCACTGATTTTAAAGCAACGATATCACTTAAATAATTAGAAGTAGTTATAATTATAAATGATTTATTACCCTCAATTATTTTACTGCCGACTTCATTGTATTTACAAATAATTATTTTGTCAGCATAAATATTTTGTTTTATTGTATATACGTCAGCTCGATTATCTAATACAACAACATAAAAACCAAGTGATTTTATAATTTTTGATACAGCCAAACCTATATGCCCACCTCCAATTACATAAGCAGTCTCAATAAAACCAACTTGTTCTTTATACTCCCAATTTGTTTCTTCATCCTTAAAATGAATTTTAGTTAAATTAGAATTATTGCTATAACTAAAATCAGATTCACTAATAAGTAATTCCCCTTTTTTTCTTTGAGCTAAATTTTCAATTATTTGTCCAATTTTTGTTAGATGTTTTTTTGTTAATATTTTTATAATTACTGTTTGTCTGCCTCCACAATTTAAACCGGATTTCTGATGAATAGATGTGTTGCTGTGGAATAGTCGTTTAATTGCTGTATCATTTTCTGAATTCATTAAATCTAGTGTAAATTCAGAAATATCATTTTCCATAATTCCCCCGCCAATAGTACCAAAAACTTCCGAATTTTCAGCAATTGCCATTTTAAAACCCTGCCGTCCGGGTGAAGAGTTTGAAGAATCGGCAACGATAAGTATTGCAATTTTTTTGTCAGCTTTTAATTCTGCGAAAATGAAATTCCAAAAATTAAGTGCAACCATAAACTAATTTATATAATAAAAATTATTGTGTTAAAATATAACCAAATTTAATGTCTAACAAATATCCATAATAGATGAGAATGTAACGCTAGCAAGAAACCAACAGCTTATTTTTACAATAATTTATATTATTTTTACTTATTTATTGAGAAATATTTTTATCATAATTATATAGTGTTGGAATATGAATCTTTCAGAAAAAATTTTTGATCTTGCTAGTAAATATGAAACATATACTTCAACAAATCTCTCAAAACTAATTCAACACAAATCATTAAGCAGCTGTGAAAAGGAAGTAGCATCTCTAATAAAAAATATGATGGAAGATGCCAATTTTGATGAAGTGAGAATTGACGGTTTAGGAAATGTGATAGGCAGAATCGGCAACGGCAAAAAAATTATTGCAATAGACGGACACATTGATACGGTTGATCTCGGAAATATTGATCAATGGGATTTCGATCCACTTGGAGGAGAAATTAAAGACGGTTATGTTCAGGGTCGTGGCAGCGTAGATCAGACCGGAGGACCGGCAGCATTTATTACAGCAGGAAAAATATTAAAGGAATTGGGTTTAACAAATGATGTTACCATTTATTTTGTTGCTTCAGTTATGGAAGAAGACTGTGACGGATTATGCTGGAAATATATAGTTGAAGAGGATAAAATTAAACCGGATTATGTAATTGTAACAGAACCGACAAACTTGAATATCTATCGTGGACATAGAGGAAGAATGGAAATAGAGGTTTCTTTTTACGGACTCTCTGCACACGGCTCTGCTCCGGAGAGAGGAAAGAATGCAATTTATATGGCATCCAAAGCAGCATTAGAAATTGAAAAGCTTAATGAAAGATTAATATCTGAAGAATTTCTCGGTAAAGGTTCTGTAACGATTTCTGAAATTGTATCAAAAAGTCCCTCTCTATGTGCCGTTTCTGATTTCTGTAAATTTCATCTTGATAGAAGACTTACAAAAGGTGAGGATAAAAATTTAGCTTTAAATCAAATTGAAGAGATAGTAAGTGGAATGAATGCAAAGGTTGAATTATTAAACTATAAAGAAAAAGCTTATACCGGATTGAAATATGGAATGGAAAAATATTATCCGACATGGGTAATTGAAGAAAATCACCATGTTATTCAAAATGGAGTTAAAACCTATCGAGAATTATTTGGTGAAAGTCCTGTTGTTGATAAATGGACTTTTTCTACGAATGGAGTTGTAATAAATGGAATTTATGATATCCCTGTAATTGGATTCGGTCCGGGAAATGAAGTTATGGCCCATGCCCCGAATGAGAAGGTCCCAATTGAACATCTTGTTAAAGCTTCTGCATTTTATGCATACTATTGTTCTATTATTTAATTTTTTTTTCTAAATATTGAGGCTCAAAATATGACATCAAAATTGAAAGGGAAACACTTCCTTACTTGTGATGACTGGTCGAATCAAGAGTTAGATACAGTTTTTAACACAGCATTAGATTTAAAAGAAAAATTTGCAAACGAAATACCAACAAGATATTTACGCGACAAAACGTTATTCATGATATTTTTTGAACAGTCCACGCGTACTAGAAATTCTATGGAAGCCGGGATGACTCAATTAGGGGGACACGCTCACGATCTTACTTCAGATAAAATGCAGCTTTCCCACGGTGAAACTCCAAAAGATACTGCGATCATTCTTTCAAGAATGGGACATGGTATAGCATCAAGAAATTGTTTTTACACTATCGGAAATGGATATCTAAAAGAAATGGCAAAGTATTCTACTAAACCTGTTATGTCGCTTCAAGATGATATTTACCATCCCTTTCAAGGGCTGGCAGATTTAATGACAATTTTTGAGTATTTCGGAAAAAATACTAAAGGTTTAAAAGTAACTGTTTCGTGGGCATATGCAGATACACATTCTAAGCCATTATCAGTACCTCAAACACAGATACTACTTTTTCCGCGTTACGGAATAGACGTTACCGTAGCTCACCCAAAAGAATTTCCGTTAAGCAAAAATATTGTGGATAAAGCACTAAAGAATGCCGAAGATGGCGGTGGTAGTTTAAAGTTTACAAATAATATGGAAGAAGCTTTTGAAGGTGCACAGATTGTTATTCCTAAAAATTGGGGCGGATTCGGTTATTATGATGCTAATGAATATCTTCAAAACGAAGAAGAAAGTAAAAAAGAAATGAAAGCAAATTTAGAAAAATATAGGAATTGGATTTGCGATGAGAACAAAATTAAACTTGCAGATAAAAATGTAAAACTTATGCATGCTTTACCCGCTGACAGAGGACACGAAGTGACCGATGAAATTTTAGATAATCCTGATATTTCAATTGTCTTTGATGAGGCTGAAAACAGACTGCATACTGCAAAAGCAATAATGTCATTAACAATGTAATATTGTAATGAAAGATGACTTCAAATATAAATGTGATATATGCGGACAAGTTTATAATATAGAAAAAAATTTAATGCTTTGTCCTAAATGTCGCGAAGATAATATTGAAGGCAAACCGTTAAAAGGGATTCTAAAAGTTCAATTGCCTGCAAGATTAAAAAATTCTGTAAAAGATAAAGAGAAAATTAATATTTTTGATTTTCTACCTGTTGAAGAAAAATATTTTCCCTCAATTAGTGTTGGCAATACTCCCCTTATAGAAGCAAAAAATATTCAAAATGAATACAGGATAGATAACATTTACTTAAAATTTGATGGTACAAATCCGACAGGGTCTTTTAAAGATAGAGCATCATATTTGGTTTCAGCCTTTGCTAAAAAAAATAATGTAAATGAAATAGTAGTAGCCTCCACAGGTAATGCAGCTTCTTCAATGGCTGGAATAGCAGCAGCAGCGGAACAAAAAGCTTTTATCTTTATGCCCGAATCAGCTCCGAAAGCAAAATTGGTACAGTGTCTTCAGTACGGTGCCGAGCTAATTCCAATAAAAGGAGATTATGATAAAGCATTTGATCTTTCATTAAAATTTTCACAAAGGACAGGATTTCTTAATCGCAATACAGCTTATAATCCAATGACAATTGAAGGAAAGAAAACAGTTTCTTTTGAATTAAATGAGCAGATGCTTGGAAAAAAAATAGATTATATATTCTTACCTGTAGGAGACGGGGTTGTTTTAAGCGGAGTTATAAAAGGTTTTAACGATTTAAAGTATTTAGGCATAATAAATAAAATCCCTAAAATTTTTGGTGTGCAGGCTGAAAACAGCTCATTCATTTATGATGCGTTTTATAATAACGTGTTTAATTTTAACTATAAAGCTTCTACTATTGCAGATTCTATTTCGGTTAATGTTGCACGTAACGGATATACTGCCGTAAATGATTTAAAAACAATTGAAGGTGAAATGGTATTAGTTAGTGATGAAGAAATTATGTTTGCACAACATCGACTCTCAAAAATGAGCGGAGTTTTCTGCGAGCCTTCTTCTGCAGCATCATTTGCCGGGTTTCTAAAACTAAGGGAAAATATTTCTAAAAATAAATCCGTAGTTTTACTTTTAACCGGGCATGGACTTAAAGATATTGATACTGCTTTAAAATCTATTAAATTCCCAAAATCTTTTGAAGCAGATATTGATTATATAATTGATAACTTAAAATTTTAAAAACTAAATGTAGATATGAAATGATTGAGTTAAAAATTAATGAAACAGCACGTAAGAATAATATTCAAAGATGTATTGAAAAAAATATCATTTATCCCACTTATGAACAAATGAAGGATCCATCAAAGATTCCTTCAGAAATTGTTGATCGTTTAAAGAATGTGGGAATGTGGGACCTAAATCCATTGAACCTTTTTAGAATTACTTGGAAAAATGAACCGAAAGAATCAGGTGGTGGGTACGGTGATGTTAATTTCATTGAGTTGCCTCCGGAACTGACAGGTATAAAAGCAAAAGTTATTGCATTAGTCGGCAAGTGGTTTCCAACAGGTACACACAAAGTTGGTGCAACATACGGGTGCTTAGCTCCTTCATTGGTAACAGGTAATTTTGATTCAACATCGCAAAAAGCAGTATGGCCGTCAACGGGCAATTATTGCAGAGGTGGTTCTTTTAATTCAGCATTATTAGGTTGTGAATCAATTGCTATACTGCCCGAAGAAATGAGCAAAGAAAGATTTGAATGGCTGAGTAATCTTGCCGGTGAAGTTATTGCTACACCCGGATGTGAAAGTAATGTTAAAGAAATATTTGATAAATGTTGGGAGTTAAAAGCTACAAGGAAAGACATAAAAATATTTAATCAGTTCGAAGAATTTGGAAATTACCTATGGCACTTTGAAATCACAGGAAACGCTGTTGAAGAAGTGTTTAAGAAAAATTATAATTCGAAGGGTAACATAACAGGATTTATTTCCGCTACAGGTTCAGGGGGTACAATTGCTGCCGGTGATTATCTTAAATTACAATTCCCGCATCTTAAAATTGCTGCTTCAGAAGCACTTCAATGTCCAACCCTACTACTTAACGGATACGGCGGTCATAGAATTGAGGGAATAGGTGACAAGCACGTTCCGTGGATACATAATGTGAGAAATACCGATGTTGTTATTGCTATTGACGATAACGATTGTTTGGAAATAATCAGGTTATTTAATGAAGACGAAGGAAAAGATTATTTAATTAAAATGGGTGTCTCTGATAAAGTTATCTCCAAACTTAATTTAATCGGAATTTCGGGAGTTGCCAATATTCTTTCGGCAATAAAATTTGCAAAATATTTTGAATTGAAAGAAAGCGATATTGTGTTTACTATTCTAACTGATTCTATGGATTTATATAAATCAAGATTAAAAGAACAAAATGATAGTTTTGGTAAATTTAGTCACGACGATGCCGTTAGAATATTTAATAAAAATTTAATGGGCACAAATACTTCGTCAATGCTTGAATTAAGTTATTACGACAAAAAGAGAATACACAACTTAAAATATTTTACTTGGATTGAGCAGCAGAAGAAAGATTTAATTGAGTTAAACGCACAATGGGATGATTATCCCGGATACTGGGAAAATATTAGAAGTTTAACTCCCAAGATTGATGAATTGATAAATGAGTTTAATAAAGAAACAGGATTGTTATGATTGAGATATTTGAAGTTCTTTAAAAAATTGAGCTTATATTATTTAATTTATTAAGAAATAATTGAATAAATATATTTTATGAGGCTGCAAGTTAAGTTATAGTTAGGCCATTATATAAATAAAATGTAAACAAAATTGGAGTTTTCAATGAGTCTTAAAGAAGTTTTAAAAACAAAAGTATCCCCTGTAATAGTAGTAATTGTATTTGTATTGCTGATCGGTTTACTATCTGAGTTTATTACTCTATATGTAGGTAAGCTATTTAATCCAGAAACAATAAAATCATATCGCTGGATAAATTTATACATAAACCATTTTTTTCATATGGTTTTTGCTATAGTAATCATGCTTCTTTTAGGTGGCGGTTTAAAGAGTTATGGGATTACTCTAAAATCAAAAAATTTATATATCTTGCCTGCCATCTTTGTAGGTATGTTATTTGGTGTTGTTATGCTACTTGTTGATCACTTTCCAACAATTCTTTCAGGAAGCAAAATTACTGGTTATGATTTAAATACACCTAATGTAATAGGCTGGCTATCATTTGAGTGGGTGTTCGCGGGGCTTTCGGAAGAAATAGTAGCTCGCGGCCTGATGATGACTTACCTTATGAAAAAATTCAATGGGCATATTAAGTTCTTAAAATGGGATATTCATGTGGCCGGTGTAATAGTTGCTGTTTTATTTGCACTGATGCATATTTCATCATTCTGGTCTGGTAATTTAATTTATGCTATTGGACAACAACTTTACGCACTTATTCTTGGATTATGTTTCGCTTATTTTTATGAAAAATCTAAAAGTTTAGTGTCACCAATTATTGCCCATAATGTATCGAACGGAATAGAATTTTTAATATTGTTTTTATTAATTGGGATTGGATACTAGATAGTTTTTAGTCCGTATATTGAAATATAAAAATTAATTGAACGGACCTAACCCGCGGTTCAACTTGGAACGCAAACACGTTCTGGCTTCACCGAAATATAAAGGGTATCTTGGCGCTTGCGTCCGGTTAACCACAATTCGTTATATGGTATAAAAATAATATGGCAGATATATCATTAATATTTGGTTCCGAGTTGTCAATTCCGGCGGGTTTACCATCCGCCTTCAATAAAATTAATAGCTGATTTTATTTTAGGTCCCATACTACCTGCTGGGGAGCTGTTTTTCATTGTGGTATTTTTCAAGTTTTCGGATTTGGTGTAAAAAGTAAGCATAGCTTGTAACATTATTCTATTAAATATATTTGTAAATAATTTTGCAAAGAACACACTTTTCTATAACGTTTATTTTGGAAAATAATTTGTAATAATTTATTTGACTTTAATAACGCTAAACGTTATTATATTTTTTATAATTAAAAGTTTTTCAGATAAACACACTGAAGATTTGTTTAATCGTCAAAAGGTTAAAAAGTTTTCTCAGTCCATTCTAAAAGTTGCATACAGAAAATTGCTTTTAATTGATGCTGTTGGTAGAATTGATGATTTAAGAGTACCTCCGGGAAATAGACTCGAAAAATTATCCGGCGATTTATCTGGAAAATATAGTATTAGAATTAATAATAAATGGAGAATAATTTTTCGATGGACTGATAATAGTGCCTATGAAGTAAAAATTATTGATTATCATAAAGGATAAATATTATGAGTAATAAAATTGCACCAATTCACCCTGGAGAAATTTTGCTTGAAGAATTTCTAAATCCAATGGAAATATCTCAATACCGTTTAGCGAAAGACATAAACGTTCCACCAAGAAGAATAAATGAAATTGTTTTAGGCAAAAGGTCCATTACAACAGATACAGCCTTAAGGTTATCAGAATATTTTGGACTTTCTGAAAGGTTTTGGTTAAATCTTCAAATGAAATATAATCTTGAAACAGAAAAAGATAAATTAAAAGGCAGAATAAGAAAAGAAGTAAAAAGACGATCTTTAGTCAATTAACAAACGTGTATAACCAGCTTTTCCAATCGACCACTGACACGGTGCGGGTTTTTGTGGTGTTTTTGAGTTTTTGTTGTTCGTGTTAAATTGTAATTAAACAGTATGTTGTTACATAAATTTTAAATAATTATTGGCAGTAGCTTTTTATCCAACATTGTAGTTTAGGGGGACGGGTGAAAAGCAACACCGTTATGCCTCTTTAAAATATTCTTAGTTATTGAATTATAGTACATAATTTTGTACCTTTATTTGTACAATATTATTAAGGAGTTATTATGCACAGAATACATCTAGAACAAGACATTCAACCATTATCAACTTTTCGTTCAAAAATATCTTATTTTTTTAATAAAGTAAAAAAAACTAAAAGACCTTTAATTATAACTCAAAACGGTAAAAGTTCTGCAATTTTATTAGATGTTGCCGAATACCAATCTTTGATTGATAAAATTGAAATTCTTGAAGATATAAAAATAGCTGAAGAACAAATTAGTTCCGGCAAGGGGATATCTCATTCTAAAGTAAAGAAAATGTTTATTAAGAGAACATAATTTTGAAAATAATATGGTCTCCACTTTCAGTCGAAAGACTTGAAGAAATCTTTGAATATATTTCAAATGAAAACCACTCAGCAGCTAAGAAGTTGGTGAATAAAATTTTTAGCAAAGTTGAAACTTTAATAAAATATCCTCAAAGGGGGAGAAAAGTACCCGAAACTAATCGAGAAGAAATTAGGGAAGTATTTTTAGGTGAATATAGAATTATCTATCGCATTAAAAAAAGTACAATAATTATATTAACTATTAGAAACTTCAAGCAATTGCTTCCGGAGGAAGATATAAAGTAATTATGGTATAACCTGCCGCTCTCCAAAGGAGTCCTTCGGACAAGCAGAGCGCGAAAAGCGTTGCGACCTCCGTCTTCGTCCTGCCGTATACGCCTGGTAGGTGGGCTATTTTCTAAGCCGTTATGCAATTTCTTGTAATGTTTAGTAAGCGATATTCTATTTTGAATATACGATGGTTGTGCCGGCATTACCTTTTAAGGTTTCATAATATAATTCTGCTTTTGTAATACGGACTTTTTTACCCCCGCCCTCAATAAAATTAATTGCTGATTTTATTTTGGGTCCCATACTGCCGGGAGGGAAGATATTTATATTATACAAATCTTTAGCCTCTTGTAAGCTTAAAAGCCTTAAATCTTTTTGATCATGTTTTTGGTAATTTAATTTAGCTCCATCAACATCAGTAAAAATATTTAGCTCAACATCCAATTCTTCATTCCTATTTTTGGCTTTTTCAATAAGCATTGTTCCCAATAAACTTGAAGCAAAATCTTTATCAACCACTGCTTCAACCCCCGTATAAATTTCAAGTGGTTTTTGATTTTGGATAAATTTTCTTTTATAGATAATATCATAATTACATTTATAAATTTCATCGCCATTAAGTATTTCGGGTATTACTTTTCTTACAGGAATTCCACCTCCGCCAACAGCAATAGGTATAATCCCTGATCGTATATTACTTTCCACTATATCAATCTCAAGTATGTCAATTGGTTTTGGAGAAGGAACGACCCAACGCCAAAGTTCTTCACCTTCATCATTTTTTTTATAGAACTTCATTAAATGCTTTTCTTCTAATTGAATTTTTTCAGCCTCTTCCTTTTTATAAGAAGGACCTATAAACTTTGTCGGGTTTAGGAAATCCTTATCGTTATGATCTACAACCACTCTTGTAACAGTTTCGGCGACAATTCTATCAATCCCAATAACACTCAATGAATTTGTCAATTGTGCAAGCATATATCCCATTGCACCTTGAGTATCAGCATCACAAATGTCTAAAGGTAAGGGGTGTAATATTGGTTTTGAATATTCGGAACGTAAAATAATACTTCCCACTTGCGGTCCGTTACCGTGGGTTAAAATATAATTGTCGTTTGGGTTATTTTTAATTATTGTTGCTAACAACTCACATGTCTCTGCAGTCCGCCGCCATTGTTCTGGTAAATCCGGGATTTTAAACTTCCCGGTTTTTGGATCAACTTGACCCGTAGGTGATATATCGCTACCGCCAAGCGCAAATATTCTTAATCTTTTTTTCATAAAATATTTCTGATATTGATTAATGTTCTTAATGTCTCAATTTTTAATTCTTCCAGTTTTTGAAATCAAAATAAAATTTACTAACATTACTTTTATTTCATTTGATTGTAGATTAATAAAAAACTCATTTCGGAAATAGATAGGGAAAGCAGTTAATATTTTATATCTGAATTTATAAACATTATTTAATTTGGTTCATTCTTTCCCACATTTTATTAGCTACAGCTCTCGCTTTAGAATAAATAGAATTTGTCTCAAAGGGAAAGCTCCGGTTTTCATAAACAATGTTGCCATTAATTATCACGGTCTCAACATCCCTGGAAGAAAAACCGTAAATAAAATGTCCTGCAAGATTTTCATCAACTAAATTAGTCGGTGGTATATAATCATAAATCACTATATCTGCAATGTAACCTTTTTCTATTTTACCGAATTTATTATCAAAGTATCTTTCCAATATCACATTTCCGTTCTGCAGAAATTTCATAAAGTCATTCATATTTAATTTTCCGTTGGAGTCGTTGTTTTTAAAGAAAGCGAATTTAATTTCTTCAAACATATTAGAGCTGATGCCGTCCGTTCCAATTCCGACATTTTTAATTTTATAAAGATTGTTCATATAACCGACACCGTTGTTCATATTTGATCTTGGGTTGTGAACCAAGAAAGAATCTCTTTCGTTTAAAATGTTAATATCATTTTCTGTTAAATATACGCCGTGGGCTATAATTGATTTATTATTTAACAGGGAAAAATTATCCAATCTTTTTAAAACATCTTTTCCGAATTGCTGATTTGAATAAGACGGATCGGTTTCGTCTTCCGAAACGTGAATGTGAAGCCCACGGTTTGTTGTTTTTATTGCTTCACGTATTTGTTCTAAAGAATTGTCGCTGAGTGTAAACGGAGCGTGTGCACCAATAGCAGTTTCAATTAAATCCCTTTTATCATTTTCTATATTTTCAGCAAATTTGATAGATTCTTTAACTCCCTCAATCATACCATCTATTCCGTTCCTGTCTGTTATTTCGTAGGCTAAAATTCCTCTGAGTCCTGCTGTTTCAAAAGCTTTTTTTAATGTTGAAAGTGAGCCGGAAATAAAATTCGGTGAAGCATTGTGATCTATCACGGATGTTGTGCCGGATTTTATAGCTTCAAGTGCTCCTATAATTCCACTGTAATAAAGAGATTCTTCGTCAATAGCTCTGTCGAGTTTCCACCATAAATTCTTTAATATGTCCAGAAAGTTATTACAAGTATTTATATCAGCTAAAATTCCTCGTGCAAGAACCGAGTAAAAGTGGTTATGAGAACAGACTAAACCGGTTGAAATAAATTTGTTATTAAGATTTAATGTCTTGTCAGATTTGTAATTGTCCCCAACATTCCTGCCTGTATCAATAATTATTTCGTTCTCAATAATAACGTCAACATTATAGTAGATTTTCGGAGGATAAAATTGAATTAAATTTGTATTTTTTAATACAATCATATTATACCAATGTGAATAGAAATATTAATACTATTTCGGATAAAAATCTTTAAGTGTTAACGTTTATAAAGATAATTATAATTTGTAATATTACTTCAATTAATCCATGATATTATTTTAGTAGTTCAGTTGGTGTATTTATGTTTTACCCCTTCTTTTTTTCTCTTTTCTTTATCGGCAATTTAAAATACCGGGTTCCGTCATATTGATAAAAAGCATTAGCAACTGCAGCAGCTGTTGGAACCAAACCAATTTCACCAACGCCCTTTACACCGTAAGGTCCGTGCGGGTCCGGTACTTCAATTCCTATCACTTCCATTTTGGGAGTTTCTTTTGCCCTTAAGATTCCCATCTTTCTTAACCGTGTACTTTTAGGAACGCTGTTTTCCAACTCAAGGTCTTCGGTTAATGCATAACCCAAACCCATATGGATTGAGCCCTCTATTTGTCCTTCAAACAAACCGGGATTTATAATTTTTCCAGCATCATGAGCAGCATAAACAGTATCAATTTTACCATCATCATTTAAGACAACAATCTGTGTTGCATAACTGTAAGAATAGTGAGTTATAATTTCATCAACATCATCGCCAACTTTTGTTGTCCAATTACAAGCCCATTGTCCTTTGTACACATTGCCAACAAGATCGCTTAAAGATTTTGATTTTAAATCTTCTTTTAACTGAATACATGCTTTTGCAATTGAATTACCGATGATAGAAGTAGCCCTTGAAGCTGTTGTCATCCCCGCTGAAGCTTCCTCTTTTGTATCAACTTTAATTTCAACTATAGCAGGATCTATTCCTGATTCGTGACATAGGAACTGCACTGCAATTGTATCTACTCCTTGTCCCATGTCTGTCCATCCGTGGTGCAAAATAACTTTAGACGGAGAGACAATTTCAATTTTTACTCTTCCTTCCTCCTGAATACCGTTACCGATGCCGGTGTTTTTCATGCCACAGGCAATGCCGGCATACTTCGCATTAAGGAAAATATCCTTTACACCTAACAAAGTTTCTCTAACACCAGCTCCTCTGTTTACTATTTGCCCGGTTGCAGTCATTGCACCCTCAGTCAAAGCGTTATCATATCTAAATTGCCAACGGTCAAAACCGCCTTGCTCACACAGATCATCTATGCAACCTTCAATTGCAAATGCAACCTGGTTTACACCAAAACCACGCATTGCACCACAGGGAAGATTGTTTGTATAAACAGCTTTACTAACGATACCAACATTTGGAATGTGATAAGGACCTGCTGCATGCCCGGCAGCTCTTTCGAGTACTTTCATTCCAACAGAAGCGTATGCACCGGTATCCCCAAGTATATCTGCTTTAATAACTGTAAGTTTACCTTCCTTGTTACATCCGAGTGTATATTTCATTCTCATCGGATGACGTTTCGGATGCATTCGTATCGATTCATCCCTTGTTAGTAAAACTTTAACAGATTTTTTAAGAAGGTAAGCATACATAGCTGCATGCCCCTGAACAGAAAGATCTTCCTTACCACCGAAGCCGCCACCGTTTGGAACAAATATAACACGGACATTTTTTTCAGGTAAGCCAAGAATTTTAGCAAGCTGTTTTCTATCTTCATAAACACCCTGCCCCTGCGAGTAAACTTCCACTCCCTCTGAACCCGGTTTTGCTATTGAACACTCAGGTTCCATGTAGCCATGTTCAATACATTGCGTATAGTAAGTTCCTTCAGAAATATAAGCGGCATTCTTTAAAGCATACTCTACATCGCCACGATTTATTACAGTATCGGAAAGAAGATTTCCTTTTGGATGAATCTTCGGGCTGTTTTCATTTAAAGCTAATTCCGGATCGGAAAGAGGCGGAAGAATTTTATACTCAACATCGATAAGTTTTACGGCATTGCGTGCAGTTTGCACATCGGTTGCAACCACGCCGGCAAGTATATCACCGACGTACCTTGTTTCTTCACCTTCTTCAATCATCAACGGCCAATCGGGAATTATTAACCCGGTAAATCTATTGCCGGGAATATCTTTAGAAGTAAAAACTTTAATAACGCCGGGATGATCTTTCGCTTTATCAATATTTATCGAAATAACTTTTGCTCGCGGGTGATCGCTAAACTTAAGTGCCCCGTGTAACATATCAGGAAATTTTATGTCAGCTACGTATGGAAATTGTCCAAGCACTAATTTATCGGCATCATACTTAGGATGTTTTTTCCCGATCTCCCCATCACTTTTTGGTTTTGGGATTTCGCGTTTCTCTCTTATTGCTTCAGCGGCATACTCTATTGCATCGATAATTTTTTTATAACCTGTACATCTGCATAAATTTGGTGTAAGCGCTTTAGCAATTTCATCTCTCGATGGTTCCGGATTGTTTTTAATTAAAACATTTGCCTGCATTACAATACCGGGAATACAAAATCCGCATTGCACTCCGGATTTTTCTACAAAGGCATTTGTCATCACTGATTGTTTATATTCACCCAATCCTTCAGTTGTAACTACTACTCCGTTCTCAACCTTGCTCATCGGAAAAACGCATGATAATACAGCTTTGCCGTTAAGCTCAACAGTACAGGTACCGCAAGCTGCTTGTGGTGCACAGCCATCTTTAGGCGAAATGATGCCTTCAATTTCTCTGAGATAAGTGAGCAGTGGTAATTCTGAATCACCATTATAGGATTTACTAATATTATTAAGTATAAATTCCATAAAAATTAAATCTTTAGTTTTCTAATCATTTAATAATAATACTGCAGGATATATTTCTTTATTATTTTTTATTCCTAAGAAAAGAGTTTTCATAATATAATAATCCTTCATATCAATTTTAGTACCATCATCTATATCATTTAACAATTTAACATCGACCAGATTATTATTGTCATCTAAAAATAGTTCAAAATTCTTATTCGTCCATTTAAATTTATTATCACTTTCAATATATGATAATTCATATTCAGATTTACCTATGCACCCACGCAGAGTTGATGAATCAGTAAAGTAAAAACCGTTATCATTTTTATACTTCGAATAGTTTTTTTCATTAAAGAAAAAGCGCGGCTTCTCAATAAACGGTCCACCGAACTCCGGACAATACGTATCACAATCTCCACAGTCGTTGCAAAAATCAGCCAGATTTGCAATTTGATGTTCATAATCCAGTACAAAATGATGATGTGTTGACGGAATAAGCTTACCGTTTGAAAATTGATAATCAACAAATTCAAAATTTTTCTTTCCAATCGGTATAGAAAAATTAGAAGCATTTGGACAAACAGGAATACATTTATTGCAGGTTATACAATCAAATAAAACCAGATTACTATCAATTTTGGGTGGTTCTTTCTTATTTTTATTGTGATGGTACCTGGGATTATTTACCAGTTGCGGAACAATTCGTTGAGCATTTATTACCCCAGCAGAATTCACATCTTTAACCCTTTTATCATCAGCACTTATAATCACAAACTCATCAATATTATTGCATTCTGCCTTATTCATTTCTTTATTAAGTGTAAATAAATATTCATACATTCGTACATAACCGCCGGTAGTTAATAAATCCGAACAGGATGTAATAGGTTTCATATTACATTTTACTGCATCAACAATATTATTCTTTGTAATGCCTGCAGAGAAGGAAATATGAAAATCGGGACTCATCTCCGATCTGAATTTATGCATCGCATTCATTGAAAGTACATGAAGAGGAGCACCAGAGAGATACATCTCTTCACCTTCAAAAATATTTTGATTGTTTTTAACAACCAGCGTATTTGTAAACTTTGCCCCAACTTTTTTATTTTTCGATGCGGCAAACTTCTCAAGTCTTTTCATCATTGCCACACCCTCATCAAATTTCAGGTCTTTATCAAATGCAGCACGATCTAATGCTATATGTTTATAACCTAATTCATCGTGTAAAATATTATCAACAAAATCGTAGCCCAATATGGTTGGATTCATTTTTACAATTACATTTAAGCCGTGTTCATCTATCATATGTTCTACTATTGATTCTATTTCATCAGCCGGACAACCGTGAAAAGTTGAAAGAGTTGTAGTGTGTGATATGTTTGGATCGACACTTAAATTTTTATGGTGCGCAAATTCATCCGGAAGAGATGCTAGTAAAATATTTATTTCATCTTCAGCATTCATTATTTTTTTCAACCACTCGTTTACCTGTGGTGATGATATTCCTTTTAAATCATAGCCGACCGAAATGTCAAAGATTTTATTATAAAATGGATCTCCTTTTTTAATTCCTAGCAGTTCTTCTTCCTCAATAATTTTTAAGATGATCCACGCAATTAAATATTCCCGTAAAGAATCCTCAAGCTTCAGCTCCTGAGACCATTCAATATTATATCCAACATTGGGTATATTAATGCAGGGGCGGGGAATCTTAAGCTCATCAAGTATCTGAATTGTTTTTAGTTCGATTATCCGGCTTCCGGCTAAAAAAGAAAGAACGATATTTTGAGCCATTTGAGTATGCGGTCCGGCTGCTGGTCCTAACGAAGTAAAAGCTTTTCTCCCAAAAAAAATAACTGAAAAATCTTTTCCTGGGAATCCTCTGAAAATTTTATTATCCGGATAACTATAAATTGATTTATGCTTTTTAAATTCAGTGAAAATTGCTTTTAGATGTGTAGCCAGATCTATTCCAAATAGTTCAGACATAAACTTTATTCATTCCAAAGTATTATAATTGTTAACATATTCAGATTAAATAAGAGCCACGATGCTATTATATTATGAGCAAGTTGTGTTTGAGGTCCGGATGCAACTCCAATCGGTGTTTCAAGAAGCTGTCCATATCTGCTCATCCTGAATGGATCATTTTTATCTGGTTTGAAAAGATTATTTTTATATAATCCGAAAATCATTTCTCTCTCTTCTTCGTTTATTATCCACTTAAAGAGGCGTTCAATAGGTATTCTATAAAATTTATCGCTCATATTAGTTCAAAAATTAATGGAATACTGATTAACCAGATAATAACTGATCTGTTCCAATCTGTTCAATCAGCAGGCTATTTTTCATTTTTATATTTTAAATATAATTCATTACAGATTTATAATCTGTATTTAAAATAATTTTAATATTGGAGTGACACAACATTTTTTCAATCCTCCAAGGTTACCAATCTTTCATTTTTTCACAGCCCAAATTATATCAGAAATTATTTCTTTATCTTTTTCTAATGAAAACTTCATCAAGAAGTTTGGGTTAAATCCAATCATATAATGCGCTATTATTTTTTTTAGCCAGGATATTTCAGCTTTTAATTTCCAATGTTTGTCGTCTTCTGAATAAAGAACAATGTACAATCTGTTCTTCAAATGTTTCCTTTTCTGCTGAGATTGGTTTTTGTAAAACCATTTTATCAGTTCGGGTGTTTTCCTTATTGCTTCATCAATTGGTAAATTATAATTCTTTGGGAAGACAGAAGTCTTATGATCAAATGAAGCTCCGTCAATAGAAAAATCAATTAGTCTGTCCCTGCTGTTCATTGAGGGTTTAACATTAGGGAATGAACAAAAAATTTGTTCAACCGCAACAGCTGACCAGAAGTTGTACCAACGGTTTATAGTGTAATTAAAAAAGTCATCATAATTATTTTTGTCGCCGAACCTTTTTTTAATTTCAGCTAATAAAGTTTCAAAATGTTGTGTTGAATAAATAAAATTTGTCAGTTTATCAAAATTATCGTTTTGTTTTCTTCCCCATTTGTAGGGATAGGATAATCTTTTTTTTAATTCTGTTTCTATTTGTGATAATGAATATTGCATATAGAAATTGGTAATCGCAACCTAAAGGATGCGGCTTCCTTTTTGAAATATGAAAATGTACTCATGCTTAAAAATGTAAAAACCTCCTGCTAATGCACGGTATCTCCATAATTCCTTTTGTTTCATCTTTCCTTTTGTTTCCTCGAAATTTTTAATGATAGTAGATTTTAATTTATAACCCCGCTTCATCACTTCCTGCATTGTGTAAAAACCCAAGGGTATCCATTCACCGGAGGAATATTTATCTCCGATTACAACTGCTAAATATCTACCTTTTTGTAAAAGAGAGTAAGTATTATCAATTATTTTACCGAAACTTTTAAGAAAACCCTCCATTGTTTTTGAATTGGAAAGATCATTTTTGTTTTTGCTGAATTTAATTATATCCCAATACGGTGGGTGCATTATTATGAACTGAACATTTTTAACACCGGCTTTATTTAACTCATTTTTAAAATCTGTTTTAGTGCTGTCACCTTTAATTATTTCTGTCTTTATGTTGTAAGGATTTTCTTCTTTGCCAATATTTTGTTTTGCAAGTTTAACTACATTCTGCAGCAACTCAACACCAATACCGTTTCTCCCCAATCTTTTACATTCTATTAATGTTGTCCCGCTTCCGAGGAATGTATCTAGGACCCAGTCATTCTTTTTTGTAAATCTTCTTAATAATTGATTGGGAATTTGAGGCACGAAATTTCCCCAATAAGCTCCGTTGTGTGCGCCTGTTTTATCCCGCTTGCCTATCAGCCACAAACTGTCAGTTATTATATCGTCGTATTCTTTCCACCTGTTTAAATTGATTTCATTTATCTTGTTTGTTTTTATTTGAGAAAGGCTTTTTTCCAAACGACTTATATAATACTTGGTTCTCGCAGTAGTTTTAGTTGACAGTATTTGATCAAAATCGGAGAGCAGTTTATCTTTTGTTATAAAAATGTCAGTAGAATTACCCATTGATTTCAGTGCTTTTGATTTCAGTGAGTCAATTTCTTTTTTGATTATATAAAGTTTATCAATCTTCTGTAGTTTGTTTAGTCTATTTATTAATGATTTCATAAATTTAAAATAACTAATTGGCAGGTTTTAAAACAGTAGTTTTTTGATATAGAGATAAAAGAACCCTTTCCGGTGTCATCGGTGCTTTAAATTCTATATCGCATTCGGCTTTGAATTTTTTCATTGCATTCCTAATTGCAAAATAGGCAGCTATTCCATACATAAGAGGTGGTTCGCCAATGGCTTTTGAATTAAAAGGTCCGTAAGGATTTGGAGCATCTTCCAGAAAATGAACTTGAATATCGTCAGGTGAAAAATGTATATCTGGTATTTTGTAAGTAGATAGTGCATTTGTCAGCAATTGTCCTTCTTCGTTGTAAAGCACTTCTTCCATAGTCATCCATCCTATTCCTTGAATAATTCCGCCTTCAGCCTGACCTTTATCAATAACGGGGTGAAGACTTTTTCCGAAATCGTGAATAACTTTTACCGAGTCAATTTTGTAAGTTCCTCTTATACAATCTACCGTTGCTTCAACAATTCCTACTCCGTAAGCATGATAAGCAAAGGGCTGTCCCTTTTCTTTTGTTTTATCAAAGTGAATATGTGGTGTAGCATGGTGTGCCTGTGCCGAAAGTGAAATACGATCGAAATAAGCAATTTGAATAAGCTTATCAAAAGTTAGATCTGTTTTTTCATCTTTATTAAATATTATTTCTTGTTGAATTGATATGTTATTGTGTTGTTCTATATTGAGTTCTTTTGCTGCGACTTTTTTTAATCTTCCCAAAAGAATTTCGCATGCTTTTTGAGTTGCATATCCGTTTAGATCTGCCGCTTTGCTTGCTGCCGTGGGTGAAGTATTTGCAACACGTGTAGTATTTGTAGTTTCTATCTTTATTCTTTCAGAGTTTACGGAAAAAACTTTTTGTGCAACTGCACGAATCTTTTCGTTAACCCCCTGTCCCATTTCAACCGCAGCAGTACTGATTGATATACTCCCGTCTGTATAAATATGGACAAGCGCACTTGCCTGATTCATAAACGTGCTTGTAAATGAAATACCGAATGTAACTGGCATTACAGCAAAGCCTTTCTTATACATTTTGTTACTTGAATTAAAATCATCAACTCTCTTTTTAATATCATATAGGTTATATTTTTTTTCCAATTCGGTAAAACATCTTCTTATTCTACAGTGTTCGATTCTTTGTCCGTAAGGGAATTCATCTCCTTCGTCCAGTAAATTTTTCTTTTGAATTTCGACTGTACTCATTCCCATTTCTTCCGCAGCTTTTGCAATTGCAGATTCTATTACAAACATTCCCTGCGGTCCGCCGAAACCTCGAAAAGCTGTATTGGGAGGAAGGTTTGTTCTGCAGCAGTAAGCAGTTGCTTTTACATTCGGAATAAAGTAACTATTGGTGCAATGGAAAAGAGTTCTTTCCAAAACAGCCGTTGATAAATCTGCCGCAGCGCCTGCATTTTGATAGAAGACTGCTTCATAAGCTAGAATTTCCCCTTCTTTATTCAAACCGATTTTAAAATCTGAAGAATACGGGTGGCGTTTCCCGGTTATCTTCATATCTTGTTGGCGGGGGAGTATTAGTTTAACGGGTTTGTTTAATATTTTTGCACCCAAAGCCGCGAGTGCTGCCCAAGGAGAAGCCTGATCTTCTTTTCCTCCAAAGCCACCGCCAATACGAAGTACATCTACTTCAACCTTGTGCATTGGAATTCCTAAAATTCTTGCTGTAACTCGCTGCACAGCAGTAGGTCCTTGAGTTGAAGAAAATATTTTTACTCCGCCGCCTTCCACAGGATAAGCAAATGCACCTTGAGTTTCTAAATAAAGATGTTCCTGTCCGCCCGATTCAACCTTGCCTTCAAAAACAAAATCGCATTTTGCAAAAGCTTCGTCTGTATTTCCCAGTTTAAATGTTCTCGGCGGCTGGATTAATTCACCTGCTTCTGCAGCTTTACGGGGATCCGTAATTACAGGCAGTTTTTCAAAATCATATTCTATTAATTCTGCAGCTTCGTGTGCGATTATTTGATTATCTGCAACAACAAATGCAATCGGCTGACCAACAAAATGTACTTCTTTGTCAGCAAGCAGTTCTTCGTCCTTTATTATTCCGCCTATTTGATTTTCACCCGGAATATCCTTTGCTGTAAGGATTGCCTTCACACCCTTTATGTTTAAGGCTTTTGTCATATCGATATTTTTAATTCTTCCGTGAGCAATGGGAGAACAAGCAACATAACCTAACAAAGTTCCTATAGGGGTTAATTGATCGTCTACAAAAAGGGATTCACCGCGGACGTGTTCTATGCTGTCGTAATTTTTCATACCAATTCCTCAATAACAATTAGTTTGGGAAATAGTTTAATGAAATGAGCGTAAAACAACTGACGAAGTAGTAATCTTTTGTATTCGGCAGTACCTCTTGCATCGCTAATGGGAGAGATTTCATCCTGTAAAATTTCGGATGCTTCCTCTATGATTGCACTGCTTATTTTTTTTGATGATAAAAATTTACCAGTCTCTTTTAAATATAGCGGAATTGGTGCTACACCACCTGCTGAAATATTAACTTCATTAATAAAATCTTCATCAACATCGATGAAAAGGGATGAATTTACACTAGCGATGTCGAGGTATTTTCTCTTGGAGACTTTTTCATAATTAAAAAATGAATTTTCTTTTGGGATATTAAAACTTATTAGTGTTAATAATTCATTTTCTTTTTTGTCTAATGTTTTATAACCTTTGTAAAAATCTTTGAGCAATATTTCTCTGCTTGAATTACTATTCCTTAGAGTTAACGTAGAATTTAAAGCAAGAAAAATGCTTGTCATATCAGCAATGGGAGAAGCATTAACAATGTTGCCCGCAACTGTTGCCGTGTTTTTAATCGGTAAAGAACCAAAGAGACTTAAATATTCTTTTATTTCGGGAAAATATTTAGCCATAATGGGGGAGTCTTCAATTTCGGAAGCCGTAGTCGCACCGCCTATTATAATTTTACTGTTTTCTTCTTTAATACCGCTGATTACGTTTTTATCTGATATAAGAGACACATCTGATTTTAAAATATCTTCCCACTTTTGGACCATTAAATCCGTACCGCCTGAAATAGTGAAGTGATTTGAGAAGTCTAAATTATCATCAGTTATGTTGGATTTTTTTTGAAGAATCAAGGAGTTTAACTTTTCTTTTACATCCAAAAAATATTCAGGGAGAATTTTCTCACCCACCAGCAGTTCAATCTTGGAGTGATTATTTTTAGCCAAAATTTTCAGTCTTTGAGTTATTTTATTTGCTGTGCGTTTTATCCCCGCGTATCCAGTGCATCTGCAAATATTCCCGTTCATCGAATCAATAGCATCTTCAGTATTATAATCATCGTTTATTAAATAGTAGCCGGAAAGAGAAACAACAAAACCCGGTGTACAAAATCCGCATTGTGTTCCGCCTTCATCTACCATTTCGGTTTGGATTGGAGTTAGCTCTTCCCTGTTCAATCCTTCTATTGTAACAATATGTTTTTGGTTAACATCTCCGATAGGTAAAAGACAAGAATTAACGGATTTATATTGTAACTTGTCTTTAATTAATTCACCTATTAATACAGTACACGTTCCGCAATCACCTTCTTTGCAGCCTTCTTTTGTGCCGGTAAGATTGGCTTCTTGCCTGAGATAATCGAGCAGACTCATTCCCGGATGCTGAGAAGTTTCAACTTCGTTTTTGTTTAATATGAAATTTAATCTTCGTTTCATTTCTGCATAAAGTTATGAGTTGCAAAATAGAGAGAGCGTTATATAATATCAATTATTTTAGTGAAAAGGAAAACGGTAAAAATGAAGTGTGAAAAAGTAAAATGAACTAAAAAAACCTCAGAGGTCTTGTCCCAAGGAGATGCTTATGGCAGAGACCTCTGAGGTTTGAAGATAACATTTTATAAGATTTCAAAATTTAATCATGTGTTTGGTTTACATCCGTATGAGTTACAGCTTCAACTCCGACCAGCCTGCGTAGTGTGTTTTTTAGTTTCATCAGTTGGATAAATAGGTCGTGCTCAGGCACGACATTTTCATCGTGCATCGGACTCTTAAAATAGAATGATAACCATCCCTGTACTCCTTTCATATTACAGCGCTGTGCAAGGTCCATAAACAAAATAAGGTCAAGCACAATAGGTGCGGCAAGAATGGAATCTTTGCATAAGAAATTTATTTTTAATTGCATCTTGTAACCGAGCCAGCCGAAAAGATCGATATTGTCCCAGCCTTCTTTATTATCTCCGCGGGGAGGATAATAATTAATTCTTACTTTGTGATAATGGTCTTTATAAAGGTCGGGATAAAGTTCAGGCTGAAGGATTGAATCCAACACGGAAAGTTTACTTACTTCTTTTGTTTTGAATGAATCGGGATCGTCCAATACTTCACCGTCCCTGTTGCCCAAAATGTTAGTTGAAAACCAGCCGTTGAGTCCCAGCATTCTTGCTTTTAGCATCGGCGATATTACGGTTTTTATTAATGTCTGTCCGGTTTTAAAATCTTTACCTGCAAGAGGTACGTTTTGTTTTTCTGCAAATTCCATTAATGCAGGAGTATCAATCGAAAGATTAGGTGCGCCGTTAATGTAAGGAACACCTTCGGCTATTGCAGCATAAGAATAGAGCATACTCGGTGCAATATTTTCTGCATTTTCTTTCATTGCATTTTCAAACATTTCTAAATTGACAAGTTCATCTTCAATCGGCAGATAAATTTCCGTGCTTGCACACCAAATAATAACAACTCTGTCAACTTTATTTTCTTCTTTGAATTTGCGTATATCAGTTCTTATTTGTTCCATTAAATCAAAGTTAGTATTACCGGTTTTTGTGAAAGAAGATTTTAAATTAACAACAAATTTTTGTTCGAAAACCGCAGGCATCGGTCGAATGTTGCTTAATTGTTCTTTTACAGGAAGCAAGTCTTTTTCATTTAAAACTCTTGCTTCCATTGCAGATTCAAAACAATTTTCGTCTCTAACATCCCATCCACCGAATACTAAATCATTTGTGTCTACCAGTGGAACAAAGTCTTTAATTAACGGGAATTTGTTCTCATTTCTCTTTCCAATTCGGATGGTTGCCATTTGAGTCAGTGAACCGAATGGTTTGGCAATATTTTTATTTATAGCAAGTGTGCCTGCTAAAAAAGTCGTTGAAACTGCTCCGTTTAGCCCTACAATTAAAACGCCTAATTTTCCTGATGGATCTTTTATTTCGTGCTTCAATATTTTACCTTTATTTTATAGTAGAAAAATTAAATTAATCGATATTCAATTTATTGATAATATTTCTTAAATCCTTAATATCCTTCATAATAAAATCAGCCGCAGAAATGTCCTTTGGCATTGTCCAGCTTTGAACATTAAGCCAGGCGGTTTTGCAGCCGAGATTTTTTGCCGGCAGTATGTCTCTTTCGTATGAGTCACCGACGGCAATAGTATGTTCTGCTTTTATCTTTAGTTCACTTAGTGCTAAACTGAAAATTCTTGCATCAGGTTTTCTGATGTTCACTGTTGTTGAATCTATAATTGAATCAAAATAGTTGTCTATGTCTAAGCTTCTTAAAACACTTTTTATATTGCCATAAAAATTTGAGACAAGGGAATATTTAATTCTGTCTTTAAACTCTTCCAGCAAAGGGATTACATTTGCAATACATTTATTAACGTAGTTACAACATCTCATTGAAATGTCGGTAGCAACAACACCTGGTGAGTTGTAAAATTTGTAACCTTTATTCTCAACAAGATATACAAGCTGGAGATATGACTGCTTTTGAAGGGTTGCGAAAAGATCATCATTTTCTAAAACCGTTTCATACATTTTGGGTTCGGCTTTAACGTATGCTTCGTTAAAATCTTCAGGCTTTATGTTTAACCTTGCTTCTTCATAAGTCATACGGAATTTTTCGCTCCAGTGAATTCCGTTTGTATCAAGAGTTCCTCCGAAATCAAAAATAACAGCTTTAATCATTGGCTATCATCCGAGATATATTCAAGCAGATCTTTTTTCCCTTCTGTCTTTCCGTCTTTTTTAATGCCGTTAAATTGAATTAACAGCAAACCGATTAGTATCCAAAAAAATTCTCTTACTCTATTTATAATACCAACATAAATACCAATACCGGCAGTTAGCTTTATACTGTCTAAAACCAAGTAAAGACTTCCTTCACGTGTTCCGAGTTCAAAAGGCATAAAGAAAAATATGTTTATTATAAGCGATGAACCCGCACTAATATAAAAAGCTTCCAAAAAGGATATATCCATCCCAATAGCTTTTAAAATGAAAAGAAATTCTAAAGCTCCTACCATACGTGAAAGGTAATCCAACACGAGAGCGGAAAAGAAAGCATTTTTTCTATTGTTGAATAAATGTTTGATCTCTTTGTCAATTTTCATTAATGAGTTTTCTTTTGGCTCTAATTTTTTCTTTAATCTTTTTAACAGCGGAACCTTGGTAATAAAATTAAGAAGAGATTCAAACACACCGCGTTTATGTCTTCTAAAAACAAACCAGATAAAAACGGACAAAATTAGCAATGCCGCTACCAGGATTATTTTTAATTCAGTAGAAAGAGGAAGCAGAATTAATGCACAAAGAATTGCTGTAACCCAAAAGAAAAAGTGAGACAGAAAATGTAGCATTGTATAAAGAATAACTGATGATATAGCGGAATGTGTGCCGATAGGTTCTTTAAGCATTAGAATTCTGTAAGGTTCGCCGCCAAGATTAACAAACGGTGTAACATAATTAATTGCAAAACCGCTTATTGTAATTTTTAATACTTCAATAAAAGGTATTTTCTTTTGTTTGGCATCAATAACAAGATACCATGCCCAGGCATTTAAATAATAAACAACGCCCCAAATGCCTACTACAGGGACAAACCACCAGCCTGTTTTTTTAACGTTTGTAATTATATTGTCAAAACCGAAGTTGTTGATAAGGTAAGAAAATACTGCTAGACCTATAATAAAAAATATAGTTTTTGTATATTTATTCATCATTAAGGAGGATAGTTTTTCCTGTTTCCGCAGATAAATAACATTTGGTTAACAAGTTTATTGAGTCAAATGCTTCTTCTATAGAATCTTCCGTCCTTTGACTATTATTTATTTTTGAAATAAATTCTTTAATTAAAGAAATATACAAAGAAAAATAATGTGCTTTGTTGGATGCGTCAGGAACAGAAATTATTTCTTCCGTTCCATTAATGTTTTTAAAAAGTTGAGTTTTACCTTCATAATTCAAACTGCCTGCACTGGAAACTAGTCTTGCATTGTTAACTCTTTCATCAGCCCCCCAGGTAAGAGTTATTTCTGCAACTGCTTTTTCAAATTCTAGTATTACAATTGCAGTGTCTTCAACGGGGTATTCGCCATGGTTTAAATTATAAATTTTTGCCGTTACGCTTTTAGGTTTGCCAAGAAGCCATTGAGAAAGATAAAGGTAATGAATGCCAGAATCTGCTAATACACCGCCGCCGCTTACATTTTTATCAGTTCGCCAGGCTGGGTCAAAATTTGTTCCTCCGGGATCAGCTTGCGGTCTGAATACATTAAACTGAAGTAATGACTTTGCGTCATCGTTATTATTGTTTAAAAAGCTTTTAAAGTTTTGCCAAATGGGTGAGTATCTGTATTGATGACAAGGCATAAAAACTTTTTTATAATTTTTTAATAGTGCGTAAGTAATTTTCGCTTCTTCTAAATTCAGGGTAAAGGGCTTCTCACACAAAATGTTAATGTTTTGTTTTATTCCTTCCTGAATTAATTGTGAATGGAATTTAGGAGGAGCAGTAATATCTATAAAATTAATTTTTTCGTTTGCGAATAGTTCATCCATTGAAGAATAAAAGTTTAATTCGGGATGATCCTTTTTTCCCTCTTCTTTGTTAATTTCTAACGGTTCGACAACAGATGTTATTACTACATCATTTTTTAGCCCATCATTTTGATATGCTTTTAGGTGGCTGTTTTGTGCTATTTTACCGAAACCTATTATTGCTCCTTTTAGCATCTAAGCTGCCTCAGTATGTTTGTTAGTATACTCAATTAATTGTTTGCTTGTCTTCTCGTGTTTTAACACAAAATAAACTAGAAGAAGATTTAAGATAATGAGTTCAAACAAGAAATAATAAAGTACATCAGCATAAAAAATTGTTATGAACAAAACAATCATTCTTGTATTAGTGGTTAAAATATTGCCGTATTTCAATAACGGTTTATTTAATTTTTTATACTCTTGCATTAACCAATTCGGCAGCTGTCTTTTGTATTCCTCCTGTACACTTTTATACAATTTTCTTATAGATTTTGAAAGTGATTCCTGCTGAAGAGTATAATTTATGTAAACCCTTAAAAGGAACTTCTTACCAAAGCTTTTAAGCCAAGAATAGTTTTTATATTTTTCTTTCATATCTTTGGCTTCGTCAATTATTGCAATACCATCGCCGTAAACAAAATATATATAGAAATTTCTGTAATATTCAGACATAGCACTTTGATAGGAATGACTGATACCGGAAATTATTGCAATTAACAATATCCACGGTGTTCCGTCATTTAAAACAAAACGTGCACAAAGGTGAAGATAGATACTTATGAACATTAAATTTCCTGCAAAACCATCAAGAATTTTTCCGTAACGTGAATGAATGTTTGTCATCCTTGCCAATTGTCCGTCTGCGCTATCCATTGCTTCGGCAAGAACAAGCAGTAACACACCGATTAAGTTTATTGTAATGTTGTTATAGTAAAACAGATGGCCTGCAGCAACCCCGAAAAAGATACTTGCAATTGTAATTACATTAGGTGTGAAGCCAACTTTTTTAGAACCGATAGCCATCAAATAGCCAAATGGACGGTAGAATAATCTGTCGAGCAGTTCTTCGGTATCTTTTGATTTAAATGTTGCTTGAATTTTAGAGCTGATCTGAAACATAGCTAAATGCACTCTCCATAATAGCAATACCCTCTTCCGCAATTTCTTCGCTTACAATTAAAGGTGGGTAAATCCTAATGTCAGGGTTGTAACCCATTACTATTAATCCTCTTTTTAAGCATTCGTGGAAGAACATTTCCGTATATTTTTTGTCAAGTTTTTCTATGGAATCTTTTTCTTTTACGAGTTCTAATCCTATCATTAAACCCTTGCCTCTTACTTCCCCTATGATAGTGAACTTATCTTTTAACTCGTTTAATTTTTTCATCATAAATTCACCGACCTTACGTGAATTTTCAACCAGTCCATCGTCAATAATAGATTTTAAAGTAATATAAGCAGCTGTTGATGCAAGAGGGTTTCCACCGTAGCTTGAAGAACTTCCGCTCGGGTTGCCGAAAGGTTTCGCAAAAATTATTTCATCTCTTGACATAACACCGGTTATCGGGAAACCGCCGCCGAATCCTTTACCAATAGTAATAATATCAGGAATAATATCTTCGTGCTGTGTACCGAACATTTTACCCGTTCTTCCGAAGCCCGTTATTATTTCATCGCAAATAAGTAGAGCACCTATTTCTTCTGTTAATTTTTTTAATTCTTTCAAAAAGCCTGGTGCCGGTACAACATTACCAGCAGTACCTTGAATAGTTTCAACAATTATTGCGGCAATGTTATTTGTGGTTTCAAATCTTATTTTGTTTTTAATGAAATCAACACACGCAAAATTGCATTCAGGAAAAGTAGCGTTTAACGGACAATGTCTGCAATCAGCATAAGGTGTGTTGTAAATACCTGCGGGTAATGGTCCCAAACCTGCTTTGAAATTGTCACCTAAAAGTCCAAGCACACCCATAGTTTTTCCATGGAATCCGTTCCAGAAGCCGATGAACTCTGTTTTTTTTGTATATGATTTTGCCATTCTTAGAGCAGCCTCAACTGCTTCTGAACCGCCGCTGTAGAACTGGCTGCGTGTTAAATCGCCAAGGGCATTTTCTGCTAAAAGTTTTGTAAGTTTAACTCTGTTTTTTGTAGTAAAACTTCCCACATGAATGTTATCGATTTGTTCCTTCATATATTTATTATATGCCGGGTGGTTGTAACCAAGACTTGCAACACCTACGCCTGCAAAAAAGTCAATATATCTGTTTCCGTCAACATCTTGTATAATACACCCTTCCCCTTTTTCAATAACGATCTTTGAACGTGTTGCTATTGTTTGAATTCCAGGTGCAATGTAGTTTTGTTCTTCGTTAAAATAATTCAGTGAATTAGGTCCCGGTATTTCAGTAACAATTGAGGCAAATTTATTTGCCGTAATATTATTTGCTGACATATTTCTCCGCCATATTATAAATCAATTTTGCTATATACTTGCTGGCTTCATCTCTAACCGGCGCAAAACTTGGCCAGTCATTCATATCAATTATAGATATATCTCCTTCTGAAGATATTATTGCATCACCGCCGTAAATAGATAGTCCAAGTATATCTGCTGACTTAGAAGCCAAATCATGTAATATTTTATTATCAAAATCAGTATGATATTTTCCGTTAAGATAATACCAGTTAAAAAAACCGCTGTTCTGTACAGCATAAAATTTAATAACGTCACCTTCCAAATGTTCCTGTAGGATAGCTTTTTTTATTCCTCTCCTGTAAAATTCTTTTAACACGTTATCTCTTTCTGCTTCACTGTAAACTATAGTAACATCCTCTCTGTGTACGGCGTGAACACCACCTCTTTTTACCCAAAATTTACTTGAATTAAATGTTGATAATTTGGTTTCACCTTCGCAAGGAATTTTTATGATAATACTTTTAGGAAAAGGTATACCATTTTCAGGAAGAAGAGTTACCATGTTAGTTCTGTAACAGTTGATAACAGATTTTGGAGAGTTAATTATAAAAGCACCGTTGTTTTCAACTTCAAGAAGTTTTTCAATTGCTTCGGGTCCTTGAACCATTGAAAAAATTAATGGTTCACTAAAGGAACTATTTAATACTTCTCTTTCTCCGTAAATGCTAACTTCAACACCTATTTTTTTTAATTCTTCTGCAGTAGCTCTAATAATTAACGAATCATTTTCAACATGGTTCGGTGAATAATCCGCCTGTCTTGAAATACCGGCTAATTTAAAACTCATTTTTTTCTGCTCCTTACAAAAAATTAGAATACCGAAAATTGCACATAATTTTCAGGATGCTCTTTTAAATCTTTTATAAGAGCATTTAAATCATGAATAAGAGAATTAAACTGCCTATACATTTTTGAATCGTTAAATAATCCCCCAACCATAGTGCTATCACTTTTTTCTGTTTTAGACAAAAGCACATCAAATCTATTTGAAATTGAACTTATTTTATTAAAGAGAACATCACTCGAAAGTAGCTTACCCAAAGTACCTTTTCCATTCTTTAAGGAATCCGTTATTTCACTTAAGTTATTAGAAAGCAAAGAGAGGTTATCGTAAAGTGAGGAGTCATAAGCTAATTTACCTATTGCACCTTTTTTATTTACAATAGCATTTGTTATAGATTCTAAATTACTAAGGACATTTTCAAAATTGTTCATAGCGGTTGTATTATTGAGGAAACGCCCTAAGCTTCCTTTCCCTGTAACAATTTTATCAGTAATTGCATTTAAATTTTTCATGGTGCTTGCAATATCATCCAGGATAGGATTCATTTTATCTGCAAAAGATTCAAAACTAAGAGTTGGTTTTACTTTTAAAAAGTCGTTATCCTCAAGGAGTTTTTCACCTTTCTGCCCCATAGAAATATCAACAGTCATATCTCCTAAAAGCCCAATTGTTTTAAGTATAGCGTACGACTTAACGGTTATCATATTTTTATATTTTTCAGGGATCTTTATTCCAACTACTACACCATTTACATCATCTCTTTTTGAAAATTCAAATGAGTCAACGTTGCCGATTTTCATGCCTCCAAGAGAAACAATTGAACCGCTAGTTAGTCCCTGTATATTGGAAAGAAAAATGTTTAACCTGTATGTTGATGTAAAGGCATTTCTTTCTGTTCCTACCAAAAAAAGAAAAATAAAAAGAACAACCAGTCCTAAGAAAACTGTAATTCCTACTTTTAAATTTCTTATTGTTAATTCTTTCTCATTCATTTACGTGTTTGTATTATTTATAAAATTTTTTATTTTTTAATAAAGCTGCATCTTGATAAACTACATAGAAGAAATCTTTTACAAATTTATTTTCAGAACGCAGCATATCATAAACTGTTCCTGTTTCAACAACTGCACCTTCGTTTATAACAGATAGTGTATCTCCAATTGATACTGCGTCATTTAAAATGTGTGTAACTGCAATAGATGTTGCCCCTCTCTCGCTTACTCTTTTAATTAAATCTAAGATAGATTTTGCATTTATCGGATCTAACCCTGTTGTTGGTTCATCATAAAATATTATTTCAGGATCAAAAGATAACGCTCTTGCAATAGCTACTCTTTTTTTCATGCCTCCGCTAAGCTGATCTATACATATTTTTTCAGTACCCTCAAGATTAATAAACGATAAAATTTCTGAAACTTTTTCTTTTATCAAAGAACTATTTAAACCGCCGTGTTCTTTTAAAAAATAAGATACGTTTTCCTCAACAGTAAGTGAATCAAACAAGGCATTGCCCTGAAACACGATACCCATTTTCCTTCTTAGGGGTAACATTTCTAATTCACTTAGTTTGGAAATATCTTTATTACCTATAAAAACTCGTCCTGAATCAGGTTGCCATAAACCAACCATTATTTTTATAATAGAACTTTTACCCGCACCGCTTGGTCCTAAAATAACTGCAATTTCTCCCTTCTTAATCGATAATGATATGTTATCAAGTATAACTTTGTCTTCAAAAGCAAGGCTAACATTTTCTAATCGTATCATTTTGTTATAATAATTCCCAAACGACTTTTGTAAAAATCAAATCTAAAACTAAAACAATAAGCGAAGTAACAACAACAGCATTGATAGTGTTTTTGCCCAATGCAGAAGTACCGCCCCTTGTCTGAAAACCATAGAAGCAGCTAATTGTTGCAATAAAAAATGCAAACAAAATTGGCTTTGCAAAACCAACGAATATATCTTTCATCAACAATGCAGAAACAGCCGAATGCCAGAAAAAAGATGTATCAACATGAAGAGAAAGTTTAGTAACAACCATTCCGCATAATATTCCACTTATATCAGCAATAGCTGTAAGAGGAAGAAACATAACCATGGCAGCTATGGTTCTGGGCATTACAAGTTTAAGGACTGGATTTGTTCCAAAAGCTCTTAAAGCATCTATCTGTTCGCTAATTTGCATTGCCCCTATTTCCGATGCATTTTTAGCTCCTGTTCTTGCTGCCAAGAGAAGCCCGGTAATTGTAGGACCAAGCTCTCTAACCATACCGAGAGAAACGGTTCTACCAACTAAATTTTTTGCACCGAAAAGGTCCAACTGATGACCTGTCTCAAGAGCTAAAATTATACCCATAAATGCACCCCCCAAAAGAACAAGTAAAAATGCCTGTGAACCTACAAGATACATTTCATTAATGGCATCTCTTTTGCATTTGTTAATGTGTTTAATAGACAGGAATAGTTCTCTCAACATAAAAGTGTATTCTTGCAAAACATATATTTTTTTCTTAAAGTTTATTATCAATGATGCCATTTAATTGCCTGCAACTGTTAAACTGTTTAAAAATTCTTCTGCTGCAGCCAAGTCTTTTAAATGATCTATATCAATTATTTTTGAAAAAGGATATGCTTTTAATTGATAGTTTTTTATCAATAACTGTTTTAAAAAGTTTCTTAGTCTCATTACATTGTTGTTTATGATTTTTTCCATCACGGGAAAGATATCTGAATTAAAAAAATAAATTCCACCCGTTGCGTATTTATGGTTTGCTGCTTCATCGTAAAAACTTATTATTTTCATATCATCATTCACTTCAACGCAAAGAGGTTTTTCATCATCTATAAAATCTGTAACGGCTAATATTCCATCAAAATTATTTTCATTTTTAGAATCATTCAAAAACATTTTAAATTCATCTTCATTAAAGATAGAATCAACCGTTGTTAAACAAAACGGTTTTCCTTTAAGGAAAGGTGATAGTGCAAAAAAACTGTGTAAAGAACTTGGAGTTGATTTAATTATAAAATTAAACGGGACCGTAAATTTACGGTTATTAATATATTCGTAAACATCTCCCGATTCTTCGTTAACAATACAACTGATAGATTCAGCTCCGTTATTTTCGGCAAGAGTAAAAAGTCTTTCTATCAAAGGTATTCCGTTTATCTTTAGTAAAGGTTTACTAGCCCCTGCATTTTCTTTTTTTAACCTTGAACCTTCGCCTGCGGCAATAATCCCAAAATTCATTTATCGAACCTTGTTATGTGTTTTTATTTTTATTTAATTATATAATCTCTGTCTCTTTAATTTTAATTTATCACAACTAAAAAGGTGTAGTGTAATATTCTTTTAAAAAAGAACGGCTTCAAATTTATCAATCTTTTGAACAATTAAAAAGTCTTGTTATTGACAAACAAAAATTATATTTAAAATATTACTTTTTATTTGTTAGCTCCGTCAGACTCCGTCGCCGAAACGAGTAACGGATTATTTCTTTATCTAAAAATAGTTGTGTTTGTATTTTTTATTCGGCAGTTAACGAATTATTTAACATCTTTACTGAAGTTCAACAACTTATTAAAATTTAATAGTTGGGGATTTTTTTATCGAATATTAGAAAAGGTGTTGACTTTAAATTATTTTTTATTGAGTTTACAAAAGAATTTTTAATTAGGAAGGTAAAAAGGCGAATTTTTACAACTTTTCAGACAATTTAATTAAAATAACAATGTAGCAAATAACATAATATGTTATTTGCAGTGTATTTTTGTCTATTGCTAATAAAATTGTTTTAAATTTATTGCCTAATAACCCCTGACTATTTTCTATAAATTTTTATAAATAAAGAATAATAAGTTTTTTGTTTAAATATTTTGAGCAAAATAATTACCAACTTTTTATTGGATGTAATCTTACAGCTCAGATGCATTCAATTAATAAAGTAACTAATTACTATAATAATATATCACTAATAATAGGAGAGATAATATGAAACGAAAGATTACCATCCTGTTTTTCTTACTATTCTTGCCTACATTTGTTTTGGCAGGAACCGTGGGAAAAATTCAAGGTAAGGTTACAGATCTCCAAACAGGCGAAACATTGATTGGTGCCAACGTTTTAGTCGTTGGAACATCATTTGGTGCTGCTACGGATGTAGACGGTGTTTTTACAATAAATAACTTAAATCCAGGTGTTTACACTATAAAAACATCATATTTAGGTTATAAAACTGTAACTATATCAAACATCCGTGTAAATGTTGATCTTACTACGGAGGTTGATTTTAATTTACCTGCCGAAGGTATTACAGTTGGAGAAGTTAATATTGTAGCAGTAAGACCTCTTATAAATAAGAGTAATACTAATGCTATAAGAAATATCTCAAGCGACGATATAGATGCCTTACCGGTTAGGGGTGTAACAGCCATTATTGGTTTTTCACCCGGTGTTATTCTTTTGAATAACGAAGTATACGTACGTGGTGGTCGTCAAGACGAAGTTGGATATTACTTAGAGGGAACTAACATTACCAACCCTGTCTTCGGCGGTCGTACAGTAACTCTTGTTCAGGATGCTATTGAGGAAATCTCAGTACAGGCTGGCGGATTTACAGCTGAATTTGGCGGAGCAAATGCAGGTATTATCCGTACCCAGTTAAAATCAGGTACTTCTGACTTTAGAGCTACTATTGAGTATATTACTGATAACTTATCTTTTAGAAGCAAGGCAGACCGCTTTAACGGTGAAAAAACATTTAATACTTTTGGCTATGGTTACAATGAATTTATTGCAACCTTTAGCGGTCCCATTATTTCTAAAAAAGTTAAGTTCTTTGGATTGTTTAACTATAATTATATGTTAGACTCTGACCCGAGAAGTTTCCCGGGTATCAATTTAGGTGTTATTACCGATCCACTTTCATCTACACCTGAAACTAATTCAATTGATTTTTCATACCCTGCCGGTGCTACTTTGAAAAAATCAAGAGAAGCATACACAGGTACTGGTACTTTAACATTTGATTTCAATCCTTTGATTATTAGACTAACAGGTACTTGGACAAACACTGAATCATTTGGAGGTAATTCAGGTCATATATCAAGTTTGCTTAATATGGGTAGAAGAGGTATTACAAATAGTGATAACGCAGCCTTCTCATTAAAATTAACTCATATTTTAAGTCCTACTACTTATTATGAAATAAGTGCAGGTTATACATTAAATAAATTTGTAAGTAGTGATGCATTATTGGGTGATAACTTTAGAGTATATGGCGATAGTGTTGCAAATGCTAACGTTGGAAAAGTATGGCAGAGAACAGCCCTTGACATTTCAACGGGCAGAGTAGGTCGTTATCAAAGACCTACCCAGTATGATATACTTGGTTTCAGATTTTTTGCTCCTAACGATATCATAGCCGGATTCGGTAAAAGAAAAAATGAAGATTTTAATTTTAATGCTTCATTCTCTACCGAAATTAACAAACAACATTCTATAAAAATAGGCGGCGAATTACAGTTGTTTACAATTCGTAACTATGGTGTAGCGGCTTCTTCCATCGCGGGAAGAATTAATTCTAATTCGCAATTACCTGTTGCAGAACAAAAAACTAAGGAACAATTATTTATTGGTCTTGGAACTAATAACTATGGCTATGACTTATTCGGTAATGAGTTTGATGGTGATGGTATTATGAAAGCCAAAAAACCTGTAATTGCAGGCGCATATATTCAGGATAAAATCACATACAAAAACATAATCTTAAACGTTGGTTTACGTTATGACTACATTGACATTGATAACTTCGCATTTGTAGACCCGTCAAGACCGGAACTTACAATTGACAATAACGACGGTTCAGTTGATATCAATAATTTGCTTGAAACACCAACATTCAGTTCATTAAGCCCAAGATTAGGTTTCTCATTCCCTGTTACAGATAGAACAGTTTTCCACGCACAGTTCGGTAAATTTGTTCAGCAGACAAGATTGAGAGACGTTTACCAGGGATTATATGCAACCTCTGCTCAATTAAGAGGTGGTTTCTTTATCGGTGCTCCTGTTGGTTTTAACGTAAGACCTACAAGAACTACTCAGTACGAAATCGGTTTTACACAGCAATTATCCGATTTTACTTCATTTGACATAACCGGTTATTATAAAGATATTCAGAACCAGGTTGTAATCGAATTACAGGAAACAGCATCCGGCTCACCATTCGGTGCTTATAACATTCTTACAAACGGTGACTTTGCTACAACTAAGGGTATTGAAATATCATTTAATATGAGAAGAGTTGAAAGAATTCAAATAAATGGTTCGGTATCATTCCAAAATGCTCAGGGTACCGGTTCTAATCCTAATTCACAAAACGGTATAGTTGGTGCGCCTCTTGATGGGTCTACTATATTCAAACCTCTTTATGTGTTCCCGTTAGACTTTAACAAAGCTGTTAATGGTAACTTTAACATTGACTATCGTTTCAGCAGTGACGAAGCATCACCTGTTCTTCAATCATTAGGATTGTCGGCATTGATGACATTCGCAAGCGGTCACCCATATACTTTGGGTGTAGGTAAAGGAAACAGAACTGGCAGCTTAGAAGGCGACGCAAGATTTAGAAGACCTATTGAACCGTTAAATAATTCTACAACTCCCTGGACTTATCAAATAGATGTTCGTTTGGATAAAACAGTATCGTTATTTGATAAGTTAAAGGCGAATTTCTATATATTTGTAATTAACGTATTAGATACACGTAACGTTGAAAACGTTTTCTTAAGAACCGGTTCTGCTTTTGATGACGGTTTCTTATCTGACCCAACGTTAGGTGGTTCATTACACCCAACACAAAGACAAGATTATGAAAATATGTACAGAGCGATCAATCTTGATTATTATCAGGGATTCCAAAATGCAACTGGTGCTCTTGGAGGGGGTGTAGAAGCAGGAGGTGGTCATTTATTTGGACCTCCCCGTCAAATCAGAATAGGAGTTCGTTTAGAATACTAATATGAAATTTGACATCTTATATAAAACGAATAGGAGTTTAAACAATATGATTTCAAAAAAATTAAAATATGTGCTTGTCTTTATGATTGGTGCGTTATTCCTTGCTCCTACGCTTATTCAAGCTAAGGGAGATAAAAAGGATAACCGAACCCGTCTGCAAAAGACAAATGCACAAAGAACCAATATCCTTCTTGATATAAATAATATATCAACATGGTTTTATAACAACGGATGGTCCGATATTACCCCTAACGGTAACAGTGGTCTTGTTTACCCAAAAGGTAGCGGCAAGACTGCTGTGTTTACTGCCGGACTATTATGGGGTGCTAAAGTTCCTGGCTTTGCAGATCCTCGTGTGGGCGGCACTGCTTACAGAACGGGACTAGTACCAGGTAATATAGACGCAAGCGGTAATCCACCTGCAGATAACACAATAGATAGATATCGCATCTATAGAGTAAGACCAGATGTTTATCCAGGCCATGAACTCTTTAATCTTTCAGCTGATGCTTTAAACGAAGCTACAACAGAAGCAGCTCTAAGAGTTGATTATGAATTAGATTGGACAGAGTGGCCAGTAGATATGGGTGCACCATATTATGATGGCAATGGTAATGGTCAATATGATCCAACACCTAATCCAGATCCTAACTTAAGAGATATTCCTGGTGTGCCGGGTGCAGATCAAACTATATGGTTTGTTGCTAACGACTTAAATGCAGGACAGACCGTATTCTTATACGGTGCAAACCCGTGAGGTCTTGAAGTTTCTGAAACAATCTGGGCTTATAACAGGTCAGGTGCTTTAGGAAATATGTTCTTTAGAAAATATGTATTCAAGAATATAACCGACCGTAACGGAACAAACGTAACATTTGAGGATATGTATGTTACTATGTGGGCAGATATAGATCTTGGAGAAGCCGGTGATGACTTTATCGGCACTGATACTGTTTTAAGTTTGCAGTATTCTTATAATGCAAACGCAGTTGATGATGTCTATACACCGTTACCACCTCCGGCTGTTGGTTTTGACTTTTTCCAAGGCCCTTTAGTCGATGGTGTTGCAGGACAAGATATAAACAAAAATGGTGTTGATGATGCTGCTGACTTTGGTATATTTAACGGTGTAAAAGTAGGTCCTGGTAAAATTAACTTGCCTATGACAGCTGCATATTATTTTGCAAACGGTGATCCAACTATTGGCGATCCCCCGCAGGGTACACTTGACGGTTCGAGACAATTTTACAATTTCTTTCAGGGTAGATTCGGTATATCAGGTGCTATATTTACCGATCTCTCTACAGGTCAACCGACAACTTATGCTCTTAACGGTGATCCGCAGGCAGGTACAGGCTGGTTAGACGGTCTTCAGTTGCCTGCAGGCGACAGACGTAACGGTCTTTCTTCAGGTCCTTTTACAATGTTACCTGGAGATATTCAGGAAGTTGTTGTTGCTGAAATGGTCGCCGGTGCAATACCCGGAACAGACAGGCTATCAGCTATCGGTATACTAAAGTTTTTTGATAAGGCTGCACAACAGGCTTATGATAACTTCTTTGACTTACCAAATGCTCCCCCTGCACCCTCATTAAATGCAATTGCTTTGGAAAATAAAATTGTATTAGACTGGGGTTCAAATGCAACAGCAGTTGCAGCTACCGAATCTAATAATGCAAAAGGATTTACATTCCAAGGATACAATGTATATCAATTACCATCGGCTTCAGCTCTGGTTGAAGCAGGTAAGAGACTTATTACTTATGATAGGATTGACGGTGTTGGCAAAATTGAAGATGAATTTTTTGATGCCAGCACAGGTGTTGTTGCAATAAAAGTTATTCAGTTTGGTGAAGACTTCGGTATTCAAAGAAGCTTTACTATTACACAAGATGCTATTAAAGGCGGCATACCACTTGTAAACGGTATTAAATATTACTTTGCGGTTACAGCTTACAACTTCAATCCTTCTCCTACGGCTGTACCTAATAACTTAGAAAACCCGATTGCAATAGTTACGGTTATACCACAATCTTTAGATCCGGGTGTAACACAAACAGCTGCAGCAGCAGTAACTGTAACAAAATCTTCTGGAACAGGTGATGCTGCTCCAACAGTAAAAATAGTTGATCCTACAAAGGTTACCGGTCATAACTATGAATTCTTCTTTAATAATCAGGATTATATAAATGACGCTAACGGTAACTGGACCAAAGTTACAACATCTACAAAGAGAGACGGAAACCCGTTATATCCTACTGATGTATCTCCGTCAACAATGACTATGTCAGCCGTATTTGGTGAAGTTGGCGGAACTTTAGAATTAGTAGCTGAGTTAACACTTGTATCACCAGATTTTGATTTTGCTGACGGTGTAAGATTTGACTTCCCTGCTGGTGTTACTATTAACAGCGCTGATGGAATTCATTGTGCCGTAAGAGGCGATGACATATCTCCTACCATAGTTGGTACAACAGTTCTATGGGGCGACAGCAGTCGTTCAACATTCGGTTGTTTCAGCGGAGGTGAAATCTTAATATTAAACGTAAGCGGTACATTGCCATTTGATGTTGCTTGGACAGTATATGATGATGCTTACGGAGACCTTTATGCAGGTACTACACTTGGCATAATTGATGCTCACGGAACATTCAATTTAACAACTGCCGGTGTAAAGAGAGTAACACAGAACCAGTGGGGATTAAAAGATGTAACTTTAGGAACAACCCTTCTTGAAAACCAAACCGTTTTTGGCGGAATAGACACGGAATTCGGTTCAGGCCCAGGTGGATCAAGCGAACCTATTCTTGGCGGTAACTTAGGTCCTGATTATTCTATTACAGTTGACGGTTTAGGAGTTGCAATGAGTGGTTTAACATTTAGCGCTCCGATTACTTTCTTAAGTCATGGACAAACTAAAGAAGGCGGTTCAACTTCTCTAGACTTTTGGGGTGATGGTCAATTATTCGGTTTCCCTACAGGTCAATCATTCTTTGTATCAGACTTTAGCGGTGTAGTGCCATCTGATTATATTGAAGATCTTGAATTCAGATTTACAGGTGAAGCACCTGATAACGACAGCCCTGTAACATCAGGCGGTCAAATTGCTGTAGGTTACGACCGTTCAGAAGCTTTTAATGCACCTATAAGAGTACCGTTTGAATTATGGCAGCCTGAAAGAAATCGTCAGATAAATTTCTTTTTTGTATCCCGTAATGCTGACGGTGCCGCTCCTTGGGGAAATGCAGGTACTGTAACTCATTATAGAATGTCAGGTCGTGATTACATAAATCCAAGTATGTCAGATTATGACGAAAATGTTACATCTGCGACGGTTGGAATTAATAGTAATAATGTAACGTGGGTTTTATTCTTCAGACAATCCGGCGATTCACAATGGTCAACAGGTGATGAATACTTGATAAAATATGCTAATAACATCATTCCTACAGATATGGCCGGTGGAGACAGTTATACATTTTCAACAACAGCTCAAGCATTCAACAGTGCAACTGCTACAACAGATGTAGAAAAGATAAATGTATTCCCAAATCCTTATTACGCAGTGAATACAGAAGAATTAAACAAGTATCAAAAATTTGTAACATTCAACCATTTACCAGCAAATGTAAAGATCAGAATCTTTAATCTTGCCGGTGTCCAGGTTAGAATAATTGACAAGGTTGGTGGTTCACAGTTCCAGAGATGGGATCTGTCAAACGAGAGCGGTCTACCTGTAGCAAGCGGTATTTATATTGCTTTTATAGATATGCCTGACCTTGGAACAACCAAGATACTTAAAATAGCTGTAATTCAGGAAGAACAAATTCTTGATAGATTTTAAAAATGAAGCTTAAAACTCAAGGAGTAAAAATGAAAAATACATTTAGATATTTAACTTTAGCTGCTATCATTCTCTTTGGAGTTGGTAGTGTATATGCTGGAGGAGGCAATCGTACCGGTACTGCCGGTGCAGCGCAATTGCTAGTGCCTGTTGGTGCCCGTGGAATAGCTATGGGAGAGTCTAATATTGCTTCAGCAACGGGTTTGGAAGCTTTGTTTTGGAACCCAGCTGGTGTAGCAATTATGGATAACTCAGCAACACTCACTTTTTCGCACCAAGATTACATAGCTGATATTGGTGTTGAATACGGTGCAGTTGCTGCTAACTTTGAAGGATTTGGAGTTCTTTCCTTTTCCATTAAATCACTTGGTATTGGTGATATAGCCGTTACTACTACAGAACATCCTGACGGTACCGGTCAAACATTTTCACCGCGTAATTTAGTCGCAGGTATTACTTTCGCAAAAAGATTAACTGATAAAATTTCAGTTGGTGTTACTGCTAATATAGTATCTGAAACTATTGACCAGGTTAGTGCAAGTGGTTTTGCATTTAATGTTGGTGTTGCTTATCAAGACTTAGCTGATATTAGCGGTTTGAGTTTTGGTGTAGTTATGAAAAACATCGGATCTCAGCAAACATTTGATGGTCCTGGATTGTTAACATTAGCTAATATCGACGATCAAAATCGTCCTCCAAACTTTGTTGCTATCAATTCAGCAGCATTTGATCTGCCTGCATCATTTGAAATTGGTTTAAGTTATGCACCACAGATTGATGAAACTAATTCACTTTTGATAACAAGTTTATTCCAGAATAACAACTTCTCGGAAGATACTTACAAATTTGGATTTGAATACGGATATGACAATATCCTGTTTCTCAGAGGCGGATACCAATTGCAAGCAAAAGCAAGCGAAAACTTTATATTTGATTACTCAGCCGGTATTGGTATTAATTATGACCTAACCGGTGTTTCTTTACAAGTTGATTATGCTTACAAGCATTCTGAATTTTTCGGTGGTAACCATATATTTGGTGTTAGCTTTAAGTTCTAATTTTATAAATCGGAGTGTATAACTCCGGTTATATTTATTAGAAAAAAATTAAACCGTACAGTCGAATAGACTGTACGGTTTTTTTATTAACTCACGTTACGCAGAACGTTATCCGTTAGCTAATCCGTCAACTGACGGAAATAGCCACGTCCTTCAGGTCGTGGAATAATTAAGAAAAAAGCTAATGGCTTTAGCCACATTATTATAGAATGGGGCTAAAGCCCAGACATTTATGTCGGGGCAATTGAGTAACATACAGTGCGTAACATGAGTTATTAATTGAAATTTATGAAAATGAGGTAGCCGCAACTTTTTCCGAAGAAATCACTTTGTCATAAGTTGCGAAAATTAGCTAATACGCAAGCTGTCTGTCTCGGCTTGGCCGAGCCAAGACGGGAAGATTTCGCCTACAAATTTTATGATATTATCATAATTTCATCGTCACTCTGAATCCGGATTTAGCCGTATGAAGAGTCTCTGGAGATAAATAATAAATTAAAAACACAAATTACAAACCCTCCTACCAGAGTACTTTGTACCTGCCTATTTTGTGTTTTTACTTGATTTGTTTCAAGTATATACTTGCTGCCTGGGCTTTGGGATCTGCTTTAATTGCCTGCATCAAATATTTTTTTCCTAGCTTTACATTTCCCATAACCTGGTATAATCTTCCCAAATTAGTAAGTGCTAATACTGATTTTGGATTATTAGAGATTTGTCTTTTATAGCTTATTAAAGCATCGTCTAATTTATTTAATAAAGCGTATGAATTTCCCAAATTTAAATAACCGTTTGGTATATCAGGGTCGAGTGCTAAAGCTTTTTTATAGTAATCAATTGCTTGTTCTGCTTTGTTGTATGCAAGAGCATAAATATTTCCGAGAGTAAAGAATACATAAGGATTGTTGTTGTCAATAATAAGTGATTTGCTGAATATCTTTTCCGCTTTATTGAATTCTTTATTTTCAAATAACGAAATCCCAAGCATCTCTAAATATGAAGCCTGTTGCGGCTTTAGTTGTGTGCATTTGATAAATGCTTTTACTGCTAGATCAAATTGCCCTGTTCTTCTGTAAATCCTTCCAAGTAAAAAATATGCTTCAGAATAATCAGGATGAATTTTAATAGCGGTATTAATATTTCTTACGGCAGCCTGAAATCTTTGTTTTTCATAATATACTTCTCCCAAAACGAAAAATGCTCTCCCACTTTCGCTATTTTGTTTTATTCCTTTTTCCAAATATGTTATTGCTGAATCCAAGTAAACTGTTCGATGATCGTACTCTTTATAATACTCTAAATAGGCAATACCTTTTCTCATGTCTTTTGAATTATCATTTTTATCGATTTCCGGAACAAGCTCTATCGTAGGTTGTTTCTCAATGTGGCGTATAATATCCCAGTTGATTACGGATTTATAAGCATACTTTCTAATCCAGTGATCTGTTAAAGAAACACCGTGTAAAGTATTTGAAATTCCGGTTCTGTTCATATGGCATGAAACACAATTTAAGGATTCATTATGCTTAAATACCTTAATGGTATTCAGCTTTTCGGTTTTATGACAGGATAAACATTTATCATTATAATGCTGAATAGAAAATGTTTTTATTGATTTGTGCACATCGTGACAGGTAAAACAAACTAGCTTACCTTTGCTTTCAGTAAAACATTTGCTTAACATCAATCGTTGAGGACTATCGCCGACCTCTATTGCTTCTGTTTTTGTAACCTTTGGATAATATACCGACCTATTATTTGAAAGAAGCTCACCTGCTCTAAAATCAAACCACCCGTCTTCGTTTTGAAGAACCCAGGCTTTTCCCTCAAGATGACATTGCATACAAATAGATAGCTGTCTTTTAGATGATAATTTAGTCGGATTTACAATAGTTAGTGCATTTGCAGGTATTTTACCAAGACTGTTGTTCTTTTCTTTTATGTGAAGTTCACCGGGACCGTGACAGCGTTCACAACCGATGCCTAAAACAAAGGGCTTTTCAAACCTGTCAATTGAATTAGGTTTTTCTTTTAAATATGCACTGTGACAGTTCATGCACTTTTTTGCGGCGAACCGTGAAAATCTTAAATTCTTATTTTCTTTGTAGCCGGGACTTAAAACCCAGGTTTGTTTGTATGCATTCCAAGTTAAAGGAAGCTGGTAGAACATTCCGTTTACTTCAAAAAAATACATTCTTAAATTATTTCCCGAACCGACTGAATATTCCGCTTCTTTTACTATTCTGTGTATAACATTTCCTTTTTCATCTAAGCGGTATTCTTCCTGAAAATATTTATCATCCTTTTTGAACATTCTATAGTAATAATTATTCTTTTCATCATAGACCGGTTTAGCTTGTGGATATTTTTCAACAATAATTTTGGGTGTGAGTATTTCAAACGAATGAGCCATTTCGGCGTGTTTATAATCGTTTGAAATTGCGCCGTGGCAAGAATAACATTTTTCCTTTCCTACAAACCTCACGTCTTTTGCGGTGTTCAAATAGAGAATTCCATTATCGTTTACAATTTCAGCTTGATTAAAACTATAAATCTTTGAATGTTGTATGAAATATAGAGCTAAAACAATCACTGCAATAAAAGGCACAGAAAAAACTTTTACAATCTTAAGTGTTGACCATTTTTTTGAAATTGATTTTGGCATAAATAGTGTTTTCCAGAAAAAGAAAAATTATATTACTCTTTCAATAATTGAATTGTAATCTATAAAAATTAATTCATAAATTTAAGTCCAATTAATAATTGATAGTAAATAAACCGGAGTATTGAAATGTACAAAAAACACAAAAAAGTTATCAGTATCAGCCTGTTGATCATTTTATCTTTTTTCACAGGTTTCGCTTTTAACAGTGATGATGGTTTGAAATTTACAAGACAAATGATTACCGAAGCGGGCAATTTAATCGGGTTGGAATTTACAAATACAGAAAAAGATTCAATGGGGGTTCTCCTTAAAGAACAGCTTGAATATTATCAAACTATAAGGAAAACAAAACTGAAAAACGGTGTTGTCCCCGCTGTGAGTTTTAATCCGATTCCCGTTGGATTTAATGAACCCGAAAAAGAATCAGGCATTACTTTGAGTGATTACTCAGACGTAAAGATGCAGGTCAAAACAGATGACCTGGCTTATTATTCTATCGGAAAGTTATCATATTTATTAAAGAATAAAAAAGTAACTTCTTTGCAGCTTACAAAACTTTATCTTTCGCGCTTAAAAAAATACAACCCGGTTTTACATTGTGTTGTAACTTTCACCGAACAACTTGCACTTGAGCAGGCAAAAAAAGCCGATGAGAATTTTGCAAAGGGAATAATTTTAAGTCCCCTGCAAGGAATTCCCTACGGTATAAAAGATCTGTTTGCTACAAAAAAATATAAAACTACCTGGGGTGCAATGCCCTATAAAGAACAAATAATAAATGAAGATGCGGAAGTGATAAAAAAGCTTACAAAAGCGGGCGCCGTATTGGTTGCTAAACTAACTATGGGTGCTTTGGCAATGGGTGATTACTGGTTCGGTGGCAGGACAAGAAATCCTTGGGACACAAGCAAAGGTTCCAGCGGCTCTTCTGCAGGACCGGCATCTGCTGTTTCGGCCGGACTTGTACCTTTTGCCATCGGTACCGAAACCTGGGGCTCAATAGTCTCTCCTTCAACTGTTTGCGGTGTCTCGGGTTTAAGACCTACTTACGGCAGAATCAGCAGAACAGGTGCAATGGCGCTTAGCTGGTCGATGGATAAAATCGGACCCATTTGCAGAAATGCGGAAGATCTTGCGATTGTTTTTAATTCCATTTACGGTGATGATCCTAAAGACCAGACTTTATTCGATTACCCGTTTGCCTATTCTCCAAAAATAGATTTTAATAAAATGAAGATAGGCTATTTGAAAAGTGATTTTGAGAATGACTATGATTTTAAAAACCAGGATTCCCTAACACTAAACACACTAAGAAAATTAGGAGCTGAACTGATACCGATAGAACTTCCGAACCTGCCTGTAAATGCAATTCAAATTATATTAACCGCGGAAGCAGGTGCTGCATTTAACGACCTAACTCTGAGCGGAAAAGATGACCTGCTTACAAGACAGGGAAAAAATGCCTGGCCGAATATTTTCAGAGCTTCAAGATTTATCCCTGCAGTCGAATATGTAAATGCAAACAGAATACGCTATCAGTTGATACAGGAAATGAACGAGCTGATGAAGAAAGTTAATTTTTATATTGCTCCGTCCTGGGAAGGTGATGATCTCTTGCTTACTAATTTAACCGGTCATCCCAGCGTTGTGGTACCAAACGGTTTTTCAAAAAAAGGTACACCGACAAGCATAAGTTTTATAGGCAGGTTATTTGACGAAGGGACGATAATTTCAGCTGCAAGGGTATTTCAAGCAACAACTGATTTCCATTTGAAGCACCCGAAAGACTTTTAAATATAATTGGTTGTTTATTGAAATAGGTGGAATACCCGACAAGGAACACCGATTTTAGAATAATGAAGTTTTTTTAGAAATAAATCAAAAATCGTTAATCGATGTTTTTAATTCAAATTATTCTTTCTAAATCAAGGATTACCCAGTACTAATATTCTTTGCCTGTTCTTGGAACTGAATATCTGCCCTTCTGTTTAAATCAGTTTGAACGATAAACCAGACAGCCGGTGAAAACACCATATAAAGAACAAATAAAAGCCATCTGTTCATTTGTTCTTTCGATACCTTTTCGTATAATTCAGAAAATTTGTAAATAGAATAAATAGAAGCAAAAGGGATAAACAGTAAAACCGTCCATAATGTGGGGTTCGCATTTTCGTCTTTAGCAATGCCTTTTAATTCCACGCTGACTTGATAAAACCAATAGATGCAGTAAATACCCAAGGTAAAAATGGTAAGAAAAACCTGTGCAATCATATTTCTTTTTTTGATGTAAACGGGCATTTTTCCTCCCTTTTTTTTGTTATATATATATGGTCTTTTAATACGTTTCATAATAAGGAATTCTGAATTGTATTGAAAGAAGAAAATAATTTCATTAGTTTTTATTATAAAATAAATATTAGGAGGGGTATGAATGTTTTTTACAAACGTTTCCTTATTATTTGTTCTTTTATTTTCTCTTCAGACAGTAACTTTTTCTCAAGGGGATAAAAAGAGCAAAACCGGTGCAAGGAAAATCACCGACAAAATAACCTATACTTTTTTAGATATCAACAATATCGCCACTTATTTTTATAACAACGGGAAGTCTGATATTACCCCCAACGGTAATAGCGGTTTTGAATATCCAAAGGGAACAGGCAAACACGCGGTGTTTGCATCCGGTTTATTGTGGGGTGCAAAAGTTGCAGGTGACCCGAATCCGAGAGTCGGCGGAACTGTTTACAGAACAGGCTTGCAGCCGGGAATTATTCAATCAGATGGAACAGCAGCTGATCCTTTATCGGATAAATACAGAATTTACAGAGTGCGTCCGGATGTTTATCCCGGAGGACCCACTGTAGATTTTACTTCCGATGCAAAAATTGAGAGTGCAACTCCCGAAGCGTTAAGGGCAGATTACGAAAAAAACTGGACGGAATGGCCCGTAGATTTAGGTGCGCCTTTTACCGATAAAAACAATAACGGTACTTACGAACCTTCGGTTGATGTACCCGGTTTTCCCGGTGCAGACCAAACTATTTGGTTTGTTGCGAATGATTTAAATCAAGAATTAACAACTAAATTATACGGTGCAAATCCATTGGGAATTGAACTGCAGGCAACTATTTGGGCATATAATACCCCAGGTGCTCTTTCCAATATGCTTTTTAGAAAATATAAAATAATTAATAAAACCAATGTCGGTTCTTTAACCCCAATAACATTTGACAGTATGTATATATCAATGTGGAATGATATAGATTTAGGAGACGCAGGAGATGATTTTGTTGGTGTCGACACAATTTTAAACCTCCTCTATTCGTACAACGATAATGCAGTTGATGAAATTTATTCACCATTACCGCCGCCTGCTCTCGGTTTTGATTTTATACAGGGTCCCCTTATCAATGGAATTGCAGGAGAAGACAGAAACAAAAACGGTGTTGATGACGCAGCTGACTTTGGTATCTTTAACGGACAAAAAGTAGGTCCAGGTAAAATAAATTTACCTATGACCGCAGCTTACTATTTTGCAGGTGGTGACCCATTTATTGGTGATCCACCACAAGGTACAATAGACGGATCCAGACAATTTTATAATTTTATTAGAGGTAGATATGGAATTAAAGGTACACCGTTTATCAATCCTTTAACAGGGCAAGAAACAAGTTTTATGCTCAGCGGCGACCCGTTAACCGGTATAGGCTGGATAGATGGTATTCGATTGCCTTCAGGCGATAGAAGAAGCGGCAGCGCTTCAGGTCCGTTTAATCTAGCACCCGGTGATATGCAGGAAATTGTATTAGCAGAGATTATAGGCGGTACAATTCCCGGCTCTGATAGGCTTTCAGCAATAGACATATTGAAATATTATGATAAAACGGCTAAACTGTTATTTGATAATTTATTTCAACCGCTTCAACCCCCACCTTCACCTGAAGTGAAAGTTGTTGAATTAAACAATAAAATTATTCTGGATTGGGGTGAAGATTTTTCAAAATTAACGGAAACCGAATCATTTAATCAAAGCGGTTTTACATTTCAGGGTTATAATGTTTATCAACTGCCCTCACCGACCTCTACTTTATCCGAAGCAAAAAGGATTGCAACATTCGACAGGATAGACGGTGTAGGTAAAATTATAGATTCCTTCTTTGATATTGAAGACGGAACTGTAATTAATAAAATAATTCAAAGAGGAAATGATTCAGGGATAAAGAGAAGCTTTATAATTACTTCCGATACTCTTCGGGGTGGCGCACCCTTGATAAACGGCATTAAATATTATTTTGCAGTTACTGCCTATAATTATAATCCTTCAAGAACAGCTGTACCCAACAATATTGAAAGCCCTCTTAAAATATTAACTGTCGTTCCTCATTCAACCGATCCAGGGATTACACAATCCGATGCAGCAACATTAAATGTAATACACAGCAACGGAAACGGTGATGCGGATATAGATGTGAAGGTTGTAAACCCAGATTTAATAACCGGACATAAATATGAAGTGTTTTTTAAGGACCAGGATTATGTGAACGATGCAGACGGCAAATGGCATAAAGTAGGGACAAGCACAAAAAGAGACGGGAAAAACAATCTTGCACCTACTGATATTTCTCCTTCTTCAATGTCATTCAGCGCTGTGTTCGGAGAGGTAGCCCATACATTGGATATAAAAGGAATATTAACAATAATATCACCGGATTTTGATTTTGCAGATGGTGTAAGATTAGATTTCCCGCAAGGTGTTACAATTAACAGTGCTGATAGAGTTCATTGTAGCGTAAGGGGCGATGATCAAACTGCCCAAATAATCGGTCAAACAATATTGTGGGGCGACAGCAGCCGTTCTACTTTCGGATGTTTCAGCGGCGGAGAAAAATTTAATTTTAAAGTATCAGGGACAATTCCGTTTGATGTCAATTGGACAATATATGATGATGGTTATGGAGACCTTTATGCCGGTACTACACTTGGTATAATAGATGCGCACGGTACTTTTTCATTAACAACAGCATCTGTGTTGAGAATTACTCAGTACCAATGGGCTGTTAAAGATTTGGATTTAGGGGAAATCATTCTCGATAATCAAACAGTATTTGATGGTAAGGATTGGTATTTCGGAACCGGCCCCGGTGGTTCTAGCGGGAATTTATTGGGAAACAATAGCGGTAATTTCAGCAGATATAACAATGGTGATTTGGGAAGTAATTATGCCGTAACCGTCGAAGGGTTTCAGGTAGCCGTAAACGGTAAAATAACTTTTGATTCTCCGAAAACGTTTATAAGCAAAAAACAAACTGTTTTTGGCGGTACAACTAAATTAGGTTTTTGGGGTGATGCTCAATTATTCGGTTTCCCTACAGGTCTTACATTCTATTCATCAGACTTTAGCGGTGTACTGCCGGTTGACTTAATTCAAGACCTTGAATTCAGATTTACAGGTGAAGCACCTGATAACGACAGCCCTGTAACATCCGGCGGTTCTATTGCTGTAGGTTACGACCGTTCATTAGCTTTTTCAGCACCTATAAGAATACCATTTGAATTATGGGAGCCTGAAAGAAACCGTCAGATAAACGTTTATTTTATATCGCGTAATGCAGACGGTGCCGCACCTTGGGGTGATGCAGGTACTGTAACTCATTATAGAATGACAGGTCGTGATTACATTCAGCCTTATGTAACAGATTATGATGAAAATGTTACATCTGCAACAGTTGGAATTAATGGTAATAAAGCTACCTGGCTTTTATTCTTCAGACAATCCGGCGATTCACAATGGACTACGGGAGATGTATACTTAATTAAATATGTAAACAATATTATTCCCGGACAGGACAAATATGAATTTACTACTACTGCAAAGAATTTTAATTCAGAAAAAGCAAAACTGGATATTGAAAAAATCAATGTTTTTCCTAATCCGTTTTACGTTGCAAGTACAGGGGACTTAAACAGCCTGGAAAGAGCGGTAACATTTTCCCATCTGCCTGTAAAAGCGAAAATAAGAATATTTAATCTTGCAGGACAAATGGTTCGCACTTTGGATAAAGATAACAGTTCGCAGTTCTTTAAGTGGGATTTAATGAATGACAATAACTCACTTGTAGCAAGCGGTGTATACATAGCATTTGTTGAAATGCCGGAAATAGGTGAGACAAAAATTATTAAGTTCGCAATTATTCAGGGAGAAACAGTAATTAGGAAATTTTAAATTCATAATTCGTTAATAATGAAAAGTAATTGCCCCGACTTTTAAGTCGGGGAATATATTACACTAATTAAATAATGGCTTTAGCCACATTTTCTATAGAGGTATTTTTATTGTTCTTAAATATATAATCGTTACCTTAAAATAGGAGGGGTCAATGAAAACTGTTTTACTAATTATTTGTTCTTTATTTATAATATCATTTACAAATTATCCAAAAGGGGATAAAAAGGGTAAAACCGATCTAAGAAAAGTAACCGATCAAAAAACCTACACTTTTTTAGATATAAACAACATTGCTACTTATTTTTATAACAACGGATGGTCCGATATTACTCCCAACGGTAAAAGCGGATTTGTTTATCCGAAAGGTTCAGGAAAAACTGCTGTGTTTACATCGGGTTTATTGTGGGGTGCAAAAGTTGCAGGTGACCCGGATCCGAGAGTCGGCGGAACAGCTTACAGGACAGGCTTAAAGCCAGGGATAGTTCAAAACGACGGAACTCCCGCAGACCCGAACTTGGACAAATACAGAATTTACAGAGTACGACCGGATATTTATCCCGGAGGTCCGGAAGTAGATTTGACAGTAGATGCAGAAATAGAAAATATAACTCCCGAATCAATAAGAGCCGATTATGAAAAAGACTGGGCGGAATGGCCTTCAGATTTGGGAGCTCCTTTTACAGATAAAAATAATAACGGAATATATGAGCCTACCCTAGATATTCCCGGTTTTCCCGGTGCAGACCAGACAATCTGGTTTGTTGCAAATGATCTGGACTCAACACAGACTAAATTTCTTTACGGCGCAAATCCATTGGGTATTGAAATGCAGGCAACTATCTGGGCTTACAACAGGCCGGGACCCATTGGAAATATGCTATTCAGAAAATATAAATTAATAAATAAAACGGGAACAGGTAATTTGCTTCCCGTTACTTTTGACAGTATGTATATTTCAATGTGGTCGGATGTAGATTTGGGAGAATCGGGAGATGATTTTGTCGGTACAGACACAACTTTAAGTTTAATATATACTTATAATGCAGCTGAAATTGATGCTGTCTACAATCCTTTGCCTCCGCCTGCTATAGGTTTTGGTTTTCTTCAGGGTCCTTTAGTTGACGGTAATGCGGGAGAAGACAAAAACAACAACGGTGTGGACGATGCTGTTGATTTCGGTATCTACGATGGAAAGAAAATAGGACCGGGTAAAATAAACCTGCCGATGACCGCATCTTATTATTTTATGGGTGGGGATCCATACCTTGGAGATCCACCAGGTGGTACTCCAATTGGTTCAATACAATTTTATAATTTTTTCCAAGGAAAAATAGGAATAACAGGTCTGCCATTTATCAATCTTGCAACCGGTTTACCTACACAATTTGTTTTAACTGGTGATCCTCAAACAGGAACTGGTTGGCTTGATGGCGTTCAAAGACCTGCAGGCGACAAAAGAATGGGAATTGCTTCCGGACCTTTTACTTTAGCTCCCGGTGATGTTAAGGAAATTATGTTTGCCGAAGTTATTGCAGGAGCTGTTCCTGGCTCAGACAGGCTTTCCGCAATAGGCAATTTGAAAGCAAACGTAATGATTGCAAAATTTTTATACGATAATAATTTTGAATCATTCAATCCCCCCCAGTCGCCACAAGTAAAAGCAGTTGAATTAGATAAAAAAATTATTTTGGATTGGGGAGAAGATCCTTTAGTCGTAAAAGAAACCGAATCATTTTCTAAAGGCGGATATTCTTTTCAGGGGTACAATGTTTATCAACTACCGTCGCCTACCTCAACTTTATTGGAAGCAACAAGGATAGTAACATTTGATAAAATTGACGGAGTTCGAAAAATATTGGAGACATATTTTGATCCAATTGCCGGGGCTTTTCTTCAAAGACTCGTTCAAAACGGAAACGATAGCGGAATAAAACACAGTTTAACAATTACATTTGATTCTTTGCATTTTGACTCCAACGGTAATGCGCTTGCATTAATAAACGGTATTAAATATTATTATGCGGTAACTGCTTATAATTATAATTCAAATATCAATATTTTCCCAAATAACTTTGAAAGTGAAATTGAAGTGATTACGGTTACTCCTCATATACAGGACCCCGGTATTACAAGAGAGGACCCCGGTACAATTACTCCAAATAAAAGTGGCCTAGGCACCGTTGCAGCAAATATTAAAATTGTAAATCCTGATTTATTAACAGGACACAATTATGAAATATTCTTTAACAATCAGGATTATATAAATGATGCCGACGGCAACTGGCACAAAGTAACAAATTCAATAATAAGAGACGGAAACCCGTTAGCTCCTACTGATATATCACCGGCTTCAATAACTATGTCAGCTGTATTTGGTGAAGTTGGAGGAACTTTAGAACTAAAAGGTACTGTATTAGATATATCTTTATCTCCTGACTTAGATTTTGCCGACGGTGTAAAATTAGATTTTCCGGCAGGTGTTACAATTAACAGTGCAAATTCTGTAAACTGTGCCGTGAGGGGTGGTTCTGTAGCTGGCAACATAATTGGTACAACAATCTTATGGGGCGACAGCAGCCGATCAACATTCGGTTGTTTTAGCGGTAATGAAAACTTAATAATGAATGTAAGCGGTACATTACCGTTTGATGTTAATTGGACAATATATGATGACGGTTACGGAGATCTTTATACCGGTACTACATTTGGTATAATTGATGCCCACGGAACGATCTCATTAACAACTGCTGCTGTAAAAAGAGTAACACAGCACCAATGGGGAGTTGAAGATATTACTTCCGGAAAAAATGTGATTGAAAATCAAACCGTTTTCGGAGGGAAAGATTGGTATTTTGGAACAGGACCGGGAGGTTCAAGTCCCGCCGTCCTTGGTGAAAATTTGGGATCGGAATATTCCGCAACTTTTGACGGTCTTCAAATTTCAATTGGAGATGTAACATTTGATCCTCCAAAAACGTTTACAAGAGCTAGACAAACTGTATTTGGCGGTGTTACTAGGTTAGATCTATGGGGTGATGCGACGTTATTGGGTGAAACCACAGGACTATATATTTATGGCGACAATAGTGGAGTTACACACGAAGATTTAATACAGGATTTAGAGTTCAGATTTACAGGCGAAGCACCTGATAACGACAGTCCTGTTACATCAGGTGGGCAAATGGCAACGGCTTATAACCGTAACAGAGAGGAAGTTTTGGCAACGCGGGTTAGAATTCCATTTGAACTATGGGAGGTTGAGCGTAACCGTCAGATAAACATCTGGTTTTTATCCCGTAATGCAGACGGAGGCGCACCTTGGGGTAATGCAGGTACTGTAACTCATTATAGAATGACAGGTCGTGATTACTTTATACCTTATCCAACGGATTATAATGAAAATGCTATACCCGCTGAAGTTGGGTGGACTGGAAATCGTTCAGCCTGGCTTTTATTCTTTAAGCAAGATGGCGAATCACAATGGTCAACAGGTGATAGATTTTTAATTAAATATGCAAACAATGTTATTCCAGGGCAGGACAAATTTGAGTTCTCAACAAAAGCAAAAACATATAATGCCGAAAAAGCAAAAACAGATGTTGAAAAAATAAATGTATTTCCTAATCCTTATTATGCTAAAAGCTCAGATGACCTGATACATTTTGAAAGATTTGTTAAATTCACACACTTGCCTGTTAAAGCAAAAATAAGGATATTTAACCTTGGCGGCCATCTAGTTAGAGTAATTGATAAGGATGATAACTCGCAGTTTATAAAATGGGACTTGCTGACTTCACACGGATTTTTAGCTGCAAGCGGAATTTATATTGCATATATTGAAATGCCCGATTTAGGTACTACTAAAATATTGAAAATAGCTATTATTCAGGGAATACCTATAAATAATTTTTCAAAATAATTATTTTATACGATGAAGAGATTATTTTATTTCTTTTTAGCAATGCTGATATTTATAAATATTGGGTGCGGAAAGAAAGAAGAACATAAACCGACAGAATTAGAAAAGATAAAAGAAAGAGGTAAAATTGTAGCTCTTACAGGTTACAATGCTTACAGCTATTTTATTTACAAGGGGCAGCCGATGGGCTTTGAGTACGAACTGCTCAATCAATTCGGTAAATATTTGGGAGTAGATGTTGAGATAAAGGTTGTAAAAAATATTAACGATATGTTTACACTGCTAAACGAAGGAAAAGGAGATTTAATAGCTTTTAATTTAACCGTTACTAAAGAGAGAAATAAAAAGGTTGCTTTTACACACCACACCAATACAACTACTCAGGTTTTGGTGCAAAGAAAACCTAAAAACTGGAGACGAATTACCCTCGATCAAATAAAAAGGAAAATAATTACAAATCCTATTAACCTTGAAGGCAAAACAGTTTATGTACGAAGCGGGTCTTCATATATTTCAAGATTGCAGAATCTTTCCGATGAAATAGGCGGAGATATAAATATTGTTGTTGCAGACCCTGAGTTAACCACAGAAAATCTTATCGAAATGGTTGCTGAAGGTAAAATTGATTATACGATTTCCGATGAAAATATTGCGCGGCTGAATAAGGCATCATTTACAAATATTGATATAAGTACAAAAATCTCTCTACCACAGAAAATTGCCTGGGCTGTAAGAAAAGACACCCATCAATTATTAGATACTTTAAATGCTTGGATTGATAAAATCTTAAAGAGACCTATATATTATATAATTTATAACAAGTATTTTAAAAACAGGGCAAACTTTAAAAGAAGATCAAAAAGTCAATTCTTTTCTCTTACCGGCGGAAGCATTTCTAAATATGATAGTTTGTTTAAAGTGTACGCAAAAAAATTAAACTGGGATTGGCGTTTATTGGCTGCGCAGATTTATGAAGAATCACAGTTTAATCCCGAAGCTAAATCTTGGGCCGGCGCTGTGGGTCTAATGCAGCTAATGCCTGCAACAGCTAAACAATACGGAGCTGAAAACCGAACTGATCCAAAGCAAAGCCTGAATGCAGGCATAAAATTTTTGTTGTGGTTGAATAATTATTGGAGTAAATATATTGAGGATAAAAATGAAAAGATTAAGTTTATTCTTGCTTCGTATAATGTCGGTTTAGGACACATAATAGACGCAAGAAAACTTACTGAAAAATATGGCGGTGATCCTATTAAATGGGACGGAAATGTAGAATTTTATCTTTTACAGAAATCAAAGAAAAAATATTATAATGATGATGTTGTAACGTATGGATACAGCAGAGGGATTGAAACAGTTGAGTATGTAAGGGATATTCTTGATTTATATGCTCGCTACAAACAGTTTATAAGTACAAAGGAAAACTCGGATAAACATTTGGCAATAAACATTTTTTAATAACCATAAATATTATAACCCAAAGAATAAATAAATATATAAGATTTTATCTATTGGTGTTTTAGCTTTTATAGCAATTTGATTTTTGGATAATGTAATTTTAGGCATATATTGGATAATACAGAAAGCAAAGAAAAACAATTAAAATTAATAATCTTTCCATTATCCTTTTTGATTTTATTATGGTTGATACAATTTGCACAATATTTATTTTTACTTAAACTTGTTAAATATGGATTACTTCCACAAACTACCAAAGGACTCACTGGTATTTTTACTGCGCCCTTAATTCATTCCGGTTTCAATCACATAATTTCAAACTCAATACCCTTATTATTTTTAGGGAGCGGTATATTTTATTTTTATAAAGAAGCTGCGTATAAAGTGTTTTTTATGGTTTACTTTATTCCCGGAATACTTGTCTGGTTTCTTGGGAGGGAGTCATTCCACATTGGGTCAAGCGGATTAGTTTATGGGTATGTTACATTTCTATTTTTCAGCGGTCTTATCAGAAGAGACAACAGATCAATTGCATTGGCATTGATCGTGACATTTTTATACGGAAGTCTAATCTGGGGCGTACTGCCTTTGAGTAGAGAGATATCGTGGGAGTATCACCTATTCGGTGCGTTAACGGGAATTTATGCAGCAATAATTTTCAGAAAATCAGATCCTATAAAAAAATATGATTGGGAAGAGGAAGAATAAATTAAAGAGAAATTTTTATAAAATAATATTAAGTAGAATAGAAAATCCGGCTGTAAATAGTCCAATACCAATTAATTTTTTTAATGTTTTTTCCGATAATTTTAAGTTTAAATGATTTCCTAAAAAAGCCCCCAGAATAAAGCCAATAACAATCGGGATGCTGTAATAAAAGTCCAAATGTCCTAAATAAAAATGACTAATACTTCCTGTTAAGCTTGTAAAGACAATCATAAATATTGCTGTTGCAGCAGCTACGGAAGGAGGAATATTAAACACGTTTACCATAATCGGAGTTTTTAAAAATCCTCCGCCAATACCAAATAGACCGGATATAATCCCGGCTAACGATCCAAATGTTCCGGTTAATAAATAACTCATTCTGTATTGTATATCTTTTGTTGTACGTGTAATAGCGGGATTTAATTTATTTAGCTTTTTAAATATTCCCAGCCTATTATCTTCTGATGTATCCGTAGATGTTTTTCTGAACATACTAAAACCAACTATTGTTACAAATACTGCAAACACAATTTCCAAAACATTCAGGGCAAGAACAGAGGTTAAATATGCACCAAGAATTGTACCTATAACGGTAGGAATTTCAAGAGTGATTCCAGCCTTGTAATCAATTTTTTTTCTTTTATGGTTAAAGTAAGATGAAACAAGTGAACCCGGAAATAAAGCCAAAATAACAGAACCGACAGCAACATTTATTGGTAAATTAAAACCAATAACCAAAATAGGAATCATAAAAATACCGCCGCCGAAACCTACAATTGTTCCAAAAGCAGCAAATAATGAAGCCAATAATAATATTAAAATGAATTCCATAAAGGCAATAAAATGAAAAAAAATGTGGTATTAAACTACTTAAAAGGAACAAAACATAAAATTCTTTATATTGGGAATAATTGATTGAAAACTTATTGAATTTACCGATGATGAAAACAAAATGCTTAAAAACAGAGCAGAATCAGAATCTTTATTTGATATAGTTTTAGATTATATATATAGAATTTAAATATAAACTAACAGAGAAAACTTTATATTATGGAAAGAAAGAAAGTAACAATTGACGGAAACGAAGCTGCGGCATATATAGCTTACCATATTAACGAAGTAATAGCAATTTATCCTATCACACCATCATCAAATATGGGCGAGTGGTCAGATACTTGGTCTGTGAAAGGCGAGAAAAATATTTGGAACGATGTACCCATTGTTACAGAAATGCAAAGTGAAGGCGGTGCTTCCGGTGCAGTACACGGTGCTTTACAAACAGGAGCTTTGACAACAACATTTACATCTTCACAGGGGCTTCTTCTTATGCTTCCCAATATGTTTAAAATTGCGGGTGAATTAACATCAACTGTATTTAACGTAGCAGCTAGATCCATTGCCGCCCAGGCATTATCTATTTTCGGAGATCATAGCGATGTAATGGCTGCAAGGTCAACAGGTTATGCAATGCTGTGTTCAAATTCAATACAAGAAGTTATGGACTTTACCTTAATTGCACAAGCCGCAACATTAGAGACAAGGATTCCTTTCCTCCACTTTTTTGACGGTTTCAGATCATCTCACGAAGTAAAAAAAATTGAACAGCTTACACTTGATGATATGCGTGCCATGATAGACGATGACCTGGTTTTAGCCCATAGGGGAAGAGCTTTGAATCCGGATAATCCTTTTATAAGAGGGACTTCACAAAATCCTGATGTTTATTTTCAGGCTAGGGAAACAGTAAATCCTTACTATTTAAAATGTCCTGATATAGTTCAAAAGCAAATGGACAAATTTTCAAAGATAGTAGGAAGACAATATCATCTATTTGATTATGTTGGCGCACCTGATGCGGAAAGGATAATTATAATTATGGGTTCGGGTGCAGAGGCTGTGGAAGAAACCGTTGATTACCTGACGGTTCAACAAGAGAAAGTCGGTTTGTTAAAAGTAAGATTATACAGACCATTCTCTATTGAACATTTCATCAAAGCTTTACCCAAAACCGTAAAATTTTTATCTGTTTTAGACAGAACAAAAGAACCGGGAGCCTCCGGTGAACCGATGTACTTAGATATAGTAAATGCTATTTCAGAAAGGTTTATGGATGGGACACTTCCTTTTACTTATCCAAAAATTATAGGTGGAAGATATGGATTGTCATCAAAAGAATTTATTCCAGCTATGATTAAAGCCATTTATGACGAAATGAAAAAAAATAACCCCAAGAATCATTTTACAATTGGTATTATTGACGATGTTACAAATACAAGTTTGGAATACGACCCAAAATTTTCAATTGAATCAGACGAAACTTTTAGAGGTAAATTCTACGGTTTGGGCTCTGATGGTACTGTAGGTGCTAATAAAAATTCTATTAAAATTATTGGCGAAGGAACAGATTATTATGCTCAGGGTTATTTTGTTTATGATTCAAAGAAAGCGGGTTCCACAACAATATCACATTTAAGATTTGGTCCGAAAGAAATAAAATCAACTTATCTTATTGATAAAGCTAATTTTATTGCCTGCCATCAGCATGTATTTTTAGAAATATTTGACATGCTTGAAGATGCAATGGAAGGTGCAACATTTCTATTGAACACTCAATTGTCGAAAGATAAAGTATGGGATTCATTACCTCAAAAGGTACAGGAAGACTTGATTGAAAAAAAGATGAACCTTTACATTATTGATGCCTATAAAGTTGCACACGCAACCGGAATGGGTACAAGAATAAATACAATTATGCAAACATGTTTCTTTGCAATTTCAAATATAATTGAAAAAGAGAAAGCTATTGAAATGATCAAAAATTCAATAAAGAAAACTTATGGTGCAAAGGGTGAAAAGATTGTAGAAATGAATTTTGCCGCTGTAGATCAAACACTTGTTAATTTATTTAAAGTTGAAGTACCAAAAGAAGTTACCAGTAGAACTGAAATAAATGCTTCAGTATCTGAAAAAGCTCCCAAATTTGTAAGAAATATTATTGCCAAAATGATTGCAGGCAAAGGAGACACCATACCCGTAAGCCAACTGCCTGCTGATGGTACTTACATCTCCGGTACAACACAATGGGAAAAAAGAAATATTGCCTTAGAGATTCCTGTTTGGGATCCGGATATTTGTATTCAGTGTAATAAATGTGTAATTGTATGTCCGCATGCTACTATAAGAGCAAAAATTTACGAAGAAGATCAATTAAAAGATGCTCCCAAAGAATTTAAATACATTAAATTCAAAGCAAAAGATTACGGGGAAAATCTTTTGTATTCACTTCAGGTTGCAGCTGAAGATTGTACAGGCTGCGAAATCTGTGTGGATGTTTGTCCTGTAAAGAACAAAAGCGATACTCGTCTGAAAGCTATAAACATGTACGAACAAATACCTTTAAGAGAGAAGGAAAGAGAAAATTGGGATTTCTTTTTGTCTTTACCTGAGCTTGACAGAACAAAAGTTAATTTAACTAAGGTTAAAGATTCACAGTTCTTAGAACCATTGTTCGAATTTTCAAGTGCTTGTTTAGGTTGCGGTGAAACACCATATATAAAACTTGTCACTCAAATGTTCGGTGACAGAGCAGTTATCGCAAACGCAACAGGATGTTCTTCTATTTATGGCGGTAATCTCCCAACAACTCCATGGTCAGTAAACAAAGACGGAAGAGGACCTGCATGGAATAACTCTTTGTTTGAAGATAACGCTGAATTTGGTCTTGGTTTTAGATTGGCAATTGATAAACACCAAGAACATGCAAAAACATTACTAACTACATTTTCTAATGAAATAGGTGATGAACTAATTAATAATATACTGAACAATGAGCAAAAAGACGAAGCAGGCATTTATGAACAACGCGGATATGTTGATACTTTAAATAATAAACTAAATGATCAGTTAAAGAATTCTTCTAACGGTAGAACCGCCGATATAAAACAGCTTTTATCTCTTTCCAATTATTTAGTTAAAAAATCTGTTTGGATTATTGGCGGCGACGGATGGGCTTATGATATAGGTTTTGGCGGATTAGATCACGTATTAGCTTCAGGTAAAAATGTAAATATTCTTGTTCTTGATACAGAGGTTTATTCTAATACCGGCGGACAGATGTCAAAATCTACTCCAAGAGCTGCAGTTGCCAAATTTGCTTCAGCAGGTAAATCCGTAGCCAAAAAAGACCTAGGAATTATGGCAATATCTTACGGTAGTGTTTATGTCGCTAAAGTTGCTCTCGGAGCGAATGACACACAAACAGTAAGAGCATTCTTAGAGGCTGAAGCATACGACGGTCCTTCATTAATAATTGCATACAGCCATTGTATTGCACACGGAATAAATATGGGACTTGCAATGCATAACCAAAAAGCTGCTGTAGATTCCGGTTATTGGCAATTGTACAGATATAATCCTGATTTAGTAAAAGAAGGTAAAAATCCTTTTAAGCTTGAATCAAAAGGATTAAAGATTCCATTTGAAGATTATGCATATATGGAAACAAGATATAAAATGCTCACAAAGTCTCATCCCGAAAGAGCAAAAAGATTAATGAAAGAAGCGCAAAAAGATGTTGAAGAAAAATGGAATATGTATGAGCAGTTAAACTCTTTTAAACCTCTTAAAATAGAAAAGGAAGAAAATATCCAGGAAAATGAAAAAAAATTTAACAATGTAATAAGATGAAATTAGTAACAAAATATTTAGGACTTGATTTAAAAAATCCGATTATTCCTTCTGCCGGACCCTTATTAAAAGAAATTGACCACAAAAAAACTGTTTTAATAAAATTGTTTTACTGGGGTGAAGAACATTAATATGAATCGCTTGATCAAATGAGGGGGAAGTATTAGTTATAAAAATGTTGCGGATCCTTCTCAATTTGAAAGAGTAAATTATATAAGTGTATTAAATTCATATAAATAAAGTTACCTTGCTTTTTAGGTTTTATCACTTTTTACAAAAGTCTTTTCTTATTAAGTGCTTTTTATCACAACTATTTTATTTGTTTTTCTTTTGTTTTGTTAATACATATATTTATTCAATATTTTAGTCGGAGGATTTTTTGAGTGATATAATTGAAAGAGCAAAAGAATATGTTACAGAATATCTATCAAATTATTTAAGTACAGATTATAACTATCATTGTATTAACCATACTTTAGATGTAGTAAAAAATACAGAAGAGATTGGAAGAGGTTCATTTTTATCAGAAAAAGAATTTGATATAGTTATACTTGCCGCCTGGTTTCACGATGTAGGTTATAGTAAAGGGGGAAATGGGCATGAAAAAACAAGTATTGATATTGCTGAAAAATTTTTAATTGCTAATATTTTTTTAATTGAAGATATTGAACACGTTAAAAAATGCATTGAAGCAACAATATTATCCCACGTTCCAAATTCTCTTCTAGAAGAGATATTATCGGACGCTGATATTTTGCATATTGGTAAAGAAGTTTATTTAGAGAAAGCTGAACTGTTACGCAAAGAACTTAAACAAAATCAGAATAAAAATTATTCTGATGACGAATGGATAAAGAATAATATAGAGTTTTTAACAAAACATAATTTTTATACAAAATATGCAAAAACAAATTATGGACTGCAAAGAATAAAAAACATAGAGAAATTAAAAAATCAATTAAATAAATTAGTTGGAAAGGATTAGTATTATGAATGAAGAAGAAAATATTCAAAATAATATCGAGATAAAAGGTAAACAAAAAAAGAAAAACAAAACCGACCGAGGCATTGAAACTTTATTCAGAATAACTTCCAGAAATCATTTAAATTTAAGTGCTATTGCAGACAGAAAAGCAAATATATTAATTAGTATAAATGCCGTCATAATTTCAATAATATTATCAGTTGTAATTAGAAGAATCGGCGGAGAGCAAGAACTTATTATCCCCTCCATTATTTTATTGATTGTTTGCGTTGTTACTATAGTTTTTGCAACTATAGCTACGCGTCCGAAAGTATCATCTGGCTATATAACCCAAGAAGATATTAAACAAAAGAAAGGCAACCTTCTTTTTTTTGGTAACTTTTATAAAATGTCTTTAGACGAATATGAAAAAGCAATGACTGTAGTAATGAACGACAGAGAATATCTTTATTTAAGTATGATTAGAGATATTTATGCTGTTGGAGCCGTTCTAATTAGAAAATATAAATACCTGAAAATTGCATATAACATTTTTATGTACGGATTAATTATAGCTGTTATATCGTTTCTTTTAGAGATGGTTCATTTTATTTAATAAGATTAATTATTCAACTACCCAAGGTAATTTCTATTGAAAAATTTATGCTTGCTTAGACATGCTAAATCCAGTTGGAAATTACGCTCACTTGATGATTTTGACAGACCGCTTAACAATAGAGGAATAAGAGATGCACCATTTATGGGTGAGATATTATTAAAGAAAAACATTTTTCCTGAATTAATCATTTCAAGTCCTGCACTAAGAGCAATAACTACAGCGAAAATAATAGCAGAGAAATTGAAATATCCTGTTTCAAATATTAAAAAAGACAAAAATATTTATGAAGCAAGTGCATTAGATTTACTTAGTGTTATAAAACAGACAAATAATAAACTTAAATTCCTAATGCTTGTTGGGCATAACCCCGGAATTACGTATTTAATTAATCTTATTTCCGATAAAAGATTAGATAATCTTCCGACTGCAGGAATAGTTTGTTTAAAAAAAGAAGTAGATAGCTGGGAAGAGATTGATGATAAATGGTCGTTTGAGTTTATTGAATACCCTAAGAAATATAAACGTTAAATTTTGCAGATGAATATTAGCAGTTATTTTAACCGAGAAATTAGCTGGCTTTCTTTTAATTACCGTGTTTTACAAGAAGCTAAGGATAAATCCGTCCCTCTGTTCGAAAGGATAAAATTTTTAGCAATTTACTCTTCAAATTTAGATGAATACTATAGAGTTAGAGTAGCATCGTTAAGAACACTTAACAACTTAAAAAGAAGTGAACACAAAAAATTATCGTTTAACCCGGAAGTTCTGTTAAATCAAATCAATTATATTGTAACAAATCAGCAAATTGAATTCGGTAATATTTTTAGAAACGAAATAATTCCTTTACTAAATAAAAACAACATATTTATTTTTGATGAAAAAAGATTAAACAAACGTCAAAAAAAATTTCTTGATATTTATTTTGAAGAAGTACTAAAAGATTATTGTGCACCTACTTTTTTAGTCAACAAAAAAATAAATTTATTCCTTAATAATGATGCACTTTACCTCGTTGTTAAAATTAAAAAAAAGAATTTTGATAGAAGGAAACATAAACTTAAATACGCGCTGATTGAAATACCCTCTAACCATCTTTCGAGATTTATCTTTTTCCCTAAATATCAAGGAAGACACAATTTTATTTTTTTAGATGATATTATTAGATATTGTCTGCTAAAGTTATTTCCGAACTACGATGTTTTTGATTCATATTCAATTAAACTTACAAGAGATGCTGAACTTTATATTGATGATGAATTTACAGGAAATTTATTGGAAAAAATTAAATCAGGGCTTAGCAAAAGAACAACCGGTGTTCCGTCAAGATTTTTGTATGATGAAAATATGCCCGATGAATTTTTACAATTTATAATTGATTATTTCAGGCTTGAGAAAAACGATCTAGTAAAAGGAGCCAGATATCATAACTTTAAAGACTTTTTTACTTTAAAAAACCCAACCAAAAGGTCTATGATATATTCTCCACACCCTCCTTTACAAAGCAAATTCATTTCAGTTGACAAATCCTTTTTTAACTCTATAAGAAAAAAAGATATACTACTTCACTATCCATATCAATCATATAATTATGTCTTAAACTTTTTAAATGAAGCTGCTATGGACAAAAAAGTAAAAGAAATAAAAATAACTTTATATAGGGTAGCCTCCGATTCTGAAGTAGTAAACTCTTTAATAAAAGCCGTACAAAATGGAAAAAAAGTAACTGTGTTTGTAGAAGTAAAAGCTCGATTTGATGAAGAGTTAAATTTGTTTTGGGCTAAGGAAATGGAGGAAGCAGGTGTAAATGTTTTGTATAGTTTCCCCGGGTTAAAAGTACATGCTAAGCTATGTCTTATAAAAAGAATTGAAAATAAAGAAACAAAACATTATGCTTATTTAGCGACCGGAAATTTTAATGAGAAAACCTCTAAAATATATTCTGATTTTGGTTTTTTTACAACGGATGAGAGATTCATAAAAGATATAAGAAAAATATTTCAGTTTTTATCAAAACAGGAAAACCTTCAAACTACAAGACATTTGCTGACAGCACCAAATGGCCTAAGATTAGGATTTGAAGCATTAATAGATAATGAAATTGCAAATGCAAAGAATGGTCTTCCGGCTTCAATAAAATTTAAAATAAATAATCTTGAAGATAAAAAGATGATTAGAAAGTTATACAAGGCTTCAAAAGCAGGTGTAAAAATTGATATGATTGTTAGAGGGATATGCTGCTTAAAACCCGGTATAAAAAATTTAAGTGAAAATATTAAAGTATATAGTATTGTTGACAGGTACCTTGAACATAGCAGAATTTATATTTTCCATAATAATGGTGATGATAAAGTTTATCTTTCTTCTGCTGATTTGATGAAAAGAAATTTAAGCAGAAGAATAGAAGTAGCTTTTCCTATATACAATAAATCTTTAAAAAAGATACTGAAAAAAATATTTGAAATTCAGTATAAGGATAACGTTAAGTCCAGGATAATTAATGAATTTCAAGATAATCAATATAAAAGGGATGACACACACTCTAAACTGAGATCACAGTACGAGACATATAAGTATCTTAAAGAAATGAATATTTAAGATCGTTTTATCTTTTCTTTATTGTTATTTAAACTGGATACAACCATAAATATAAAAAGCATTGCCATCCAGCAGGGTGGCTATGTTTTTTTATACAATGTTAGCGGTCGTTTTATTTTGTTTATTAATTTATTCTAAAACAAATGCTGATTTATTCACTTGGTAAAACATAAATGAACACCGATATAAAATGACAAAAACTACCAATTAAAACAAACATATGGAAGATGGCGTGATTGAATTTTATTTTTTTAATGCTGTATAATATTGCACCAATTATGTAAGATATTCCCCCTGCAAAAAGCCAAAGTAAACCTTCAAAAGGTAAATTATCAGTTAATGGTTTTATAGCAAAAACGATAATCGCACCCATTAGTATATACATTAAAGTCGATATTAATTTATATTTTCCGGTAAAGAAAAGTTTCAAAATTATTCCAGTTAAAGCCATTCCCCAAGAAGTGCCGAAAATTACCCAACCTATTGTACCATTTAGAGTGACAAGTGTAAAAGGAGTGTAAGTTCCAGCAATGAGAATATAAATAGAAGCGTGGTCAAAAATTCTCAATCTGGTTCTTAACCCTGACTTTTTAGCGCTGTGGTAAGAAGTAGAAGCACCATATAATATAATCAAACTTATTCCGAAAATACTAAAACTAACAATATGCCAAATGTTTCCGTGCAGATTTGCGTGTCTAACTAAAAGTACCAATGCAACAATGCTTAAAATGAAACCCATAGCATGAGAAATGATGTTAATTTTTTCTTCTCTTGGCGGATAGTATTTTATTCCTTCTATATCTTTCATTTAGTAAATTCTTTTGTTTGAATTATCAAATGGCTGTTAACGTTTGGTATAAGAATAGTAGCCGATTTCTGAAGTTGAATCTTTCAGTTTTTTACTGAACTTTATGCGAGCAATAATGCTCATATTTAGTACATTTTCGGCTATTATTTTTATACGTTGTTGTAACACGTTAACCTTTCATTTTTATATTGACGTATTCCATCTTAATATTCCTTTGCGTCTTTTTCCCTACTCGAATGATTATTTCAATAATTTCTCTAATGTCCTTTTTGGAAGTTCTAAAATTAACAAAGCAAGCTCTTAAACAATACATTTCATTGACAATAGCATTTGATAAAAATAATTCTCCGCCAGTCTGTAATTCATTCAATATTTCTTCATTTAATTTATTTAGATAATCATTATCTTTTTTGCTATTCAATGGAATATATCTAAAAGTAGTAATACTTAAATTGTGAGAAACACTTTCTAATTCAGGATGTTTTTTTGTTAGTTCAAATAAATATTTTGATAACTCAATATCTTCATTAATCATTTTCTCATAACCACTTCTACCCACTTGTTGCAATGTTAGCCATACTTTTAGAGCTCTAAAACCGCGTGAATTTTGAAAGCCATATTCGTAATAATTTTGAGCAAATCCTTCTTCGTTATTAGTAAAGTTATAATATTCGGGATGTGAACTGTAAGTATCTATTAAGTGCTGAGAGTTTTTCACCAAAGTGCATCCTGCTTCAAGTGGGTTATATAACCATTTATGTGGGTCAAGAGCAATAGAGTCAGCTTCTGTAATTCCTTCAAATAAGGTTTTAAGTTTTGGAATAACTGCTGCAGGAACACCATAGGCACCATCAATATGAAACCATAAGTCATATGCTTTGCAAATAGTTGAAATACCTTTCAGATTATCAACAACGCCCGTACTAACATCTCCAGCAGTACCAATTACCATTATTGGTTTAAAATCATTCTCTAGATCCTTTTTAATTGTTTCTTCCAGAACTTTATTGTCCATTTTATTTGAAGTGTCGGTTTGTATCCAGCGAACAGATTTAGAACCTAAACCAAATAATATAGCAGCCTTTTCAACCCAAGTATGCGTGGTTTTAGAGCAATAAATAGTTAGTCTCTTAGATGTATTAGAGAGTCCATCTTCTTTTATGCTCTTAGGTGCTTTTGCTGTTCTTGCAGCTAAAAATGCAGTAAAATTTGCCATATTCCCGCCACTGACTAATATTCCACCATAATTAGGTGAAACACCAATAAATTCTGCAAGCCATTGAACAGTCTGTTTCTCAATTTCAGTAGCCATAGGGCTTAAAATATGTGCTCCAACATTTGGATTTACAGAAGCTGCTAACAAATCGGCTAATGCTCCAATTGGAGCAGCAGAAGAAGTGATGTATCCTAAAAATTTAGGATGCCCATTAAATAAAGAATGGTCAAATAATAAATTGGTTGTTTTAGATATTAATTCAGCCACTGGGATACCATTCTCTGGTAATGATGAAATTCCTAGTATATTTTGAATTTGTTTAGGACTTTTGTTTGTAGTAACAGGTCTTTTATCAATTGTATTTATAAAATCAGAAATGTCATCGATTAATTTATGCCCAATTTTCCGGAATTCTTCTTTGCTGATTTCAACTGATGTTTTCCTGATCTCTCTCATAATGATATTTCCCTTCTAATGTGTTACAACATCTCAATAAACGAAATTGCGCCTGCCTGTCGGTTTATCCGCCTTTGGTGGGCAGACAGGTTTATTGGGATTTTATATTAGACTGTACATTGTTCGTTTATTGGGCAAAATAGTTTTTAAAGTATGAATAAGCAAGAACTTAGTTAGATAAATTCATTTAGGAAATTAGAATAGAAATCTATTTAGACCAATTAAGTTCACTTTAAGTTCATTATAAAAATTTCTTTTGGAACACCTGTCTTACCTGAAATAACAGAAAGAATAACGGATCCGTCATTATTAAAATCCAACTGCATAAACCCGGGTTCTAAAGCAGCAAAAATAGTTTTATCACCTTCGGTTAGATATTCGTCGTGTTCAAAAGTACCAAAACCACTTACAAGGTATAAGTTATTATTAATTCCTTTTAATACCTGGAGAGAATGTTCGTGCCCGCCTGCGTATATCCAATCAGAATATTTAGAAAGCACAGCCTCTATTTTTTTTATCATATTCCGGTATTCATCACTTGATAAATCTTGTGATGAAATTCCGCTTTTTCTTAATATTGGGTAAAGAGAACCAATTACCGGGAGGGGAATCCACAATGAATTATTTAAATCCCTTAAAGGAAAAATGTGTTGCTTCCAATTAAAATAACCACCGTGCACTCCGTAACTTTCTAAAGGATGATGTGCTGCTATAATTACAAATCTTTTCCCTTTGTTTTTTAGTGCACTCCTTAAGGAATCTAATATTGATTGTTCATCTCCCGGATTACATTTACTGTTGTCTTTATTTGCTTGTACATCTCCATTCAACCACCAGTCTGTATCTATAATTATCAGTCGTATTTTTTCTCCAAGGTCTACAACTTCAGGTCCCGGACAACCATTGTGGGGAAGCATTATTACGTTATTTAATTTTTTATCGATTATATATTTATCAACACTTTTTATTCTGTCCCAACCGTCATCGTCCCCGTTATTCCAATCATGATTACCCGGAATAAATATACCATTAGAATTACTGTTGACTATTGTTTTTATTTGTTCGTTTAATCTTCTTTCTGCTTCTTTTCTCTCAGGACTTTGTTTTGGCGGCATTCCATCGGGGTAAATATTATCCCCTAAAAAAACGACAGTAGTTTTGCTTGGATAAATTGATAGTTGTTTTTGCAATGCCGAAAGTACAGGTTCCTGTCTCTCTTTTATAGGATTACCTGCATCACCAATTAACAAAATTCTGTATGATAAATTAAAATTTGTTGAATCTGGTTGAGAATTAACGTTAGAAGAGAATAGAAAAAGAAACAATAAAACAAGAGTGATTTTATTTAATGCGTTGGGTCTGTTTTTATTTAATATATCTGCCAACTTCAAAGAGGTTGGTTTCGTTATTGCGGGCGAAGCAAAGTAAACTTTTGATATTTTAAGTGAATTCATAAATGCATTTTAATAATTAAAATTAGTATTTTAATAAATATAGCAACATTTGGCTAAACTGCGTTTTAATGCAGTTTAGGTTTTGTTATGTGCTTTTATTTATTTCCACTATGTCTGCTACGAAAATATTATCATTCTTAGTTTTCGAATTTGTATTTGGACTAAAAAACTCTTTAATAATTCTAAATCGAGATTCATTCTTAGACAAGCGGATTGAATCTGGAAGCCAATACTTCATCAACGTTTTTGTATAAGAATAGTAGCCGATTGCGGAAACAATATATTTCAATTTATGATGAGGTTGATGCGCTCTACAACTTTTGAAATTATTGCTATTTCGGCTATTATTTTTATACATTGTTAGATGTCGTTGTTAAATTTATCCATGTTGATAACGATTTTTCCAAATTGTTCGCCTTTAGCCATTTTGTCAAAAGCCAAGTTGATTTCTTGAATTGAATAAATTGAGTCAATAACTGGACGTATTTTCTTAGAAGAAACAAAGTCTATCATTTTTTTAAATTCTTCTTTATTTCCCATGGTCGTACCATGAATTGATATTTGTTTCCAGAAAATTGTACTAGGGCTTAGGTTTTCAATATTGCCTGCGGTTCTCCCAAATAGCGCAATTCTACCACCTGGATTTGTCATTTCAGTCAACTCTTTAAAACCTTTGCCAGCAGCACTGTCTACTATAACATCGAATCCTTTGGCCATCTGTAACAATTTAGCGCTCCAACCGCTTTCTTTATAATTAACACCTCCTTTAGCACCTAATTCTACCGCTCTTAATATTTTATGATCATTCCCTGATGTAACATATACCTCAGCCTCTAATGCAACAGCAAATTTTAAAGCAAACATAGCCACACCACTCCCTATTCCAGTTATTAAAACCCTATTGCCCTTTTCATATTCTCCTCTGTTAAAAAAAGCCCGATACGCAGTTAATGCCGCTAATGGGAGCGCTGCTGACTCTTGAAATGAAAGGTGTTCAGGTTTAGGACATATATATTGTTGATCGATAGCAATGTACTCAGCAAAAGTCCCGTTTGTAGGAAATCCTAGAATTTCATAACCTTCTCTTTGTACTCTATTGTTTGCACCCCAATTTAAAGACGGATTAATAATAACCTCATCTCCTTTTTTTAAGTCATTAACTCCTGCACCAGCGTCTATTATTATTCCTGAGCCATCAGATCCCATTATGATATTTGAATCACTTCTTAAGCTCTTTTCTTGTAGCGACCAAAGTTCATGATGGTTAATAGACGCGGCTTTTAATTTAATCAAAACATCAGAATATGATAAAATAGGTTTTTCAACATCTTTTATCTCAAGTTTGTAGGTTTTCTTATTTAAGACAATTGCTTTCATCTAATATTTTTAGGATTCTGTATTTATGACATCTAACGATAAGGCTATGAGCAGTAGCAACCCGAAGGGTGCTATTGCTTATAGCTGTTGTTAGCAAAAGTTTTACTTTATAGCGATTACCGCACTTGAAGGTCCGGTCAAAGGCATTTTAGATGTTTTTGAAAAACCACATTCCTTTGCCCAGCCATCAAAGTCAGCTGCAGAAAAGTCAAACCCTTCAGGTGTTTCTATTAACATATTCAATGACATCATTAAACCAAAAGCATTTTCACTTCGATTATCATCAATAATATTCTCGATAACAACTAATGCCCCTCCTTGTGGTAGAGCGTTATAT
>JACZTL010000020.1 GCA_022573715.1 Bacteroidota bacterium
CAAAAGCCCAAAGAAAATGATTTTACGTGGGGAATTGTTTCGGTTATAATTCTAACCCCATTTGGAAGGACGGTTTTTTTATATCGACTCAAATCAGTAAAATATCTGTAAATTCATAAAAAAATAGTTTTGAAATATATTGAAAGTGGTTGCGGTAATCAAGAATGAATGGGAAAACTAACCTATGATTTTGGAATTTTATCCCCGCCACGGTACAACCGTGGCGGCCAATAAATATATTCTAATAATTTAAAATAAACTAAATTATTTTGTCACTTCATCAATATCATCTTCTTTGTCTGTACAAAACTACTGGCAGTGAGCCTGTAAAAATATATTCCGCTTGAGAGGAACATTGCTTTAATTCTTATGGTGTAATTCTAAGCAGGTTGTTCTTTTTGACAAGAGTTGCAACTTCATTATTTAAAATAACTTAAATATTAAAAGTTATTAATCTTTGCTACAGAATACCGTAAATAATTATTATTTCAATATTAAAAAAGTCGAGAAAATTTTATACAAGTTAGAATCGATTATGCATTTAAGGAATTTACATTATGTCTATATACAGAGAAAAAATGGACTCACTACAACAAAATATTCAATAATAAGAAGAAGAAGAAGTAAAAAATTATGCTTATATTGGTAGCGGTTCAATTCCTAATGGGTATTATATTTGTGTAGAAAACTAAAACTATTTTTACGATATTTATATTGTCTATTATAAAATAATTATTAATTGAAATAATTTAGGTCCTCTTCATGCTAGTTTCAAAAGAAGATATTAAAATATCTCATTATATAATTGGTTTCCATTCCTTTAATAAAGATCATAATTTCCCAAAGTTCAGAGGCGATTTAATTAATTACTTTGAAAGCGAACTTAAATTAACTTTGGAGGCCTTTAACTTAGGCAGAGAGCATATAGTTCACGCAACGGAAAGAGATCCTGAATTATTCGAGATTAAATTAACTCCTCAAGTATTAATTTATAAGGATGTCCCCCCTTTAGAAAAAATGATTAATAACTCTATGAAATTTCTTAAGTATTGGAGAACTCAATCGAAACTAGTAAATTTACGCCTAGTTGGTTTAGTAAGAACATTTACTATTAATATTGAACCTAATAAAGATGAAAAGCATTTGAATATAGTGGAAAGTTTTTTTAAAGATTTGAAGTACGGGGATAAATACATTGCAAGTGATTTTAGTTTAAGATTTAACAAGGAACTAAACAATGAAATTTACAATATCAATTTAAAGATGTTTGAAAATAAAGAACCAGAATATAACTTCACTGGCCTTATAGATTTTAATAAGATTGCCCCTACAATAGGGTCTAGTCTTTCTCATACAGATATTCATAACATATTCGAAAGATCAACACATTATTTTGAAAATGATTTTATACAATTATTAAACGAATAGAATTGGAAATATTATGATAACAACAAGTGTAAACAAATTAGTTCATAAGAATCAATGGAGTTATTATTCTGGAGAATTTCCAGAGGATGATTCTAATTATATTGAAGGGTTTAGAAATAGTACAAGTGGATCAATTGACTTGTCAGTTATCACACCAACAAGTATTGTTGAACATGATCTGGAACAAAAAATTAATGAAAAGTATAATTTATTTATTAAATATTTTAAACAAGAATTGGATTTTGTAAAAAGTAGGGTTGAACGATATCAAAAAGTTGTTAAAAATCAAAACAGGGAATTAAATACGATTAAAAAGGAAATGAATTTTCAAAAATTAGATAAAATTGCAGCTTATGATAATAATTGGAATGGGGAAGGCACTTATAAATTTGATGAGAAAATAATATCTATAACTAGAGCCATTCTTTTTTCTACTAACCTGAATAGGCAACCTCAAATATTTCCAACTAATAGCAATACTATACAACTAGAATATGAAGACAGATTAAACAGACATTTAGAAGTAGAAGTCTTGCCTGATAAATTTCTTGTATTTCATGATTTTGATGGTAACGAAAGCGAATATGAAACCCCTTCATTTGATGATATTATTGAGGTATTAAATGAGTTTTGACCCTAATAGTAAAATAGAAAATAGTGAATACCTGTTTAGAGCTTTTACATTCCTTCAATGGAAGCATTCAGATAATAGGGTAAATTCAGGTGTATTTAATAGTTCAAGTTCTGTATCTGTTGATAGAGATGGTGGAAGGGAAAAACTAGAGATTACTTCTACTTTCCAAGCTAGAGAAAATTATGAAAATTGTGGACTCGTTAGAAATTCTGCTCAATTTTATCGTGAAATCAATTGTACTCTTACACCTAATCCTATCAAGCCCGAAAATATTTATCACACACTTGTTGACAAGGAAAATGGAACTGGCACGAATAGAACTATAGCTACAAAGCTATGTAAGAACGCAAGTTTAGTTATTATGGCAGTATCTAATTAAATTAAATTGTTTCGTTATTTCAACAAGACCATCTTCTTAATTGAAGTAAAATCTTTTGTTCCGCCCGAAATGGAAAGTCTGTAGAAATAAATGCCGCTCGAAAGTTGTGAGGCATTGAAATCAACTTTATAATTTCCTGCTTTCATTTCTTTATTAATTAATGTTTTTACTTCTCTGCCAAGCACATCATATATTTTTAATATAACAAAGCTAAGAGCCGGCAGTTGGAAGCTAATGGTTGTGCTCGGATTAAACGGGTTTGGATAATTCTGAAAAAGTTTGAAAGTATTCGGAATTGTATTTTCATCATCAATACCTGTTATAACATTTATATTATAAATTTGTACATCAACATTATCACTTTTATCATCAACACGTACTGCTACTGTAACTACCTGAGGAATAGATGGAGCCGTGCCTGTATCAGTCCAGTCTTTGGATCTATTGTCAGCCACGCTGGAGGTGGGTCTGTAGGAGACGAATCAACTAAGGAATATGTAAGTGAATCACGATTAAAATTAAATGATTCTACCTGATAGGAATAACTCTCTCCAGGGTCTACTTGAGTTACAGGTGTAGATGAGACAACTAATTTATTGTCAAACATATTCCAACTGATTGAAGAAGTATCTTCTAAATTATAGACATATACTTTTGCAGTAAATTTTTTAAATTGTACGGAAGGCTCATTATTTGTAAATGTATATGACGGATTATCGCTTCCCACTAGTGTTCCGTCAATTTTCCAAGAATAATGCATAGTTTGATTTTTTGGATCTGCAGAACTCACAGTTAATAATTGTGAACTTCCGGGAGCAACAAATACATCTAGCGAATTTAAAACAACCGGATCAAAATTAATTGTAGCATTGTCTGTTATGAAAGGAGTCCAGGAAACAATTTCCGGAGGAAGCCTGTTCTCTTTAAATTTATTATAAACATTCATTGTTATTCTATGTACTGTCGTATCAGGTATTATGTTTTGTAATGGATCAGTATAAAGTCCGTTTACCCAGTTTGTAGTAGCCGCATTAAATACTGCACCACCGTTTTGATTTGTAAACATACCCATTGTAGCGTGACCATAAGGTACAAGTTCTGTTTTAGCTCTACGAGTAGGCGATACACCAAATATTCTATAATTTTGAGGTTCATTTAATGTATCTTTTACAGTAGGGACACCATTGAAATAATAAAACAAAGCACCATCGGCTTCATAACCAACAATTTCTCTATCAAAACCAAATTCATCACCATCTTTTAACCCTGTTCCGTTAAAAATCCAATAATGTGTATTAAATGCAGCGTAGTCGCCATACCCGTCTTGTTTCAATAAAAAAGAACCGGTATTAACAAACCCACCTTCTCTAAAATCTGCACCGAATAAAATATTAGCTGGATCATTGACTGGAGTATCCCACCAATTTACTGTAACTAAAGAATCCTGTACACCTGTTAATGGATCTAAATTTTTATCTTTGTAGCAAACCATTGTTTTACCGTTATCTTCAAATCTTACCTGCCACCAGCTAGTATTGCCAGACATATCAATAAGTTTACCACCGTCGTCAACAAAATTTTCAAACTGCCTTCTTTCAGCCCGAGACCAATATTCATTATGCCCTGCAATAAATACAATATTATAATTACTCAACAAAGAAGGGTTTACATCTAAATCATACATTGAAGCCATCTCAAAAAGCACATTATTATTCCCAGCCCAGTTAATTAATTTATTCTCATATCTGTAATAATCCGGAGATCCAAAAATCCCTAAGTCTCTTTCAAACGGTCTTTGAAAAGAGACCTTAAACGAGCGTTCGCTGTTTGATGAGTTAAAAGCATAAAGACTTTTACCGCCGTAACTGTTATAAGCATTCCAGGTATTGGTGCTCAACACAAAAAGATTTTTTGAATATGAACCAAGCGAATCCTCCTTAACAATAAAAATAATTGCTGCAGTAGTATCGGATGTTATTGGATATTCAGCTCTATATACACCAGGTGTCCAGGCTTGGGGAATTACAAAATTGTATGTTGGAGACCAATTTACTCCAAACCAGAAAGAACTGTCTCTTACTGATTGAACAATACCGATTACACTATCACTCTCCATTATAAACTGTACAGAGGCACCCATCTTAAAAATTGAAATAGGAAATTTTGTAACATCACTTGAAATATATAGAGTTAAAGTTTCGCCCTGTGCCACGGAAAGTTTATCTGCATAACCACCTTTCTGTGAATACGTTAAATTAAATGGAAGTAAAATAAATAATGAAATAATTAAAATTTTTGAAGTAGAAACGGTTTTACTTTTTATTTGAGTTAAAAACATTTCAAGCCTTATATGTCAATTGTATTTTGTTTTAATTCAAATTTACAACAATTTAATCAAATATTGAATGGAATTTATTTCCTCAGTAGAGAAGTTAATTTATTTTTTTTGTTGTCTTTTTATTTCAAATAATATAACACCTGTTGCAACTGAAACATTTAGAGATTGTATCTTCCCGTCCATAGGGATGTTTATTAAATGATCGCATTTTTCGGTAGTTAATCTTCTAATCCCCTTCTGTTCATTACCCACTATTAAAACTAAAGGTCTGTTATAATCTATATTTGAATAATCGACAGAGTTGTCTAATGTACTTCCGATAATCCAATACCCGTTTTGTTTTAGAGTATCAATTGATTGAACTACATTATTTATTTGACAGATTTTCAAATGCTCAACAGCCCCGGCAGATATTTTTGAAACGGTTTCATTTAAAGGAGCACTGTTACATTTTGTAATTATAACCCCATCAACACCCGAACATTCAGCAGTACGTAAAATTGCACCGAGGTTATGCACGTCCTGTAACTCTTCCAAAATAAGAAGCAAAGGAAGTTCTTTGGTTTTAGTTCGATCGATTAATCCATCTAATGAAATATAATTTCTTTCCGAAATTTTAGCTGCGACGCCCTGTGAGTTTTTGCCGGTTATTATTTCATCAAATTTTTTAAGGGAGACTTCGCTTATTTTTATTTTTCGTTTTTTGGCTGCAATCCTAATAACATTTAATATTCCCCCCTTTTGTCCGAATCGAAAATAGATTTGTTCAATATTTCTATCGGAATTGATTGCTTCAAGGACAGGTTTTCTGCCTATTATTAGAGCCATATATTTTCAAATTATTAATAATTTAATTTACTTTGCGGTTTCTTTTTTGCTTACATAATTCCAGCCAAATGCTCCTGCAACAATCATAATTATTGAAATTAATTGTGCTTCGGTAAAGCCGAAAAGTATCCGGGGGTTAAGTCTGATAAATTCAATTAAAAACCTCTCTAAGCCTGCTAAAATTAAATAGAGCATAAACAGCTTACCGAGTGCCCATTCTTTTGTCCTTAATTTCCAAAGAACTGCAAAAATAATTACCGTTAAAATAAATTCGTAAATCGGTGTTGGATGAAGAGGTATTGTATCCGGAACTATTCCGTTAGGAAATTGTTTTGCCCACTCAGTGCCTTGCAACATATAGTGCGGCGAAACCGTGCCTGCAGAATAATCTGTTCCCCATGGTAAATTTGTTGGTATTCCGTAATCACCGTCACCTGATAAATGACAGCCTATTCTACCTATTCCATAGCCTAAAATAAGTGCGGGAGATACAGCATCGGCGACTAGAAGAAAAGGAATATTCTTTCTTCTAAGGTAAATCCAAGTAGCGATTATTGCGAGAATCAATCCACCGAAAAATGTAAGCCCGCCGGGGGAAAACGCCATTAAAGGATCGGATAAAAATTCCGACCAGTTCTCAAAAAGATGAAAAAGTTTAGCCCCGGTAATTCCAAACACAATTGCAAGCAAAGTAATTTCGGTTGAAAGATTTTTAGCGAGTTTACGCCTTTCGAATTCTTTGGTAAGCAGGTAATTGGCAACTATAAAAGCAATGCCGACCATAAGTCCATAACTGTAAACAGTAAATGGACCTATTTTAAATAATTCTGGATACATTAATCACCGGATATTTTGTTAACTAAATTTTCTATTTTAACTAATTCCTGTGTGCCGTTTTTCATATTCTTTAGCTGGACTTTACCTTCGGAATATTCTTCACCACCAAAGAATAATACGAATTCAGAATTGAGTTTATTGGCTTCCCTCATTTGTGCTTTTACACTTCTGCCTATATAATCCATTTCAACACAAATATTATTTCTTCTTATAGATTGTGCAAGCTCGTATGCTTTTGATATCAACATTTTTTCCAAACAAACAATATACAAATTGATCGAGGATTCAGGCACTACAAATGAATTTTCTTTTTCACAGGCTATTAAAATTCTTTCTATTCCGGCTGCAAAACCAGTTCCCGGAGTAGGCTCACCCCCAAACTGTTCAACAAGAAGATCATACCTTCCGCCCCCGCAAAGTGCATCTTGAGAGCCGACTTTTCCGCTGATTATTTCAAACGTAGTTTTTGTATAATAATCTAAACCCCTTAAAAGAGATGCATCAATCTCAAAAGGAATATTAGAAGAAGTCAGTAAGGATTTAACATGCTCAAAGTTATCTTTACTTTCATTGTCAAGAAAATCAAGTAATAAAGGAGCATCTTTCATTACTTCTATATCGTTATCAATTTTACTGTCAAAAATTCTTAAAATATTTTTATCTATTCTTTCTTTACTTTCACCTGAAAGTAAATGCTTTTTATCTTTTAAGTACTCTCTTAACTTTTGGGTATAATTTTTTCTTGATTCAGGTGTACCGAGAGAATTAATTTTTATTGTTAGATCTTTTAACCCCAAACCCGATAAAATATCATAAGCCATGCTTATCATTTCAACATCAAGTAACGGGGAGCTGCTGCCTAAAGCTTCTGCTCCAAATTGATGGAATTCTCTCAACCTTCCTGCTTGCGGTCTTTCCTGTCTGAACATAGGTGAAATGTAATAAAGTTTGTTAAGTGAATGTTTTTTACCGAGTGAATGTTCGATAAAAGCGCGGACAACAGATGCAGTCATTTCAGGTTTAAGTGTTACACTTGTTTTGCTTCTGTCTTCAAATGTGTACATCTCTTTGCCCACTATATCGGTAGCTTCACCAATCCCCCTTGCAAATAGTAATGTTTCTTCAAAAATAGGTGTTCTAATTTCGCTGTAATTATAGTACTTAAAAACTGAAGAAATTATATTTTCTACATATTTCCACTTTCCAATGCTATCAGGAAGTATGTCCTTAGTACCTTTAATTGCTTTTATCATAAATTTACAAGAGATAAAAAAGAGTGTTTATATTTTTTTTTATACATCAATAAGTTTTTTTTCTTCTTCTCTAAAGATGTTTAATATTTGCTCAGATGTTTGGGTTTGTAATAATTTTTCTCTAAAACCATCTTCATTCATCATTCGTGAAATACGGCTTAATAATTTTATATGCGTGCTTACCATATTATCTTTACCAATTAATAAAAATATTAATTGTACCGGTTCTCCGTCAAGTGACTGATAATCAATCGGTGTTCTTGCAATTCCAAATGCACCAAGTGTTTCCGAAGTTGCATTGGTTTTACCGTGAGGTATAGCAAAGCCTTTACCCACACCGGTTGACATTATTTTTTCTCTGCTGTGAATAGAGTTACGTATTTCTTCCAGATCTAAAACTCGGTCATCGTTTTCAAATAAATTTATTAATTCATTAATTGCATCTTCTTTATTGGCTGCTTTCATTTGGGGGATAATATATTCTTGTTTAAGAATTTCATTAACTTTCATTTAATCACCGCTTTCTAAAAAAATATAATTGAATATTTACTTTATATATAAATACAAATTTACAAATACAACTAAAGTATTGCAATTTATTACGAGCAGAAAATATTAAAATACCACCTTACCGATGGGAAAATGAACTTGAAATAACAGATGAAAATAAGGATAATTGGGCTAAAGAAGGTTGGGTACATTTAAGACCTGAAAATATTAAAAAATGGCAGACAAGTTTAGATAAATTAATTAAAGAAGCTAACAGCATACCTGAAAACGACACAAGTTTTACACACGTAAGAACTAAAGTGTACTAGAATAATTTTAAAAAATTAAATATTGGAAGGATCTGCAGTTGGCTATTTATACACGAAGAAAAGGGACTAAGGATTTAATCTTAAAATTATTAAGCGATCAGTTTAAATATGCATAAATTCTATTAAGTCCTTTTTGAGCTTTTTTATAGTCAGGTGCTAATGAAACGGAATATTCATAGCAGTTTCTTGCGTGCAGCCACATTCCTTTTTTCTCGTATACTCTGCCCAAATTATAATAAGGAAGATTTTTTTCAGTATAACTCTCTAATTCTATGGCTTTCTCTAACCACGGAAGAGCAGCATCAAATCTTTTTTCATAAATCAAATAGCATGCTAAATCATTGTATGCATTGCCCCATTCAGGATCCAGTTCAATGGCAAATCTGCACTGATTGATTGCATCTGCAAAATTACCGTTAAGACAATATGCCCATCCCAGTAAACAATACAATTCTGCAGTTGCGTGTTTGTTTAACAGAGAAGTATATTCTGAAATTGCTCTGCTTAATTTTCCATTTAAATGATGTTCTTTAGCTTTGCAGAGTAGATCTGAAAATTCTGGTATTTGATTCAGTTCCATTTTGAACCACACAATAATAGTTTATAAAGCATTTTTTCAGAATTAAAAAAATTTCTTTAATTCCGGTTACAAAGATTCTCTATTTTTTGAAAATTACAACCTCCATTCTACTAACGGTTAATATTTTCGACAAGCAGTAAAATTTTATCGATAAACAGACTTATTAGTCTTCGAATAGTCCTTTTTCAAATTTTATCGATTTTGAAAATAATATATTATTTTCTAAATGTATGTGTTTATGCAGTGAACATTTGATAAGTTTTCGTTCTTAAGCAAGGAAGAGAAAACTTTAAGAATAATTAAAAAGTCAGAGAAGCATTGCTTAATTTCAAATTCAATGAAGAGCAATATTACTCTCACTCCAAAAATAGTTACCGGTTAATAAGGAGCATTCCTGCTGAAAACTCTGTCGGAATGAAGTTTTGCTATTTCTGCACCTATTATAAAAACAACCGATGAGTAATAAATCCAAAAAGCAACAACAACTAAAAAAGCATATGTACCGTAAATTCTTCCGATGGAACCAAAATGATAGATGTAATAACCAAAAACTTGTTTCGCGGCTTCCCACATTACAGTTGACCAAAATGCACCAACCAATATTGACTTACGGTTAAGTTTACGAATTGGAATAAAACGGTACATTGTTGAATAAAGTACAAAAATAACTGTAAAAGAAATAATTGTAGCAATTATTTTTTGAAAGATTCCGAGCTGGAAAAATTGTAAAAATACAATATCCTTAGGAGCTGATCTAAGGATTTCTAAGAAAGGAAAAATTAAGGTTGCAATTAAGAAAATCAATACTGCAATTAGAACTAAAGCAAAGTCTCTCAATTTTCCAATAACAATATTAACATCAGTATTCGGGCAAAAAACTTTGTTAAGAATTGTTCTTATACTGCTTGAGAATCCGCTTGCTGCAAAAAACAAACCAATTATGCCAATAAAACCTGCTACATTTTTAAACTGTACAACTTCGGTTATTCTTTTAGAAATAATCGATTTTATAAAATCAGCATAATTTTGATAAGGAATGATAGTATCAATAAAACCGTTAAGTTGAATTTGAACATCCCCCGAAGACAAAAAGTTACCCAATATCCAAAAAATAATTAAAACGAAAGGGATGATACATACAAAAAGGGAGAAAGCTAATCCTCCACTAAGTAAAAAAACATGGTGTTCGTCTATGCGGGTTATCAGTCCGCCAAAATAGTGCTTAACAAATTCCTTTATCCTATGATAAGTAGGTTTTAAGTGCAGGTAAAATCTAATTTTCCTGAAGAAAGAATATAACTTTAAAGATTGAAATTTATTTTTAATTTTCTTTTCCATTCATAATTTTAGGTATCGCGGAATAATAAAGACTGCTTAGCTCATCTATGTTGAAATTAATAACATCATTAACTTTGAATTCTTTTTCTTTGGTTTCACCTAAATAATAATACGGCTGAGCTAGTTCATTTAAAAGATTTTCAAATTCTTTTTTATTGTCTTTCTCAATTGAAACAATCACTCTTGATTGTGATTCACTAAAAAATGAAAAATCTTTTCTGTTGATAACAGGTAAATTAACAAAAGCACCGACTAAATTATTTTCGTCCATTACGCAGCATTCCGCTAAAGCACAAACAATTCCGCCTTCAGAAATATCGTGCGCGGATTTTATCAATTTTTTTTCAATAAGTTGTAAAATAATATTTTGAAGTTTCTTTTCAACTGTAAAATCTAACGACGGTGAATCTCCGGTAACCAAATTATGAATTACTTTTAAAAATTCACTGCCACCGATTTCTTCTTTATCAGACCCCAATAAATAAATTAAATCTCCACTGCCTTTAAAAAATGAAGTTGTAATATTATCAAGGTTTTCAACCAGTCCTACCATTCCTATTGTAGGCGTCGGATACACTGCTGTATTGGGTGATTCATTATAAAAGCTGACATTTCCGCCGGTTACCGGGGTGTGAAATTCACGGCATGCATCTCCCATTCCTTTTACAGCTTCTTTGAACTGCCAATAATTTTCCGGTTTGTATGGGTTGCCAAAATTTAAACAGTTTGTAACAGCTAAAGGTTTACCTCCGGAGCAGACAATATTTCTTGCCGCTTCAGCAACGGCAATTTGTGTACCGACTCTCGGATTTAGATAAACATATCTTCCATTGCAATCTATGTTCATTGCCAAAGCTTTGTTTGTTCCTTTAATCATAACAACAGCGGAATCACAACCCGGGCCTATAATTGTATTTGTTCGTACCATAGAATCATATTGTTGATAGACCCATTTTTTTGAAGCAATATTAGGTGAAGCAAATATTTTAATGAACGCATCTGAAATATTTTCGATTTTAGGTAATGAATTAAAATCAAATTTCCTTCTTTCATCTATATATTTTGGTTCTTTTGATTCTCTCAAATAAACAGGTGCACCGCCTCCGAGAACAAGATCAAATGCAGGAATATTTACTTCTTCTTGCCCATTATAAAAAATATTTATATTCCCGTCGTCTGTAACTTCACCAATTATTTCACAATTTAAATCCCATTTATTAAATATTCTTTTAACATCATCTTCAAAACCTTTCTTAACAGTGCAGAGCATTCTCTCCTGGCTTTCAGAAAGCATAATTTCATAAGCAGTCATCCCGTTTTCACGAAGTGGGACTTTGTTCAAATCTATTTTCATACCTGAGTTACCCTTCTCGCTCATTTCACTTGTTGAGCATGAGATACCTGCGGCGCCCATATCCTGAATGCCAACAAGCCAGCCATGTTTGATGATTTCAAGTGTAGCTTCGAGAAGAAGTTTTTCAGTAAAAGGATCACCTACTTGTACCGATGGTCTTTTACTTTCAGTTTTTTCAGAAATTTCTTCTGATGCAAAAGTAGCTCCGTGTATTCCGTCTCTTCCTGTTGATGAGCCTACAATCATAACCGGATTACCTACACCTTTTGAAATTGCACTTGCAACTTTATCTTGCTTTACAATTCCTACAGCCATTGCATTAACCAATGGATTGTCTTGATATGATTCATCAAAATATACTTCTCCTCCAACAGTAGGAACACCGAAACTATTTCCGTAATCACCTATCCCTTTAACAACACCTTCAAAAAGATACCTGGTTCTTGTATTTTTAAGTGAACCGAAACGCAATGAATTTAATGCAGCAATAGGTCTTGCGCCCATAGTAAATATATCTCTTAAAATACCGCCGACTCCCGTTGCCGCACCCTGATAAGGCTCCACAGCCGAGGGATGATTGTGGCTTTCAATTTTGAAAGCAACTGCGAGTCCGTCGCCTATATCAACAAGTCCCGCGTTTTCTTCACCTGCACCGACTAATAATTTTTCTCCTTCCCTCGGTAAAGTTTTAAGAAGTACAATAGAATTTTTATAACTGCAGTGTTCGCTCCACATTACACTAAAAATTCCCAGCTCTGTAAAAGTAGGAATTCTCTCTAATATTTTAACTATTTTATTGTATTCTTCTTTGGTTAGTCCGTGCTCAAGGGCTAATTCTAAAGTAACTTTGGGCTGCTGCATCAATAATTTTTCTAAAATTAAACAATTTGAAACTTGTTAACAAATATAACATTCATTATGGATTAGTAGAAGTTGAGGTGTGAATTTTATTTTAAGTACCTGTAACGTAAGAATAATTTCGTACTTCAGTCAAACTAAAATCAACCTTCTATCTAATTCCGAATAAAAGTGACTTAGCCCGATATTCTAAAAGACGAAGATAAGCAGTTATAAATGCATTTGAATGAGCTATGCGTCTATAGACAACAATATCTTTATTGTTGGGAATCATCTGTTGATGAAGAAATAAATATGTTGCTTTAGCACTAAATTTTCAAGTATAAAATTTGAGACCAATTATTTCTGTTGAAATTTAGGTTCTCCATATTTTTCAGGATGTAAGCCTGTCTTTGAAGCATAAAAATCTTTCAGCAAATTTAAATCATCTTCTAATTTTTCAGAAGGGAAAAATGATTTGTTAAATCCTAAAGTTTTAGTTGCATAATCTATAAAACCTAACACAATGGGGACATTAACACTTTTAGCTATATAATAAAAACCGGCTTTCCAATATTTTGTTTTAGAACGAGTTCCTTCCGGAGCAACTAAGAAAATATATTCTTCTTTGTTAATAAACTTTTCAACTATTTTATTAACAAGATTATTTTTTATACTTCTATCAATCGGAATTCCTCCCATTTTTTTTAGTATATAACCTATAGGTCCTTTAAATATTGTATGTTTTCCGGGCCATTCAAATTTTATACGAGTTGACCATAATAAAAGTATAAAGAAGAAAAAGTCCCAATTACTTGTATGAGGTACAGCAATTACAACATACTTTTTTTGTGTGGGTAGTTTTAATACAACTTTCCACCCCAGAATTTTTAATAATATTTTAGAAATGATATTAAGGATAGCACAACCTGTAAGTATAATTATTTATTAAAATTGTATAATAATAAAAAAATGAGAAATATATTGTGATATGTTTTTTCTTACAGCCTAATTTTTGGTAAGAATGTTACTGATGTGCCGAAACAGACTCAAAATAGACTCAATCGTTTTTTTTTTAATATGTGGTTGGGTAGGAAAGCCAATTGTATAACATTTAAATCAAGCCATATTCTTTAGCTTTTTTATTTATTAAACTTTGATACTCCATGATTATATCTTGTTCAGAATTAAAAACTCCACCTAAAATAAGATCAATAACAACTATAATTTAATGAGTTAAAGTTATCATTTTATGAACTTTTTAATTTTCATTGTAATCTTGATAGATTTAATTAGTATCAACAGACGTCTTTTTTTTTCTAATAATAGGTAAATCACTTTCACCAGCTTACCCCATAATAATTAACAATAATTCATTTTTAACTTTAATATCTTCATTTTTTGCTATTTTTTTTACCTTTATTTCACTCGGTTTAGAATAAATAAAAACTATTATTGAAACTAATACACTCATTAAACCTACAATTTTAGTAATAGTACTTACATTTTCTTTAATATTTTTAGGAAATAAATCTTTCATTAAAATTTATGGTGTCCTTCACTCAAAAACAGTTGTTAAATAATATGTAACAAATAGTATTATAAATAACAAACTATTTTATTATTGTAACTTTTCCTTTTTGTTGTACATTTTTAGGTTTATATTTTTTTACTCTCTCAATCCTTTTGTAAACACTATTATGTATTAATGAACCTTCTTTTATTTTCCTAATCTTCCAGCCTAATATCCACCAAATTGGTAAAAGAGAGTTATGCAATTTACCTTCAGGGTTTGATTGTATTTTTTCAATTTCTTTTTTATTTACTAATAGCCCGTGTAGGCGTGCTTCATTAACCATCCATTTTAATGTGATGTTTGAAAGTCCATCCTCATTATAAAAACCACCAACATCAGAATGTACGCCGGCAAACCAAACTTGTTTTATTATTTGGTTCTCATCTTTATCTTTGCTGTTCTCGTCCCATAAATTCGGACGGAATTTACTCCTTTTCTCATCAATAGATATTGCGTGTATGCCAATGTTTAAGTCGGGGTTTAGTATTGCATTAGGAAATTTTCTACTCCTAATTAAACCAACGGACTTTACTGTATCCCATACACCAATAAAGTGCGGTCTGCACTCCCTTGAAAAAGTTTTCTTAAATCCTTTTGCCGTTGAGGGTTTGCCGTAACGATACATCCTTGTTGCGTATGAAATTAAATTGTTACTTCCTTTTTCCAATAGACCGCATTTGTGCAGCATTCCGGCTAAAGCCCGTGCGGTAAAAGCTCCCCTACTAAATCCAAATAAATAAACATAATCGCCTTTCTCATATTTGTCCATTAAATATTCATAAGCATCTTCTATGTTTCTGGTTATTCCGTAACCAAATGCAAGCCCCATTAATTTTGTTAAAAATTTCAGTGGTTTTGTTATGGCTCCGTGTGCACTAAATGTGCCAACACCTGGATCGTAATATGCGATCTGTTTATTCGGATCCTTTTTAATAATCTGAAACAGCTTTACAACATTAGTATTCCTATCGCCGTATTCGTTCCCTGTCCCGTCACAACAAACCACAATGTTCTTTGGCAAAGCAAACTCTCCAAAATATTAGGCAAATTTTGTAAGCACAGTTAAAACCGTACCTGCTAATTCTTCAACATTTGAAATTATTTTATTTATTTTATTATTCCTATCCTCGGCTGATTTGACAATCTTCATAAGTTTAACAAGTTTTTTTACATCAGCAGGTTTAGGAAATAATTCTTCAATTTCTTCATCTGTCATACGTGTTATTGATGAAATTCTTGATGCTAATTTTGTATCTGTGCGGTCGGCAGCATTATCAATTATTCCATCAATCTCGTTTTCAAATTCATCCCAGTCTATTGGCATAATTTATACTCCTATTTAATAATATTTTTTAAATCGTTTAATTTTTTAATATACTTTTCAGAATAACTTTTTATGTCTTTGCTTTTGTCGACTAAATTCCCCACTGTTTCATCAACACCGTCAATTAACGCTCCAATTTTATCATCAGTAATACCTATCATGTTCAAGTACCTGTTTCTATTTTCTTCCACTTTTGAAGCGGATATAAGAAAACTTGTAATTGAATTATTTATACTTCTTGCCTGCCTAAACTCAGTTCTTATTTTACGCTCAATAAGTCTTTCCCACTTATCAAGTGGTTTTATTAATTCAAGACGTTTGCGGTTAATTTTCTTTTGTAGTTTTGGTCCTGTAATTATTAAAAATTTTAACCTGTCGGCAGGATTGTTTTCGGTTACTATTGTTTCCCACATTTTTTGAATTTTAGGTTCAGAAAAAAAGTTCTTAGCAAAAATGGGTGTCCATTCTTTCTCAATAAATTTATCCACTTCATTTCTCTTTAAGTCAAAAAATTTGTGAAGTAGTGTAATGTTTGATCTTTCAATTGCAGAAATTCTTTTACCCAGTTCACCTGATAGTTGTGGAGCTTCCGAAGGTATTGTTGCACAACCGGAAATAAGAAGAATGGATGTAAATATTGAGAAAATTTTTAACCTAAATTTTACTGTTTGCATAATTTCATCCTTGCCTGCGGTGGGCAGGTCTGTTATTATAATTTATTTATAATCAATCTCAACCCGTCTTTTTTTTATATAAAATAAATAAAAACGGGGCGAGATAATTAGAATTTAATCTAACGAATTAAAATCATTTTTTTTGTTTGCTGAAAAGTTTTTCCAGTATTCAATCCGTCATTACTTATAGTTAGCCGATAATAATAGATACCGCTTGAAAGACAATTTGCATCAAAATTAATATGATATGTGCCGATGGTTTTATCTTTTAATAATAATCTTTTGATTTTATTGCTCCTCCTTTATTTTATTTCAACAATACTAATTTCTTAGTTTGAATAAAATCTCCTGCTCTTAAAGTATAAAAATAAATTCCGCTGGAAAGGTTAGAGGCGTTGAAAGTAATTTTATAACTACCTGCCGGTTTTTCCTCATTTATAAGGGTTGCAATTTCATTTCCCAATACATCATAAATTCTAAGTGTGACAAAACTTATTCCTGGAATCTCAAATCTTATCTTCGTCGTTGGGTTGAAAGGGTTTGGATAGTTTTGATGTAAATGAAAAATATTTGGCTGATCAGCATTATCATCTATTATACTAGTTGGTTCTTCTAATCCAAAATGTATTAATACTCTTTCAAGAAATTCTGAATGATGAATTAGATTGAAAAGATCAATAATAACTTTTATAGATTTATCTACAGGAATATAAGTAGTTGTAAGCGAAATGCTGCTGTCACTAATACCAGTTAATAATGGAGAAATATTTCCCTGAACCCCGGGAATACTGCCGCTTACAAAGCTTGTATCTATAACAATATTCTCAGTAAATGTTGTATCCACTCCCACAACGCGGTCTACTGTAGTAAGAAGTGGTAAATAAGCTAAACCAGTAACACCTACATAATTCCAGTACGTAACTTGTTCAATATACTGTACGAATATATAAATTGGTTTGTTTAGATTCAGATATTCAATCAACCTGTTGCCTTCTTCTTCCGAAAGTACATAAGGATATCCGATAAAAAGAAATAGTGCGTCGAAATTGTTGATGTTTACATCCAATGTATCAACAATATAAATTGAATCTGAGCTAAGTTGATGAAACGAGTTTTGAAAATTGGTAGAAACTTGATGTGGATCAAATATTAAAATTGTTTGGTTCTGTGCTGATACATTAAACCCACACAAGTAGAATAAGATGATTAGAAAAAGAATAGTACTTTTACATTTATTTAAAATCATAATTCTCCTCCTGAAAGTGTATTTTAACGTATTTGATTAGAAGGATAAAAGCAATTAAAATAATTTTCTTCATTACAATTCTTATTTTTATAACGGGATTAAAAACAGACTAATTAAGAAGGAAATTTTAAGCGATTTTAATTACATAGAACATTACAAAAAAGAATTTTTTCATTTTTTCTTCAAATCTTATTTGAGTAATAACATTTTTTTTGAAATTATCTTTTTATTATTTTTTAGAACGTATATATAAATACCGCTTGCCAAACCTGTACCATTAAAAACAATTTCATAATTACCGGCTTTTTGTTCCCTATTAACCAAAGTTCTTAATTCCATACCTAACAAATTAAAAACGCTTAATCTTACATATCCGTCATTTGGTAATGAGTAAACTATTTTAGTGCTTGGATTAAATGGGTTTGGGTAGTTTTGTGAAAGAATTAATTTGTCCGGGATTACCGGAAAATGTTCATCATTTACAGAAACTATTAATCCGTATGTTATTCCATTTATTATTGCCCCATTTAATATTCTCGGCGGACCATCTGCCATACTAAAGAGAACTCCGAATTTATCAGCAACAATATCAGTAGAGAAGTTAGCAACGTATTGAATACGTCGGGTCATTACAGTATCTCCAAAAATTATTGCCCAAGAAGAATCTTCAACAAATGCAGTAGTTGGTACATAGATGGGATAAAGTTGCGGAAGATACCTGTAGGATATATACTCCGTAAAATTTGGTACTTCCAGACTATCCAGAAGTAATTCTTCATTACTGTTTCCATCTTTATCCAAGTCATCTATATCCAATAAATATGATGACAGTTTGTTTGTATCATTTCTTTCCCAAGTCGAAAAGTAGCCGTCACTTTTAAAAAAATACTTAACTTGGTTAACTAAAGTATCTTTTTGTACACTAACATTATACACAGAATACTCCCCAAATTCCTCCGAGGTATACTGCCAAAAATCCCCAACATGTAAAGGATTATATTCATGCTTTTCTTCAAAGTATTTTTTCTCAAAACTTTCCGGCACAGTTTCGATATACTGAATTTCACTTTGTGCGAATATTTTTAATGAACTGATAAATATTAATAATAACAATAATTTTTTCATTTTTTCTTCAAATCTTATTTGAGTAATAACATTTTTTTTGAAATTATCTTTTTATTATTTTTCAGTACATATATATAAATACCGCTTGCCAAACCTGTACCATTAAAAACAATTTCATAATTACCGGCTTTTTGTTCCCTATTGACCAAAGTTCTTAATTCCATACCTAACAAATTAAAAACGCTTAATCTCACATATCCATCATTTGGTAATGAGTAAACTATTTTAGTGCTTGGATTAAATGGGTTTGGGTAATTTTGAAATAGTTTAAAATCATCAGGCAACGGGGAAAATAAATCATCTATAGATGTAATGATATCAGTAGTATCGCCATACAATATTCCGTCTATTACAGCACCGGTTAAATAAATTCTGCCAAATAGATCACCTCCACCCTTAGAAAACAAACCAAAACCTTTTGCCAAAAAATCGCTTTTTCTAACTAGCCCGGTTGTATCTGTAGAATCAAATGCAAAATAAAAAACATAACCTTTCAATATGGTTGGTATACCAAATAGAGTAACTTCTTTTATTTCATTAACTCTTACCATTTCAAAACCATTGCTGCTCTGATAGTCCCATATAACCCATTTATCTCCGAGGTTTGCGTTTAGTTTATACAGTAATGCATTACTTGCCTGATCCATTGCACCATAAACAAAATTATTAATAGTATCGATTTTATAAGTAATGAGGTTATTTAGTAAAACAGGCGATTCAATCGGGTTTATAAACCTAGCGGATTGAGTTATATAAATATTTCCTTCGGAGTCGGTGGAATCTTTAATATTAAAATTTTGCAATGTGCCGAAGTACGGCCCATCAGAATAAGAATATTCCCACATATCACCTGTTTTATGTGGGAAATATTTTAAAGCATCATTTTCTTGTGCAGATATAAAAACTTGTGAAATGAATAAAAACAATAATATTTTTAATTTCACTTACTTCCTCCATATTAGCATTTTATGGCTAATTTTTTTAGATAGATATAATATGTTAAGTACAATAAGAAAAAATAAATTAAAAATAAAATTTAAGAAATTGTCATTCACTCAAATATTTGCCTTCCTATTACATTAATAACAAAATTATCCCAAATTGTAATGTTTTATTTGTGGTACTACTTTTCTCAATATTTCTCCAAAGCAGTATCTGCTTCTTTAATACTTTTATGTTTTAAAAAATGAGGATATTAATTAAATATTTTAATTAATACCCCTATTACTAAAAAAAAATTCAATGCTCTCACCTTTATTTCCCCCAAGGAAAGATTACCCCCGGTAAGAGCAAAGAATTTTCAATTGAGACCCACTATATAATTATTTTTTTTCCTAATAATTTCACTATAAAAATCACAATACGCCCCATCAATTTTACAAATAACATAAAAATTTTATCAGCCCATTTTTAATTTTAATATAAAGGAAATATTCTATATGCGAATCAGTACAACTACGTATTTTTTTATTTTTATCTACGTATAAGTACGTAGTTGCTTTATAGTTTTTTATATATTTTTTACAAAATTGTTGTTATTTGTACTTACTTAATCTCAATTAAGGCTTTTTAAATAACTACGTACTTATACTGATTCATTTGATGTGATATTTTTTTATATTCTAAAAAAAATAGTAATTAACATTTGGGGGCAAGTGTGAATGATAGAAGACTTAAAAGAGAATTGGAGGAATACATTGGGGATAATGTTGTAATTTATGAAGAGTATCAAAATAAATATTTCTTAAAAAAGAAGATTAAGGAAATACTCCCTCATAAATCGGATGATTTTATTTATCGGGCAATTGAACACGCTAACAGGAATATAAAATCAACAAAAAAAAGAAAGGAATTCATAAAACTTCTATTAGAAAAAATAAATAAATATAATATTGATAGTTACCAAATATGAATTTAGAGAAATATCTGAAATTTTTATTCAATTTGAATAATCCTATTTATTATGCTATAATATTTACCGTTCTAATAATCTTTGTCTTCTATATTTTCCAAAAATATATATTATTCCCAAAAGTTAAAAAACACAATATCCAATTAAAGGAGATAGAGTTAAAGAATGCAAAATTGATGGCTCTGTTCCCTGAATTAAACCCGGATCCTTTAATAAGAATAGACATAAGTGGAATAATTATTTTAACAAATGAAGCCGCAAAAAAAATTATTAAAACTCCATTGTTAGAAGGACTTTCAATTAAAGACATAATCCCGAAAATTGATTTTTCAATTGAAGATTTTATAAGGAATAATAAAACAAAGATTATTTTTCATACTTTTAACAAAAAATATTTTTCAATCACGATTAAGGGTATATCATTCTTAAATATTGCTCAGCTTTATTTTACGGATTTAACAAAAAGAAAATTATTCGAAGAAAAACTAAATTCTTCACAAAAACAATTAAAGGAATTAATGAAGCACGAACAGCAAATGGTTGAGGGAGAAAAAAACAGAATCGCAAATGAGCTTCACGATGGGATTGGGCAGAATTTACTATTTATAAAAGCAAGTTTACAAAGATATTCCGATAAACTTAAATCAGATCTGGGAGAAGAAACATATGATCAACTTTTATCATCTTTTGACGAAACGATAACAGATTTAAAATCTATTATTTATAATTTGAAACCAAGCATTTTGGAAGAGCTTGGTTTAGGAGCAGCAATTACTACTTTATGTAAAACAATCACAGATAAAAGTAATATTAATAGCAATGTGGATATTATAGGGTTTGAAGAAAGAATTGATCCTGATCAAGAGATAACTATTTATAGAATTATACAAGAATCCCTGAACAACATACTAAAACATTCAAAAGCAAAAGAGTTTACAGTCACAATGATGGAAGAAAACAAAAATATTAAAATACTGATCTCTGATGACGGAATCGGGTTTGAAACTTCCAATAAAAATTATCTTCTTCCTGGACTTGGTTTAAGAAGTATTAAAGAAAGAGTGGAAAGTTATTCCGGTACATTTAAGATAGAATCACAATTAAATTCAGGTACATTATTAATAATTGATATGCCTAAAAAGTACTGAAAAATGCTTAATAATAGCCAAAAAATTAGAATATTAATAGGAGATGACCATTCTCTTTTCAGGTCCGGAATTGCCAGGCTTTTAAGTGATGATGATGATATATTATTAGTCGGAGAGGCAGAAAACGGAGAAGAACTTGTAGAAAAATATTTTGAATTAAAACCGGACCTTTTACTTGCCGACATCTCAATGCCGAAGCTGTCCGGCACTGATGCAATTTCAAAAATCAAACAAAAGGATAAAAACGCAAAGGCATTATTTTTATCAATGCACGATGGCGAAGAATATATATATTACTCTATAAAAGCAGGCGGCTTGGGATTGGTGAACAAAAATATAATGCAGGGTGAACTTTTGTTCGCTATTAAACAGGTCCATTCGGGTAAATTTTATTTTGGCCCTGGTATTACTCAATCACATTTAGATGAAATAATTAAAAAATATGATAAGAAAGAAATTGTTGGAATAGAAAACGTTGAAGTAATCCTAACAGATCGTGAAAAGGATATATTATTTTTAATCGGTAAAGCATTAACAAGCGTGGAGATTGCATCGAAATTGAATTTAAGTAAAAGGACTATTGATTCACACAGAATTCATCTAATGCAAAAATTAAATTTAGAAAACCTACCAAAATTAATCAGATACGCTGTTCAGTTTTCTAATAAATTAAAATGAAATTATATCTTTAAAATATTTAATTAACTTAATTATTAATAAACAGAGGACAAAAATCATGTATAAAACAAATTTTTTAAATGCATTTTTAATTGTACTTTTTTTGATGATGATTGCTGAAATCAGCTATGGACAGACTTACGGAAAATTATACCAAAAAGCCGATGCTGAGCAGTATTACGGAACTGTAGCTAAATCATTTCAATTTTCAACCGAGGAGGTTCTTTCATTTCTAAAACAAACCGACAAAGTTTTGATGTTTAATATTACTGATAATAAATTATTTATATTGGGCGACGATAGAAAATCAATTTACCCGGCTAATGCAGTTGTTTCAAGCAAGGAAGTGTTTAGTGTATATAGTATTTCATTAATACAGGAATTAATAAGCAAAGGTAAATCGAATACAATCAATTTTGAAAAAAGACATAGCGTGTTAACTATTTCAAATGGAGAGTATTTACTTGAGTTTTCGGAATATTGTCCACCTATTTGCCCCTAATATATATTAATGGCATATATAATTTTTTATATAAGTTTATTAGTTTGGCTATTACCGCCGCTAAGACAATACAAAGGAAAATTATTTTTATATTTTCTTGTGTTTGCTATAGCAGACCCTCTAACTCGTATTTCAACAATAAGTTTTCATACTAATGCTTACCAAATACACGGTCTTATTTCATTTGCTGCTATTTTAGCAGTTTCAGTTAATAAAATATCTAAAAAAAACATTGTCTTTATTTTCACCGGTTTTATATTAACATTATTTGTAATTAGTACACAAGACAGGAATATAATATTTCTTTATTTAATTTTATTGCATTTAGTCATTATATGGTATTTTCTTAAAGAAACTTTAATTTCTTTCTCAAAAAATAATTTTCTCACTTTAGGGTGGGTTGTATTGATCTTATATGAAATTTCTATCGTATTAAAGTTAATTGTCGCACTTGAAGTAACTCAGGCTAGTACAATTTATTATTATTTAACAACAGGCTTTCAAATTTTAATTGCAGTATTTTTTACAATTTACAAGGTTGAACATTCTCCTAAAATAAAATTAAGTGTTAAAAATATGGATATGTCATAGTAATAAATTAGCTTGGAATAAAATCATTAAACAAAAAATCCAAGTTCGCATAAAAGAGGTTTGGGGAGAGTAAAATGGAGAATATTATGTGGCTGGTTGGTTAGAATTTTCAGAAAATATGATATTTAAAATGAAAAATCCGGCAACTGCCGGATTTCTTTTGCTCCACAAGCTGGACGAAGTTAGAACCTATTTCATTGAAAATCCCAAGTGTAAATTGGATTATATGGACAAAATAAAGGCTCTATTTTTTGATAAATAAATAGAAATATATTTTATTCAAGAAGCTACCACCACCAAGTAACTTCTTATTTATGGTTACTATCTTACTGAATCTTTAGGTAAACAATTATTATTAATCATTTTTTTGTTATAAGTAATTTTAGAATTTAGTTTTTTTCATTTCTTATTTCATATTATTCAATCTAATTCATCGCTTTCAAGCCTGGCGAAAAATGCTTTGGCTTTGGCATGTGTACCTTCGACATTGATTAGTTCCAGAACTTTCGTAAAGTACACAGCCGCTTTGTCAGTATTGCCCTGTTTATCGTATATCTCGCCCATACCGGTATAGGCAATAGGTATCCAAAAATTGATTCGATTTGTTTCCTCAAACCATTCAATCACAAACTGAAAATGCCGTTGAGCCTCTTCGTATTTTTCAAGATTGAGATAAGCTTGACCCAAAAAGGTGTGACCTTTCACATCATTCGGCATATGTTCGAGGAATTTGGTCAAAATCGTCACGGCTTCTTCACTTTGTCCGGTATAAGTTTTCTTTATGCCATCACCCAGCAAACCTAGGTATCGGAATTCATCTATCCAGCGTAAGATTTTATAATCAGGATCAAAAAAGACGGCAGTTGGCTTGTAATTAACATTATATGAAAAAGGTGTCTCCTTTCCAGTGATAACAATTTTACGCACTTCACGATGGTCTACTGTGGCCAGTTCAATTTCAGCAGTTACCTGGTATATGTCACGTACCTGGTTCACAACACCGGTCACTTCATACTTACCACTCTCCATCTCATTGATTGAATATTTAAACTCAAACTCCGGTGCTCCCTTACGGTAAAACCACTGCTCAAAGAAATAGGCCAGGTCCATTTTGCTTTCATCTTCCATAATCTTTTGCAGTTTGTTTATATCGAACCGTTTGTTTGCATAATCGGAAATAATCCGACGAATGCCTTTAATAAATGTATCATAGCCAACGGTTTCCATTAACATCGCGTAAACAAAGTGAGATTTAACATAGGCCAGTTTTACAAAATCCGATTCTCGATTTTCGTCATAAACGGCCATTGGCAGATCGTTTTTACCAGTACCGTAGCGAGTAAAATATTCTTTGGCAGATTGAGTGTATAGGTCGGTGCCCTCCCTAAGAAAATCCCACATGGCCTTTTCGCCGTAAAAGTGACGATAGCAAAAAAGGACATTCAATTGGGAAAATCCTTCAGCAATCATTGCACCTGAATTATTATTTGTCATTACCCAAGAGCCCCACCACATGTGTCCAATTTCATGTGCAACTAACGGGAATTCAAATACATCATCGCGCAACCCCTTCACAGGGTAGAAATTCAATCCCTGTCCGCCGGAGCCCCCCAGATCTTTTGTGATTTCGGGTGGCACCTCTGAAATATTGTAGCTATCATACGGGAAAATGCCATATAATTCTTTGAGATAGGTGATAATTTTCATAGATTTATCAGCGTACAGCTTGGCTTTCTCCTTTCCGCCCTTGAGAAAGTAAACGTTTACCTGGATACCTTCCACAACATGGCTATAATGAAAAAATTTATTTGCATTAAATGTATAATCCATTGGGGTTGTCACCTCGTATTTATAAGTGACTTGATTACCCATTTCAACTTTATTCATAAACTTACCGACGCTGGCCACGACTAAATCCTTGGGCACGGTATATGTTAATTTTGCTTTTGATTTGGTTAAAGTGCCAATCACTTTGGGGTACCATTCAGTCACGAAATTAGCAAAACAGCCCTCCTCCCCTATGTAAGATAAACTGTAACCGTAGTTTTCAAATTCGTTAAAAAAGTTGCCTGTGTACTCTATATTTAAGGTGATTTTTTGGCCAGCTTGAAATGTGTTTTTCCACGGAATCACAATAGTTATATCCGACCTTTCAAAAGTCAAACTCATCCCTTTATCATTTGAAATTTTATTGATTGTCAAGCCTCGGTTGAGCCAAAGCAAAATGTTATTCTCACCACTTTCAACTATAGATATGTCTATTTTGGCAACACCAGTCATATTATGCTGGGTAGGATAAAAGGTCATATCAATATCAGCGAATTCAGCTTGTAAATATGAACGTTCCTGCATGTCGTCGATACGCCAACCAGCACTGGTATGAACCAGCGAGTAGGTATACCAACTAACTTCAGTATTGCCACGTTTAAATTTGTAATACCATTTCTTTTCATATACAATTGCCTTGGCGTTTTTACCGTCAATTGAGATTTCATTCAGTTGTAAATGATACGATAGGCTATCATATTTTAGCATATTTTCATATTGAATCCGAGTCTTATTAAAAAAAGATTTGTTATTGAAATTATAATAGGTCAAAATACCATCCACATTCCCAGTACTTACTAGTTTGTTAATTTCTTTAAAAATTCTATTAATTTCTTTTTGATTGATTTCTATAAAAACACTTTTTGAAGTATAAATTTGCGTTCCTAATTGTTTGCTTTGAAATTTTATATTTGCTAAATTCTTTTCATTGCCTTCTAAAAACAAAAATATTATTAGTAATAAGGAAATTTTTAGTACTTTCATAATAGGCCTCTTATATTAATGAAATAACATATTATTAAGTTCCAAGAAAATTTATAATATCTACTACATTTATTGTAACTAATATTAAAATAATTTAAATATTGTCTATTCCCAATTAAAATTAGTTTTAGTGCTAAATGTAATTGATATTTGTGCGTTAACAGTGCCTACAAAACAAATAATGAAGAGAAGTAAAAATTGTATATTTTTATTCATTTGTGACCTCCAATAAATAATACTGAGATTATTGGAATAAATATGGCTACTATTTGTGCGCCCATTTTTTTTCTCCTTTTTTTAATTATTTAATTTCTTGTTCCACTGTTTAAGACAAAGCCGGAGAAATAAAGGTTACATACTTTTAAATATAATTTTATTGATTGTTTCTTATCAAATCTGTTTGAATATAATACGTATGTAAAATACATAATTGAAAATATGATATTTAAAATAAAAAATCCGGCAACTGCCGGATTTCTTTTGCTCCGCGAGTAAGACTCGAACTTACAACCCTTCGGTTAATCCGTCGGTTGACGGACTCTACCATCCGTTAAATTTATCCACCTATGGTGGAGTTGGATAAGTCGAACTTTCGCTCGAATTCTTTTATTAAAAATTTTACGACCCTTCCTTTATTATTTTCTTATCATTCCCCAGATAAATTCCCTCCCTTTTTGTGATTTTAATTGCTTTTCTCTTTTCATTGCTTCTTCTCTTGTGTTAAATTTTTCAGTATAAATTACTGACCAAGGAATGTATCTTTTTGTATATCGATGTTTACCGGAGTTGTGCTTAGTTACTCTTTTCTCAACATTAATTGTTTGACCGATATAAATCTTTTTATATTTTTTAGAATATAACACATATGTAAAGTACATATCAGAAAATATGATATTTAAAATGAAAAATCCGGCAACTGCCGGATTTCTTTTGCTCCGCGAGTAAGACTCGAACTTACAACCCTTCGGTTAACAGCCGAATGCTCTACCATTGAGCTATCGCGGAATCAATATTATAGAACAATAATTTCAAAAATGAAGAACAAAGTTAAGCACGTAAATATTTTTTGTCAAGATTAATTTATATTAATATAGACAAAATTTTATCTTAATGATTCTCTCAGCCTACGCGTGGCTGACACAAAAAATCCTATAAACATTACAACAACGCCAATCCATACTAAATTTATAAACGGTTTTATGCTTGCTTCAATAGATAATATTTGAACAGGTGCTTTAACAACATTTGTATCTTTTTCATCCAAATCGGAGATTGACAAATCAATCTTTCCTGTAGCAACTAGGTTCTCTAATTTTACTATTAAATTAAAATCTTTCAAGTCAACAGATGTAAAGGTTCTGTCACCGTTTTTATTTTCCAAGAATAATTCAAAAGATTTATTCATATTGTCTTTTTCTGCAGTCAACCTTACACCTATTTTGAAATCTTTACCGGCCATCATTGCATTTTTAATTTCGGCAGGAAAATTAAATTCATTGAAGGTAAATTTCACACCGTTAAAATCTATTGATTTACCTTTTTCAATTGAGACTTTTTGCCCGACTGCTTTTTCAACATGGTTGTCATCAAATCCAACAGGTGAAATGTAAATATCTCTTGTAGCACCAACAATTATAGAAGGAACTCTCATTATACTGTTTGTATAATCACTAATATACATTACCGGTTCTGCTGTATAAAATTCATCTCCTTTATTTATATCAATGTGGAAAGCATATTTTGTGTTATTGTCAATTGGTTTGAATCCTGTGAAGAGCATTTTGTACCCTAGTACATCCGTGGGTATGCCTTTAATAAGGTCAGCATCCTGCTTTATAGAATAGCCGGCAGAACCAATAACCCCTAATATGAATAATGCCATACCTATATGCGAAACATACGCCCCTATCATTTTTTTGTTTCCTCTGACTATCTTTATTGCAATTTCTAAATTAACAAAAAGCAAAAATGCCGATGAAAACGATAAAATTATAAGCATCAAATCATTAACACCGCCCAATACAATAATCAGAATTGTTAAAAACAGAGATGCCAATAGCGAAAACATTCCTTTCTTTACAACTTCGTTCCAATTTGATTTCTTCCATTTTATCAAAAGGCTAAGTCCGTTTAATAATCCAATAATTATTGCAATTGGTACATGCATTTGAACGTAAAATGTTGTTTCAATTGATTGACCAAAAATAGGTGCCGATGTTCCTACCAACACAATTAATGCAGAGGCACTCATAACAACAGCAGCCGTAAAAAGAGCCAACTCTCTAGACAGCAAATTTTCATCCTGTACATCAAACTTTGATAAGGCTTTCCAACGAAATGCAACTGAACCGAATCCTAAAACCAAAAATGAAATGATAAAGATCAATAAAAACAAATAAACAATAGTACCAGGATCAACAAATGAATGGACAGATGCATCTCCTAAAACACCGCTTCTTGTTAAAAAAGTTGAATACAGAACGAGGATATATATAAGAATACATAAAATAAGATTGGATTTTAAAAATCTTCCAACTCCTCCTTTTAATTGACTTTTTCTCTGTACCAACATTGTATGTATAGCCGCTACACTTATAAGCCAGGGAATTAAACTGGAATTTTCAACCGGATCCCAAGCCCAATAACCGCCCCAACCAAGCATTTCATAAGCCCAATAACCACCAAGCATTATTGCAAGTCCTAAAACTCCTGCACCAGCTAAAACCCATGGGAAAGCTTGTTTAATCCATTTTGTGTAATCATTTTTCATTAAAGCGGCCAACGCAAATGTAAATGGGACGGTCGATAATGCGAAACCAACAAATAATATTGGAGGGTGAATCTGCATCCAGAAATTTAACAATTGTGGGTTAAGTCCTTTACCATTTATAATAAATTGATTGACTGAAATTCCTGCAGCCATTAATGTATTATGAAGTTCACTTGTCATTTTAATGAATTGTTGACCTGTTCCGCTATCGCTAAAAGCAAATTTACTTAACTCAGGTAACCCTATATATGCAGGATTGATGTATTTAATATCTATAAACACAGGTGTGGTCCAAATGAATTCAAATGGATTCTTAAACCATGGAGATACCATAATCAAGATGAAAACCAATGCAAGTGAAAAGACCGCCATTACTCTTGGTTCCAAGTCATCTCTTTTGGAAGTATAGTTTTGTAAAAAAATTCCAATTATTGTAGTGAATAAAAGCCAAAGCATGAAGCTTCCTTCCTGTCCACCCCAAAATGTTGACAGTAAAAAACCAAGTGATAAGTCATTGCTAGAATAACTGAACACATACTCATACTGATAGGAATGGGTTAGCAATAATCTCCATAAAAGAACTGATGCAATAATTACAAGCATTGCTGTAGAATGGTATGCTATTCTTGCATAGTTAAGAGTGTTTTTATATCCTCTAAAACTTAGATAATACATTATCATGGCAATCAAGCAACTTGCCAAGGCTAATGAAAGTACTACGCTCCCAACCATATTTTCCTCAAAATATTAAATTAAAAAACTCTGTATTCCTTAAAGAATAGTCAAAAAGTTAAATACCCGAACTCTGTATCTTTTGACCTTCATATTTACTTGGACATTTAGTCAAAATTGAATTCGCCTTAAAATAACCGTTTTGGTATTTACCGGAAACAACTAGGCTTTGTGCCGATTTAAAATTATTAGGTATAGCACCGTTGTAAACAACCTTCATTTGGTTGCCTTGTTCATCCTTCATATAAAATGTAAACATTCTGTTTTTCAAATTGTAAATGTAATCTTTTTCTCGTACCCATTGTCCGGTTGCTTTAACAGTTTTATTTTCCGTTTTAATCTTATTTATATTATTTTCATATTTAATGCTACTCTGAGTAACTAAATAACCCATCAGTCCAATAAAAACAACAATAATAATTCCGCCAAATAAATATTTATTTTTCATTTTTGTATCCTTCAATTTCTTTTTCAATTCCTTTTAATCTTTTATCTAAAATGGATAAGAATGCAAAAATACCTATCCATACTATAAGAACAATTATCATTACTATGAAAATCGAATTATTTTCTAAGAACTTATAAAATCCTTCCACTTTTAGCCTCTTATTAACTTTTTATTTAGTTTTTCTTTATAAAGCAGTGATTTGTAACCTAATTTCCACATCCAATAATAGAGAATTGTAAAGCCAATTAGTGATAAAAAGAATATTAATAACATACTGCTGTTCATTTGAAAATTTACAACGGGACCGCCGCTTGGCGAAAATTTATCATCAGCAGAACCCGGATGTAAACCGTCCATTATTCTTGGCATTATAAAAACAAAAAAAGGAACTGTTACAAAAGCAATAATTGAATAAACTGCAGAAAGAGTTGCTCTTTTATCCTCAGATTCAATTGAAGAACGAAGTGCGAACCAGGCTCCGTATATTAATAAAAGAGCAAATATACTTGTCTGTCGCGGATCCCAGCTCCAATAAGAGCCCCAAGCAAATTTTGCCCATACTGCACCTGTAACAGTTGCTAAGATACAGAACATAAGACCTAACTGTGCAGCTGCGTAAGATTTTGCATCATCATCTAAATTTCTCTTTCTTAAATATTTAATGCTGAAAACAGTTGACATCAAAAATCCAATTACAGTTAACCATGCAGTAGGTACATGAAAGAAAATAATTTTTGCATTTTCCTCCAAACCCGGTATTAAAGGAAATTGATACCATGCCTTGGGATTCTCAACAATCGGAAAAGAAATTCCCGCGATAGAGACAAAAGCAAGTATAATGAATAAGAATATTTTCCAAACCATAAGTGTTTATTTTTAATTTATAAATTTACTAATCTTTCCAAATAAAATCGAATAACATATATGAAGTAGTAAGCATTATAACATCATAACATGCTAAAACAGCTAACTCAATTACAGCATCAGCAAATGATGTGCCAACCATAGAATATGATGTTAGCATTACAGAAATTAATATCAAAGGGAGTAAAATTGGAAATGATAGTACAGGGTATAGTGTTCCTTTTGCACCGGCTTTTGATATTATAGAGGCAATAATTGTTGAAGCAATTGCAAGACCAATGTTAGAAAGAATAAATGTAAGAAAAAAGAGTAAAATATTTCTTATTATAAATTCTTCAAATAAAACTGAATAAAGTATTGTAATTATAATATTCATCAGGAAAACAAGTATTAAATTAAACAGAAGTTTTCCACTAAATATTGTTGTAGGAGCAGCAATTAAATGAAGAATAAGTGATGTCCCTCGTTCTTCTTCGGATACAAAAGCGCGGGATAATCCCGACATTGCAGAGAAAAATATTACAACCCAAAGAAGTCCCGCTGTTAAATTTTGCGGAACTTTTTCATTCCCGATAGAAAAAAGAATAACACTTAATGCCACAATAATAAACATTACAAGTGAATTAATTGCGTAGCGTGTTCGTAATTCAGAATGATAATCTTTTTTAAATAATGCGTAAGGTTTCAATATTTGATTTGCCTTTATAATTTATAATCCTCTAATTTTATTTCAGTGCTGCAAAGGTTCAAATCTGATCTTTCATTTGAAGCAATAATAACTATTTTTTTCTGTTTCTCTCTATTTATAATCCTAAAAACTGTTTCCTTTCCTTCGTCATCAAGGTTAGATGTCGGTTCATCCAGAAGTAAAATTTTAGGTGAATGTATCAAGGCAAAAATAAATTTAAGTCTCTGTTTCATTCCTGATGAATAAGTTTTAACCATGTCATCCTTTCTACTTAATAAAAGGAAATCTTCAAGTAATGAATTAAATAATTCTTTATTAAATTCAATTCCCCTTATATTGGAAATATGAGTTAAGTTTTCCCATGCCGAAAATTCTTCATACATAATAAGATACGGTGCAACAAAACCTATATAATTATGAAGTTTTTCAGCATCAATAACTTTATCATCTAATTTATGAATAATTTTCCCTGAAGAAGGCGAAATGATTCCCGCAATAATTTTTATTAGGGTTGATTTTCCGGATCCATTAATACCTGTAATTCCGTAAATACCGTTTTCTAAAAACTCAAAATTTAAGTCTTTAAAAATTAACCGTCGTCCAAATTTTTTTGTTAATTGTTCCGCATTAAGGAAATATTTATTCATTAAAAATAACCAGCTTTCCTTTTAATATATCATCGCCAACTTTTGTGACATAAATGTAAACACCGGTTGGAAGTTTGTTATTATTTGTTTGTCTCCCATTCCACATAACAAAATTCTTGCCATTAATATTTACAACATTTTTCGAATATGAATACATTAAATTTAAACCGGTTGAATAAATATTGAGTGTTGCAGATGTCGGGTTTCCGCTTGAAACAGGCAAATAAATAAGGGGTCCGTTCTTATAATTGAATGGATTAGGATAAGCAAAATCATCTGTAGTTGTAGCCGGTGGTGTGGTGGAAACAACCAACTGTCCATTCACAAATTCAGTGAGTTGCCAAATACCCGGATTACTTACAATTAATTTTGAGTAATAATTTTCGTTTAACTTTCCTGCTCCGGTTTCAGATGTTTGGAATAGAATATATTGAGCCAAAAAGTTTTTGCTTAAACTGTCTGCGCCTGACTGAACATCAGTGTTTGAAATAATAACATCAACAGTGTCAGAAGCATTTGCAAATCTTAAAAAATTATTAGATAATGCTTTAGTTGTTAAATTAACTGTATCGGCTGTTGAATTAAGAGATATTGTAGATACAGGTCTTGCAATTGGAAAATTTACAGCATCGATAAAATACTTTCCTGAAATACTTCTATGGTTCGTAAAGAATGTCCAAATACTAAACTCTTTAAGAGAGTTTGGAAAAGTAGAATTATTTTCTATCAGACTTGTGTTTATTGCATAAATAGATTTTATAGTAGGCATAAGTTCCCACTGTCTTTTAATAATTCCGGGACCAAAAGTAGCATTCAGATATAGATTCCATATTGCAAAATCGTAACCTTGTGTTGCTGCAAAACTTACCCGTGTATTGTTAAAATAGGATGGTAAATATTGGAAATAATCATTAATGGAAGGATAAACAATATCCTCAAATGCAACAGATGTTAGTTCATAAAAATACAGGTCATCGGCACGAAAGATGTAATTTCCCACTTGAATAGCATGATGATATTCGTGTGCAACAGTAACTCTTGCCCCATCAATCCCTTCTGTAAAATAACCGGAAAAATCGTTATCCATTAAAATGTAAGTTGTGTATTTGTTGCTTCCGGAAGTTATCTCCTGCGAAAAAACAGTTTCACCGTATAGAAGACCTAAATTTAAAACGTAAATATCATATAAATTATCGCCCCCCTCGTTATTATCCGTCGGAGGTTCCGGGTAACCAAGAAATGTAACTTGAAAATTATAAGTTGAATCCAAAGCAATAGCCAAATCGTTAACGCTGTAACCGGGTTTGTCAACCCCTGAAGTGTCGTAATGAATTTTGAATTTACCTGATGGTGTAACAATGCTTGCATCTAATATTGGCCGTGCTAATATTTTTCTTAATTCTTCCTGTTGTTTGGGAGAAAATAAATTTAAATTCAATCTAATTTGATTTGAAAGTCCCAGCCCGCATTTAATATGCCCGCCCTGTTTTATAGCTGCACTTGTGGCAACTTGACCCTGCTGAAAATGTGACCCACTGCGTAAACCCATATATAAATTATACAAGGAATCAAGTTGATGTTGGTTGTATGTTTGTGAGAAAACAAACATAGGAGTAATTATAAATATTATTACAAAAACTTTAATTATTTTCATATGAGTTTATATGTTTAATAGAAATTGTTTTATTTTTTTTATCAATATAAAAAAGGTTATTATAAAAAGATGCATTATAATCAGTAAAAAAATTATCCCCATTTATATTTTTTAATACGGATTTAAATGTAAATGTTTGTGCCGTTGAATCAACATCTAATATGAAAAGTTCCTTTTGACTTTTAGAAAACAGATAAATATTATCTTTTTTTTCAGAGTGCCATTGACCTATAAAGAAAATATCGTTTTTTGAAATACTAAAATTATTAAGATCTTTATCCTTTAGTATCTTCGTTGAATCTTCAAAAGTTTCAAGTAAATAATATTTTTCATCTTTATTTATTATGCTTAAAAATTCAAGCTGATTGTTATTAATTAAAAAATTATCAGAATTAAAATATAATACTGTGCTATTAGCTTTAGCTTGATATTTCGTAACAGGCAAAGGTGATAAATTCTTCATCGAAATCTCTTTCAAATACAGGTTGTTGTTTTCACTCTGCCAAAAATAAACACCCAATGTATCGGTAAAAGTAATTTTGGCATCCAGAACACTATCAGCTAAATTTGGATAATCCGAGCTTAAAATTCTAATATCATGTACAAAATTAATATTTATCCCCAAAGACATGTTTTTTAAATAAGCGATATAAATTTTTTCATTCCCAAAGTCATCTTTATTAAGTTTTAAGGAAATTATTTTGCCAGGTGAATATAAAGAATTCCTTGTTATACCAAATTCTCTAAAATTGATTTTTAATATTTCCACAACTTTTTTATTATATGAATAACAATAAAAGGTTTTGATATAGGGTTCTGAATCATCAACAAGAATTTTATTGTGCTTTTCAAATAGTGGATAAGAATAAAATAATACAGGTTTTTTTGAATTTCCTCTTATTAAAAAATTAAGATTATTTTTTGTGCTATCTATAAAAACTATATCTAAAATCCCATCTTTTTTATAATCAAAATAAGAAAGAGAAACAGGTGCCCCCCCGATTAGAATACTTGATTCTTCATTAAGAGAAGAAAGTGTGGACATAAAAAACAACGATCCTTTGTTGGTTAATGCAATTATTCCATTATTAATTTTATTGTTAAAATTTGTTAAATCACTTATACTTTCCCTTTTCAGATAAAGTATCTCTGAATAAAATTTTCTGTTTCCTTTTGAAAATAAAATAGAAATTTGAGATTTGTCAGAATTTAAATAAGCTAAATCAATTTTACCGTCCAAATTATAATCGCTTAAAATAAAATTAATAGGTTTGTTTGATGTTTCAAATTCAGTAGTTGAATCATAAGAAGAAACGGAATCGCCCCACATTACTTTAATTGCATTATCTTTAGAAAATATAATATCATCAAATCCATCTGAATCTATATCACTACTTTTAAAAAAATTTACATTGCCGGTTAATGGAATTGTTCTAACTAAGTTTAACCTTCCATTACCGTCATTAAAAAAGAAATAAATTGAGCGTTCAACTGAACTGAATGCAGCAACATCAGGACTTTCATCATTGTTAAGATCAACAAAAATTGCTTCATCAAAACTATTTTTGCTTAAAATCTTTTTCTCGTCTAAACCGTGCCAATTTTGTGATATAATAGACAACCCCTCAAATGCGCTTCCGGAAATTAACAATTCTGATCTGCCGTTGTTGTTTATATCCGCGGCATCCAGATTTTCAGGATATGAGTTAAACTTAAGTAATTTTTTAATTTCAATTTTTCCATATTTATTAAAACTAATTATCCCAACCGACCTATTCTTTCTTGATACAAAAGAAAAATATTTTCCTCTAAAATATTTTGTTGATATACTTTTAAATTTTGAAATTTCAAATGGAATTTTATAAACTCTTATTTTCGAAAAACCTTTCTCAGTTCCTTCTATACTTAAGTATTTTTTAGTGGAATTATTAAAAATTATTAGATCGTTAAATGTATCTTTGTTAAAATTAACGGATTTTACTGAGGTATATCCCGGTGGGATTTTAAAACTTTGATGTTTACAGAAGCCATTAATAGGTATTTGTGCAGAAGCATTAAATGAAATAAAAACAACAATAAAAAGTAGAATTTTAAGTTCTTGCTCTATCTTTAAGCCTATTTTCTCTCCTTTGTAATGCTTCTTCATACCTTTTTTTCTCTTCATCTGTTTCCGGTATTACCTCAACTGCTTTTATAGGTTTCCCATTATTATCAACACTTACAAAAGTAAGGAAAGCTGTATTTGAGTGAATTCTTTTTCCTTCTCTGAAAGATTCAGAATAAACTTTTACACCTATGTCCATCGAAGTGTTAAATACTCTGTTAACATTAGCTGTTAAAGTAACTGCATCACCTGAATTTATTGAATGAATAAAATCAATTTTATCTACCGAGGCTGTAACACAAACTTGCTGTGTATGCTTAGCGGCTGAAAGTGCTGCGCAAATATCTATCCAATGCATCAACTGCCCGCCGAGAAGTTTACCCAATTGATTAGTATAATGAGGCAATACCAGTTCGATCATTGTAATTATTGATTCTTTTACTGTTTTAGGTTTTATCATTTATCTATGTTAGAAAATTTATCTTCTATTGACTCTTTTATTTTTTTTACTTGCTGAACCAAAGAATTTTTTGGATATCTACTAATAAATTTATTTGCTTCTGCCAAGGCTTCTCTATTTCTATCTTTATCAGTTAAAAGAAAGATTTTATTATACATTGCTTGGGGGGCATATATCGTCTCGTGATAAATTTCAATAAGATTTGTATAATAGTATAAAGCAGCATCGTAATAGCCTAATATCTCATAAATATTCGCACTATGAAGTCCCTTTCTTGCCAATTTATTGTTAAGCTCAATAATTTTAGTTTCTACTTCTTTTACCTTATCGTTTGATGGGAAAAAATCAATAAAAGCCTGATATTCTTCAATAGCTTTTTTTGTGTATCTCTGTTCTAATGTATAATTAGGTGAAAGTTCATAATAACATTCTGCAAGCATAAACTGGGATATCGGAACAAATTCACTTGCAGGCATATTCTTTATTAATTTACTAAACTCAAACGCAGCTAATATATATTCTCCCCTTTGAAACCTGGTCATTGCCAAATAATATGAAGCATCATCTACAATAGCGCTGCCCGAATACTCAAGAACGATAGCGTTAAATTCTTGGAGTGCATCAAAATAATTTTCTTCATTATACTGTTCCTTTGCATAATCTAATTTCTGCTCGGCAGTAAAATTACTTGTATCAAACGTGGAAGAACAGCCTGCAACAAATATTATAATTAATAAAAGTGATGTAATTTGTATAATATTTTTCATAAGGTATTCTGTAATTTTAGAACTACAATTATAATCAAAAAGTTGAATGCATTAAAGTTAAATATAACTATTTACTTCGAATGGTGAAGAATAAAATAATAGCCAACGCCGCACTACTAATTGCAATTACCGGTTCCGTTATACTTGAAAAAAACGGTTCGGTGGGAACTTCCCCTTTTGTAAATGGATATGAATTATTTTCTAAACTTTTAACAGCCTTCACATTTACTGTATCAAGAAATGTATAATTAAAATTCTTTGTGAAAATATTTTCTTTATCTATGCTGTAACTTCCTTTAAGTGATAATTTGCGAGGCATTAAAAAATCTCCAAACATTCCATCCCTGTCAATCTCCGAATAACCAACATTCATTTCCTCAATAGCATAATTAATTTTAGTAGTGTTTACTTTTATTGAAGGATAAACTGTTACTTTAATTCCTCTTTCAGTTAAATTATTTAATATTCTGTTTTTGAATAATGAATAAGATATGCCTAATTCCAATTTTAAATTTATTTGATTTTCATTCTTATGTATATTATTAACCAAAGATATTACAGAAGAATCTACCAATTCTTTAAATATATTCAAGTTTGTTTTAGTTTGTCCAAAAACAAAAGGCATAAATAAAAGAAATACTAGTATAAATATTTGTTTATGATTTTTCATCTTGTTTAAATTTTTTGTCCGTCAGCTGACGGATGATTGTTAGACATTTTTCTTAATCTTTTTATTCTTTCCTCAATTGCCGGATGAGTAGAAAATAATTTTCTAAAACCACCTCCTCTTAAAGGATTAACAATAAACATATGGGCGGTAGCCGGTCCCGAATGCGATACGGGTTTTATACGGTTTGCTTGAAATATTTTTTCCAAAGCAGAAGCCAAAGCTAACGGTTTACCCGATATAAGCGCACTTCCTTCATCTGCAGCAAATTCTCTTGAACGTGAAACTGCCAATTGAAGTAGAGTTGCAGCAATTGGTGCAAGAATAATTAGAAACAAAGATGAAAGCCCGCCTCTATCATCCCTACCGCCACCCCTTCCAGCGAACATCATTGCCCAACCCGCCATCTGTGCTAAAAAAGTAATTGTACCTACTACAGTCGCTGCAATAGTACCGATTAAAATATCTCTATTTTTAATATGTGCTAGTTCGTGAGCAATAACCCCCGCTAATTCATCATTGTTTAACCCGTTCAATATTCCCGTTGTAGCAGCAACAGCAGCGTGTTCCGGATTTCTACCGGTTGCAAAAGCATTCGGGGTGGAATCATTAATAATATATACCTTGGGCATTGGTAAGCCGGCATTTTTAGAAAGTTGTTCGACAAGATTAAAAAATTTAGGGCTGTTTTCCCTTGTTACTTCTTTTGCTCTGTACATTTTAAGAACTATTTTATCGGAATACCAGTAAGAGCCGAAATTAATTAATAATGCAAACACAAATGCAATTGTCATTCCCGAGGAGCCGCCCAATAAATTTCCTACAAAGAGGAAAAGAACTATCATCATTGTCATTAAAAATGTGGTTTTCAGTGTATTCAACATTTATCTTAGATAATTTATATTAAAAAATAATGATAGCTTATTGGCATATCAATAAAAATGGTAATTACTTCTTTTTCACTTATCTAAACTAAAACTTGTTTCAATTATTTAAATTTATTTTAATTAAATAATATCTGTTAATTCCACACCATCTATATCTGTAATTAAATCAGTGCCAAATAACATTGCCGGAGTAAAATATCCCGGATGTACATTTCCACTGAGCACTCTGTTTGCAATTTCGAGCGCCGTTATACAAGTTAATTTATAACCCTCGGGGGTAATAAGTTTTGAAACTATTTTTTCTCCTTTTGAATTTATAGCTTCAGCAAAAATAATAGCTTTTGCAGTTTCGCGTTCAGTTTTATCCGGTCCTTTAAATTTTTTTTCAATTTTAGATTTTATTTTTTTTTGGATCGGAGGAAGGGATAAAAACCATTTTGTCAATCTATTCATCATAATTATTTTCTTTGTTTGAGCAGTTAATTGAAAAAATACAGAAATGTTCGGTATTCCCGTAGAATAATAGGCGGTTGCTAAATCACCCCAGCTTACCGATACTGTTTCCACTTCCCCTTTGCCGAAATCAGCTTTGCTGTAAAGAGGTTTTTTTAACTGAATTATTTTCCCGCTCCGTCTTACAATAAAACTTTTAGCGATATTCTCAATTGCGGTTTTTGCCGTACCTGCAGAAATCTTACTTAATCCGCCTATACTAATATTTAATTGTTCAGCATCAGGCATTCTTTTTTTCATATGTGCAGCTAAGCAGTCTGTTGGAACAACATCAAATCCTACACCTGACATAATTAATATACCTGCGTCTTTTGCTTGGCTATTTAAACTTTTATGTCTTTCAAATACACTAATCTCCCCTGTTATATCCAGGTAATGCGTTTTTGTTTTCAAGCAAGCATCAACCATTGGTTTTGCAGTACCGGAAAACGGGCCTGCAGTGTGAATTACCAAATCAATTTTGCTTAACATATTAAGTAATCCATGTTTATCGCTTAATGAAACTGCTTCATGATCAAAACCGAGTGGTTCAGCTACTTGTTTTAATTTTTCCGGATTTCTTCCTGAAAGCAAAGGAGATAAACCAAGTTCTTTTGCTCTTTCAGTCATTAGTTTACCGGTGTACCCGGTAGCACCGTAAATTAGAAAATTCATATATTTAGATTGTATCTATTATAAAATAATTACTAAAAAAACAGGTTTAATAAATTCACTTGCCTTTATTTTATAATATAGTTAAATAAGAAATTAATAATTTGGATTTTTATGAAAACAAAAACATTTTTTACAGTAGTAATAATATTTTTAGCATCTGTTTCTATCTTTGGACAAAAAACTTATGATTTCCTCCGTTTAGATATGAGCCCGAGAGCCGGTGCCCTGGGCAGCAGTTTCGTATCAAACAATGATGATCCAAATGTTATCTTTTATAATCCTTCGGGTCTTAAACTTATCAAAGATAAAAGAATATCTTTTTCTTATGTAAATCATTTACTTGATATAAATCTTGCGAGTGTTTCATATACACAAGATGTTGGAACTTGGGGAAGATTCGGTGCTGCAGTTGAATATATTAGTTATGGTAATTTTACACGAGCAGATCAGTTCGGAAATAAAATCGGGGAATTTGATGCCGGTGAATTAGCAATAATAATTGGTTACGCAAACAATTTACAAGAAAATTTTTACTACGGCGTTAATGTAAAATATATTAATTCCTCAATTGCCGATCAGTCCTCGTCAGCACTTGCTTTTGATTTTGGACTTCATTACTCGATTCCATCTCAAGGTTTAAGTTTTGGAATTGCACTTTTAAATACCGGCTTCCAACTATCAAAATTTTTTAATACAAAAGAAGATCTACCACTTGATCTTGTAATAGGTGTATCAAAGAAAATAGCACATTTGCCTTTAACATTATCCGTTGATTTTCACAAACTTAATGAAAGCAATGACCCTAATACCGGCAGATTTGAGGCTTTTAGTGTGGGTGCTGAGTTTGAGTTAAGTAAATCTTTGTCAGTTAGATTCGGTTACAATAACGAGAAAAGGAAAGAACTAAAGATTGGTGGTTTTGGCGGTCTGGCTGGATTTAATTTCGGTGTCGGTTTGTTAATCTCAAAATATCATTTTGATTACGGCTATTCTTCAATGGGTGATATCGGATCGTTACACAGAATTGGAATATCTACTTCGCTATAGCATATTTTATTTTTTATAAGGGTTTTCTAAATATTTTTCTGCTAGTTCGTGTGATTTTTTATACTCGTCCAAATCCAAAACTCTATTGTAATATTCAATCGCTGCTATTCTATTTTTTTGAACATCATTTATCATTCCCAAATATATTAGCGCATTAATATAAAATCCCGATTCTTTTCCCTTATCAATTACTTTTGAATATTTGACACAGTCTTCAAAAAATATTTTTGAAGAATCAATTTTATTTTCTTTCCAGTATTGGTCCGCAATATAATATACTGCTTCTCTTTTTGTGATATCATCAATATAACCCGTCATCTTTTTTTGACCTTTTAAAAGAACATCTTTAAAAATTTCCGAAGCTCTTAAACTATTGCCAATTTTAGCAGCGATTCTACCCTCCCATTTTTCAAATACCGGGTTATCAGGAAAATCTTTAGTAAGTTTTTTTGAATAATTATAAGAAAGAAGTGGTTTGTTTTCGTCAGTAAAATAAATTAACATTAAAAAATAAATGGCTTCATATTTTGCATATTTCCCTTTTTCAGCCGTCCTTTTTACCTGCCTTAAACCTTCTTCTTTATCTGTTGAAGACATAAATATCATTATTGGTTTTAATATGGGATATTTATCAGGAAGAATTGATGCATAATAATTATAAATTCCCAATCCAAATATGGCATCATTATTATTTGGTTCTAATAATAAAACCTTTTCAATTATAGGTAATGCTTTTCTTCCGTCATCTGCAGCTTTAAACCAACTGGATCTAAGTGATCTAAGTCTTCCCCTAAATCCAATTGCTCCACCCTTAAAAAACAATACATCAACATTATTCGGTTCTATTTCTAATATTGTATCACACTTATCGATAATAAAATTTAACTCTTCTAAAAATCTATCGTCATATTTCTCTACGGTTGTATTTAATAGAATACGCCACCAATCTATCATTGATAAGAAAAAAATGCCTGCAGGATCATTGGGAAATTTATCACTTAAAGTTTTAAAGGTTGAATCAGCTTTAACAAATTTAATGCTGTAAATTTGATTTATCCCTATTGTAATTAAAGAATCTCTAACATTTTTTTGTGCAAAACAAGTCGTTGTAAAAAATACAATAAATAGAAAAGATGTAATTAAACTTTTACGCATCAAAAGTATGTGTAAAGTTGTTGTTAAAATTTAAGTTGATAATTTCTCGTGCAAGAAAGCAGATAGACTGTCACTTGATATTCTTATTTGCTCCATAGAATCTCTTTCTCTAACCGTTACGGTATGATCTTCTATTGTCTGCGTATCGACTGTAATTGCATAAGGAGTACCTATTTCATCCTGCCTTCTGTATCTTCTCCCGACAGCGCCTTTATCATCGTAAAATATTTTAAACTTAAAACGAAGATCATCTTTAATCTTTTTAGCTATCTCAGGCATTCCGTCTTTATTAACCAATGGAAGAATTGAAGCTTTTATAGGAGCAAGTTTATTGTGCAGTTTTAATACAACCCTTTGCTCGCCTTTTACTTCTTCCTCTGCGTAAGCTTCAGTTAAAAAAGCCATAAATGAACGGCTTGCACCGGCGGATGTTTCAATTATAAAAGGCAATATTTTTTCTTTTGTCACTTCATCAAAATATTTTAGAGATTTACCTGAAAATTCTTCGTGTCTTTTTAAATCAAAATCTGTTCTGTTATGTATGCCTTCAATCTCTCCCCAACCAAATGAAAAATTATATTCAATATCGGTTGCTACTTTCGCGTAGTGTGCAAGTTTGTTTTCCGGGTGATCGTGAAACCTGAGATTATCTGAATTCATACCCAGGTTTTTATACCAATTCATTCTTTGTTCTTTCCAGTTATCGTACCATTTTTTATCATCGGCAGGTTTTACAAAATACTGCATTTCCATCTGCTCAAATTCTCTTGTCCTAAATAGAAAGTTTTTTGTGTTAATTTCATTTCTAAAAGCCTTACCGATTTGTGCAATACCGAAAGGCAATTTTTGTCTTGTTGAATTTTGTACATTCAGGAAATTAACAAAAATACCCTGCGCTGTCTCCGGGCGTAAATATACAACGGAACCTGAATCTTCAACCGGTCCTATAAATGTTTTAAACATTAAATTAAACTGCCTGGCTTGTGTAAATGATCCTTTTGTTCCACACTGAGGACAGTTTAATTCCTGCAGTAATAAACCGCTTAACTGCTCATCTTCAATAATTATATCAAAAGCATTAACTTCATTATTTTCAGAAAGTAATTTTTCAATTTTAGATTTTAATTCACTTTCGTTACAATTTTCATTTAACGCTCTTACAGACTTTTTCTTTCTTTTTTCATTCAACATTCCCCCTAATAAGTCAACTCTGAATCTTGCTTTACATTGTTTGCAATCGATCATTGGATCGGTAAAATTATCAACGTGTCCGGAAGCTTCCCATACTTTTGGATGCATTAGAATTGAGGAATCTAAACCCTCAATATCATCACGCAATGTCATAGAATTCCACCATTCTTTTTTAATGTTGTTTAATAATTCAACACCCATCGGACCGTAGTCCCAGCATCCGTTAAGTCCGCCGTAAATTTCACTTGATTGAAAAATATAACCTCTTCGTTTAGAAAGAGATACTATTTTTTCTAAAACATTACCGTTGTTTTTCATACTGTAAAATTTTTCAATTTAAAAGATATTTTTATTTAATAATTAAATATAAAAAAAGTGTGACTAAAGGTTGGTTAATTCTATGTATCAGCTATTTATTAGTTAAAGTATGAAATTCATTAATTAAAAAATTGTAAACCTTTTTTTGATTTTCGTTCAATTCGGTTTCTTTATTTTCAAGCATCATCAAAATAGTTATAGATTGACAAACATAATTAAGTAAAAATATGTTTTTGCCTTCTACATTAAATTTTTCGTTGTCTATATTTTTTAATTTTTCTACATGCTTTCGTATAACTTCAAATTCCCCTCTTTGAATCGGACCGGATAGAGAACCATCTAACCCTTTTGACTTTATATTATTCAAAGTAGTTGATACAATAGGAAGGATTAGTTTTTCAAAATTTGGATAATCAGTTTTATTATTCTGAATAACTCTATCGGCACTGAGAAGATTTCCAATAAAAAAATTTGAAGAATAAACACCCGCCAAATGATAGTTAACTTTGTTCTCTTTAAAAAGTTTAAATGGATTCATTTTCAATTTATAAGCAAGAAAGAATAAAAATTTGTCCGCTTTTTCTGAATCGGTTTCAACTGCAGCTGTTAAATTATTTAATTCGACTATATCTTTTGTCGGAAAAGACTGCATAATGTGAAAAGAAGCTGTATCTGCTCCTTTGTTTTTTAGAGTATCTAAAACAGAAGAACTTAAAGCACCTGAGAAGTGAACAAATAATGAATCTTGAAAGTTGATATTTAGTTTTTCTATTACATTTGCTACAGATAAGATTTGATTATCAGGTACAGTTAACAAAAAGAGATTAGTATCCTCTTTTATCTGCGATAAATTGTTTGAGTAATAATCTACACCAAATTTTTTTGAAAGTTGTTCTGCCGAATTAACTTTCTTACTAAATACAGATTGAACATTGAACTGTGCATTTATCAACCCGTTTAAGATAGAAACAGCAATTCGTCCTGCACCGATAATAACAATGTTAGCCTGTTTGTAGTACAATTATTCTCCGTAAAATACAGCCGAAAGATAACCAACAACCTGCTCATTATCACCGCTTACATCTCCGGAATGTGTCCTATTCAGAACTATTGATTTATTTTTTTTATTAAGCTTAGCAGTTTTCATAATTGTTAAAATAGGACCGGCTCCGCAAGCTTCGCAGCTTTTATTTGCCAAATCATTAGATAGTAGTTCGTAATCAAAATCATTAATATCTTTTTCTATAATAGAATCTTTTTGATCGGCTTCGGCTGCAGAGTAATAATGTGAAAGGTCCGAGCTAGCCAACAATAATGTGTTATCATTCACAACTTCATTTAACTTGTTTACAAGTGCTTCAACAAAAACCTGTCCCTGGTCACCCATAACTACAGGCACAATAGAAAAATTATCCAAAACACATTGTAAAAATGGAAGCTGAACTTCTATAGCGTGCTCTTCCCTGTGTCCTTCAATACCACGGAATATATTTCCTCTCCCGTCAATTAATTTATCAGCCATTTCTTGATTAACAGGGATTACGCCTAAAGGTGTTTCATAACCATCCCCATTATAAATAGAAACACCAGGGAAGTATTCTCTGTGGCTCGGTGAAATGATAATAACAGTTTTAATCTTTTTATTTTTTAATGTATTAAATCCATAAGCCGCAGTAGAACCGGAATAAACATAACCTGCATGAGGCGAAACTAGTCCGAAAATTTCTTGTGGAATTGGATTAGGAACAGAAGTATTCAGATGTTGCAGAACTTCTTTCTTTAAATTTTGAGGATTTGAAGTATAAAAAAGTCCCGCAACTGCAGGCTTTCTAATCTGAGTCATAAGTTTTCTTTCTTTTACCTACTTCTGACATTACTGTTGCTGTAAAAACTTTTAATTTTAATTGTTGTTCTTCCCAAGTGTACGGATTTATTCCTGCCTTTTCGCATAAAGCAGTTAAAAATTGTGAAACAGAAAAATTATTCTCAGTTGCAACTTGTGGAAGCAATACAGCTCTGTTATACTGTTCATCTAAAAGTAAACCATGTTCACCAATTTTAATATCAGAGTAACTATTTAAAGGCATTGCGGGTGATAAAATCGATACTTCAATATTTATTTTAGATAATTCATCGGCTGTAACCGGGTTAAATCTCGGGTCACTGGTAGCAGCTTGTTTTGTTGCTTCTTTAACTGTATCTATCAACATATCCGGTGAGCTTAAATATCCTATGCAGCCACGTAAATTACCGTTAGTTTTCAATGTTACAAATGCACCTGCATTTCGTCTTGTAAGTTGAGGATAAACGGTATAGTTAATATTTGTAAAATGAGTATCTTCCTCAAAAAGAGAGTTGAGAATTTCTCTCGCTACAAGTAGAATTAAACCCTGTACTTCTTTTTTTATGTTCATTTTTCCCGCTGGTTTTTAATTAATGAACTTTATCTCATTATTTACAATTGTTATTTCAGAATATAACAGAATAGTTTTTTAGTCTCAACCAATACAAATAAGTAATTTTTTATCAAAAAGAACGAATCTGGTATAAAAATCTCTATGTCAGAATTAATTATTTTTTTCAATATAATCTTTCCTGAGACAATATCAACAACAATTAATAATTTATTTAATTTTCCTTTTTTAGTAGGTACGTGGAAACTTATCAATAATAGAGAATTATGAACTAAAAATTCTACTCTACCTGTAACTACATTTTTTTCTTTTACAGTTTTAATAATTTCATGTGTTTTTTCATCTAACTCTAAATCATTACTGTATATAGTAGCATAATAAAAATCTTTTAAAATTGAATTTTGATATTTTTCGACGGTATTTTTATCAGGTGATGATTCAAGTTTTTTAATTACTTCACCTGTATAAATATTCAATTTATAAAATTCTCTGCCTTCAAACAGAGCCTTATATGCATATAAATCACCATTAGAAATTGAGAGAAAAGTAAAATCATTATTCTCCCATAAAATCTTTTTTTTAATCAGATCAAAAGCTATAATGTCTTTGTGTGTGGGAAGATCGGGTTTAATAAACCTGTGGAAGAAAATAATATTGTTGTGGACAGTTTCAACACCAACCCAAAATTTATCTTTAAGTTGAAAGCTTTTTAGAATCTTTTTTCCTGTCTCTATGTTGATACAATTAAAATAAACTTCTTTTGTCTTTCTGTTTCTTTCTTCAATTAAAAGTTTATTCTCACCTGCGGAAATTAACCTCCAAATTTCCCTTGAATTACTAAAACTGTAAAGTTTTTTAATCATCTATTTTTTCAAATCTTGCTGTAAAATGTCTAAGCATAGTAGCTTGATATGTTATTTTCAAACCTTTTATTTGGCTTCTTTTTTCATATACTTCAATAATTTTTTCTGCTACATAATCAATATGACTTTGAGTGTAAACCCTTCTTGGGATAGCCAATCTTACCAATTCCATAGACGGGGGAATAAGATTTCCTTCACTGTCATATTTTCCGAACATTACACTACCAATTTCAACTGCACGGATTCCGCCATGGATATAAAGTTCACAGGTTAAAGCCTGACCCGGAAATTGCTCAGGGGAAATACTCGGTAAAAATCTTTTTGCATCTATGTAAATTGCATGTCCGCCTGGCGGTTCAATAATTGGAACACCTGCAGCAACTAATTTTTCTCCAAGATATTCAACACTTCTTATTCTATATTGAAGATAGTTTTCATCCAAAACTTCTACAAGTCCTTGTGCAACAGCTTCCAAATCTCTACCTGCCAAACCTCCGTATGTGGGAAAACCTTCTGTTACAATTAATAAATTTCTGCATTTTTGTGCAAGTTCATCATCATTAATTGCTAAAAAACCACCAATGTTTACAAGTGCGTCTTTTTTGGCGCTCATTGTTGCACCATCAGCATAAGAGAAAATTTCCTGTACAATTTCTAAGATGGGTTTATCAGTATATCCTTTTTCTCTTATTTTAATGAAGTATGCATTCTCTGCAAAACGGCAGGCATCGAGAAACAGAGGTATATTATACTGGTTGCAAACTTCTTTCACTTCTCTGATGTTTTGCATTGAAACGGGTTGCCCGCCGCCGGAGTTATTTGTAATTGTAATCATACAAAGAGGAATATTTTCAGAACCAGTGTTTTCTATGAATTTTTTTAATTTTTCTACATCCATATTTCCTTTAAAATCGGTTCTTATTTCAGGATGTTTTCCTTCTTCGTTTAAAAGATCAACCGCTTCGGCACCGGAGAATTCTATGTTTGCCCTGGTTGTGTCGAAGTGTGTATTATTAGGGATGTGTTTTCCTTTGCCACCAACAATTGAGAATAGTATCCTCTCAGAAGCTCTGCCTTGATGTGTAGGAATTATGTATTTCATTCCGGTTATTTTTTTTACCGTTTTTTCAAATTTGTAAAAACTTTTTGAACCTGCGTAAGATTCGTCTCCGTTCATAATTCCTGCCCATTGTTGCGCGCTCATTGCCGATGTTCCGCTGTCGGTAAGTAAGTCTATCAAAACATCCTCAGCGTGGAGTAAAAATGGGTTGCTACCAGCTTCTTTTAATAATTTTATTCTTTCTTCTTTAGTCGTAAATTTTATAGGTTCAACCGATTTTATTTTAAATGGTTCAATAATTGTTTTCATTCTTATTTTTCCTCTGATAAGTTTATTACGTTTTAGAGTATGAATAATTAATTTTTATTAAATAAATTTAACATTTTTCGTACTTCAAATTTTAAGAAATTACTTTTTATCAATTTTTTTTTATTGCCTTTTTAATTTTCTATTTCTAATTTGAATATATCAATCCTAATAAAACATAAAAGGAGAGTGAAATGGACAACAATGATACTAATGAAGTGGTTGAACAAACTTCTGCCCCTGAAGAAGTTGAGCTTAGCCATTCCGACAAAATGATCGGTATTCTGAGCGAACCTTCTAAAACCTTCGAAAGTTTATCAAAATTTCCTCTCAAGACAATTGATTGGCTGCTTCCTATTTTTCTGTTACTTTTATTTGTTGCCGTATCAAGAATAATTGTTTTAAATAACGATGAGATAAAATTTGACGTAAAACAAAAACAGATTGCTAAAATTGAAGAGGGTTTACAAAAATCAGTAGAAGATGGTACATTGACTCAACAAGAAGCTGACCAACGATTGGATACAATACAGGAGCAAATGGATAAATTCGGCGGGACTATAGGCACAGTGATTCAAACCGTTTCAATATTTATTGTTGGATTTATAATTTTCTTTATAACAACGGGTATTTATTATTTATTTGTGAAATTCTTATTAAAAGGTGAAGGCACATATTCCGGTGCTTTGGTTGCAAACGGACTTACAGCATATATAGGAATTATCACTGTAATTGTAGCTGCCATTCTATCATTAGTTTTCAGCAGAATGTTTAACGACGTGAGCATTGCTGCATTTATGAATGCAGATAAATCAACAATTTTAGGATTCATTTTAGGTAAATTGGATATAATTACAATTTGGGCTTATATAGTACTTAGTGTCGGATTCGCTAAAATGTTCAAGTCAGCTTCTACCGGAAAGTACTACGGATTGGTGTTCGGACTTTGGATTATTGGTTCATTCATACTATTTCTACTTAGTAAATCATTCCCATTCTTAAATTTTGGTTAATTTTTTTTAAAAGGAAGGTTTTTTTTAAGCCTTCCTTTTCATTTTTAAACTGATAACAATTTTTATACTTCTTTATTTACAATCGGTAAAAATTCCTATTTGTAAATTTTAAATTTAAGTTCGAAACTTCATTTTAGAATGAGCCTTAAATTATTTAGAATTGATCCATTTTATAGTCTCAATTATGAGGTCGTTTTTATTTTTAAATTTTTCAAACCTATATTGACTGAATAATATTTTTTGTTATTTTTCTAATTGATAAAACAAACTCAAAAAATTTCCAAGTTTAGAAGGAGAAATTCTATGTCAAATGAAAACGAATTGACGGAAGCACAAATTGCCGTTCACTGGAAAGAAGAAGAGTACTATGAACCAACAAAATCGTTCGTCGAACAAGCAATTGTTAAAGACGAAAGTATTATGGAAAGGTTCAAAGAAGAAAACTTTCCTGAATGTTTCGTTGAATATGCTGAAATGTTAGATTGGTACAAAAAATGGGACACTGTCCTTGACTCCAGCAATCCTCCTTTTTTCAAATGGTTTACAGGCGGAAAATTAAACGCAAGTTATAATTGCATAGACCGCCATTTGGCTAAACACAAAAATAAAACAGCAATTCATTTTGTACCTGAGCCGGAAAATGAAGCTATTCAGCACATAACATATCAAGAACTTTATGTGAGAGTAAATGAATTTGCCGCAATGTTAAAAGATCTCGGACTTAAAGCCGGCGATACAGTAACCTTGCATATGCCGATGATTCCCGAACTGCCAATTACAATGCTTGCTTGTGCAAGACTCGGAGTCATACATTCTCAAGTCTTTTCGGGGTTTTCGGGTAAGGCTTGTGCAGAAAGAATAGTGGATGCTAAAAGCAAATTTTTAATAACTGCAGATGCATATTATCGTGCAGGCAAATTATTAAATCATAAAGAAAAAGCTGATATAGCTTGTAAAATCGCAGAAGAAAAAGGACAAAAAGTAGAGCACGTTCTTATTTGGGAAAGATATCCGAGAAAATATTCTGCTGCTACGCCCATTGTAGATGGAAGAGATATTCTTATAAGCGATACAATTAAAAAGTATCGAAATAATAAAGTAGAACCTGAAAGGCTCGGATCAGAAGATTCTTTATTTCTTATGTACACTTCCGGAACAACGGGTAAACCAAAAGGTGCTCAGCATTCAATCGGTGGTTATATGGCTTACGTTACAGGAACGTCAAAATACATACTGGATATTCATCCCGAAGATGTTTATTGGTGTATGGCAGATATAGGCTGGATAACCGGGCATTCGTATATTGTATACGGGCCCTTGGCGCTTGCAGCATCATCAGTTATTTTTGAAGGCGTACCAACTTATCCCGATGCAGGAAGACCTTGGAGAATTGCTGAAGAGCTTGACGTAAATATATTTCACACTTCCCCAACTGCAATTCGTGCTTTGCGCAGGGTAGGTCCAGGTGAACCTGCAAAATATAATTATCATTTTAAACATATGACTACAGTCGGCGAACCGATTGAACCTACTGTTTGGCGGTGGTATTACGAATTCGTTGGAAAAAAAGAAGCTGTTATTGTAGATACATATTGGCAGACAGAAACAGGTGGATTCTTATGTTCAACAGTTCCGGGTATTCATAAAATGAAACCTGGCAGTACTGGTCCAGGTGTCCCCGGTATTTACCCAATCATATTTGACGATGATGGTAAGGTGCTGCCTGCCGGCTGTGGTAAAGCAGGAAACATTTGCATTAAAAATCCCTGGCCTGGAAGAATGCTTACAATATGGGGTGACGATGAAAGATTCGTTAATGAATATTACAAACGCTACAACAGTAAACCGAACAGCAAAGATTGGCGCGACTGGCCCTACTTTGCAGGTGACGGAGCCGTTGAAGCTCCGGACGGTTACTTCCGTATACTCGGAAGGATTGATGACGTTATCAATGTTGCAGGTCATCGCCTTGGCACAAAAGAATTAGAATCAGCAACACTAATGGTTGATGAAGTAGGCGAAGCAGCTGTTGTTCCGGTTCATGATTCTATAAAAGGTGTTTTACCGCACGTATTTGTTTCACTAAAACCTGGCATTGAACCTAGCAAGGAGTTGGAAGAAAAAATTATTAAAACTTTGGAAACAGAGATTGGTCCTATAGCAAAGCCGGGAAAAGTATGGGTTGTACCTGATATGCCAAAAACTCGTTCTGGTAAAATTATGAGAAGGGTTTTAGGAGCAATTGCAAGTAAACAAGATGTGGGTGATATAACAACATTAGCTAATCCTGAAGTAGTAAAAAAAATTCAGGAAATGGCTTAGTAAAATTAATTATTAATTTTTGAAAACCAGTTTTGTAAAGAGAAATAAATGAAACAACAATTGATCTTATGGATAGCCGCTTTGGTAATCACTTTTATTTTCGGGTTTAGCAATCGCATTACTTCTGAAGAGTATCCCGTTACGGGTACTGTAAAATATAATATGCACAAAGTCAGCTATTTATTCGATAAAGTTTACAGAAGCAACGATGATTATAAATTTCAAGTTTTTTCTGATTTGAAAGGATTGAAAATAAAACTTCAGTATAAAAATGAAGATGACTTGAGTTGGAAGGAAGCAGAATTAAACAGAAACAATAATATTTATTCTGTAAAAATACCTAATGCCGGACCCTCTAATAAAATTGTATACAGAGCTGAATTAGATTATAATAACGATAAAATTATTGTACCGAATGAAGAAGGGGTTAATTTAACTTTTTGGGGAAGAGTCTCAAAACCGATAATGTTGTTTTATAATCTTGCTTTGTTCTTCGGCATTTTTTTAACAACAAGAATAGGACTGGAATATTTTAATGATAATGAAAAAATTAAAAAATTATCTCTTTTCCCTTTGATATTTTTTATCTTTTACGGTCTGCTTGTTGTACCTATAAAGAGAACATACGAATTAGCTGCTTTTGGAAATAAAATACTTTCTATCAATCAATTATTTGATATTAAATCACTAGCTTTTCTTATCATTTGGATTGTTACAATAATACTTGTTTTCAACTCTAAAAAAAGAAAAACGATTGCATTAGTTTCCGCAGTATTTTTATTGTTACTGTACGGAATTAATATTTAATAATTTAATAACCTCGGAATGAATAGCTGAATTTGAAGCTATGATACTCTCACTTTTTATGGGATCTTTCCCCTGGTAATCAGTAATTATTCCTCCGGCACCTTTAATAATTGGAATAAGCGGAAGAGAATCCCAAGGCGACATAATCGGGTCAACCATAATATCCGAATAACCGCTTGCCAGTAAGTAATAACCGTAACAGTCCCCCCACCCGCGAAATAATTTAACAGATTTTATTAGCGTTCTAAAAGCGGAAATATTTTGATATTTATCGATGTTTAGATAATCACCCGTAAGCAAAACAGCATCCGAAATTGAATCACATTTACGGACTTTTACATCTTTACCATTTAATTGTGTTGAATTATTGTCGCCAATAATAAATTCATTTAGAGCAGGAAAATTTACAGCGCCTAAAATTGGAGAACCGTTTTTTAAAAGTGCAATTTGTGTCCCAAAAAGCACCGAGCCGCATATAAAAGACTTTGTACCGTCAATGGGATCGATGACCCATTTGTATTCTGCATCTTTGTTTATTTCTCCGAACTCCTCACCAAGAATACCGTGTGTAGGAAATTCCTTTTCAATTTCTTTTCTAATTAATTCTTCTGCTTTTTTGTCCGCTATTGTTACAGGAGAGTTATCAGCTTTGGTGTCAATATCTATTTCTGTTCTGAAATATTTTAGAATTTCCTTTTGACTTAAAGAAGCTAAATGTCTTGTAAATTTTTTTAGTTCGATTAAATTTTGCATTTAAATAAGTAGTGGATGTCTCATTAGTTCTATATGTGGCTAAAGCCATTATTGTTTTTTTCTCAATCCCACGACATAAATGTCGTGGCAATTAACTCCATTTCAAAATGTATATTTTAAATTAAAAAATATTATCTCCTTTTTATAGCCACGACCCTACCTGTACTCAGGCAAGGTTCGTGGGAATAACAATCTCTTAAAATTTAATTTTGAGATAGCCTCTAACAACTAAATAATGTAAAAATTACTCGCTCTTGAGTTTACCTGTTAACAAATTATAGAGCCAGGCAAAAATAGCACCTCCGATTGCACCGTCAAAGAACGCCCAGGCCAATCCGATTAAAGCTCCCGTAAAGCTAATATTATAACCTCTGTAAATTTGACCGATGAAAGGAACATTTCCGGAAGCACCGTCAAAGAAAATAATCCACAATGTAAGGAAGAATAAACCGAAACCCCAGATTAGTCCCGAAGTTAAAGCAAGAGCTTTTACATTTAATTTCATTTTAACCTCCATTGAATTTATTAAAGAATGAGAAAATAAAACCACAGCAAATTAACTTAATGATTGTTAAATAATTATCAAAATAAGTTATGCCTTTTACTTTGTTGAAAAAGCAACAATTGTTATATTTGCAAAGTTTATTTTTGAAAAGATGAAAACGGAGAGATTCCGTCTACCTGCCTTGCCGGCAGGCAGGCGTTCGTCAAAAGCCGGACTACGCCGGATTAAAAGGAGAGATGGCAGAGCGGTTGCCATCGCCTGAAGCGAGGTCCCGCTTAAAGCGGGAAATGCGGCGGTCTTGCCACCGCTTATAGCGGGGTTCCCCCGCCAAAGGAGGGGGAAAAAACCGATAAGTTATTATGTATTATGTTTATATAATTAAAAGTAAATTCAAAGAAAGGTATTATACTGGATCAAGTAATAATCATTTAGTAAGGTTAAAATCACATAATTCAGGTAAAGTTAAATCGACAAAAGCTTATAGGCCTTGGAAAATAATTTATCTTGAAACTTTTGAACATAAAAGTGAAGCTTTAAAGAGGGAAAAACAAGTTAAATCTTATAAAAGTGGTAATGCGTTTAAAAAATTAATTGCAAGTTATTGGAGAGATGGCAGAGCGGTTGAATGCGGCGGTCTTGAAAACCGTTAAGGATGCAAGTCCTTCCGGGGTTCGAATCCCTGTCTCTCCGCATATATAACAAAGCCCACGAAGTGGGCTTTTTATTTTTTAAAGTGTTGAAAACGAAGTTTTCATAATCGAAAAAATAAAAAGGACGGTTGCGTCAGCAAACGGATTTTGTTATTGATGACGGACTCCCCCTCAAGGGATCACCAAAGGTAATCTCTGTCTCTCCGCAAAAAAAGCATCAATTAACTGAAGATAAAGTTTTTGAAGCTTTTTTTATTCTAAAGATTTAGATGTTGAGAAAAGGTTTTATTTAAATTATAATAGAAATAGTTAACATTTAGAAATTTATTTAAAGAGCTATTTTTTAATAATCAATTGTTTTAAAGACCTATTATTTTTATTATTTCTTACTTTTTACTACTTCCACGGATTGAGAGTGACGGAGTGGTTGAAGCGTTTTTTAGGAGGCATAATCTTCAGTTAACTTTTTCATCGTTAATATACCGTCCATTTCGTAAATCGGTAAAAAATTTTTCTGTCATTGGATGATTAATTTTCTTGCCACTCGGATCTGGTTCCAAGTTTTGTTCTGCTACATAGGTTGAGTTTGCAGCTTCGTGTACAAGTACGTGATACCAAGGTTCATTCTTCGGGGGCCTGCTGCGAGCAACCGTTTCGTACCATTCGTCAGTCAATTGAAAATGCGGATCTATATCGAAGATTACACCTCGATAATCAAACAATTTGTGATGGACTAAGTCACCAATAGAATACTTAGCCTTGATAATCTTGAATTTCGATTCATTCATTTGTTTACACCTGAAATAATCATTAAGCTATTTGCCGTCTAACTTTTTAATAAGCTACAAGATTTAATATATAAATTTTATATATCCTACAGTACAATTAATAAAATTGAATTAGCAGATACTGCTTTGGAGAAATAATGAGAAAAGCAGTACCCGAAATTGAACATTACAATTTGGTAATATTAATTTATTAACGCAAACAAAATTTTGCATTAAGAACAAAAATTTTTTTGCTAAATGATTGTTTTAAAGACCTTTTAATTTGTTTATATTTTTCTAGTTATAACTTAACACTAACTTTAAGAAAAAACGTCTTGGGTGAGTCTCTATGAACTCTCAACAAAAAAAAGCCTCATTATTATTACTGAGGCTTTTAGATTTCTACCAAAATTTATTTAGTTTTACAATCCATAATAAATAGCAAAATTAAATTCCGTTTTACTATCATTAATAAAAGTTCCATTTGTCTGTTCAGATGAAGCTTTAGAATACAGAAATTTAGCCCGGACAAAAAGCTCGTGGATGAATTCGTATTTTACATCTATTCCCAAAAAAGTATAGTTGGTGCGCAATCCAAATAAAAATGGTTGAGAAGGTAATGTATACTGTTGATCAATTACACCCTCTCCCCCTTTTCGAACATATTGTCCCCAAACAGTAGCTTGAAGTCCACGCATAAATCTATAATTTACAGATCCATAAATTAAATCTGCATTATGTCCTATCCAGTGACCAAGTCCGTACGAAGAGCTTTCATAAGTTTGTGTAGGAATAAAATGCGAATAAACAAAAGGAAATATTTTTGTGAACTCGGCTGTGAGTGTTAAATCTTCAATTGGTAAATCAACTACAGAGCCACCCAAAGTAAACCCTAATTGATTTCTTTGTTTTTGGGAATCAAATAAATCAGAAATTGTTAGTTCATCAATAAAAAGCGAACCATATAAATGTGTATTTTTTATGAAACCCCTTGCGCTTATTCCAAAAAAGAATTGTGCATTATCTCCTGCACTATTATTATTATTGCTCAAATAATGGTCTGCCAAACGGAAAAACATAAGCGGCATTAAATAAGATATCTCAAGCCTGTCGCTATAAATGATTGATTCACCCAATGAAATATCCAATCCTTTTGTAGGTGTAATTATTAAGGTATGAGAGGCAAGATATTTATCTCTAAATAATGTTCTGTTTTGTATGGGTCTTTTGCTTGCATAGGTCTCATTTGAGTCAATCACATCCGAATTTAACCACGCATGAATATAATTGAATTTCAACCAGCTTGCAGGACGAATATCCAATCTGATAAAAGGAAAAGAAGGCGCTTTTTGAGAAAGTACGAGCTGTCCGCTTTGTGCATAACCCCATTGCAGAAAATCCTTACCTACGGTAATTTCACCCCACGACCAATTAGTGGATAATGTTGTATGAATTTCGCTGTACTCAATTTTGTCCTTATTTGATTTTGCAATACTAATTCCTGTAACGGGAGTAAAACTTTTAGTTCTGTCAATATTATCCCCGGTTTCGGCATTATCTCTAAAGTCAAAACTGAAACCTATATTATCAGAAAAGTAACCGTAAAAATATGCACCGTTCCATCTATGAGTTTGGTTAGCGTTATCGTTGCTGCCTATTTGGTAACCAAAAATAGGGCTTAAATTTACTTTAAATAAATTACTCGAATAAGAGAACAAACGCCATCTGCCATATCGATCATTTCCAAATAAGGATTGACGGGATAACCCAATTGAAGGCAGGCTTGGTTTCTTTTGTCCCTTGTAAATTTGAATTTCACCACGGTGGATAAATTTTATTTCTTCCCCAAAATCCTTTAAATAAAAATTCAGTTCGTCTCTTTCAACTTCAGTTATAGCCTCGCCATAGGCGGGCAAGCCTCTAGTCTTCTTTGATATTTCCACTAACTTTTCAGCAATGTAAATCCTTGTTAAGGGTTTTATTTGATCGTTATAATTTATTACTCCTTTTTGAGCCATTCTTGACAAGTAGGGATATACATCTTTGTGAAGCGGTTCGTAAACAGTCTGGGATTGCAAAGGTAAAAGGTGGAAAGTGAAAAGTAAGAAGGTTATTATAAATATTTTTTTTATTTTCATAATTTTTAATTACAAAACACAGACATGAAATGGTTCGTGATAACCGAGTGAAATTCTCTTTACAATATTTTTCAAGTTCTATTAAAGCAATTCTTTAGCCAAGAAGAATGATATCGAATTCATAAATCTCAGGTGGATAATAATAACTGACTTTTTTATTTATAAGCATCTTTCCGATGTTTTATTCTATAAATGAATATATTTTTAACTTTATCATTGAGGATAAACAAAATCCTATAATTTCCACTTTTTAACCAATACCCCTCTTAATCACTTAACTTTGTACACCAACCAACCGGACGTGGATTAATTCTTAATTTTTCCAATCTTGCAACGATTCGTTTTAATTCATTGTCCGAAAGTTTGTCGAGATCTTTTTGTGCTGAATGCTTAATTACTATTTTGTAGGTCACGTTTTTTCCGGCAAAGCTGAGATTCTCTTATTAAGTATTGTCCTAAAGTTAAATCTTTCCCTTTTACTTTTATTGCTCTTTCTAAATCAGATATGTCCTCAAGCAGTTCTAAGATATCAAAAAAAGCTGGGTTTTTTTCATTTTCTCTCTCACTCTCTTCCAATGGTATTTTAATTGATTTTTTGTTTTTGTTAATATTTATTTATGCCTATACATTTTTTTTATTAAAATACAAAATTTTTTATGAATGTCTAAATTTCCCTAAAATTTATGGTACTTAACTTGAATGATGAACCGGATAAAGTCTGAACCTAGGGCGGGTAAAGGTTGCTTGTTCACCGAAGTTTTACGTAGGCGAAAATGCAGCGGTATTGTTAAGCTTAAATACCTTTTGGTAGATAAACGAAATCCGGACTCAGACGGAAAAACTGTTAAGGATAAAAATCCTTCTGAGGTTTGAATTCTTGTATCTCAGTAAACACTCTTTAAATATCGTAACTTACAACGATAAGTTACGATATTTTTAATTTAATAATGCCCAAAAAGCTATCTTTGTTAATAAATGAAATAGATAAGTATAATTTGGGGTATGAAACTTAAGTGTAAATTAGATTATTTGTACAATAAAAGGAATCTCTTTTATTATTTGATTAGAATATATTATGCAAAAAACTAATATTATTTGATAGAATATTTCTTACTTAAATTATTTAAGCAATATCATTTTCTTTGTAAATATATGTGAACCCGCCATTACTCTGTAAATGTAGATTCCACTGGAGACTTTATTTCCTGAGTCATTATCTCCTCTCCACTGTACATTAAATGTACCGGTATTCATTTGTTTATTTATAAGTGTTTTAACTTCTTGTCCAAGCATATTGTAAATCTTAAGTATTACAAAAGAAGCTTCGGACAGACCGAACCTAATAATAGTACTCGGATTAAACGGGTTAGGGTAGTTTTGTTCAAGAGTAAATTCTTTTGGTATCAAATTATCTAAAGATTCTACATCTGTAATTATTCCTGAAACAACAAAAACATAAGCTGATGAAGTTGTAGGGTTATAAGCTTTAATTCTGTAATAATATTTGTGTCCTATATTTAGTAAACTATCTGTATAACTTGAGATACTATTCCCAACTGAATCAACAATTACATAATTAGTTGAATCGTTATCACTCCTTTCTATTATAACACCGAATGATATCTGCGAATTATTTACCCATTCCAACTTTACCTTTATTAAAGTCGCACCTAAAATTATTGCCGTTAAATTTGATGGTGCAATTAGTGCAGACACTGTTGTTTTTGTTGTGTCTGTTATTGATAATGAAACGCCATCAGAGTTAAAAGCTGCAACTTGATATTGATATAATATACCCTCTTCTGTATCAGTATCAACATAGATAGTAGTATTTGATGGAACGGTATCAATTGGCACAATAATCGGTATAAAGTCCATTATACTATCCATTTTAAATAAACTTTCTATATTAGAGGATATATTACCCGAATCTACAATGCCTCTTTGGATAATAAAACCATCCTCATTATTTGAATTATCTTTCCATTCGATGACAAAATTTCCTAAAGTATCAGGTTCAACTTTAACTTCAGAAGGCGGTTCAATCGAAGATATGGGAGTTAATATTATACTTTCGTTACTGTAAACTGATTCAGTGTTTTGGATGTATGCCTTAACTCGGTATTTATAATGTTTTCCTTCTTCAACTGTTGAGTCAACGAATGAATTTATATTAGCCTGAAGATCTTTTAATAGTGTGAACACACTTCCTTCAGCCTCGGTCCTTTCAAGTTTGTATCCATCTTCGCTGTTGGAATTGTCTATCCAAGTCAATAATATTTTATTAATATCTATTGCATTGCTGCCTAAATTAGTTGGGGCAGTAACTAATGTGGTAAAGTCACTGACCGAACTGACATCCCCAGAGTTACCGGCGTTTGTCATTGCTGTAACTCTCCAGAAGTATTGTGTACTTTCACTTAAACTACCTATTTGCTGATTCTCATTAGTAAGATCGTTATTATCATAAACTACAGTTCCGGTAAAGTCTGATGTTGTATTTACCTCCAATCTGTAATTATCTGCACCTGTAACCGATGACCAAGTAAGAGTCGGTGTTAAACTTACACCTGCTGCATTATCAGCCGGGAAGATAAGCGTTGGCGTGGCTAACTTTGTTGTAAAGGCATTAGTTGCTGAAGTAGTTACTTTAGCCAAGTTGCTTTGTGCTGTAACCCTCCAATAATATTTTGTGTTATGAGCTAAAGTGGGTGAAATACCTATCTGTTGAGAAGCACTTGTTATTGTACTATCAAATATTACTTCTCCGGTAAAAT
>JACZTL010000021.1 GCA_022573715.1 Bacteroidota bacterium
TTTTTTTTTATATTACACGGATTATACAGACATTAGCAGCTTAATAATATGTTAGCCGAATAAGGAATCACTAGTGAAAATAGCTATTCTTGGATGGGGTTCATTGCTTTGGGATAAAAGCCCCGAATTTGATAAACACCATGAGGATTGGCAGTTTGATGGCCCAAGCTTAAAGATCGAGTTTTCCCGTGTGTCCGGTACAAGAAATAATGCATTGACACTTGTTCTCGACACGAAGAACGGCAAAGAATGTCAAGTAGCTTATGCGCTCAGCAAACGTAAGAGTCCAGATGATGCCATCTGTGATGTACGAAGCCGAGAAGGAACTACACTGAATAATGTCGGTTTCTATTTTACCGATAAATCTAGAAAACATGCCAAAAAGAAAGAAGTTCTAAATATCATTCAAAACTGGGCATCAGAAAAGAAGATCGATGTTATAATTTGGACTGATCTTGAAAGCAACTTTCAGAAGAAAAGCAAACCCAAAAAGCCTTTCTCAATTGAGGCCGCACTTTGTCATATTCAGACCCTAGACAACGAAGGAAAGGCAAAGGCAGCGGAGTATGTATGGCTTTCACCTAAATTTGTCGAAACACCTCTTCGCGAAGCTTTGCAGGCACAGCCATGGTTTCAAAACGCGGCTAACCATGGCCTTAACATTGACCTGGGGACGCTGCGCGCCCCTCGGCAAGTTAGGCCAGCCGTTAGCTGCACAAGGGAGCGACAGAATATGATTCGAATCATTGCAGTAATATTTTTAGCAGCCATATTGCTGTCGGGGTGCGATCGTGGATCATCGCCGTCATCAAATGTACCGGATACTGGAGACGTTCACGGTGCTTGGGCCTACATGCAACTGTTTGTTGAACAGCGCCTGAAGTCAACGAAAAGCGCTGAATTTCCGTATGGTGGCTCCCGACATGTAACGGACCTTGGCGAAGGAAGATATCGGGTAGTGTCATATGTTGACGCTCAAAACTCATTTGGAGCAACTACTCGCAATCACTTCGAGGGAGTGATCAAGCGAATAGATGGTGCCTGGCAGCTAGAATCCCTAGTGATAAAATAGCTTTTTCTGCTAAACATAACTAATAAGGCGTTTAGACAATAGAAAGTGCTACAGAACCAATGCCTACAAGCAGATTTCAATACATGCCAAGGAACCCATACCACCTCTTCATGCGGCTATTGGAGCCAAAATCTGTGGTTTTTTACTTTGACTGGGAGTTTGGAGCCGATTGGTAATGCGATCCTGCACTAGGTGTAGTTTGCAACTACACCTAAATATTTATGTTTGATATATATTTATATTTGAAGCATGGGATCAGCTTATCAAATTCAAGATCAGGGTGGTTTATATTTCTTTACATTTCAAGTAGTTGGTTGGACTGATATTTTTTCAAGGCAGATTTACAGGGATATTGTTTTGAAGAGTTTTTCTTTTTGCAGGTCGGAAAAAGGAATGAAGTTATGTAAAGTACATTGACTAAATGGACTTCCGTGCATTCAATCGCCTGAAACCCTCTTTTCGGTAGTACAAAATTAAAAAAAATACAATTAAAATGATTGGTTTTTAAGACAGTACCTTGCGCCATTAAAGTGGATTTGATATGAAGGCGTAGCTGCAACCTACGCCTAGTTTGGGTTTGGGTATTATACTGCGAGTTATAACTTTTTGTTAGAAATAAGAGCATTATACAGTTTACATTTTTTCTTTTATATTACACGTATTATACAGACATTAGTAGCTTAATAATACGTTATGTGTATTGAATATTAAAAAAATAGAAAGGAGCAAAGGGATGAAAAAAGGTAAAGCAACAAAAACACAGGTGAAAAATGAAAGATCGCCTAAAAAAGTTGAGAAAGTAATTAAATCTAAAGGGCATCCAAGCGGAAAGTTGCCAAAAGGTAAAGAATTACATCATGTAAAGCCAGTTGCAGAAGGTGGAAAAACCACTCCCAAAAATACTAGAGTTGTCTCAAAAGCGAAGCATAAAAAAATACATGCCAACAGAAAAAAACGCGGTAAAAGATTTATTGAGCATAATATTTACGTTAATGAATTTGAAATGGAGGAAATTAGAAATAATGCGGAATTAAATAAAAGTCTTAAAAAGGGTTTATCCGATATGAAATCTAAAAAGGGACGATTAGTTGAATAAATATCAAATTTTTGAAACGGATGAATTTCAGAAAAAAGTTGAAAAGATTTCGGATAGAGATAAATCTTTCATTGAAAGAAAACTTATCCAATATATCTATCCTCAGTTAACAGAAGAACCTCATTATGGAAATAATATAAAAAAGTTAGTTGGTTTTGAACCAGAGACTTGGCGTTATAGATTAGGTAAATACAGATTATTTTGTGTAATTGATGAAGAAGCAAAAATAATCTTTATAATATCAATTGACATTAGAAAAGATGCCTATTAAAATCTCAATTAATATTTACAAAAACTGTATAACCGGCAAAACTAAGCCGTTATTAAATTAGTTATTTATTGAGTGCTGATAGCTTATATCTTATTCTATTCACATTTACCATTAAATTAATTATATTTGTATAAATAATTTTTTAACAAAAGCCGTTAGGGGTGTTATCCCGCTTTCTCCGGGATATCTGAGATAATACCCTCTAACCTGATCCGGGTAATACCGGCGTAGGGAAACGGGCGACAATGGTTTTACTGTTTAGCCGTTTCTTTAAACGGCTTTTTTCATTTTAAGGAGGTACGATATGAAAAACGTAATTCTATTGTTGTTTCTTGTTTCTTCGCTAACAGTTGCACAACAAACAACCATCAAGGGCAAAATAGTTGATTCAGAGACACTTAAAACTCTGTCCAATGCTAATGTCAGGATAAAAGGAAGTACTATTGGTACAGCCAGCGGTAAAAACGGTAAATTTGTTTTATCGGGTGCAATAACCAAAAATAATGAAATAATTGTCAGCTATGTTGGTTATACATCCACAGTCTTAAAATTAAAAGATATCGATCTTACCCAAATACTTGAAATTATGCTTGCTCCCAAAATCATTCCTTCACAAACTATTTTTGTGGAAGGGAATTTAGGCAAGAGAGGTTTTACTCCCTTTACGTTCAATAAAATAAAACGAAAAGAAATTGATGACAATTATACTTTTCAGGATATACCCGAATACCTGAGTAATTTGCCTTCGACTACATTCTATTCAGAGAATGGTAACGGCATAGGTTATAATTATTTAAGTATACGTGGCTTTGACCAAAGAAGGATATCTGTGTCAATAAACGGAATTCCTCAAAACGACCCGGAAGATAATAATGTTTACTGGCTGGATTTCCCGGATTTACTAGCCAGCACCGAGCTTATTCAAGTCCAAAGGGGAGCAGGATCGGGCATTACTGGATACCCTGCTGTGGGCGGTTCAATAAATATTATAACTGCTACTTTTTCGAATAAACCGTTTCAAAAAGCTGAATTATCATTCGGGAGTTTTAACACGAGGAAATATTCCGCAGCTTTTTCAAGCGGATTAATCGATGAAAAATATTCAGTTTATGTTAAACTATCTAAAACATTGAGCAGCGGGTACAGAAATTTAAGCTGGACAAATTTTAACTCTTATTATTTATCAGCAATCAGATATGATAAAAAGCTTACAACACAATTAAATTTTTACGGCGGTCCAATTTCTGACGGATTGGCTTATACAGGTTTGCCAAAATTTGTAATTAAAGACAGAAAACTGCGTAAAGAAAATTTTTCATATTGGGAAGCAGCAAATAATGCTTATACATTTGTAGTGCCTAGAAGACCGAGCGAGATTGAAAATTTTTCACAACCGCATTTTGAAATTATGAACGAATACACTTTTAACGAAAAAGTGAAAATTAATTCAGCATTATTTTTGGTTGTTGGTAACGGCTTTTTTGACTTTGACGGTTCGTGGGCTGATACTTCTTATTTGAGATTAACGACTGCGAACGGGTTTAACCCCAATGGTAATCCCGGTAATGTTTTGATAAGAGCTCAAGTTGAAAATACACAATTCGGTTGGATACCGAGAATAAGTATAAAGCAGAACAAAGGTGAATTGATAATAGGCGGCGAAGTAAGAATCCACAGGTCGGATCATTGGGGGAGTATTGGATTCGGAGAGAACTTGCCTGCCAATATTACAAAGGATTTCAGATATTATTTTTACAAGGGTGGTAAAAATATAATTAACGGTTACCTGCACGAAACTTACAGAGTAAACGAAAGCCTTAATCTATTGGGCGAACTTCAGGTTGCCTATCATAAATATAAACTTTACGATGAAAAATATTTAGGCAATCAATTTGACGTAAGCGGTGTTTACTTAAATCCCAGAGCCGGGATTAATTTTAAAATTGATGGAAATCAAAGCATATATTTTTCTTTTGCAAGAGTTACGCGAGAGCCGAGACTTGTAAATTACTACAATGCAAGCGAATCGAGCGGCGGAGAGGTACCAAAATTTGAACAAAATCCTGATGGTACTTTTAACTACGACAATCCTTTAGTGCAACCGGAAAAGATGAATGACTTTGAACTCGGATATTCTTTTTATTCTTCTAATTTTTCAGCAACCGTAAATTTGTATTATATGATATTTAAGGATGAAATTGTAAAAAACGGAAAAGTTGACAGATTCGGTCAGCCGACTACAGGCAACGTTGACAAAACTATTCACAGAGGGATAGAATTTACAGCTGAATTAAAAGTTAAAAGCGGTCTTAAAATTTTCGGGAACGCTACTTTTAGTAAAAATAAAATTACGGAGGGCAGATTTTTCTTGGGCGGAAGCAGTTCAATTAATTTAAGCGGAAACAGCATCAGCGGTTTCCCTGAATTTTTAGCAAATTTAGGGATACAGTACAAGCAAAGAAATTTTTATGCAAAGTTTTCAGGCAAATATGTGGGTAAATTTTACTCCGATAATTACGATGAAAATCTCTCGAATTATTTACTAACGAATCCTGCATTTGTTTCATATACCGACAATGTAAACGATGCCTACTTTACTGCATCTCTGCTTGTAAGCTATGAGTTCAATTTGTTTAATTCTTTAACCGCATCAAAAATATTTTTTCAAGTAAATAATTTATTTGATAACTTATATTCTGCAAATGCAATCGGCGGAGAATTTTTTCCTGCCGCCGACAGGAACTTTTATTTTGGATTAAATATCGGATTATAAAAATTGAAGAAATGTATTATTATTGCAAACGGTAAATGTCCAAAAAAAAGTGAATTAAAATACTTTGTTGAGCAGGGCTATTCCACAATAATTTGTGCGGACGGAGGAGCGAACTCTGCCCTTAAACTTAAGATAAATCCGGATTATATAATCGGTGACTTGGACTCGATAGAAAAATCAACATTAAAATATTTTAAAGGGAAATCACAAATAGTTCAATATAAAAGACAGAACGACACTGACGTTGAAAAATGTTTAAAATTTGCGATAAAGAAAAAATTTACAAAAGCTGTTTTATTAGGGGGTACAGGAAACAGGCTGGACCATTCGATTTGCAATTTGGGTATTGTCCTGAAATTTTATGACAAAATAAAAATCTCTTTGCTCTCCGGTGAATCATTTTTAGTCCCTGTTAAAGGCGACTTCAATTTTAACTCAAAAAAAGGGGAGCTAATTTCTATTTACGGTTTCGACAAAAAAACAACATTTACTTCCACAGGATTAAAATATCCGCTTAAAAACATGTCTCTTCCTTTCGGAGAAAAAGAAAGTACAAGCAACATAGCTGTTAAAGAAAAATTCGGTTTAAAAGTTAATGGTGGAGTTGGCTTCGTTATCAGATCGTTTAAAATGATAAAGAGAAATGGTCACCTTTAGCAGCCTTGACATAATAATCATAGTAACTTTTTTCTTTATTGTTCTATCAATAGGCTTTTTTACCGGAAGAAAAACAAGCAGCGAAGCAAATGATTATTTACTGTTAGGCAGAAATGTGGGCTTGTTTTTATTTGTACTCACAAGCGTCTCTACCTGGTATGGAGGAATATTAGGAGTAGGGGAGTTCACTTACAGGTACGGTTTATTGAGCTGGTTCACCCAAGGTCTACCGTATTATATTTTCGCATTTTTGTTCGCAATATTTTTCGCAAAAAAAATTCATAACGCTTCTCTGTTTACAATACCTGATAAAATAAATGAACTTTACGGAAAAAAGGCCGGATTATTTTCGGCTGTTTTAGTTTTTGTATTGGTTTCTCCTGCACCCTACTTTTTAATGATTGCAAGTTTAATTTCGCTGATATTCAATCTCAATTTATTTATCAGTCTTCTGATCGCACTTCTGCTATCTGTATCATATTTACTTAAAGGCGGTTTCAGGTCGAATGTTTATACCGATGCTTTTCAATTTTTTGTAATGTTTGCCGGCTTTATTTTAATAGTCTATTCAGCTTATTCTTCGTTGGGTGGGATTGATTATTTGACTGTAAACCTTCCCAAACAACATTTAAATATTAGTGGTGGTGCCTCGTCTTCGTATATTTTAGTATGGTTTTTTATAGCCCTGTGGACATTAGCCGACCCGGGTTTTCATCAAAGGTGTTATTCCGCAAAATCCGGAAATGTAGCAATGAAAGGTATTCTCATTTCAATTATATTTTGGATTTTGTTTGATTTTCTAACAACAACAACGGGTTTATATGCAAAAGCACTTCTGCCAGATTTAACTAATCCGGTTTTGTCTTTCCCTCTATTTGCGGAAAGAATATTAAGTCCAGGGATTAAGGGTATTTTTTACGCGGGTTTATTTGCAACAATACTTTCAACTTCAAACAGTTTTTTGTTTTTAAGTGGAACAACTATTGCACGTGATTTTATTTTTCGTCTTGATAAAAAGCATGATGAAAGTTTGCTTAAAAAATATACTTTTATTGGTTTAATTATTTCCGGAATTGTTGCTTTGGTGTTAGCTTATTTTATCCCTTCCGTAATTGAAATATGGTATTTGTTGGGTTCTTTTTGTGTACCCGGAATAATATTACCTATAGTCAGTGCGTATTATCCTAAAATTAAAATACAAGGTAAGTTAATATTTTACGAAATGATTTTATCCGTTGGGGTTAGTGTAATATGGTATTTTGTCAGAGATAGTTTCGCTCAGGTTTATTTTTTAAAAGATGTCGAACCGCTGCTTGCCGGGTTGGCGGTGTCCGTTGTTTTTCATTTTGTTTGTTTGTTTTTCAGTTCTGAAGAATAAGAGGGTATAAACCACAGAGAACCCCAGAGGAAACACAGAGGGAAGAATTAAATTTCCTTTGTTTTCCCTTTTTTCGAAATTAAGGATAAAATAACAGAAGCCGTTAAAAGAAAGATAATTACACCCATAGATATTGTAGTAGGGATAATAAATATTTCCGAAATCAGCATCTTTATACCAACGAAAAATAAAATCAAACCAACGCCATATTTTAAATAGTGGAATAAATCTACAAGTCCTGAAAGTGCAAAGTAAAGTGCCCTCAATCCTAAAATTGCAAAAATGTTAGATGTAATAATTATAAAAGTATCTTTTGTAATTGATATTACAGCAGGTATAGAATCTACAGCAAAAATAATATCTGATGATTCAATTAAAAGTAAAGTTAAGAACAGTGAGGTAACATAGGTCTTGCCGTTCTTCTTTATAAAAAATTTATTTTTTTCAAAACCTGTATGAATGTTAAAATGTTTACGCATATATTTTATTAAGAAGTTATTTTCATAATCAATTTTATCCTCTTTATCTTTTAACATTTTATAAGAAGCATAAATAAGTATAGCCCCAAAAAGATAGATAACATGATGAAATAAATTGATGAGCCCGACTCCCAATAGAATAAAGATTATACGGAAAACAATTGCACTTAAAATTCCCCATTTTAATATGTGCGGCTGATTATCCTTTGGCACACCCATAACTGTAAAGATCATAATGAGAACAAACAGATTATCAACGGAGAGAGATTTTTCTATAAGGTAACTGGTAAGAAATTCAATTGATTTTGTGTGTCCATCTTCTAAATAAAAATAAATGAAAACACAAAAAAAGTAGTGTAGTTGTAATCCACACACCACTCCAAATCAGACTCTTTTTTAAGGATGATTTATCCTGTGTATGGTCTGTCATATACAGATCAATTATAATTATTATAAGTGTAATGGCAGAGAAGATAAACCAAAATGTAGTTTCGTTAAGAAGCATAATTATATTCTATGGCAGCAATACTGCTACAGCAAGTACAGTAGTCCAAAGCCCTTTTTTTTGTCCCTTAGCGGATTGAGTAACATTAAAACTTCTTACAATTTTACCGGACATTTTATAAATATTTTCTCTCTCATTCCAATCTGTATCCGGGTTGAAATCAACACCGAGTGTTGTTGCAAGCATTGTAGCGGCAAGGTCTTCTGCATATTCCCCTGCTACTTTTTCTGTTTCCCCATAGGGATGATGTTCAGAAAGATAGCCGTACATCTTCTTATCTTTTGGTAAAGCAACACCAATTGAAGAAGCAATAAGCCTGTTTGGCTCATTTGTTGAATTTCTTGCCATTACTGCAAATGTTATTTGTCCGGGCTTTATAAATTTAATTCCTTCTTCTTTTGTTAGGCGTTTGCAGTTAGTAGGGTAAATACTGCTTACTGTTACCAAGTTACACATTTCAATTCCGGCAGTCCGTAAAGCTAGTTCAAAAGAAGTTAGATAATTTTTATCTCTTCCAACTCCTTTAGTGAAAAATATTTTTTTTGGTAGGTACAATTATTTCCTCTATTATATTAATTTTTAAGTTTTGCAAATTTCCTTTTACCGACTTTCAGTATTTGTCCATTTTTAATATTAATTGATGTATTAATATCGTTTATTTTTTTACTGTCAATAGAAACACCGCCCTGCAAGACCAATCTTCTTGCTTCACTTTTTGATGGAGCAAATTTAACCTCAACTATCAAATCCATAATATTAATTTGACCGGAGAAAGCCGATAAATTGAACTCTGGGATTTCATCGGGCACATCTTTTTTGATAAATATTTTGTCAAATTCATCTTCGGCATTTTTAGATGCTAATTCATCGTAGTACATTCTTACAAATGTTCTTGCAAGTTGTCTTTTTAAATTTCGTGGATTTGTTTTGCCGTCTTCAAGTTGATTCTTAATTTCGGCTAATTCATCCTTTGAAATATCTGTTGCTAATTCAAAATAATTATAAATTAATTTATCAGGTATTGAAAGAGTTCTGCCATAAATATCTTTTGGTGGGTCTGAAATGCCGATATAATTATCATAAGACTTACTCATCTTTTCGACTCCGTCGGTACCGGCAATCAGAGGCATTGTTAAAATAACTTGTGGCTCAAGTCCGTGTTCTCTTTGAATATCTCTACCGACAAGAAGATTGAATTTTTGGTCCGTTCCGCCAAGTTCAACATCGCTTTTTATTACAACGGAATCCATTGCCTGAGCCAAAGGATAAAGTAGCTCGTGCATACTTATAGGAAGACCTGTTTTATATCTTTTAGTAAAATCATCTCTCTCAAGCATTCTGGCAACAGTATATTTTGAAGAAAGTCTAATCACATCTTCAAAAGACATTTTACCAAGCCAATCTGAATTATGAAGTATCTTAGTTTTTTCTTTATCTAAAATTTTCGAAGCCTGTTCAAAATAAGACTGTCCGTTTTTTCTTGCTTCTTCAAGTGATAAAGAAGGACGTGTTATGTTTCTGCCGGAAGGATCGCCTATCATTCCCGTAAAATCGCCAATTATTAAAACGGCTTGATGCCCCAGGCTTTGAAATTGTTCAAGTTTCCGCAGAACAACCGAGTGACCGATGTGCAGGTCAGGCCTGCTTGGGTCACAGCCTAATTTAATAATCAATTGAGTATTAGTCTTTATTGATTTTTCAATCTTTGAAACAAGCTCTTCTTCGGGAATGATTTCGGAAGCCCCTCTTTTTATAACGTCCAACTGTTCGTTAAGGGGAGGGAAATTAATCTTAATATTACTCATTTATAGTGTTTGTTTTTTTTACTTAATTTAAAAAATAGTAGTTATAAAAATAAGAACAAAAAAATCAAAATTTTATATTTCTTTCCTCTTCTCTTTTTAGATCTCGTTTTTTAATATCTTCTCTTTTATCATAAGTTTTTTTGCCTTTAGCTAAAGCCAGTTCAACCTTTACTTTCCCTTTTTTGAAATACAACCTGTATGGAATTAATGTTAGTCCTTTTTCGTTTATTTGAGCTGTAAGTTTTCTGATTTCTCTTTTATGTAAAAGTAGTTTTCTATCTCTTACAGGCTCGTGATTGTAAATGTTGCCTTGCTTATAGGGACTGATATGCATGCTGATTAGCCATACTTCATTTTTCCTTACAGATGCGTAACTGTCGGCAAAATTGATCTTTCCTTCACGTAGAGATTTAACTTCGGTCCCCTGAAGAACAATGCCTGCCTCGTAAGTCTGGAGGAAAATATATTCGTGTTTTGCTTTTCTGTTTACCGAAATATTTTTTTGATTTTCTGTTTCCACTAAAGACCTTAAAATTGAAGTTAAAAGTTATTTTTAAAGGAGACTAAATGCAAGAAATGTCTTTTATAATCAGAATATATAAATTGATATTTAATTTTTGCAAGTATTTTTTCTATAAGTTTGAAATCAATAAAATTAAATGAAATTCTTTCAAATGTATTAAAGAAGAAGTTTTCCGCTTTCTTTTATACACCACCCTTATATAAAGATGCAGTATCTTATTTTTTTGAAAAGCCGGTAAAATCTATTTCAATAAAAACTGTTAAAGATATTAATAATTTCTTAAAAAATTTAAATAGAAAAAAAATACTAGCTTATTCTTTAATTAAATATGAAGCCGGTTATGCCTTGGAAAGAAGTCTCAACAAATATTTTAGGGAAGAGGAAGATGCTATTCTTATAAATCTATTTGATACAAAAAGTGTTAAAAAATACAATTCAAAAGATATTGAGCTTAGGAAATTTGAAAGTAATAAATATAAAATTTCTAATTACAAACTAAATACTACTAAAAGTGAATACATCAAAAATATTGATCTGATAAAGGAGTATTTAAAGGATGGTGACACTTACCAAGTAAATTATACAGTAAAAAGTAATTTCGATTTCTCGGGTGATTATATTTCATTGTTTGAGTCTTTACTTTTTAACCAATCCGCAAAGTATTCAGCATTTATAAACTTAGGCGATAGAATCTTAATTTCGCTCTCTCCCGAATTATTCTTCTCTGTTAAAAATAAAAAAATTAAAACCTTACCTATGAAAGGTACTGTGAAAAGGGGAGCAAATAATGAAGAGGATAAAAGAAATTCTAAATCATTAAAAAGTAGTGCAAAAGACAAAGCTGAAAACTTAATGATAGTGGATTTGTTGAGAAATGATTTAGGAAAAATTTGCAAATACGGCAGCGTAAAAGCAAAAGAACTTTTTTCCGTAGAAAAATATGAATCACTTTTCCAAATGGTCTCAAAGGTAACTGGTAAATTAAAAGATGAAATCTCGATAGGTGATGTTATAAAAAACATATTCCCTAGCGGTTCTGTAACAGGCGCACCTAAAATAAGAACAATGGAAATTATTAAGGAACTTGAAAAAGAAAAAAGAGGAATTTATACAGGTGCCATAGGAATAATTGAAAATGAAAAAGCTACTTTTAACGTTGCAATTAGAACCTTAGAAATAGATAAAAAAACGGGAGAAGGAACAATGGGACTTGGCAGCGGGATTGTAATAGACAGTGATCCCGGGAAAGAATATGAAGAAGTAAAACTTAAAGGGAAATTTTTAAGAGAACCTCAAAAATATTTTGAATTATTTGAGACAATGCTGATTCAAAAAGGTAAAATAAAAGATTGGACGGCACATATAAACAGAATGAAAACTTCAGCGGAATATTTTTTATTTTTATTTAAAAATGAAAAATTAAATAATGTCAAAGAGGAAGTTATAAATAAGGTGCAGTTAGATAAAAAATATAGATTTAAACTATTACTCAATAAATATGGGGAATTAAACTATGAGGTAACGGAATATGTTAAAGCCAAAAGGAAAGTAAAAATTATCTTGTCAGAGAAAAGAATATCATCAAATAACAGGTTCCAATATTTTAAGACCACAAATAGAAAAATTTATAGTGATGAATATCAGAATTGGCAAAATGAAGATTTTTTTGATGTAATATTTCTAAATGAAAAAGAAGAACTTGCTGAAGGATCAATTTCAAATATCTTCATTAAAATAAAAGGTAATTGGTTTACGCCAAAAATTGAAAGCGGTATTTTAAATGGTATTGAGAGAGATAAATTACTAAAAGAAAATTCAAATATTAAAGAGGCTATTATTACTTTTGATGATTTATTTAACGCTGAAAATATTATGCTGACTAATTCATTAAAAGGAAATACTTTTGTAAAGGAATTGCATTTAGTTAAAGGAAGAGTTATTTATTTATCAGCCAATTAATGATTGAAATTTTAATATTATGTATATACATTCGTAGATAAATAAGATCTTTTATAGAATCTATTAACCGCTTGTCGAAAAAGGGAATGATTTAAAACGAATTTTTTTTAATTGAATATTAAATTTGTCTTTGAATATTAAATGCATAGATAAATAATATAAAAATCATTATTATGTTTTTAATTAAAGCCAATAATGATTTTTAATACGATATGATATTTTATAGAAGAATTATAATGAAAAATATAAAATATATATTATTTGTTTTATTTATAATTATAACCTTTATATCAGGCTGTGTTACCACATCTTCTCCAACATCTGCTGTAGGTGGAGGAAACGCAGGAACCATTACTATTTTTTCACCAGCAACAAATGATACGATTGGCTATGGGACAACCATAATAAATTATTTTGTAAATCCTGTTGGGGGTAATCAATCAGTTGAATTATACATCGACGGCAGATATACAAGCACTTACTTTGCCACAGTAAATAATTCACAACCTTTAGCTTTTGTTATAGACTCTTCTTTGGTAGGAATAAAATTCAGCTATTATTTAAAATATTATGATTCAAACGGTTCTTTTGCTTTTAGTGATACAATGAGGAATATTCTTATAACGCCTCCGAGAATAAAACCCTACCAACCATTCAATTTAAATCTGAATGTTATTTCAAATACTGAAGTAAATATTTCTTGGGTGGACTCATCTGTTGGAATTACATCTTATGAACTAGAAAAAAAAGTAGGGAATGCAGGAACTTGGAATAACATATTTGGTCCTTTACCGCAGGGAACTTTTAATATAAATGATAGGACTGTTAATTTAGCTTTAGATATATACTATTATAGAATAAGGGGTAAAAATAATTTCGGATATTCGGATTATAGTGATGTGGTAAATACATCCGGGGGCGGGAATACAGGTTCATTAGCTCAACCAAGACTTATAAGCGCAGTGCAAACAAATTTACCGACAGTTCCGCCTGAAGTTACTTTAATTTGGACCATATCCGATCCTAATGTAAATTATTTTAACGTTGAAAGAAGTACTAATTTTTCAACACAACCAGTGTTTATTAAAACCTTTATAAAAAATTCTGTTTTTACATATAAGGATAATTCGGTATTATTACTGGGTATTACCTATAACTATGATATAAAAGCTTATTCAAATACTGATTCTTCCTGGTCCAACACGATTTCAGTGCTTATTAAATAAAAATAAGTTTAAATAAGAAATTGCTTTAGCTTTATAAATTGGTTTTCTTTTCATTGAAAAAGTTGTGTCAGTTAGGGGATCAAGAGCAATAATTTTTATTCATCTTATTATTTCTACTTATCTTTTTTACATGTTTTCCGTTTAACGTTTTCCTTAACATCTTTTACTTCTTAAAATCCGGTTTATAATAAATACGATAGAAAAAAAACTCAGCAAAGGTAAGTAAGGTTAATGAAAAAGTATCTCTGTCAAAAAACTTTCCAAACCCTTCTGGTTCCATAATCCATTTAGAAACCACTGAAGTAAGTGACCAACCAATTGCAAAAAGAATAATTATCAAAGTTATATTCAAAAAAGCTGTTGTTAAAGATTCATTTTTTAATTTCTTTATGAAAATTAAAACAGCAAAAATAAAGTGAGTTATAAATATCAGTACAATTATCATATCTTTTTAAATTAAGTTCTCTTATTTATAACCACCATTCCAATAATTCCGCCAATTATTCCAAAAACTGAATCAATAATTATATTACTGAATATAATTGCAATTGTATAAAGAAGTGAGAACCCGTTTGTAACTATTTCGCTTGACATCTTGTTCAATAATCCCATTGACTGATCTAATATACTTCCCAAATTTAATGAGCGCATAGCTGATTCCGTTTGTGGTAATGTCGCAACAAAATCATTACTGTGTGTAATATATGTTATCAGTACTTCAAAAGCTGATGAGAATAGGGCGGCCACAACTCCTGTTAAAAGTCCGTAAACTATTGCAGACTTTGTTGTTATCGGTAGAGAGAGATTATTTACTCGTAGATTTAAATATAATGCAGCAAAAGAAGCTCCAGGAATAATTAAACAACAACTGAAACTTTTAATATAGGGGACAGTTGTCAAAACTGCAGCACCAAAGCCGCATACAAGTATAGGCAAGTATTTATTTGAATTCATTAAATCAAGATTTTTGTTTTGTTGAAAAGTAAATAGTTCTCTACAGCAGATAAGAAAAAAATAAATACCGTGAAACCAAAAATTAAACCTGTAAGAAAAGCACTATTTTTTATATACGGAACAATATTCACAGATTGGAAAAGTATATCGATTAATAAAGGTATTGCTCCCGCATATAAGAAATTGATATTGATATGTTTCTGTTTAATATAGAAGATAGACAATGTCGAACAAATTAATGCACCAATATATATACCCGAACATCTTACACAAACGTGTACATGATAACCAAATAATGAAAATGATTTATAATCTAATTGATGGCAGACACCGGAATAGAATTTATGAAGTATTGGGTATAAAATTACAGAGGTATTAGATTCACTAAAAATCAAAGGTATTGAAAATCCCAATACCCATAAAAAAATTATTAAGAAGAAAAATATTCTTAAAAAAAATACACGTGAATTTATTTTATAGAAATTATTTTGCAAGGTAAATATTTAATTCTTAGTAAATACAGAAATCTCTTCTTCAGTTAGAACATATAACTTGTTGTTGAAAATAACAGTAGCTTTTATCGGATAATTAAGAGCAGTACCAAATAAAAATAATTTTGATAAAAAAGAATCTGGTGTGTTTAAATTCAATAAGTATATCTCATCTTTAGAATTTAACAACATATTATCATTATAAATTCTGATGTTTGTGAAGTTCTTGTTTAACTTCCTAATGTTATTTCCGTTTCCGTACTGATCAAATCTAATGAGTTTATTACCATCCAAAACATATACATCGTTATTTTTAGAAATCGCTAATTTTGTAGGATCTTTTAATGCGTACATTCCATAATTATAACTCCCAAAATTTGAAATAAATCTTCCGAAAATATTAAATTTTATAATTCTTATATTCTCTGAATCAAGTACGTAAAGCTCTCCTAAACTTGATGTAGCAGCACTAAGCGGATAGCCGAAACTATCTTCTTCATTTCCTTTGTTTCTTGTAACTAATTCTGAGATAAAATTTAAGTCATTATCCAGTCTCTGTATCCTGTGATTATACTTATCTGTAACATATACATTTAATGATGTTGCAAAAATATCAATCGGTTGATCAAATGCCGATACATCCCATCCGAAACCACCGGTGTGATTGAGTTCATTGCCCAATGTATCGAGAGCGAATATTTCATTCGTCTCTGAATCTACAACATAAATTATTCCTTTTGAATTTATACTGAATGTTTCTGCATTTTGAAAATTACCAAATGAAGTTAAAAGGTTATAATTTTGAGGGAAAAGTTTACCCGATGGGTAACTTAAAATTATTAGTAAAATAAATGTGGGGAATATTTTAATGTTGTTCGTTTTCAAATCAATTTATAGAATATCTTAAAAATCTATCAAAGTAAAAGTAAAATAATAATAATAAGTATTCCATTCACATCAGTGCAAAACAATTTATTATAAATGTAGAGCGATTCGTTGAATCTCTCATTGAGCGAAACATCGTTTCGCTTTACAAAAAAATGATTCAATTTTGAAATTTACTGCTGTATAATTATGTTTACTGTATTCAAATTGTCCCGTGGTGTAATTGGCAACACATCGCACTCTGGATGCGAAGAGTTCAGGTTCGACCCCTGACGGGACAACAATAACAAAGTAGAAGAACTTTCTTCAGGGGGAGAAGTTTATCCAGATAGCGAAGCGAATCGGGAAATCCTGACGGGACAACAATATTTAGTTATTCTTATTTCAATTTAACATCTAGCATTTCTTCTTAATTACATTTTTGTTAAAAAAAATTTATTATGGAATTAGAATACACTTGCTATATATATGTACATTTAATTATATTCAAATAATAATATTTATATAAAAATATATAACACTCTATAGCCTAGACCAAAATCAAAGAGAATTTATGAAAGTAATATTATGTTTTATAACCATATCTATTTTATTACTCTTTTCTGCATGTTCCGAGCATATAGTTGAAAGCACTCCAAGTATAGATAAAAATTTAAACTCAATTATAATTCTATCAAAATTTTCTGAAATTCAAAGTAAAATATTCAATAAATCTTGTGCACTGAGCGGTTGTCACGTAACAGGGGTTCAATCACCTAATCTTTCGGGAAACGCTTACAATGTAATTGTAAGCAAAGCAAGTACGCAAGGACTGAATTATATTGAACCAGGAAATCCAAGTCAAAGTTATTTATACTTAAAATTAATAGGCGCAAACAATATTTCCGGATCACGAATGCCCAGAAATGCGCCGCCTCTTGGGCAATCTGTAATTGATTCGATCAGTGCTTGGATTATGAATGGTGCTTTAAATAATTAATTAATTTTCAATTTTAAGAATTATGAAGAAAAAATATATATTAATTCTAATTCTTTTAATCAGCTCAAGTATATATGCTGATGAATGGCACATTAAAAAAGATGCTGATAATCTTGTACAGTTTACTTCCTCAACAATTATATTTGACTTTGACGGTACTACAAACAACATTGACGGTTATATCTACTGGGAAGGGAAAGAAATATTCAGCGGAAAAAATGAGATTTATTTTGAAGTTGACTTGAATACAGTCAAAACCGGAATCGGGAAAAGGGATAGAGATATGCGTGAAGATGTACTTGAAACCGAAAAGTGGCCCATTACTTATTTCAAAGGCAGCTTCATCAAAGTTGAAAAAAAAGGTAACCAAAATATTTATTCGGTAAAAATATTAGGCAAAATGTTTGTTCACGGGGTTGAAAAGGAAATTGAAATTCCCGGGAAAATAAAAATAGAGAATGGAGTAATGGACGTAGAAAGTAAATTTTCGATATATTTAAACGATTTCAATATAGAAGCGCCGAGTTTAGTAGCATTTATAAAAGTAGCACAAGAGATAAAATTAAAATTGAATTTTAAATTAGAACAAACTAGGGAGAATGATAATTGAAATTATTTATAATAACAGTAATAATATTAGTTAGTAATTTACTGATTTTTGCACAACCTACATGGAAAAGAACTACGCAGCCTAAAACTGTTGACTTGGAACTTTTCCACGCTACTCAGACTGCAAATTTCCCTACAACAGAATCCCTCCAAAAAGGGAATTTAATGTATGAAATTTCTCACAGGTTTTTGCCTTCTATTAAAGACGGATTTGATGAATTATACGGACTGGATGGTCCAACTAGAATTAGATTTGCATTGGGTTACGGAATTACCGACCGTTTTATGGTTACTCTTGGCAGAAGCAACAATACAGACAATATTGACCTGCAGCTTAAACATAAACTTTTTAAGGTATATAGTAAAAAATTACCAATTGTAGTATCTGTTTTAGGAGGAATAAGTTGGAATACGGAAGTACCGCCAGGTATCAATAGAGACAGAACTGACTCCGATAATTTTCAGTATTACGCACAGCTTATATTTAACACAATGTTATTTGATAAAAAGCTTGGAATCGGAATTGTGCCATCTTATTTGCAGAATAGTTTTATATACGCAATCGAAAAACAGCACACGTTTACTTTGGGTACTTATCTCCAATACTATTTTAACAGAAAATGGAGTTTGTGGATTGAATACAACCCGATAATAACAGGGTACAGGGGAATAATTCGTTTGGATGAAACCGGTAGATCTTACAATAGTTTAGCCATAGGTGTAGATATTGAAACTGGCGGACACATCTTTCACATAATGATTACAAACAATGCGAGGCTCAATCCATCACAATACTTAGTCGGAGCCGACCGTTCAGTCAGTGATGATCTCTGGCGTTTAGGATTTGGAATATTAAGATATTTTTAAAAGTAAAAGTCACCACTAAAGTATAGTTAATGAAAATTATTGTTTTTATGTTTCTTAATGTAAGGTGCTTTACAAATCAAAATATTCTGATTGAATTATTAGGAACTTAATGTTAGATTTTTTTAAATAATTTCTTTTTTTTAATGTTTATCAAAGAAAAACAATTGCTAGTAGAACAAAAAAATATTGTGAATAACAAACTAAGTTTGCTTTCTCAAAATTTCATAAAAACTTTAGCATACTATGATATATTCAATTATCCTTTAACTAGAGAAGAGATATTTTATAATTCCTTCACGAATGGAGATTCTAAAGAAACTGTTTTTGATGAGATTGATAATTTAGTTGATCTCGGGATTATTTATCATCACAATGGATATTACTTACTTTACAATAATGGGCAATATGTACCAAGAAGAATTACAGGGAACAAAAGAGCCGAAAGGAAATTAAAAATCGCGAAATGTTTCTCAAATATCATAGCAAAATTTCCGTATGTAAGAGCCGTACTAGTTTCAGGTTCATTATCAAAAGGTTATATGGATGAAGATGCAGATATAGATTTCTTTGTTATTACAGAACCAAACAGGCTTTGGATTTCAAGATTTTTACTAATGGTTTTTAAAAAGATATTCCTTTTAAATTCAAAAAAGAATTTTTGTATAAATTATTACATAACCACTAATAATTTAGAAATTGAAGATAAAAATATATTCATTGCTATTGAATTTGCTTCTTTATTACCAACATACGGCTCAGATATTTATGATAAACTTTATTCATCGAACCAATGGATAAAAAATTATGTTCCAAACTACCCGGTGAGAGAAACAAAAGATATAAAAAAATTTAGACCCTGTTTATTGCAAAAAATAATTGAACCATTATTGGCCAATAAATTAGGGTGTAATTTGGATGATTTTTTTATGAATTTATTTTATAAATATGATAAGAAAAGATATTCTGATTATGACGAAAAGTCTTTTGCTTCATCATTTAAAATTCGTAAAAATATTTCCACACATCACCCCGATTCATTTCAAAACAAAGTTTTACATGCACTTGAACAAAAAATTTTGAATCTTCAGGGAGAACATAATATCCTACTAAATTAAAATTAAGATGTCAAAAGTATTATTTACCCATTCATACTTCTACAAATTTGATCAGAAGCAATGGAAAGCGAAACAATGCTATCCTCCTTTAGCTACAATATATGCTGCGTCTTATATACGAAATAACGGATTTGAAGTGTCATTATTTGATACAAATCTTAAAGATTCACCCGATGATATTATATCTACTCTCATAAAAGAGAAGCCGGAATACTTAGTTATTTATGACGATGGTTTTAATTATTTAACCAAGATGTGTCTCGTAACTATGAGAGAAGCTGCTTTTCGTCTTTCCCAAATTGGAAAAGAATTTGGATGTAAAGTAATCGTCAGCAGCTCTGATTCTACCGATCAATATGAAAAATATTTAAAACATAATGCTGATTTTGTCATACTTGGAGAAGCTGAGTTAACTTTGTTAGAACTTTTAAAAAACTTAAAAAAATTTTCTGATGATTTTTCAGATATAAAAGGATTAGCATACATAAATAATAATTCAACAGTAAATACCGGTAGAAGAGAAATTCTAAATGATCTTGATTCGTTACCGCAGCCTGCCTGGGATCTAATTCAAATTGAAAAGTACAAAAAGATTTGGAGTAAAAATCACGGATACTTTTCATTAAACATTGCAACTACAAGAGGATGTCCTTTTAAGTGTAATTGGTGTGCTAAACCAATATATGGCAACCGTTACAATATCCGTTCACCGGAAAGGGTAGTTGATGAAATTGAATTATTAATAAATAAATATGGGGCAAATCATATCTGGTTTTGTGATGATATATTTGGGCTCAAACCGGGCTGGGTGCATAAATTTAAAGAACTTATAAAAGAAAGGAATCTAAATTTTAAGTATAAAATTCAATCAAGAGTAGATCTTTTGCTGCAGGAAGATACAGTTGAAGAATTGGCACAATCCGGTGCAGAAACTGTCTGGGTTGGTGCGGAATCCGGCTCACAAAAAATACTTGATGCAATGGAAAAGGGAACAACCGTCAACCAGATTTATGCATCAACAAAATTATTAAAAGAAAAAAACATAGAAGTAGGACTATTTCTTCAACTTGGATATTTAGGGGAGACTAAAGACGACATCGATAAAACTATTAAAATGCTATTAGATATTATGCCCTTTGATGTCGGAATTTCGGTTTCCTATCCTTTACCGGGAACAAAATTTTATGAGAAAGTTAAAAGCCAATTAAATTACAAATCAAATTGGGATGACAGCGATGATCTGGCTTTAATGTTTAGAAACAATTTTTCACCGGAATATTATAAAAAGCTTCACAGATATATCCATAAATTATTTAGAAAGGAACAAGGTAAGAGTTTTATTAAGAAATTTATCAAAAATCCTTTCTCATTAAATTTATCCCAAATAAGAAGAGCATTAACAACTTTTTATTACATTCCGCAGATTATATTTGATGATTATAAACTTAATAAATTAGAAAATTAAGAATAGAAAAATCAGCATTAAAATAAAATTGTTGTTATAACCATTCTAAAAGTTATATCAATTTTTGATAATTAATATCCAAGGGAATATAGCTGTATTTTTTATTCCAAATATTCGTTTAATATTCATAATATTTATTGATTTCTTATTTAGCATTTTATAATTGAATGTTTTTAATTCTTTTTTTGTACGATGGTTATAAAAATTTACCATTTCAGGGAAACCAAGTTTTTTATAGTAATTTATAGTCCTTTTTTTTGCTTTTATAGATCCAGTAATTGAATAAAAATTACTATCAACTATATGAATTTCACCTGGGGCTTTAAGGAAATAAAATATCCTCTTAATAAGACTTTGAAAATCATTAAAATATTGTATAGAACTTGAAAAAATAACACTATCAAAAGACTCTGGTGGGAATATATCTTCAAATATATTACCATATATAAATTTTAACTTTTTATTATCAATAAAAACTCTTGCTCCTTGTAACAATTCAGTTTTATTCATATCTAAAGCTGTAACAAAATTATTTGTATTTAATGAAATTTCATTTGATAACCATCCATTACCGCAACCAATATCTAATACTGATAATTTGTCTTTATCTGAAAAATATTTTATTAAATTTTTCAAGGTAGCTTTACGAACCTGCCATTCATTATTCAAAGGGTGGGTCTTTCTAATTTCAGGTAAATACATTAAAATATCATCAGAGTAAATCCTACCCTCTTTTTCTCTAATCTTGAGATACATAATTTCATCAAATTCTTTTTTCTTAGGAGATGATAAGAAATAAACATTTTCAAATTTAATTTTGTTGTTAAGTTCAATCATAATATTTTATTAAATTAAATTACGTTTGTGTATTTTAAGTAATAATATTAAAATGTTAGTACTATAATATTAAGAAATAGTTAACTCATGCAAAATTTTGATCTTGTAAAAAAAGCTTTTTCGCATCAGTCAGAAATATTTGATGAACTAGATGAACAGAACAGCATTCTAAAATGGATGCGTAAAATTACACGTGAGCATGTAAATAGATATTTGAGAAAAGAAGATACAATTCTAGAGTTGAATGCAGGAACTGGTATAGATGCAGTTTTTTTTGCAACCATGGGACATAAGATTCATTGTATTGATATATCGGAAGGAATGTTAAAAAAGTTGGATGAAAAAGTTAAAAATCAAAAATTAAATCATTTAATAACAAAGCAACTCCTATCTTTTACTGAGTTAAATAAAATAAATGGAAAAACCTTTGACTATATATTTTCAAATTTTGGTGGACTTAATTGTACTAACAATATTAAACAAGTTGTTAATCAATTTAAATCAATATTAACAAAATGTGGACGTATAACATTAGTAATACTTCCAAAAATTTGTCCTTGGGAATTGGCTTCTATATTTAAAGGTAATTTCAAAACTGCATTTAGAAGGATGGCAAAAAATGGGGTGAGTGCTAATATTGATGGGTTCAAATTTAAAACATTTTATTATAGTGTGTCAGATTTAAAAAAAGCATTAATGGATGATTTTGTAATTTTAGAAATACAAGGTCTTGCTTCAATAAGCCCACCCCCATATATGGAGAAAATTTCTGATTATTTTCCAAATATTTATAAAATGCTTACTAATGTTGATGAAAAATTTTCTAGTGTATTTCCGTTCAATAGCTGGGCTGATCACTTCATTTTAACTGCTGAACTAAAACAATATAAGAATAACTAAGAATATTTTTAATGCATATTCTTGTAATAACACCTGGTTTTCCCGAAAATGAAAATGACACTTCTTCCCTCCCTGCTATGTATGAGTATTTTTCAGCTTTACTTGCTGAACATTCCTCACCTAAAATTACTGTCGTATCAATTCATTATCCATATAGTAATATAACATATTGTTGGAAGGGGATTCAAGTATTTAATTGTGGTGGTGGTAGTATAAATTACCCTTTTAAAATATTATTCTGGATACGAGCAATCTTTCATTCTTTGAAAATTAACAAACAATTAAAAGTTGATGTTATTCATAGTTTTTGGTTAACGGAATCTGCTTTAATTGGAAGTATTTTAAGTAAAATTTTTAATGTTAGACATATTTGTACAATAATGGGGCAAGATGCAAAAAAAGCGAACACTTATTTAAAAATTCTACCCTTAAAGAATATCATAAAAGTAGCTTTATCCGAATATCATTCCAATTATTTTAAAAAATCTGCAGGACTTCAACCTAATTATATTATTCCATGGGGAATTAAAGCAATAAAAGTTCAAGAAAATAAACGTCCAATCGATATCATTGGAGTTGGATCTTTAATTCCTCTTAAGAATTATAAATTATTTATTGACATAGTTGCAAAATTAAAAGAAGATTTTCCCTCGATTAATTGCATTCTTATCGGTGAAGGAACTGAAAAATCTGAACTAGTTAAAGAAATAGAAAAGAAAAATTTATCTAAAAACATTACATTAACAGGGCAACTTCCTCATGAGGAAGTTTTATTAAAAATGATGAAAAGTAAAATTCTTCTTCATACTTCAAATTATGAATCATTTGGCTTAGTAATTTTAGAAGGGCTAGCATCCGGATGCTATGTAGTTTGCAAGAAAGTAGGTATTGCAAAAGAAACAAAAAAAATATTGATAATTAAAAATATTGAAGATACTTTTTTGGCTATCAAAAGAATTATTAATAATACGAAAAATTTTAGCCCTAAAATTCCTTATCCAATAGCAGATACAGTATCATCCTATAAGAAATTATATAAGGCTTGTACAATCTTAAATGTATAAAAGAATTAAAAGTATTATTAAAAAATCATTCATAGTTATTAATAATATTATACAAGATAAAGCTGTTTTATTTGGTTTTTCAAATAAGTTCTGGCTGTTCATATCTTCTGCTGTTACAGCACCAATTATAATAATTTACTTTTCACCAACCTTACAAGGATTTTACTATACATTTATAGGTGTTTTAGGGATCCAGTCCTTATTTGTTTTGGGGCTTGGACAATTACTGCAACAGTTTATTAGTCATGAATGGATTAAAATAAATCATTTACCTGGAAAAGGTTTTGAAGGTGATAGTCAAGCAATATTAAAATTATCTAATATTAAACAATTTACTGTTAAATGGTTTTCTATTTTATCTCTTCTACTTTTCTTATCCTTAAGTATTGGCGGATATTTCTTTATGAAACAAACGTCATACAATAGTGGCATTCCTATCTCATTTTGGCTTGCACCTTGGTTAGTTATTAGTTTTTTAAAATCTATACAATTATTTATATCACCGGGAGTAACTTTCCTAGAAGGAATAAATGAAGTTGAAAATATTAACAGGTTTCGTTTTTCACAATCATTACAAGAGAGGATTACTTCTTGGATCATAATAATAATAGGTGGAAAACTTTGGCTATTCTCTGCTGCTGTTGGTATAAATATTTGGGGACAGTTCATCTTTTTTAAGAAAAAATACTCGTCAATATTAAAAGATTTAATAAAACTTAAATCAAAAAAAAATGACATATGGAAAAGAGAAATTTTACCTTTACAATGGAAATATGCAGTTAGTTCTCTTTCCGGGTATTTAAATTTTTCTTTTATTGTGCCTTTGATATTTTGGTTTTTAGGTCCAGTTACTGCCGGGCAAATGGGAATAACCTGGGCAATTATAACAATGTTTTGGGGTCTTTCCGTTACTCTAATTACAACAAAAATACCAACATTTGCTATGGATGCAGCAAATAAAGATTATAAAAAATTAGATAAATTATTTTTCAATTCTACTTTAGTTTCTACGATATTTCTTGTTTTTACTTCTGTTTTGCTTTTGATAACTATAGTTATATTGAAAATCTTTTATCAGGAAATTTATAGTAGGTTTTTACCCCTTTTACCCTTCACTATGTTTTCACTATCAATTATTCCACACCATTTAAAATTTGCAATGACAAGTTATATGAGAGCGTTAAAACAAGAACCATTCTGGAAAATTTCTATTATTGAATCTATACTTATTCTTTTTATTATACCATTATTTTGTAAATATGCAGGTATAGAGGGAGTAAGTATTTGTTTCCTTGGAATAATAATTTTAATAACCTGTTTAACGTATTTGAAATTTAATAGAATTAAGAATGAAATGGTTTGTTAATGGAAATCAATTTTTTAATATATTTTCATAAAATGATTTAGCTTTTAAGGCTATTGCAGAATAACTTAAATTTTTTGAATAAAAATTTAAAGCTTTCTTTGATTCATTTTCTAAAGTGCGATTTATCACTTTTTTGCTAATATTATAAAATGATTGTACATCTCCACAATCCCACAGACCACCTATAAAACCGTTATTGGTTATAGTCCTAAATGAAGGAATATCTGTTACAATTGGTACTACACCGCAAGCCATACACTCACACAAACTATAACCAGAGCCTTCATAATAGCTGCCTAATACAAAATAATCTGCACTATTATAATAATTGCTTATTAAATTATGGTTAATTAAACCGAGTAATCTTACAGAATGTTTAAGTAACTTGTTTTTATTTATAAATGATAATAATTCATGCTCTAGTTTATTTTCAGAAAATATCATATAAAGTGTTGCATTAGAAAAATCTTTTAACAATAATAAAAACCCTTTCAAAACAGTTATTGGATCCTTGTTTTCGTTTAATCTTCCAACCCATAAGAAGATGGGATTTCCTGATAACCCTGTAGTTTTCCTAGCTTCATAACGATTTCTATAGCAAAAGTTTGTAGAACCTTCCATTATTTCAGTGAATTTTTTTAATTTATCAATTGAATTAGTTTTTATCCAAAAGTTAGATATTCCGGCAGATGCAAATATAAATCCATCTATAGATGATGAAAAATATTTCAAAAAATACTTTTTTATTCCCTTAGTTGGCTTTTCTGCATGATGTTGAATAATAATTTTTAATAAAGGATTCATTTTCTTCAAAAAATAAGCTTGAAAAATGTATATAAAACTATTTACATGAATTATATCATAATTTCCTTTAACTATATTCTTGTTGAATAAATGAGGTATTTGATATTTTTTTAATCGATGCTTTTTTTTATCATTAATTAAAAAATAAGTAACATTATCTTTTTTAAATATTATATTTTTAAAAAATCTCTGAAATACATCTATTTCTATACCTAAATCAGATAATCCTTTACACCATCCATGAATACTCTGGTACTTTGAAAGGTATTCATTTTCATTTAAGTTTTCGTCATAGAAATAATTTATATAGGCAATTTTCATAAATTTAAAAATAATTTTGAAAATTAACTGATAGATATAGGAAATTCATATTTCGGAAGTAAAGATTTTATAGATTGTATTAAATCTCGAATTCCTTTTGTTATATATTTTTTAATTGATCTTATATATATTACATCAAAGTCATCTTTGTTAATATTTTGGTGTTGTATAATTAATTCTGAATCAATAAAAACAACAATTCCGTTTTTTAAGATCAATAAAATATCTTCAGGATTGATGCTGTAAAAGCTTTCCCAATTATTTTTGTATTTCTTTTTACAAATTACAATATCAGCTGATTTATTTATTTCGATTTTACACTTTGATTTTAATCCCCAAACTTTTGATGCTGTTTCCGAAATACTGAAAAACAATTCATCATCGTTCAGATAATTTAAATCTCGAGCTAATCTTAAATGATTCCACAAATTCCAATCAGCACTTAGCGTTGAATCTGTTCCGAATAGAATATTTGTATGTTTTTTAAGTAATGGAATATTGGCGGTTTTGTTATATAAAAATGAATTTGAATCCGGGCACCAAATTATAGCTTTGAATTGTTTGCTTTGCGCCTCATTCATAGCAATAGCATGAATTCCTATCAAGTCCTTATCAAAAATATTCCACTTTATTAATTTATCTATTTCATTTATAGAACCTTTATTTGTTCCTTCTCCAATATGGATTAAAACAGGTAGTCTATTTAACTTAAACAAAAATTTAATTTCCCATTTTTTTTCAATACATAAAGAATGTAAATAATTATAATTAGAATAAACATCCGGTAAATTGTTGTGTTGTGTATCTAAAATTTTACCATGATTAATTATAGTAGTAACACCACAAATTAGATTTTTATAAAGCCCCCATTTATAATGTAGGTCATTGGGTACTTTCTTAACAATTTCAATTTGTTTTTTATTTTGTACATTTATATCATTTCCCCATTCTATATAATCGTTATAAATTTTATTGCCTAATTTTGGAAATAAATTAAACTCTAAATGATCGTGTGAATTTACAAGCCCGGGGAAAGCAATTGCATTTGAAAAATTAAAAGATAATTCTTCGTAATTATCATCTGTTCTTAAATTAAAAGAATTAACTTCTATAATTTTAGAGCCTTTAATTCTTATCTGTGACGATAGCTGTTCGTTATTTATTATTTGGATATTGTTGATAAGCATATTATCTGCTTAAATGAATACCATAGATAAAAGGAGTATTATAGAATTTTTCATAAATTTTTAAAGCATTTTGTTTTTCGTAAAAATGTTTAACATTTCTATCTATTTTTTTTTCTATAAGATTTAAAACTTTAAATCTAAAATGCGACAATATTTCTTCTATAGTTTTTATGCTATGATAATAATTTTTTACGGTTATCACTTCTCTACCGTTTTTGAATGTTCTCACACCACCTTTTGCAAGTAATTCCGGGTGGAAATCAGTAATTATGATATCACTTTTATTTTTTATAATTCTTTCCCATTCAAAAAACATTTTCTCAATATCAGTAATATGAGCAATAACGAGAGTAGAAATAATAATATCACAGGTATTATTAGGTAAAAAAGATAACTTTAAATCTTTTGATTGATATACTTCTTCATTTGGGTATTTCTCTTTTAATTTATGTAGCATTTTTTGAGAAATATCACAGCCGATAACTTTTGCCGGATTTTTATCTAAAATCAAAGACCAATTTCTACCTGTACCACAACCGTAATCAAATATAATTTTATCTTTTAAATGTATCTTTGAAATCAATTCTTTCAAAATAATATTATCATAATGTAAAATTAGATTATCTTTCTCATTATCATAATTTTTAGCCCAAATATTATAGGCATTCTCAGGTAATTTTATAATATTATTTTTAGTATTATAAAAATGATTAATAGATTTTTTAATTTTTTCTAAGATATTCATAATTAGATATAATCTTAATATTTTGTTATGTATATAACAAATTAAAATAAAAACACATCAGCTTTTATTTGTATGAATAATATAATATTCTTTAATCCAAGAAGCGGCAAGTATAATCATACTCTCCCATTATCCATTCTTCAAATAGCAGCTTCTATTCAGGGTAGACATAATTATGTTATTGTTGATGGAAATTTAGAAAAAGACCCCTGGAAAAAGATTAAGGAATATATTCAGTCAGGTGAATATAAATATTTTGCTTCTACAGTTATGCCAGGTCCACAGCTTAAACAAGCTATTCCTATTACTAAAAAGATAAAATTAGAATTCCCGGAAATCATTAATATTTGGGGAGGATATTTTGCTTCTAACCAATACAAGTCTGCTATAAATTCCGGTTATATAGATTACATAATTTATGGTCCCGGTGATTATACATTTCCACATCTTATAAATGCTTTGGAGAATAAATTAAAGTTAGATGAAATTGAAAATCTTATTTATAAAAACGAAGATGAAATAATAAAAAATAAAAAAGGGGAAATCCCAGACCAGGATTTACTTCCTCCGCTTCCTTTAGAGCAGCTAAATAAATTTTATCCAGTTGAAGAATATATTGGCAAAACATATTTAGGTAAAAAGACAATTGCTTATCATTCTAGTATGGGATGCCCGTTTACCTGTTCATTTTGTGGTATTGTTCCAATCTTTAATGCGCGTTGGAAATCTAAATCTGCTGAGAATATTTATAAAGATATTCTTTATCTAAAAGAAAAATATGAGATAGATGCTATACTTTTTTTTGATAATAATTTTTTTGTTTCTGAAAAAAGAGCTTCTAAGTTTTCAGAATTAATGTTAAATGAAGGAATAAATTGGTGGGCGGAGAGTAGGATTGACACGATGAATCAATACTCTGATAACACTTTAAATTTAATGCAAAAAGCGGGATGTAAAATGATTTTCTTTGGTGCAGAAAGCGGGAATGATGAACTTTTAGAAAATATGGATAAGGGTGGCACTCAAACGGGTGAACAGATAAAAGACTTTGCCAAGAGAATAAAAGATTTTAATATAATTCCAGAATATTCATTTATTCTTGGTTTTCCTGCTGAATCGCCTGAAAAAGTAGAACAGCAAATAAATTATGATATTAATTTTATAAAAGAAATAAAAGAAATTAATCCTGACACAGAGATAATTATATATATATATAGTCCGGTTCCAACTGAAGACTCAAATTTATTAAATCAATCGAGAGAACTTGGATTTAATTATCCACAAACACTTGAAGAATGGCTGAACCCATCTTGGGAAAATTTTGATACCCATAGAAACCCATTAACACCTTGGTTAACAAAAGAGATGATTGCAAAAATTCATAACTTTGAAATAGTTTTAAATGGATATTCACCAACAATTTCTGATTATAAACTTACAAAATTTCAATTGAAAGTTATTAAATGGTTAGCTTCAATTCGTTATAAAAGAAATATTTTCATATTCCCTTTTGAGATAAAACTTCTTTTGAAATTTTGGCTGCAGTACAGAAAACCTGAATTTGAAGGATTTTATTCAGAGTGATTAATTGCTAAAGTTTACTTGTAAGTGAAAGATTAAGAGAGCAAACACATTTTTTGCAAATTGAATTTGTTTTTATATCCAAATTATTTCTAAATGTAATCGTATCTTCAGAATTAAGTATATCAACTAAATCTTGATTTTTTATATTACCAATTTTTTTATGAAAAAAACAGGGGCGTACGGTGCCATCCGCTTCTATTACAGTTGATACCCACGGTGCATTGCAAGTGACTGTGGGAAAATCACATAAACCATAAAATGCGGCATAATAATTATAAAATCGCCGTAGCTTATCAGGTGATTCGGCAATGAAACTGTTTTTAAAATCCTTAGAGTGAGTGTTAATCAGGCTTTCAATTATCTCTTTGAACTGAGCAACTTCTTCAAAGGATAATTTTACTTCACCAACTTTTTCATCCTCCCATAAATTAGGGCGGTTGAATGCATCAGTTGATACATCTGCATTTAAAAAACTTATTTGATCCAATCCGATATCCTTTGCAGCATCGATAATATTTGGCAGGTCCTTAAAATTAGCTTTTTGAATTACACAACGTGCAGTTATTCGGTAATTTTTGTTAAGATTTTTAAGTTCTGCCACTCCATCTTTTAACTTGTTAAAAGCATAAGGAATATTTCTGATTTTATCGTGTATCTCTTGTGAACCATCCAGTGAAACAATTACCTCATTTGTTTTAGTAATTATCTCCTCCGCATATTTTTTTAACAGCAAACCGGTAGATAGAATTGTAATTTTAATTTTTCGTGAATGAAGAATATCACAAAGTCTAAAAAAGTTGGGATGCATCAGTGCTTCCCCACCGGACATAACTACCAATTTGGTTCTAAATGTTTTTAAAGAACTTAATAATTTTTCAATATCGGTTTCCTCTAATTGTTTTATGTTATTGTTATCTTTCCAGATATCGCACATTACACAGCGGCAGTTACAGGGGCTGTGTGGCATCAAAATTACAATTGGTAATGTATATATCTTATTAGTTCTAAGAGAGAGAAATCGTTTTAATATGTCGTTAGGTGTTGGTCTTTTCATTTTAATAAATAATCAAATTATTATTCAATAAAATATTTCGTTATTAATATTACTAAAATATCGATATATTTTTCTATTTATTGTAATTATTAGTAAATGATAAATTAAAGTAGATAATTTAATTGAAAGAAATTTAGTATTATATTTGTCAGTGCTTTTTTGGAATGTTTTTTACATTGGCGCGTTCGTCTAGTGGCTTAGGACGCCGCCCTCTCAAGGCGGAGATCACGGGTTCAAATCCCGTACGCGCTACAACTTCTTTTATTAGTCCTATTATAACCATATTTTATCATCAATTATTTATTACAATATATTTGTTTGAAAAAATTTGAAAAACATATTTTTGTCTGCGAAAATAAAAGACCGGGCGGACATCCCCGTGGCTGCTGCAGTGATAAGGGAAGTAAAGAAATTAGAGCGTTATTCAAGAAAAGATTGGCTGAGCTTGGTATAAAATCAAAAGTAAGGGCAAATGCATCCGGATGCTTGGATGCTTGTGAATACGGGGTTACCGTGTTGGTTTATCCCGAACAAATTTGGTACGGCGGAGTTACATTGGAAGATGTAGAAAAAATAATTCAGGAGCATATTATTAATAACAAACCAATTAAACGATTAATGATAAAAGATAAAAGGTATCATCAAGATGCAGAATGAAGTAAACAAGAAATATGTTAATAAATTATTCTTGTTATTAAAAGATGAATACCCGGAAGTATCAAGTGCTTTAAATTATCAAACCCCTTTTCAACTTTTAGTTTCAACAATACTTTCTGCACAATGCACAGACGAAAGAGTCAATATTGTTACTGAAAAACTATTTAAGAATTACAACACACCAGTAGACTTTGTAAGTATATCTATAGATGAATTTGAGAAATTTATTTATTCAACTGGATTTTACAAGCAAAAAGCCAAAAGTATAAAAAAATGTTCTGAAATGTTGATTGAAAAATATAACGGTGAAGTACCAAAAGATTTGGAATTGCTAATTAAATTACCCGGTGTGGGTAGAAAAACCGCATCTGTAGTAGCCGGTAATGCATTCGGAGTTCCTGCAATCGCAGTCGATACGCATGTTATTCGTCTTTCAAATCTTTTCGGATTTGTTGAAACTTCTGACCCGGTTAAAATTGAATTTAAATTGAAAGAACTAATACCTAAAAATAACTGGATAAATTCATCCCATCTTTTGGCAACTCACGGAAGAAATGTATGTGAAGCAAGGAAACCAAAATGTTCCATTTGCGTTTTGAAGGATATTTGTCCAAGTTATAAGCCCGAACTATAATTTTATAAAAAAAAGCGGTAAATAAATGTCAGATATTATGAGAGATAGGGTAGCCTGTCTTGAAATATTAAATGAATACACTAAAAGCGATAGTCTATTAAAACACGCTTTTGCTGTTGAGTCCAATGTGAAAGCTTATGCAGAAAAATTTAATGAAGACATTGAGTATTGGGGAAATGTAGCATTGCTTCACGATTTTGATTATGAAAAATTTCCAACCGCTGAAGAACATCCGTACAAAGGAAGTGAAATTTTAAAGGAAAAAGGATTTGATGAAGAATTCAGAAGAACAATTTTATCACACGCAGATTATACAGGTATTCCTAGAGAGACCCTGCTCTCAAAAGTATTATTTGCATGCGATGAACTTGCAGGTTTCATTACCGCTGTAACGTATGTACGCCCAAGTAAATCAATTGATGAAGTAAAGGTAAAGTCAGTTAAGAAAAAATTAAAAGACAAAGGTTTTGCTAGGGCTGTTAATAGAGAGGATATATTTATGGGTGCTGAAGCATTAAATGTCCCTCTTGATGAACATATTCAGTTTTGTATTGACGCAATGAAAAAGAATAAAGAACAACTTGGCTTGTAAATTAACAAATTATTTATTTTGTTTATTTTTAATTTTTGTCTTGACTTATTATAAGTTAGTGTACTAAATTTAGATACAAAATTAAGGAGAATATAAAAAAAGATTTTTGCTACGGAATTAATATTTCATTATTTGATAATATTAAAATACAGATCCAAATAATTTATAGTTAAAACCAGATTCTAAAATGAATAGCAAAAAACTTATATTCTTAATAATAATACTCACTCCTGTTGTATTATTTTCACAGAAAGAATTAAAGATTATTTCATCCAACACAAATTCCTTAGTTGTTGAGTTCACTCCTAATTATTATGATACCACCTTCATTAACATTGGAAACCTAAGATTTATTAAAACTTTATTTAAGGGCGGGTATATTCAAAATGCTCAAAATTACGGGGAGCCTGCAGTTCCTGTAAAATTTATTAATATTGGTGTACCGTCTGAATTTGGCAATACTATCGAAGTTTTAAATTCAAGTTATAAAGAAATTAAAGGTGAATTAATTCCTAAACCTGAACTTATAAAAGTAAAAGGAGTTGATGATAATATCTTTAAGAAAAATGAAAAATATTATAATTATAAAAGCTCAGATGATCTTGTAACTTTTGGAGATTATGGTTTAGCAAGAAATCTAAGAACTCAATCTATTATAATACATCCTGTTAAATATAATGCTGCTTTAAAAACTATTAAACTTTACACAAGAATAGTGTTTAAAATAAATTTTTCACCGGTACAAGTAACATCTTCCAAACCTGCTTCCGATTTATTGGATGGTGCTATTATAAATTATAATATTGCTAAAAGATGGACGCAGAGTAAATTAAAAAAATCTATTATTAACAGTGTGCTCGCCAACGGTTCATGGACACGGTTTGAAGCAAAAACAGAGGGAATTTATAAAATAACCAAAAGTCAATTAACTTCACTTGGTATTGATCCAAATACTGTGGATCCGAGAACAATTAAAATTTATAACAACAGTGGTAAAGTGTTATCTGAAAATATGAATGATCCTCGTCCAACCGATTTAAATGAAAACGCTATTTATGTGAGCGGAGAGAATGACGGTAAATTTGACGATAATGATTTTATCATGTTTTACGGCAGAGGAAATAATTTCTGGGAATATAATAAGACATTAAGGAATTATAAAAGATATTTTCATCCCTATTCAAACACAAATTATTACTGGATAACATCAGGGGGAAATCAAGGTAAGAGAGTTATCAGCAAAGTTGGTTTTAATATTACAGGTTCTTATGTACAAACAAACTCTGTAGGATTTGCTTCTTTGGAAGTAGATAAAAAAAATATTGCCCAAACTGGAAGAATTTATCTCGGTGATGAATTTACAACTTCAAGTTTAGAACATTCATATACTAATAAATTAGATGGAAGGATAGATTCATATCCTCTAAGCTATACTTTTAGATTTGTTAATGCTGCATCAAATAATTTAATATTAGATGTTTCGGAGAATTCAACAAAAATATTCTCTCAGGTACTTCCCGGTTACGGTACAGCTCCTTATATAGACGGAAGAGCATATATTAAAAATATTTCTTTTACTGGTATATTGCCTGACAATAGGAGCGTTTTAAAATTTTCGCTTAACTCTCCATCATCAGTTACAACAACCGGATATTTAGATTATTTCGAGATTCGTTATCAAAAAGAATTAAAGGCTTTTAACGATAATTTATTTTTTTATTCAAAAGATACCACATCACTTATTCAATATTCTTTAAATAGTTTTTCAAATTCAAATATCTTTGTTTTCGACGTGACTTACTATGCAAATGTAGAGATGGTTACTAATCCTATACAGCAGAGCGGTGGACAATTTATATTTCAAGCAAATGAGCTAAAGGATAATGTTCATAAATATATAGCTGTTGGTGATGATAGTTATCAATTCAGGGTCATCTCAAATATAAGCCAGGTCAGTAATTCAAACCTACACGGAATAAGTGAAGGCACAAAATTTATTATTATAACACATAAAAACTTTTTAGATGCCGCAAACAGATTAAAGGAGTACAGGGAAACTCAGTCAAAAATTACTATGTCAACCATTGTAGTTGATATTGATGAAATTTTCAATGAGTTTTCCGGAGGGAATGTTGATGTTACATCAATTAGAGATTTTCTTAAATATACTTTTGATAATTGGAACATAACTCCGGAGTATGTTCTATTTATGGGCAAAGGTACTTATGACCCAAAAAATGTAGAAGGATTTGACAATAATTATGTCCCGGCTACAGAAACAGTGGAATCCCTTTCGCTTATTCCTTCATTTACTTCGGATGATTATTACGTTAAAGTAAACGGAAATGATTCCTTTGTTGACCTTGCTTCGGGTAGAATGACGGTTAGAACCCTTCAAGAGGCAAATAACTTAATTGATAAAATAATAGAATATGAAAACTCTGCATCTACAGGTATTTGGAGAAATTTAATTACATTAGTTGCCGATGACGGATTTACAACAACAACATTTGAGGGCTCAGAACATACAGCGCCTTCTGAAATATTGAGTAATACAATTATTCCACCTTCGTTTGACCAAAATAAAATTTATATGGCGGCATTTCCTTTTGAACTGACTAGTGCCGGAAGGAGAATGCCCACAGTAAATAAAGCTATTATAGATGCAATTAATAACGGAACATTAATTTTAAATTACGTTGGACACGGGAGTCCTTCTCTTTGGGCACACGAAGAAGTTTTTGTTAAAAGTGCTACTATTCCTCAACTTCATAATGATAAATATTTCTTTTTAAGTGCTGCTACCTGCGATTTCGGATATTATGATATTCCTGATTTTCAGAGTGCAGCAGAAGAGCTTTTATTTTTGAAAAATGCCGGAGCTATTGGTGTTTTTACTGCCACACGTTTAGTGTATTCTTCTCTTAATCACTCATTAATGTATCAGTTCTTTAGTGATTTATTAAAATCAGAAAAGGATACAATGAACCTAAGCATTCCGATTGGAAAGGCTAATTTCTTAACAAAACAAATTTTTCACGGAACTAATGATCAAAAATATCATATTTTTGGTGATCCTACTTTAAGATTAGCTATACCTCGGTTTGTGGCAAGTATTGATTCAATTAACAATCAATATGTTGCTACTGCAACTGATATACAACTCAAAGCTTTAAGTAATACTAATATTTCAGGTGAAATAAAAAGAGTAGACGGCTCAAATTGGAATGATTTTAACGGTGAAGGTTTACTTACTGTATTTGATTCTGAAAGAAATGTATCGCTACCGGCTATAAATAATTTTCCCATGTCTCTGCAGGGCGGTGTAATATTTAGAGGTAGAATTTCTATAAATAACGGTAAATTTTCGACTAATTTTGTGGTACCCAAAGATATCTCGTATGAGAATAAAAACGGTAAAGTTCTTCTTTATTTTACAGGGCAGAATATAGATGGAATAGGATTTACAAACAAAGTTAGAATAGGTGGTACCGATACAACTGCCGTTAACGACGGGGAAGGTCCTTCTATTGATATATTCTTTGATAATTTAAGTTCACGAAATAATACCTTAATTACACCTAATTCAAAATTGATTGTAAAACTTTCAGATAATACAGGTCTAAATACAACAGGTACAGGTATAGGGCACAAATTAGAGGGTATATTAAACGATAATGTAAATTCACCTATTGATTTTACAAATTTTTTTACTAGTGATCTAAATTCAGGTGGCAAAACCGGGCAAATTAATTACACATTTAATAATTTGTCACCCGGTGATTATAAGATTAAAATAAAGGCTTGGGATGTATTTAATAATTTTTCAAGTCAGGAAAGTTTCTTTAGTGTAGTATCACAAGATGAATTGCTGATAAGAAATGTTTACAATTACCCGAACCCATTTTCGTCAAATACTACATTTACATTTCAACAAAATTTGAATACATTTTTAGATGTAAAAATTAAAATATACACAGTAGCCGGAAGGTTAATAAGAAGAATTGAAAGAAACAGCATTAGCGATAAATTTGTTACTGTAGCCTGGGATGGAAGAGACCAGGATGGTGATTTAATTGCAAACGGTATTTATCTATATAAGATTATTGTAAAAACTGTAGATGGTGTTTTTAGTAAAAGTGTTTTAGGTAAATTAGCAGTAATCAGATAGGTATGATTATTGTTAAATAATATTGATTATTGAATATGATGCTCAATATTGATAAAATAATAACTGTACTAAAATAAATTGCATCATTTTAGTAAAAATAACCGGAGGAAGTAATATGCAAAGCTTAATTAAATTGGTAATGTTAATAGTTTTTTTAGGAGTATTACCAAAAGGAATTTATGCACAAGGCGGTGAAACTGCAGTACCTTTTTTATTATTAGCCCCTGATTCAAGAGCGGGAGGTATGGGTGAATCCGGTGTCGGACTGGCAGATAATTCTTCTGCTATTTTTTGGAATCCTGCTGGAATTGGATTTTTAAAAGGGAAGGAATTAAGTATTACACATAGTAATTGGTTACCCCAATTTAATTTGGATCTTTTTTATGATTATCTAACTTACAGACAGTATGTTGAGAGCCTTAATGGTAGCATAACAGCAAGTGTTACTTATATGAATTTTGGAGAATTCGTTAGGACTGGGCCTGATGATCCGACTCCACTTGGAACTTTTAATGCTTTTGATGCTGCTCTTACTCTAGGTTATGCAACTAAGATAAGTGATAATATGGGTTTAGGTTTTAATTTTAGATTAATTCATAGTAGATTGTCTGATCAACCTGTAGCATTAGAACAGGGAAAAGGTACTGCTACATCTATTAGTTTTGATATTGGGTGGATGTGGAGACCCGATCAATTTAATATTCCGTTATTGGGGGATCTGAGCAAGAGATTCAGTCTTGGAATAAACCTAAGTAATTTGGGTCCTAAAATAAATTATATTGATCAGGCTCAAGCTGATCCTATACCAACTAATTTAAGAGTCGGTATGGCTATCCAATTGTTCCATAATGATTTTAATTCTTTTATCTATACATTTGATATGAGTAAACTTTTAGTTGTTAGAGATAGTACTGGAGCTGAAAATTTTTACAAAGCTATATTCTCTTCGTGGAGTAAAAAACCAGTATTCAGATCTATAGATTATTCTATGGGTGTTGAATATACTTACGGTATACCGGGTGACTTTTTATTCTCTTTAAGAACCGGTTTCTTTTATGAAGACCCTTCTTTTGGAAACAGAAAATTTGTTACTTTTGGTGCTGGTATTCGTTTTGATATTTACGGTTTTGACTTTAGTTATATTACAACATCTGTTTTCAAAGGTGGTGCAAATCATCCGCTTTCCGATACTCTCAGGTTTAGTGTCTCTATTGGCTGGGGAGGTATTCAGACTAATACTGTGGGATTGCCAAGAGGAATTTAAGCATTTATGCTAAAATATTTTCTTTCATTATTATTTCTAATTTTTGGATTGGGCAGTGGTACTGCCCAATCTAGTATTAATTATACATTAAATTTTCCATCCAATTATTCAAATAACAACATCTATACAGCAGATACCTTAAAAATTCTTGCTGTAATGGCTGATTTCCAAGTTGACAAAGACGAAGCCACTTTTGGAGACGGTACATTTGGCAGTATTTATTCAAAGGATTATGGCAATTCTATTATAGATCCATTACCACACAATAAAAATTATTTTGAAAATCACTTGGAATTTGTTAAAAATTATTACACCCAAGTTTCTAAAAATAAGCTAAAAATAAGATATACTGTTTTACCTGATGTTGTTACAGTTTCTAAGACAATGAGAAATTATGCTCCTCCAAGGAATTCAGATGATTTTTCAAATCTTGCTGATTATTCACAGGAAGTTTGGGAATTGGTAAGTAGCTCTAATCCAGGATTTGATTTTAACAGCTACAATTTATTTATAATTTTTCACGCCGGTGCTGGAAATGAAATAACATTACCGGGAAGTCTCGGTATTGAAAAAGATTTACCTTCAATATTCTTAAGTAATGAAACCCTGAAGAATATTTTTGGGGAATCATTTGAAGGTTTTGCAATAAACAACAGCTCTTTTAAAATACCAAATTCTATGATAATGCCTGAAACAGAAAGTAGGGAAAGTCAAAATATTTTAGGAACAACATTAGTCGAGCTTACCTTTAATGGATTATTGGCAGCCAATATAGGCAGCTTTATAGGTTTACCTGACTTATTTAATACAACAACCGGTGAAAGTGCAATTGGGCGTTTTGGTTTGATGGATGGCGAATCATTTTTCAGTTTTAGAGGGTTATTTCCTCCTCAGCCATCAGCTTGGGAAAAAATTAAATTAGGATGGGCACAATCAGTAACGGTAAGTCCGGGCAAATATAATATAAATTTAATTGCAGACCTTGCTGCTTCACTTACGGATACGGTAATTTTAAAAGTCCCAATAAGTTCAAAAGAATATTTCTTAGTTGAAAACAGAAACCGTGATGTTAACAATGACGGAGCAAATATCACGTACATAAGCGGTGTTGATACATTACAAAAAAGTTTTTCTTCGGATATTAACGGATTTAATAATAATGATGTCGATTCTTTGGAAGGTGTTTTAATCAATATAGATGAGTATGACTGGGCTTTGCCTGGCAACGGGATACTTATCTGGCATATTGACGAAAATATAATTGATGCTAAAATAGACAGCAATAAAATAAATGCCGACAGCAAAAATCGAGGGATATTTTTAGAAGAAGCAGATGGTATTTTTGACATCGGTGAAAAATTTATATCTATTATCGGGGATGTTATAATCGGACAAGGAACTGCTGATGATTTTTGGTTTAACGGAAATAATTCAGAATTTTATGAAAATAGATTTGCGCAGGATACCAGGCCAAGTAGTAAATCTAACACTGGAGCAAATAGTTTAATAACAATTTCTAATTTTTCCGATATTGCTAATTCTATGAGTTTATTTGTAAGTTACGGTGATTCGTTAATTAACCCATTAGTAAATAATAAATTAAATCTGCCTTCAAATAAAAATCATATTACAGTTTTGAAAAATTACCCCGGTGCGCAATTCAGTGTAGTATCGGATTCTAATATGTACTTAGTAGATAACACAGGTAGTATACCAACTAATATAGTCAGTGTATTTAATGGATTCTCTTCTTTTAAAACGGCTTATGTTCAAGTTAATAGTATCAACTTTATTATAGGTGCACATAACAATTCTATAAATGTTTTAGTTAATAATGGTGCCACATTTAATTTATTTAGGTATTATTTACAAAGTAATATTACCGCTCCGCCTATAATTAGGAAAAATATTAATAATGAATATGAAGTTTTGATCGGGACAGCAAATGGTTTTATAAATACGTACTTACTTTCATCTTTATCCTCAACGTCACCTGTAATAAAGGATAGCCTGGATACTAAAAACGGCTCTCTACTTTTTATAGCTGCATCCGAAGATTATCTTTCATTTGTAACCATTCCGTTTACTACGAACCCCTTACCAGATTATTACTTTGGTGATTCTCAAGATAAAACATATCGACTTTTAGGATACATACCATCCAGTTTAGTTATGACTAAAAACAAAGACGGGGAGTATGTGTCCACGGTTTCTACTAATTCAAAAGTTTTTGTTTTTAATAATGGGATGCTGAAAAATAGCTTCAATTATGATGGTAATTCAACTGAACTATTTGATAAGATGCTGTCCTTAACTGATTTGAAAAACGACGGTAACAATTATTTATTGTACACATTTAATAATAAATCTATTGCTAAAACTATAAACGGAACTAATGCCGATAATTTCCCATTTACGGATAATCAAAAGATAGGCTTTACCGGAAATATTATTAGTACCGATTTCTTTGGAAATGATAATGCTGAGATATTCTCCGTAACTAATGACGGAAGAATTTTTGCTATTGATGGAAGTACTTCTAATGTAGTTGACGGTTTTCCAATTATGATGGGGAATTATACTTCTTCAACACTTTCATATTTTATTCTTGATGGTAAGAGTGCTTTAGCCGCAATTGATGATCAAAATTATTTTTATATATGGACAATATCTACAACTCCCGGAACTCTAATTTGGACAGAAGAAAATGGCAATGCAAATAACACTAATTATTTGCCTGCTGCTAAAACTACAAATATTGTAAATTCGTTTTTACCAAAAGATAGATCATACAATTATCCGAATCCTGTTTATGGTTCCACAACTAATATCCGCTATTTTGTAAATGAAGATTCAAAGATTAACATAAAAATATTTGATATATCCGGCTCATTAGTTGCCGAATTAAATAATACTGCACAAGGCGGATTTGATAATGAAACAGTTTGGAATGTATCAAACATACAAAGTGGCGTTTATTTAGCCATAATTGAAGCTGCTGGAAGTAGCGGTAAAACCGAAACAAATATAATTAAGATTGCTGTTGTAAAATAAATTTTTAGGCGGAACAAATACGTTGATACTAATAATTTCAAAAATTAAAAAAGCTTTTTTATTCATTGTATTTTTTTTAATCTTATTTATTACAAATGCTTTGGCACAATTTTCAGATTTTCACCCCGAACTTGAATGGTATACAATAAAAGGCAAGCACGTGGCAGTTCATTTTCACTCAGAGGCGGAAAGATCTGCTAGAGTAGTTGTTAAAATAGCAGATGAAATTTGGGGTCCTTTAACTTCTCTTTATAATTACGAACCTGATGAAGTCCATTTTGTGATTAAAGATATTGATGATTATTCAAATGGTGCAACTTACTTCTTCGATAATAAAATTGAAATTTGGACAAGCGCAATGGACTTTGATTTAAGGGGTACTCATAACTGGTTAAGAAATGTTATCTCGCACGAACTGACACATATGATTCAGCTCCAGGCATCAATGAAATTTTCAAGAAGTATCCCGGTTATTTATTTCCAGGCTTTAAATTATGAAGATGTTAGAAGACCCGATATTCTTTATGGTTTTCCAAACGTTATTGTTTCTTATCCTCTCGCAGGCATAAATGTTCCTGCTTGGTTTGCCGAAGGTACCGCTCAATATATGCGGTTTGAATTTCATTATGATTTATGGGACTCACATCGGGATATGATACTTCGTTCATATGCTTTAGATAATAGTATGCTTACTTGGGGACAAATGGGAGTATTCGGTAAAACGAGTTTAGGGAACGAATCCGTTTATAATTCCGGGTTTGCACTCACACTATATATAGCTCAAAAATATGGTGAAGATAAATTAAGAAAAATCTCAAAAGCTCTTTCTGAAATTGGCAACTTTACTATTGATGATGCATTTTTAGATGTACTCGGGAAAGATGGTCAGGAGATTTATGATGAATGGAAAAGTTTTGTTACAAGCGATTATAAAAAACGTAGCGAAAAAGTTTTATCAAATTTAGTTAGAGGTGAAAAAATAGCTGATAAAGGCTTCGGAAATTTTTATCCAATATTTGCCGATGGCGGTAAAAAAATTATTTATATCTCTAACAAAACAGCTGATTATTTTTCATCTTCAAGTATATATTCGTTAAACCTTAAAACCCGTAAAGAGAATAAGTTGGTCAGTAATATCCGTTCAACAGTAAATTATATACCCGGGAAAAATGCTCTTATTTACTCTAAGCTGCAGGATGACAATCCTAATTGGTATAATGTGCACGATCTTTTTAAATATGATTTAGATACTAAAAAAGAAAAAAGATTGACCTATGATCTAAGAGCAAATCAGCCCAATGTTTCTCACGACGAGAAAGAAATAGTATTTTTATTTGAAAGAGACGGGACAACAAATTTAGGTGCAGTTGATATAGAAGGTAAAAATTTCAGGCAAATAACTTTCTTCCAAAATGGAGAACAAGTTTATAATCCGAAGTATTCTCCTGATGATACATATATTATTTTCGGTTACTCGAACAAGGGAGGCAGAGATATTGCTAAAGTTGACATTGATGGGAATAATTTTGGACTACTTATCTCAACTAAAAATGACGAACGTAATCCCGTATTTTTGGATAAAAATAATTTAATTATTTCATCCGATAAGACAGGTATATATAATTTATATCTTTATAATCTAAATGATAAAAGTTACAAACAACTTACAAATGGGATCGGCGGAGCTTTCATGCCTGATGTTAATGAAGCAGGTGATATTGTTTATGCCGGATATACATCCTTGGGTTATAAAATTTTTAAGATAGATAGATCAGAACAGGAAAAAATATTAAAAGGTAACGATTATGTTTGGCTAAATAATCCACCATTAAATTATAATAAACCTAATGGTGATATAGATAAATTTGATTTGAATGCTTTAAAAAATTATGATGATACCCAGACACCATCCTATAAGAAAGAAAAATACAGCAGAGCATTTTCTAAGCTTTCAATATTCCCTTATATACGATATGATAATTATACAACCTCAAACACATTTCTGCAAAAGTTAAAACCAGGACTGTTTGTTGTTTCAAACGATATGCTGAACAGGTATTCTTTATTTGCCGGTGGTTCCATAAATACTGTTGGTGAACGAGATTTATTTTTGAATTTTATCTATCGCAATAAACTACCTGGATTATTTAATTTAGGTATTAAACCGGAGCTAACTTTAGAGCTATACAATGTAACAAGAAAATCTGATTTGAATGTTTTCTTTGGTGCCGATACCGTAGGGAATATTGTAAATTATGATTTTATTGTCCCAACAGATGTAACTTACAATTTATTTGAAGTAGATATTGCAGCTAAACAAAAAATATTTTCAAGATTTCAAAGTCTCGAATTTAGATTTATTTGGAGCAGGTATTCGGCAACATTAAGTAGTTTTCTTCTTCCCAATAATGCGCTGTATCCAACAACCAATGATACATATTTTATCGGAAGAAATTTACAAGTGACATATAACTATAATCATATTCAACCTGGAGTTAATTCCGATATAAATCCTATCGGGCTTCAATATGAAATAAAATATAATTATGAGTTTAATAAATTTAATCCCGAAGGAAATTATGTAGTTGAAGGTGGATTATTGCAGCCTGCATTTGAAAATTTTAATTTTTCAAAATTTGAATTTAATTCAAAACTTCATATACCTTTAAGCGGTAATCAAACAGTAACAATTAGAACAAGGGCTGTTACAATTCTTGGTACTACTCGCCCTGATTTTTTTGATTCCTATATTGGTGGTCTTATCGGAATGAGAGCTTATCCATTTTATGCTATTTCCGGTAACGAATTGGCTTGGATAAATGTTACATATAGGCTACCGCTTTTAACGGATATAGATAAAAGGTGGAACCAAATTTATTTTGATAAAGTTTTTGTATCAGTATTTGCAGATGTGGGAAACGCTTGGAATGGCGGTCTTCCTACTTTAAGCAGCTTTAAAAAAGGAGTGGGAGCAGAACTTAGAGTAATGATGAATTCATTTTATATTTTCCCGACAGCTTTATTTGTTAGTGCAGCTTACGGCTTTGATAAATTTACAAATACAATCAGAGGTCAGCAGATTACTTACGGAAAAGAATGGCGGTTTTACGGGGGTATTAGTTTTGGCTTTGATTTCTGATAATTATGTCTATAATTTTGGCGAATATTTATATGAAAAAAGAAAATAAAATATTACCCTTTTTAATTATTATTTTAATTTTTACATCCGTTAACTTATTAGGTCAGGTTAAAAAAACAGATCAATATTATTTAACGGGTAAGTTAAAAACAGATTCCAAAACTATTTTACAGAACACCAATTACAAAAAATCACCAAAATTGATGCTTGAAAGCAATTATAAAAAAAGCCCGATGCTTGCAGGATTTCTTTCACTTCTTATTCCTGGAGGAGGAGAATTTTATGCAGGTAATTACTTGAAAGCTGGAATATTTGCTGCAGTAGAAGCCATCGTTATAACTTCAGCAGTTATTTATAATAACAAAGGGGATGATCAAACAGCAAGCTTTGAAAATTATGCTAACAAAAATTGGGATGTAAAAAGATATGTGCAATGGACTATTAATAATGTCAACAATATAAATCCATCGGTTGATCCGAATGATTACAATGTTTTCAAAAGTGACGGAAGTGTTGACTTCGGTGAATTAAATAAATTTGAAGCTGTTTTAGGCGGTGGATATTCACACCGGTTGCCCACTTTCGGAGAGCAGCAATATTATGAATTGATCGGCAAATATCCTCAATATAGTCATGGTTGGAACGATGCAAATCAAAGCGATACTGACTTCCATATTTTGTCACCCAATTTTCTTTTCTATTCCGGTGAAAGAGGCAAAGCAAATGATTATTATAATATCTCTGATAGAGCTGTGATAGGTATTTATATCAACCATTTCTTAAGCGCAATTGATGCTGTTTGGAGCACTTCTAAATATAATAGTAATTTAAGTTTAAAAATGAGGGTTGAAAATCAACAGTTTGCTGGAATAAGAGAACTTGTACCAACAATAAAATTAAAATTAATTTTTTAATTTCTTTTCATTATTATCTAATCTAAAATTTAAAAAAACTGAGTGTTTGTTAAAAAGACAAATACAATACTAAATATATATTGCTTATTTTTATTGCATGAAAAAACCATTAGTTGTAATTGTAGGTAGACCGAATGTTGGTAAATCAACTTTTTTTAACCGCTTAGTAGGTTATAGAGATGCAATAGTTGATGACACAAGCGGTGTAACAAGAGATAGAAATTACGGTGAAGTGGAATGGGCTGGAAAGAATTTTCGATTGATTGATACAGGCGGATATGTACCTGATTCATCAAACCTATTTGAAACTGCAATTAGGGAGCAGGTAGATATTGGCATAGAAGAAGCATATTCAATTATTTTTATGGTCGATGTTCAGTCGGGAATAAACCCGATGGATGTTGAAATATTAAAAATGCTCAGAAATTCGAGTAAAAACTTTTTTCTTGTTGTAAATAAAGTAGATAATAAAAACCAAGAAATTGCAGCAACTGAATTTTATCAATTAGGGGTAGAAAAATATTATGGCGTTTCAGCAACAATGGGCAGAAATATAGGTGATTTCTTAGATGTTCTTACAGAAAATTTTTCTGAAAATGAAGATGAAGAAATTGATGATAGACTTAAAATTTCAATTGTCGGGAGACCGAATGTAGGCAAATCATCATTATCTAATGCTTTACTTGGTTATGATAGGAGCATAGTTACAGACATTCCAGGAACAACAAGAGACAGTTTAGATTCAATTTTAAAATATTACGGTAAAGAAGTTATCTTGATTGACACTGCAGGCTTAAGAAAAAAGAAAAAAGTTAAAGAAAATATCGAATTTTTTTCTAATATCAGAAGTTTAAAAGCCATCGGGGAATGTGACGTTGCCGTAGTTATGCTCGATGCTCAATTCGGATTGGAAAAACAGGATCAGAGAATAATTGATGAAGCAATAAGATGGAGAAAGGGCATTGTATTAGCCGTAAATAAATGGGACTTAGTCGAAAAGGAAACAAACACTGCAAAAGAAATGTCGGATAAAATAAATAAATCGTTGGGCTCAGCCAGTTATATTCCTACTATTTATATTTCAGCACTTACAAAGCAGAGGATATTTAAATTGATAGATATTTGTTTAGAAATTGAAGAGGGACGTAAAAAGAAAATTTCGACAAATGTTTTGAATGAAACGCTTTTACCTGAAATTAATAAAACTCCTCCACCTTCTACAAAGACTGGTAAAGAAGTTAAAATTAAATATGTAACACAAGTCGGAAGTAATTATCCTGTTTTTTTATTTTTTACAAATTATCCTAAATATGTTCCTGCTAATTATGTAAAATTTTTAGAAAACACAATTAGAAAAAAATTTGGGTTTTACGGGGTACCAATAACATTAAGTTTTAAAGAAAAGTAGTGGAAGCAAATAAAATAATTATAATAGGAGGAAATGCAGCCGGACCCGCAGCTGCTGCTAAGGCAAAAAGATTTAATCCAAATGTCGAAGTACTTATGATTGAATCAGGGGGATATATATCAACTGGTACTTGCGAGATCCCTTATGTTTTATCGGGTGAAATTAATTCCTACGAAAATGTGGTATTATATACGCCTGAAAAATTTAAGGAAGAAAAGGGTGTAGATGTTTTAAGCAATCATTCTGTGGAATCGATTGATAAAAAACAAAAAGAAGTTATAGTTGTTGATAAAATAAAAGGAAAAAATTTTTCTGTACCTTATGATAAATTAATTCTTTGCACGGGCTCAACCTCTATTAAATTAGATATTTACTCACCTTACAACAATGTTTTTAATCTGAAGAGTATTTCTGATCTATTATTCATTAAAAATTTTATTTCTGATAATAATGTAAAAAAAACACTCGTTGTCGGTTCCGGTTATATCGGATTAGAAACTGCTGAAGCATTGAATTTATTGGGGCTGAGTGTTACACTCTTTGATATTGCAGAATTACCATTCCCAAAAAGTGAGTTTGAGATTCAAAGTCTAATATCAGAATGTTTAAAAAATAATCAAGTAAATTTTTACAGTCATGCTAAAAACATTCAAATTATTTCTGAAGACGAAAAAATCAAATCAATAAAAATTGACGGAAGAATTTTAGAATTTGATTTGGTAATTACTGCAGTGGGTGTTCTTCCTAATGTACAACTTGCAAAAGAATCAGGATTGGACATTGGTGCTACGGGGGCAATTAAGGTTAATAATAAACTGAGAACGTGCAACAATCACATTTACGCAGCAGGTGATAACATAGAAGTTATAAACGCAATAACAAAAAGACCGGATTGCATTCTTCTTGCTACAGTTGCACACAAAGCAGGACATATTGCCGGCGAAAATGCTGCAGGAGGAAATGTATTTTTGCAACCTATAATTAAAAATATTGCTGTTAAAATATTTGATTATTATTATTCACAAGTTGGATTGACTGCGAATGAATCTGAAATGTATAATCTAAATTATGGAACTGTTTCAGCTGTTATGCCAAACTTGGTTAAAGTAATGCCGGAAAGTAAAAAAGTATTTGGTAAAATTATTTATGACAAAAACACTAAATTGATTTTGGGAGCATCATTTTTTGGCGGAAAGGAAGTTTCCGGCTACGCAGATTTAATTTCATTATTTATTTTCAATAAAATAAATGCAAATCTATTAAGTAATATTGATTATAACTATACACCGCCTCTTTCACCAATGATAAATTTACTTTCGGTATTAGGAAGAAAAGTTAAATGATTTTATTTAATTATTGGATATTAAAATGACACAACACGAAAATTTTATAGAAGTAAATCACCCTGTTCTTAAAAGGGATTTAACTATTCTACGTGATTCTTCTACCCAGCCTGAATTTTTTAGGTCAGCAGTTAAACGTATTTCTACAGTCCTTGCAGTTGAAATAAGTAAAGAGTTCACGTTTGTTGAAAAAGAAATTGATTCTCCTTTAGAAAAAACTACTGGATATTTTTTAAATGAAGATGTTGTACTTGTCCCGGTTTTAAGAGCGGGTCTTGGAATGGTCAGTGGTTTCCTATCTATTTTACCGAGAGCAAAAGTGGGACATATCGGTCTTCAAAGAGATGAAAGCACATTGCTGCCCTTGGAATATTATTATAAAACTCCAAGCAATATTGACAGATCAAAAATCTTACTGCTTGATCCTATGCTTGCTACCGGCGGAAGTTCCGCAGCTGCAATTTCTTTTCTTAAGAAGAGAGGGGCAAAAGATATTACTTTTGCTTGTTTGGTTGCTGCGCCTGAGGGAGTAGAATTACTGAGAGCTAAGCACCCGGAAGTAAATATTTATGGCGCTTCTTTGGATAGAGAATTAAATGATAATGGATATATTTTACCGGGATTAGGTGATGCGGGGGACAGAACGTTTGGTACTTTATAAGATTTTATTATTCTTTTTTTTAATATCAGTTTTTTCAATCGCAGTTTCGGCGCAGAACTTTTTACCGGCACAAACTGATTCTCTCATCACAAATGGAATGAATTCAATAATCTTGCAGAATTATGATGATGCGGAAAATTATTTTAATGAATTAGATTCGTTGGATAAAATAGATCCATTGGGGAAAATTTATCTTACTGTAGTTTCAATTTCAAAATCATTTGACCTTGGTGAAGAATATAAATGGGATTATATATCAAATTTATTGGAAGAAGCAAAAAAAATTGCAGAAGAAAATTACGACCAAAAACCCAAATCAGTATTAAGATTATATACATTGGCTCTTGCCGAGGGTTATTATGCATATGTTAAAGGACTTGAAAGTAATTGGATTTCTGCAATATCAAACGGATATAATGCTATAAAGAATTTTGAAAGATGTGTGATGATGGATTCTACATTTTACGAAGCATATACGGCTATTGGCACATTTAAATATTGGAAAAGTAAAAAGGGAAGTTTTTTGCCTATGATTAGTGATGAAAGAGATTTAGGTGTTAAATATTTAGAATTGGCAGTTGTTAAATCAAGACATTCAAATTATTTGGCAGTTAATTCACTATTATGGATATATATTGATAAAAAAGAATTCCAAAAAACTATAAATCTCGCTAATGAGATTCTTTCAAAATATCCTCAAAGCAGGCTATTTAAATGGGCATTGGCAAGAGCTTATGAATCAATTGATATGCATAAATCGATATCTGTTTATAAACAAATATTAAATGATTATGAATCTATGAGGAGTTTGAACGGTTATCAAAAGATTGTGCTGCTTCATTTAATTGCTCAATTAGAAAATAGACTCGGAAATAAAAAGGCTGCATTAGATTTGTGTAATGTAATTTTAAATATGAAAAACCTTTCTGAATTTGTGTTAGATGAATTAGATAATAGGCTCGACAGAGTAAAAAGTCTTAGAGTTTCTCTTTTAAATGAATAATAATTAAATAAATAAGGGACTTGATTTTTTCATTTTATAGTTATAAATAAAAAAAATAAAATATTAAAAGCATTTGAAATTAACAACAAGTAAATATGAAAAACTTCGCGACAACCTTTTAGAAACCTGCCGGAATAATTTACCCCACGTAGATGAAAAGTTGATCGTTAAAGGCCTTGAATTTGCTATTGAAGCACATAAGAATAATACACGTGCTTCCGGTGAACCTTATTATACACATCCTTACGAAGTTGCTTTAATTGTGGCAAAAGAATTTCCTTTAGATGATATTACCGTCGTGAGTACATTATTACACGACGTAGTTGAAGATACTGAATTTGATTTAGATTTGATAAGGAGGGAGTTCGGGAAAGAAGTAGCCGATATAGTGGACGGAGTTACAAAAATCAGCGGAATATTTAGGGGGCAGGAAATAAAACAGGCTGAGAACTATCGGAAGATGCTTCTTTCAATGGTAAAAGATATTAGAATTATATTAGTGAAATTTGCCGATCGTCTACACAATATGCGAACTCTTGAATTTGTGGAACCCGACAAACAAAGAAGAATTGCACAGGAAACGTTAGAAATATATGTTCCGTTTGCAAACAGGTTCGGACTTGCACAGGTTAAGTGGGAATTTGAAGACCTGTCTTTTAAATACCTGAATAAAGAAGCATACGAAGAGGTAGCAAAAAAAATTAAAAGTAAGCGAAAAGAAAGAGAAGTTTACATTAAAAAGTTTAGCGAGCCTTTAAGAAAAAAATTAGAGGAGTATAATCTTGACTTTGAAATAAGCGGAAGAGCAAAACATCTTTACAGTATTTATAGAAAAATGATAAGAAGGAACAAACCTTTTGAGGAAATTTATGATCTTTTTGCTGTTAGAGTAATTCTAAATACCGAAGATAAAAATGATTGTTACACAACATTAGGAGTTGTTAATCAGTTTTATATGCCAATTCCCGATAGATTTAAAGATTATATCTCAATTCCAAAATCAAATAATTATCAGTCAATTCACACTACTGTCGTAGGCCTTGACGGAAGATTAGTAGAAGTTCAGATAAGAACTGCGCGAATGCACGAAGTAGCTGAAAAAGGTGTGGCAGCACATTGGCGTTATAAAGAGAATATGACGGCTACAGATAAAGACCTTGAGAATTGGGTTAATTGGATACGAGAAATTTTTGATTCTGCTACAAAAGATGAAGCTAGAAAAGAATTATTGGAAAGTTTCAAGTTAAATCTTTATCAGTATGAAATATATGTATTTACACCGAAAGGAGAATTAAGAAGATTGCCTGCTAATTCTACACCTGTTGATTTTGCATTTGACATTCATAGCAAAGTAGGATTTCATTGTATCGGAGCAAAAGTAAATGGTAAAATAATTCCTTTAGATACAATCTTACACAGCGGAGACCAAGTTGAAATTATTTCATCAAAGAATCAGCATCCAAATAAAAACTGGATGAAATTTGTAATTACACATAAAGCAAAAACTGCTGTTAGAAAATGGATAAATAAAGAAGAAGACGAAATAGTGGAAGCTGGGAAAGCATTGTGGCAAAAGAGAACTAAAAAAATGAAGCTATCTTTTTCAGAAAATGATATTAATAAACTAATCACAAAATTAAAATTTGATAATATAAGACATTTCTATAAATCACTTGCACAGGGTAAAATAAATATAGACGAAATATTAACAGCAACAACCACACATAAAGAAAAAGGGCAAGTTCCGGAATTAAAATTTGAAAAGTTTACTAGTCTTGCCAGGGGTCAAAGAGGGAGTGTAATTGTTGATGGTGACAATAAAGGAATATTTTATGCATATGCAAAATGTTGTAATCCGATACCCGGTGACCCGATTATAGGATTTATTACAATTGGAGAAGGTATAAAAATTCATAGGAAAACTTGCACTGATTTGCTAAACTTGTCCAAAGATGATTCAAGTAAACTTGTTCCTGTTCAGTGGCCGGCTTCGGAAGATTCATTATTTGTTGCAGGTTTAACAGTTAAAGGTGAAGATGCTCCGGGTATATTAAATGATATATCTCATGCAATTGTCACCTATCAAAATACTAATATCAAATCAATCAATATTAGTACTAACGTTTCTACTTTTGAAGGTAGTGTTACGGTTTACATACAAAACTTGGAACATCTTTCTCGTTTAGTTGAAAGGCTTAAAAAATTGAAAGGCATTTATTCAGTTGAAAGATTTGAGCAGTCGTAAATGACGGAAAGCCTTAATCTAAAAAGAACACTTGCAATAGATTATGGGACAAAGAGGGTTGGGCTTGCATTGACTGATCCTTTGCTAACATTTGCTTATCCATTTGAGACATTAACAAATGATAAAAACTTATGGAAACAATTAAAACATATAATGGATGAAAAAGGTATTAATAAGATAATCCTTGGATATCCAATACGAGAAGACGGAAAAGAATCAATATTAATTCGGGAAATAAATAAATTTAAAGAAAAGTTAGAAAAATTATTTAAGGTTGATATTATTTTATGGGATGAAATTTATACTTCGAGGATTGCTGAAAAAAGAATTTTAGAAACACGAACAAAGAAAAAAGACAGAAGGGACAAGAGATTAATTGACAGCAATGCCGCTGCAATTATGTTACAAGAATATCTTGATTCAAAATAATAAAAAAACAAATAATAAAATAATTGACATTTATAGCTTGAAAAAGTATTTTTAGTATATAAATTAAACAAATAATTGGGAGCAACTACATGACACTGGACGCACTCGGAATGATAGAAACAAAAGGCCTTGTTGGATCAATTGAAGCTGCAGATGCAATGGTAAAAGCAGCAAAAGTAGAATTACTCGGTAAAGAAACAATTGGTGGTGGCTATGTAACTGTAATGGTACGAGGTGATGTTGGTGCGGTTAAAGCCGCAACAGATGCCGGTGCAGCCGCAGCGCAGAGAATCGGTGAGCTTGTGTCTGTACATGTAATCCCTCGCCCTCACGCAGAAGTAGAACATATTCTTCCAAAAAGAAAGTAAAATATTATGCCAATGGCTTTGGGGTTAGTTGAAACAAGGGGATTGGTAGCAGCAATTGAAGCAGCCGATGCAATGGTAAAAGCTTCAAATGTTAAACTTATCGGAAAAGAAGTAACCAAAGCAGCATTAGTTACAATTAAAGTTACAGGTGATGTTGCTGCTGTTAAATCTGCTGTTGATGCAGGAGCAGCCGCAGCTAAAAGAGTAGGAGAACTTATATCTACTCATGTCATTCCTCAACCAGATAAACAAATCGTTACAATAATTCCTGAAATTGGCAGTCAAGAAATTATTTCGCAGAAGAAAATAGAAGTTAAAGAGAAAGCAGAATCAGTTAGAACGCAGGAACCAAAAAAGGAACCTATAATAGAAATTAAATCGGAACCAAAAGAAGAGAAACTGAAAACGGAAACAGCATCAGATACGATAGCAAGACTAAGGAAAGAAGCTTTAGGTGAAGAAAGTCTAGAACAAAAAAAATCAACTGATGAGTCAATTGAAATTTCTGAAGATAAAAAAATTCCTTCAATAAATTTAGAAAATCTCGAATCCTTTAATGTTCATCAATTAAGAAAATTAGGCAGAAGTACCGAAGGATTTCCTATCCAAGGGAGGGAAATCTCACGTGCAAACCGAAGTACGTTATTAGGGTATTTCAGGAATTTCGAATAAACCTTTATTACAAATTTCCCCTATCCACATCTTTTATAAATTTTATTACACCGGTCATAAAAACTTCCTGGTCATCCCACATTGCCATGTGACTTCCGTTAGGACAGTATAAATATCTTCCGTTTTGTACTAGTTCACTTATCTCCTTCATATCTTCCGGGTTCATAGTATCATATTTTGCACCTACTGCCAAAGTAGGGACATAAATATTTTTTAGTCTACTTGTAATTGTCCAGCCTTTCAGGTTGCCACCCGGAACAAATTCGCTGGGACCTTGCATAAATTCATAAACGTGTTGATTAGCATGCTTAAAACTTCGCATAACAGGTTCCGGCCATTCAGTCATACGCAAAATATGCCTGTTGTAATATTCCTTGAACACCATATCTAAATAAACAGGATTTTGGAAATCCTTTTTATCTTCGTAATATTTTAAAGAATCTAATAATGAAGGGCGAAGTTGATTCCTTAATTTTGTGTTGTAAACAACATATTTGTCAAAACTTGATGTCATATTGCAAATTATCAATCCTTTAAGATTCTGTTGGTATTTGGCGGCATATTCCATAGCGAGTATACCTCCCCAAGAATTACCGAGCAGGAAAAAATTATCTTTATTAAGCCCTAATGCTTTTCTTACTTGCTCCACTTCCTCCACAAAACGTTCCAGTACCCAAAGACTGTCGTTGTCGGGTTGGTCTGAATAATACGAACCTAATTGATCGTACTCATAAAATTCAATATTAGCTTTCGGGAAAAAACTTTCGAAGCATTCCATATATTCGTGTGTAAAAGCCGGTCCTCCGTGGAGCAATAAAACCTTCATTGGACTGTTGCCGAATCGTTTTGTCCAAACCTTATACCCTTCTTTTAATTTTATCATCTGCACACCACCGGCTTGATATTTACCGGGTGTTTTGAAATTTAAATAGTCATCATTATCGTCGTTGTTATTACACGATGAAAAACCAAGTACTAATAACAAAATTAATGGTATTAAAAAGATTTTTTTTATTCGCATTTTTGTTCCTGTTTATTTTATAAAAAAAATTATATAGATCCTTCATCTGCAGTTGGACCATAAATAGCCGGAACAGGTAGATCATTCAATCTTAGATATACACCTAATTGTGCTCTGTGGTGAATTATATGGTTTAAAACAAAACTTCTAATTACATCTGATTTAGGCATTGTAAAAATTGTATTTCCACCTGATAGTAAACTCCAATTCTCATTTAATTTTTCATCTGAAGTATTTGTTAGACTTTGTTTGGCTTCTTCGTTGTTTTTATCAAACAATTCCAACACTTCATTCTTATTTTCTGCTTTAGGGGGAATGAATTCCTCTCCCTCTTTTGGGTGCATATCAAACTCGTCCTTATCTAAAGTTGCATTTACCCAAGTTTGTACATTTGCTAAATGTGTAGCTAAATCTCCCATAGTAAAAGATTTTTCGTGAGGTCTCCAATTAAATTTATCGTCGGTTATTCTCTCTATTGTTTTACGTGTGTGTGTCATTTCCTGTTCAAATTCTGTTAAAAATAATTTTGATAAAGACATCTTTTCTCCATTGTAATTAATAAATGTGAAGTGAACTTATATTTTATATAATTTATGATTCAATAAAATTACTATCAATATAAAATACTCATCCCTATAATTTATTCTAAAAATCTTGATTTATGTTCCGGGCTCGGTAACCAGCAAAAATCTTTCTTCCCAAACCATTTATATCGATTATTTGATATAAACAAATAAAGGGGATCACGTATCAATTTTGGTAAAACAATAAAAACATAAAGTAAATTCCAAAGTCCATTTAACTCTTTAGAGATTAATAAAGCAGCAGTGCTTTTAGTGTAAATTTTTTCGTTTTTAAGTAAGATTAATGTGTCAAATTCTTTATTTTTATATTCGTGCAGATGCAGTAATTTTTTTCCAGTTTCAGATTGAAATGAAACAAACTTAAATTTTATATTTCTATCTCTTTTTATAATAAATTTTACTGAACTCACGCATAAATTACATACTCCGTCAAAGAAAACAATCATAAATATATCACTTATACTTTGTTTAAAAATAATATTCCTGGTGTACCGATAACACCCACTTCTTCTTTTACTTTATCAACATTGGGAGCATAAATAAAACTTTTATTTTTTCAATTTGAATTTTGTAGTGAAATCTAAATATATCATACCATTTGTTAAAATCTTTAACTCTATGATTAACATATAAATATGTCATTTAGATGAACTCCTTTATTTTAAAATAGTACAGATTTTTGGTTACTAAGGTTTTGGCTTTCCCAGCCACAGCCAAACAATATAATCAACGGATGGGGGATCATAGCCAAGTTCTCTCAATTTCATATTTGCTTGTGCACGATGATAATTGCTGTGTGTTGCAACCTGGAGCATAGTATCTTTCATTGTAACTTGCTCAGGTTCTCTGCCAAATTTTTTTTCAATTCCTTTAGCCCAGGGAATTTGTACAATTTTCTCAAGCTGATTTTCACCACACTCATCAAGAAAGTTATTCAACTCGCTGTAATTTTCCTTGCTCCATTCTCTGATTTCAATTAGGTTATTAAATTCATCTTCTTTTGGGTGATCTAACTTTTCATTTTTCCAAATTTTAAGAAAAAGAAATTGAACAAGGTGAATGTGATACAAAAGCAATTTTATCTTTTTATCGTTTTCAATAGTTGGAGATTGTTCAACAACTTTCCAGACTTCTGCATCTGCCCATTGCATATGCTTAAATAAATTTTTAATAATTGATTTATCATTCATTTTATATTTTATCCTATTACTTTATGTCCAAAAGGTGTAATTGCCAATGAAGCCAGTTTCAAATGTTGTTTTGCAAATGGAATTCCTATAATTGTAACAGCAAATAGCAAAGCAAAAATCAAATGAGTAGCGGCTATCCAAATTCCCCCTAATAAAACCCAAAGAATATTCATAAATGTGGAAAGAAATCCACTTGCTTCAGGTTTTTGTACAACTTCCTGTCCGAAGGGAAGTAAAGCAAGAATTGCTAATTTAAAACACTGAACACCAAATGGTATTCCGATTATTGTTAAACAAAGCAGAAATCCGCTTATAAAATATTCAATGCTGATTATTAACCCGCCGAATATTATCCAAATTATGTTGCCGATTAAACTCAATATTTCTTCTTCATATATTTTACAGATTTTTTAATTAGTTCCTTTAACGGTTCTGTATAAGAATAGTAGGGCAGAAGGTCTGCGATACTTTTCGGATTAAACACAAACCTAATTTTTAATTTTTTACTTTTTATCTTTTCTTTTCAAAAAGCCAAATTTAAAAATTTGGTTACAAGTAAATATGCACAAACCTATTGATTTAGCAATTACGTGCCCTATTATTTTTATACTTTGTTGTTCGTAGTGTTTTTAATAGATTGTCTTAATTATACCTTCAACACCAGTTAATAATTCATCCACTTCTTCGACTGTTGGTTCTTTTTTCTTATTGTGGTCACAAAGATTTCTTATATCTCCAAGATGTTGGATTTTTCGCCAAACAGGTGTTTCGTAAACATCAGCGGTTTTTAATTTATCGTTGAAATCAGAAATCGATGGATTTTTCTTTAGATTTTTTATTTTATGATTTTGACATACTTGTCCCAAGTGTTTTTCTAAAACAACTCCTGCGATTGCTCCAGCACCACGCATAAAACCTTTTTTATTCAATTCTTTTGCTGCATCTAATTCAGAGTCAAAAATATCTGCTTGAGTTAATTGTTGGATGTCAAAGAGAGTACTTTCAAATCTTTTAACAATAGACTTTACTATAAATAACTGTTGCTCAAACTGACTGATAGCGGCTTCTGGACCAACCTTTATTTTGTTACTATATCCGTTTCTTAATACTAAATTTTGAAGATAATCTTCTATAACATAGTTGCCATAATCTATTGTTTTTCTGGTTTTTGGTTTTTCGTAAAGTTTGGTAAAATCTGCAATTCTATCAGGTAATAATTGCCTTAATAGAACAAGTGCTTCTGAATACCAAGTTTGATATCCTTCTTTGAATGGTTTTATATTCTTTTTGAAGTCATAATATTTTTTCTTCAATATTGGTTTCATTTGTTTCTCAAATTCTTCAGGGTAGCACTTAAATTGCATAGACCTGTGAAGCTTGTCTCCATCAGAGATTAAATTGTCAAGGTCTGTTTTATATTTTTCTAAATTCAGCATTTTTAAATTTTAAGGAATAGTTTTTTTTACATTACGCCCAACAACTGCTATACGTACTGAGTAAAGTAAGAAATATTACTGATATAAATCATAGCAT
>JACZTL010000034.1 GCA_022573715.1 Bacteroidota bacterium
TTTGACAGGCAGTTTACTGCGGGTATATAATGAAAACTGTAGTTGAGAAAACTGCTTTTATAAATAATTCATAAAAATTAGAACTAATTTTTCATTTAAATGTTTTTTATTTACGGGCTTTTTTCACATTCAAATTCTTATTGTCTCTTTGTAGTTATTACAAAGAACTTTTAGGAAGACACAATGAAACAATTAATAATAACTTTAATATTCTCTATTACTATTTTCTCATAATCTAGCGTTGAAGACATAAAAACTACGCCTAGCATCGGGCAGGCATTCACAATCAACTTTTTTTAGCAAGCTTACCCGTGGTGTGAAATATTCCTCAAACCTTTTAAAATCGTTTCCTATCGCATACATAGATGGTATTAACACTAAAGTTAATGGGGTAGTAAACCTACTGTCAACCTGTTTATTAATACTCTTCAAATCCTCTCCTCAATCCCTTATTAGATGCATAATCAACAACCTCTTTATATTCGGATGCAGTTATTCTTCTATTCAGCTTTTCATATTTGTATGCGTTGTATGCGGGACGGTATTGATCCATTATATTTATGTATGAATCGGTTGAGATTTCATCTGCAACAAAATCAAATACTTTTTTTGAACCGGCAACATCATTTGGTAAAACAAGATGCCTTATCAGCAAACCTCTTTGAGCTATTCCCCGTTTACTTATTTTAAGATCACCAACTTGTCTGTGCATTTCTTTAACTGCATTGGTAACAATCTCCCAATAATTTTTGATTCCAGAATACTTTATTGCATTTTCATCAATTGAGTATTTTATATCGGGCATATAAATATCAATTATGTCTTTAAGCAGCTTTAATGTTTCCACCGATTCATATCCCCCGCAGTTATAAACTATTGGAATTTCCAATCCCTTTTCAACAGCGATTATTAATGCTTCAACAATCTGTGCGGTAAAATGTGTTGGAGTAACAAAATTAATATTGTGACATCCTCTCTGCTGCAACTTTAGCATTGCTCCTGCTAAATCTTCAATAGAAACTTTTTCTCCCCTTCCCAGTTGGCTTATATCATAGTTCTGGCAAAACTTGCAGGATAGATTGCAGTTTGTAAAAAAAATTGTTCCCGAACCGAATGAACCGACGAGCGGTGGTTCTTCACCAAAGTGCGGACCGACACTTGAAATAATCACCTCATCGGTTGAATGACATTTACCTGTTGCACCTTCGCTTCTTCTTGCCTTACACTCGTTAGGGCATATTCTGCATTCAACAAAGAGTTCGTACAAAGCTTCTGATCTTTCTTTCAAATCATTTGGTGTTAGCTTTTCTAAGTAAAGGGGAAACATAGCTAACTTCTTTTAAGATTAACAGACAATGATAGACCATAAGCAATAGCAGCAAAAATCATCACCCAAACAAATCCCAATTCAATTGCAATTATTGTTGCAAGCACCGTGCTGATAACGGAAAAAACACCATTAATACCCCACGCCCACGGTACTTGAATCTCGTTTTTAAGGGAGAGCATTCTTAATCCTAATGGAAATGGCATTCCCATAAAAAATGCAGAAGGTGCTATTAATAAAGCTGTAATAATTATTTTAACAGGTAAAGTGAAAACAATAGTTGTTTTAAGCAAGGAGGGAAGGAAAACAGTATAAATTATTAAAGCGATAACTATAAAAGATATAATTCTAATTATGCGGTTTGGCTTAGCCTGTAACTTTTGTGAAACTAAACTTCCAAAACCGGAAGAGATCAGCATCAAACTAACAACGGCAGCTGCGGAATAAATTACGTTTCCAAAGTAAAGTGTAAATTGTTGAATAAAAATTATTTCGATAAACATGTAACCGGTTCCCAATCCACTGAAATAAATCAATGCCCAGGATTTTTTTCCTCCTTTCCAGCCAAGTTTAACAAGTGGGAGGATTATAAGTATTAAAGCAAAAATCACTATTAAAATAAAAGTTAAATAAAGCAGGACGTAACCCACTTCAAAAAAAGGGACGAACTGATTACCAAAAAATTCTGAAAGTTGTGAGATGCTTTTCCACTGTAAAAATTGTGAAAAGTAGGGCTTATCATCAACTGCAGGTTTTATGTTGAAGGGATATTCCGAATATAATTTTTCTCTTTCTTCGGGTGATGCAAGTATTTTATCTATCATCGTGTAGAGTGATTTATCCTGCAACTTGTTATACTTCTCTCTTTCATCAGCTTTAATACCGGGAAGAATAAAAGGATCGAAATTCATCTTGTTGCAAAACTCACGGATGACTTTTATTTCTTTTCCATTAAAAGGAGTGCGTTTAATTGCGAAGGTAATCGTATTCCAGTTTTTTATTGCGGCAATATGTTCAATTGGATTTTTATTATTCTGTTCTAAAACTTCTGCAAAGGAAGCGATAAGTTTAAGAGGATTTCTGTAGGGATAATCAATCCAGGTAGTTATACTGATTACACCTTCACCTGTCAAGCCACTCCACATCTCACCGAATGCTTCTTTAGTCAACAGGTATTGTTCCTGTAGTGCAAACATTCCAGATGTTCCCCCGAACGCACCGATAATTGGAAGTGTTATCACATCAAACTTTGAGCGGGAAGATTTCAGAAAAGTTCGCGCAGAGATATTTCTTATTTGAACGGATGGATTATTATAGATCGAATCAACTTCATTTGAAAAATCTCCGCTCAGTAAATTGAGCAAGGATTTGTTTGGTTCAACAGCAATAACATTCTCTGTGTTATTCAATAGGGCAATGTTAACCTGTCTGCCTGTTCCCGAGCTAAGCACAAGTACATCATTCCTTTTGCTAATTATATAAGGAATCATTTCGGTCGAGTAAGTGATGTACTTTAAAGAATCTCTCTTCGAAGAAATTAAAGGACCCAGCCAATCTCCATTATTGAATGCGGCGTTGTTAACAGATACCATTCCCGGATACTTAATGCTTAATCCAGGTGCGTACCTTAAATATGGAGTTGAAACAATTTCGATGGTACCATAAGGAGAACTTTCCCTTTTAATGATTTTTGTTTCTGGCAGATTTAATATTTTTGATATACTTTTATATTCGGAAACATTTAATGAAGGAGGGCTTATATAAAAATATGAAAGTCCGGTAACCGCAGCAACCACGATTATAAAAAATACGGATCTCAATTGTTTTGGGAAAATAATTAATCCGGCAAAGAGAGCTATTATTGCTGCAACAGCAGGGAGTTTTTCAGGGAAGAACCACCACATTGCGCCAACTGCAATCACCCCGCCAATGCCAGATCCGAGCATGTTTGCAAAGTAAAACGTACCGATTTTATCTACGTGCTTAACAAAGATTAGTCCGATGGCTAACGCCCCAAAGAAAAATGGCAATAAAAAAATCATATAAGTAGCAATAAGTTTCCAAAGGTGGGATATATCTGCAAAGAGCCGGTAGGAATCAAAACTGAACAGTGATGTTTGAGATATTGTAACAGACACAGACATAAGCAAGCTTGTAATAACCATCAGCCACGGAAGTAATAAATCAATTTTATTCAAAAGATATTTTCTGAATAAAGAAATGAAGGTACCTGCCGTACCAAATCCAAGCATAGCAACCGAGATGACCATATACGCAAAATGATACCACTGAACGATAGAAAGAATCTGTATCAGCACAAGCTGAAAAGCTATAATTGAAACTGAAATCAGTGCGAGCGAAACGGAGAGCCTAACTAAATGTGCATTACCGTTTTTCAATTCCCCCTCGTAAACGGAACAAAACGTACCGGCAGAAGGCTGGTTGTTGTTATGTCTTCGCCTTCTTTCTCAATTAAGATGAGAGTCTGATTTAGAAAAGGAGAACCTACAGGAATAATCATCTTACCGCCATCCTTTAACTGTTTAATTAATGGTGGTGGAATGTATTCTGAAGCAGCAGTTACAATTATTGCATCGAACGGTGCAAATTCTTTCCAGCCGTAATAGCCATCTGCGTTTTTGCAGATAACATTTTTATAGCCAAGGTCCTTTAATCTTTTACTAGCGGAATTATTAAGCTCGGTGATTATTTCAATTGTGTAAACCTCTTTAACTATTTCTGAAAGCACTGCTGCCTGGTACCCGGAGCCGGTACCGATTTCCAAAACTTTTTGTCCGGATTTCAGATTAATAAATGCAGTCATATATGCAACAATGTACGGCTGCGAGATCGTTTGCCCGTAACCAATAGGAAGCGGACTATCATCATAAGCACGATCAATAAGATTAGACGGAACAAACTTGTGGCGGGGTACGGCTGTCATCGCTTTAAGCGTGGGTTGATTGGTTATTCCCCTGTATTCAATCTGCTGCTTTACCATAGTTTCTCTTTCAGATGTATATTTATCATCCTGCGAATAGGAGGTGCCTGCCAAAACCAATATGCCTAATATTAAACTAATTAAACAGTTCATAAGTATTTCTCTGATAGAAAATCTTTACTCAAAGATAAATAAAAAGCAGAGCAAACTCTATCTTTTTAGGTATACCATAACTTTGAGATATAACATATCTCTTAAATATTTAATTATTTTTGAAAAATTCTACTTTCGATATAATATTTAATGAATTTGATGATAGTTCACTTAGTTTTACTCTCCGTGTGTAGACTTAAAAAAGCACATAACAACACCCCAGGTTTTAAAAAGCAAACTTTACTTTTAAATCCTTAAAGTATTCAAAGAAAACGGAATTGAAATACCTTTCCCTCAGAGAGATGTTCATATAAATAGTAAAGAAAGAAATTATCAATTACTATTTCTACGTGAATAATTTGATAATGTCTGGGTATACAATCAACCTTGATAAAAATTACAAATTGACAAAACAGCAGGAAATCATTAAATTTTCTTTTGCCATAGCTAAAAATGGAATGATTATAAATAATCTAAGGCAATCTATTTGGGCTTTAATAGGTATTAAATTATTGATCTTTCTATTCTCGAAAAGTTCGATGTTAAAAAATTATACATCATTATCTTTTAAAAAAGGATTTATAAAATCGGAATTAATTGATATGTTTAAAAGTCTAAAGATTATTAATTACAAAATAAAGCGTAAATAGGCTTCCAGGTGTTTAGTTGTTATTTCTAAGGATCAATAATGAGCATTAATTATCATCACGATGTTATAATAATAGGCGGTGGACCAGCGGGCTCTATGGCAGCTTTGTATCTTTCTAAATATGGACTTAATACCTGTATAATTGAAAAGAAAAAATTCCCACGGGAAGTTTTATGTGGCGAGTTTTTATCAGGAGAAGTTTCGAAAACTCTGAAAGAATTAAATTTATTTGAAAGTTTCCTCTCATTAAATCCTGTTAAGATATCTAAGTTCAAATTTATTAATGAAAAGGGCACTGAAATTTCTTCAGAGTTCTATTTTCCTGCTTATGCACTAAAGAGATCCTTATTTGATCATTTCTTATTGAAGAGCGCTGTTAACATTGGGGTAAAGGTTTATCAACCTGCGGAAGCAAAAATTTTTAAGAGAGAAGGTGATAAATTCTTAGTACAAATAAAAGTTTCTGATGATCAAGAAATTATTATCAATTCTGATTATGTAATTGCCGCATACGGGAAGCAAAATATATTAGATAAAAAACTAAATAGAAGTTTTGTTGGTTCTGAAACAGAGTTGAAAGCAATAAAATTTAATATACCAAATAATTGCATAAGTAATTTTCCAGCAGATGAAATAAGGATTTATACCGGTGAAGGGATTTATTGCGGATTAAATAGAGTATCTGAGCAAGAAACCACACTCAGTTTTATTGAGAAAAGAATTAATGGTGAACAATCACCCCGCAATAGAATATTAAATTTAATTAATGCAAACAGAAAATTAGGAAAGTTATTTGGGAAAGATTTTGATAAACTTCTTTACAAACTTCCTATTTACGGTACAGGTAATATATTTTTTGGAAAGAAAACGATAGTAGAGAACGGAATATTTATGATTGGCGATGCCGCCGGAGTTATTGCCCCATTAACAGGTGATGGGGTAGGTATGGCTGTTCAATCTGCTAAACTTATTTCATCCTTATTAGCAGGGCAAAAAAACAGGAAATACACCAGAAAAGAATTAGAAAATATATATTTATCGGAATGGAATAAGCTTTTCTTAAATAGAATAAGAATTGCTATATTCATTCAAAAACTTATTATTACTAAAATAATGAACAATTTTTCATTTATGCTTGTTAAGTCCTTACCTTTTATCCTTCCAAAGTTAATACATGCCACAAGAGGTATTTAATAATTACTCCATTTCCATTTTTAATAAATATGTATTTAAGTATCAAGAATTAATTCTTATAATAAAAACTAATATGGTTTTGATAAATGTTGATTGTTAGCAGCAACTAATTTCGACTGATTATGCTAACCATGAGTCAAGATCCTTATTAGATTTCTTAACAATTAGTCTTATTCCCGGTCGGTTAGTAATAAAATACCATGCCCATTCGGTCATAACTCTTATCTTGTTCCTGAAGTTAATCAGGTACATTATGTGCACGAACGACCAAGTTAACCAGGCAATCAGACCGCTAAGTTTTAACCCCTTAATCACAGCAACAGATTTACCTTTCCTGATAGTAGCGAGGGTGCCTTTATCGTGATATTTAAAACTTTTCTTCACTGTTCTATTAATTTCCTTTGAAATAATTCCTGCAACATAACGTCCTTGCTGCATTGCCACGGGTGCAAGCTCTGGTAGAAATTTTTCTTTTTCATCTTTGCATGCGGCAGCATCGCCTATAATGAATATACCCGGATCATCTTTAATGCTTAAATCCGGATTAACTATTCCTCTTCCTGATCTATCCAGTTCAATACCGAGAGTTCCTAAAAGCGATGATGCTTTATTACCTGCAGCCCATATTATATTTTTTGTTTTTATAAAATCATCACCGATATGAACACCGTTCTTATCTATACCTGTCACCCGCTGGTCTAGAAGAACTTCTACTTCCAGGTATTTTAATTCATCTAGTGCTTTGGCTGACAGGTTTTTGGGGAAAGCCTGTAGCAGCCTGGGTAATGCTTCAACCAGGTAGACTTTCGTCATTTTTTCATTAATGTTCCTGAAGTCCTTTATGTAGTTTTTATTTACAATCTCGGCAATAGCTCCGGCTAGCTCTACGCCTGTGGGACCGCCACCGACAATAACAAAGTTCAGGTATTCTTCGTGCCTGCTTTTATCGGCCAACCGCTCGGCGGCTTCAAGCGATAGTAAAATACCTTCCCTTATCTTTAAAGCATCGTTAAGTGTTTTTAACCCTGGCGCAAATTGTTCCCATCCTTCATTTCCAAAATAAGAATGACTGTTACCTACTGCAATTATCAAATAATCAAATGTAAGTGATGTGCTGTTGAACTTTACCTCCTTGCTTACTTTATCAATCGATGTTATTTCGGCCATAACAACTTTTACGTTTTGCCTGTTTCTCATGATAGACCTGATTGGATTTGCTATATCGCCGGGTGATAGTGCTGCGGTTGCTACCTGATATAAAAGAGGCTGGAATAAATGGTGATTTGTTTTATCTACTATGGTAATATCAAAGCTATGCTTTGCCAGTTCTTTAGCAGCAGCCAGTCCGCCAAACCCCCCTCCTATTATAACAACTTTTTTCATTTATAATTATAAAAAATAATAAAGGTATTGATTGTTTTAAAATAAGAAAAAATCTTCTGAATTGTTTCCTGAAGTTTTTGCACCCTTCGTGCCAAGACAAAAAACATATATTAACAGCACCATTCAGTGCTTTTATTTTTGTTAGTTATTTTTTTAACTACGCACTTATTTTCACCCAAGCTCTTTCGCTAAAAGCTTCATCAAGCGGCGTGTCTGTTAAATGATTAAAATAATTACTCATTGTTTTAATACCTATTGCAGTTACAACACCAAGAATATGCTCTTTTGTATATCCGGTTTCTAAAAATCGATTAACGTCTTCTTTAGAAACTCTTCCGCGATTTATAACTATCTCTCTTGTAAATTTACTTAATGCAGCCAATTTTTCATCAGGTATTTCTTCACCGTTGCGTATGGCGTTAGTCACTTCTTCAGGGACTTTAGACATTTTATCCGCAACAAAACTATGTGCGCCCATGCAATAATCACATTCGTTTTCATAAGAGATTGATAAGAGAATAACCTCTTGTTCAACAGGATTAAATCCGGAATTGGCCCTAAATGATTTATAAGAATATGTATATGAATCTAATAATGCAGGATTGTTTGCCATAAGAGAATACATATTAGGTATAAACCCAAATCCCTTTTTTGCTGCATCCATAATATCGCTTGATATTTTATGAGCTGATTCAATTGTTTGTGGTTCTAATTCAAGCACTTTGTTTTCTATATTTTCCATTTCATTACTCCTTTTATTCTTGGTTAATTTAATTTCTACAACAACACGTTTTAAGATAACATTTTTAGATTGATATTTTTATGATACAAATCACTTATTAATTTATTTACTAATTCTCCCTGCTCGTCTTGCCAAAAATGTCCCGCCACAAGTAAATGAGTTTGATGATTTGGAAAATGCTTTTTAAATCGTTCCAATTGATCCACTTTAAAAGCAAAATCTTTTATGCCCCAGGTAAAGAGAACGGGAATGCTGCTGATTTTATTCAAATTCTTTTCTACGTTTTTTTCAAACTTGTAAGCTTTTATCAGCTCTCTCGGAAAAATTGCAGTTTGTATCCGATTATTCTTTTTAGCAAATGGCGCTTTGTACATTGCCAGTGCCTCTCTTGATGGCTTTTTGTAAAACCCCTTTTTCATAAATACTTTCCATACACCATTAAATGATTTGGCCATCCATCTGCCAATCGGTCCACCCATTACCCAGCTGAATCCCTCGTATCGGTAATTACCTTTCAGCGCCCACGCCCAGGTGTTGCCTAAAACTGCTCCGATAATTTTATCGGGATGTTTTTCTGCAACACTTAATCCAATGGGACCACCCCAATCCTGTGCGATAAGAATGTAGTGGTCAATGTTTATTTTCCGCAAAAACTCTTCCAGCACTTTGCTATGCGATTCGGCAGAAAAGTCATAAGCATCGGTTTGTTCTGATAGACCGAATCCCGGAAAGTCGGGAGCAATACATCTGAAATCACTTTTAAGAGCGGTTATCATTTTTCTGTATAAGAATGACCATGTGGGATTTCCATGAAGCATCAATAGAACGGGACCTTCTCCTTCATCAATGTAGTGGACTTTAGTTCCGTCATCTAAACGAAGAAAGTTATTTTGAAAGAGGAAAAGGTCTTTGTTTATATTGAATTTCATTATAGCTCTCGATTATCTTAATTCAAAAATATATCTTTATGTTCATTAATATATTCTTCGAATGATCTTGGATCATGTCCGGTAATGTTTTTTACAACATCCGTAGTTTTATTAAACTTACCCGATGCAATATCATTACTGAGTTCCCTTAGGTGAGTAACTAAAAATTCATTTACCATCGGCAGATCTCCTATCTCATCAAGAAAGATAGTGCCGCCATCGGCAAGTTCAAAACGTCCAATCTTTCGAGAAAACGCACCGGTAAAAGCGCCTTTTTCATGTCCGAAAAGTTCACTTTCGATTAGGTTTGTAGGTAAAGCTGCACAATTCACTTTTACAATCGGTCGGTCCTTACGATTACTGATGCTATGGATAGCTCTGACGAAGAGTTCCTTTCCGGTACCGGTTTCGCCAAGAATTAATACCGTGGCATTGGTTGAGGCAACTTGCTCTACTTCTTTCAATACATTATTAAGTGCTTTGCTTCGACTGATGATCTCTTCAAAATTATGTTTTAACTTTATCTCTTCCTGAAGATAAATGTTTTCTGCCTGTAGCCGGTTTTTTAATTGTTTTACTTCTGCAAGGGCTTTTCTCAACGCTTCTTCGGTTTTTTTAAGTTCAGTAATTTCCTGTCCATGACCAATTACATGAGTTACATTTCCATTGTCATCCAGGACAGGGCTAAAAAATCGAATATAATAGCGAATATGACCCGACTTATCTGTGATTGGTTCTTCAAAGGTGATTGTCTGTTTTTCTCTAATACATTGGTCGATGTATTTTTGTCTATTATCTGCAAATGATTTCGGCAATCCTCTTTTAAAACAATATTCATGGTGAGTCTTGCCGATAACCCATTGCCGCATTTCAGGGTCTTGAATTCCGGATGGTGTATTAAATAAAAAGCGACCCTTCAGGTCTAAGATACCAAGTTCGGCAGGAATATTATCAAGCAACCGCCGGTATTGCTCTAACTCATTTATTGGATACCAGTTTGATTTATTTTTATCTTTCACTCAAAACCTCTTGTAAAAAATATGAATTTCTGATATGCAGTAAATTACTATTTTATAATTGTCATTCTTGTATTAATTCAAGAATAAAATTTCTTCTTTCTTCTAGTATATCATCTTCATCTCTGTAAGCATGTGTTAATTGATGTTCTGATTTAATTGCGTTCCAACAGAAACGCACCTGCCATGGCACCGGCGGCGCAGATACTCACTAATCCGTACTGAACATCCCGTCGTGCCATCTCATACGCCAAAGTTGTTACAATGCGTCCACCGGTAGCGCACCAGGGATGTCCAATGGCAACAGAGCTGCCTGATACATTTACCCGCTGCCAATCCACGGTTCCGATGGGCTGGGCTTTCCATCCTTGTTCCCAGGCTTTGGCGTTAGCTAGTACCTGGGCGGCAAAAGCTTCATGCATTTCAATCAAGTCAATTTGTTCGAGTTTAAGTGAATTTCGTTCCAGAATGCGAGGCACCGTTATGGCGGGAGCCATCAGCAATCCCTCTGCCGGATCAATGGCAGCGTATACCATATCACGTATAAAAGCCAACGGCTCCCTTCCTTCTGTACGAGCTCGTTCCTCACTAATAAGCAGAACCGCAGAAGCACCATCCGAGACAGGGGAAGAATTTCCTGCTGTGAGAGTGCCGTTCTCTTCGAAAACCGGTTGAAGCGCCGACAGAGCTTCCAGGGAGGTATCACTGCGCGGACCGGTGTCATGCTCAACGCCTAAGAGCGGAAAAATTTCTGCAGCCAAATGTTCCCGCTTTGCGATGGCATTACGATGACTACTGAGGGCAATTTCGTCTTGGCGTTGACGGGGAATCTCCCATTGCTTGCGGGTAAGTTCAGTGTGCTCGCCCATCGAGAGACCTGTGCTGGGCTCTTGAAATGTTTTTAGTTTAGCGTGTGACAGAGAATCTACTCCCCCGGCGATACCTATTTCAATGCGCCCGACCGCGATGGCATCTGCGATGACTGTTAGTGTACGCAGCCCGGTAATGCAATACGATGAAATGGTTTGTGCTTCAATGCTCTTGGGAAGCCCGGTTTCGAATACAAGCTCTCTAGCCAGGTTGGGTTTACCTGGTTCAGGTAGTGTTACTCCATAAGCAAGTGCCTCAATGGTAGCAGGATCGATATCATACTTCTTAATTAAGTTACTCACAGCATGAATGCCAAGCTTTAATGGCCCAAGGTCTTTGAAAGCTTTGCCAGCTTTTGCAAAGGGGGTTCTACCACCGGCAACTATGGCAATTCGTGTTATACTGTTTTGACTCATCGTACTTCACTCCTCATTTTTTATTAATTGCTATTAATACTTAGGTTAATATGTTTTTTAATTCTAATTAAGTCTAATTTATTCTATTGTTTCAATTCCAGGCTCTATTTCCTACCACCTTTAATAAAAAGAATAACAGCTATTACTAAGATGGCAACAGGAATAAATGGCACTTGCGGCTTAGTGGGAAGAGCTGCAAGATTACTTTTTGTAAAAACTACGATTTGATACAGTTTGTTTTGTGTTGTATGCCGTTTATAAAATTTCAGAGTCATAACAAACTAATTCAACAATATTCATTTCAGGATCTTTCAGGAAAATCGACTTCCATTTTACCCATTCAAATTTTTGTGTTTTCAATTCAATTCCTTCTGTTGTAAATTTTTTCAGAATTATATCATAATCATTTTTATCGATTTCTAATGCAAGGTGGTGAAGGCTTGAATTATTAACTTTAATATTATTACGAACTTGTCCAAAAGCAGTTGGAATTGATGAATCGAATAGAGCCAAAATTTGAAAATGTCCTCTGTATCCTTCGGCGATTTTAAAGAAGGTGTACCCGTTTCCATCCCTAAGTAATTCCAATCCAATAGTGTTTTGGTAAAAGTCTTTTACAGCCTCCATATTTTTAACTCTTAATACAACCTCTCCAAGTCCTTTTATTTTTTTTCCAATCATAACGAAATCTCCAATTTACTTTTCACTCCTCATTATTTATTAATTACTGTTAACACTTTGGTTAATATTTTATTTAATGCTATTTAGGTCTCAAGTTATTCTGTGGTTTTCAAATCCAGACTCCAATTTCCACCACCTTTAATTAAAACTATTACAGCCATTATTATAACAGCAATCGGAATAAATGGTTCTTGTGGTTGAGCAGGAAAAGCTGCCGGATTACTAACAGTTATATGAACATAAATTGCGATTAACATAATCGGGATTATCAGTACGGCGCCAATCCTGGAATAATATCCTATAAGTAAAATTGTACCTAAAATAATTTCAAAGACTGGAACAAGCCAATAATTAATTGCATAGAAAGGAATTTCAGCCTCAATTAATTGTATGGACCAGGCTGAACCAAATTCGGCAAATGTAAGTTTCATTATACCGGTCATTAAAAATATTATCCCCAACATTGTTCTTATTGTCCCCACCCATTTATTTGGGGAGGTTTGTCTTAGTTTTTTCATTATTTTCTAATTTTTATTATTTGAAAGTGATTAATTTTTATAATGCCTTAAGCATGTGCTTTGCAATTTTGCTATTACTCAACATCATCGGGACAGCAAGATTTTAATATCTCCGGATTTAATCTACCTATTTCTCCGGCAATTTCTTCAGTAGTGTAGCGTGGTGTGATGTGCTGCGAGCAATTCCAATCGTATGCCAGTACGTTGAAAACTATTATTCTTTCGATTTTTGTCTCATAATCAGGAACAATGAGTTTCTTCAACAATTCTTGATCGTCATCCGCATCAACCACTTTTGATTCTGCCCATATCTTCAACCTTTGTCTTGATGGATAGTCAATTAAGAATAAAGATGCTCTGCTATTAGAGTTTATATTACCTGCGCTTATGTATTGCATGTTGCCACGAAAGTCAGCATATCCAAGAGTGGTATTATTAATTACTTTGAGAAATCCTATTGCACCACCGCGGTATTGAATATACGGCCAGCCGTTCTCTCCAACTGTAGCCATATAAAAACTATCCCTTGATTTTATGAAAGGAATTTCCCTGGTTGTTAAAACATACTTATCGCCGGATATTTCCATACGAGCGTAGGATTTTCTTGAGCCGTATTGTTCCTGAATTTTTTTAACACTATCAGTGAACGCTAACTTTGTGAAATTCTGATTTATTATACATCTCCTAAAATAATTATTTAACACTTTCCAACAATCCGAAAAACCCCTCGGTTAAAGTTGGATGAATATAAACCGCACCCTTTAAAAGTTTCCATCTAACTTTGGCATACATTAATACCATTATCGTTTGAACAACCTCGCCACCATTAATGCCTAAAACAGTTGCACCAAGTATTTGATCGGTGTCAGCATCAACTACGATTTTCATTAAACCTTTTGTAACTCCCATTTCTATTGCACGGGCAACGTGGGACATAGGGATTTTTCCAACCATAACATTATAACCGGATTCCCTTGCTTCCTTTTCTGTTAACCCGACTCTTCCTAATTCCGGATCTGTAAAAAGCGTATAAGGAACGATGCGGTCTTTAATTGATTTCTTCTCATCGTTAAATAAATTGTGATATACAATTTGAAAATCGTTATAGCTTATATGTGTGAACGCTGGTCCACCCTTAACATCACCCAAAGCATAAACTCCGGGAATATTGGTTCTCAGGTATTCATCAACAGTAATATAGCCTTTATAAGTTTCAATACCGACTGCATCTAAACCAAGACCATCGGTATTTGGTTTTCTTCCTACTGCAAGCAGAATGTGAGAACCTTTTATTACTTCTTCCTTATTATTATTGAGCTTTACTGTCAAATGCAGACCGCCGTTAGCATCTTTACGGATACTTACTGCTTGCGCAGATTTTATGAATTGGATACCTTCATCTTCCAAAGCTTCCTGAAGTGATTCTGAAACATCTTTATCTTCTTTTGATATTATCTGATCTTTACGTTCTATGATAGTTACTTTGCTTCCAAAGCGTTTGAACATCTGTCCGAACTCAAGCCCGACGTAACTTCCGCCTATTACCAGCAAATGTTCCGGCACTTCTTCAAGATCCATAATATTACGGTTAGTGAGATAGTTAACTTCGTTAATGCCTTCGATGGGTAATATTAAAGGACTCGTTCCGGTATTGATAAATATATTTTTGCTCTTCAATTCCTCACCGTTTACAGTAATTACGTGAGAACCAGTAAATTGAGCAGAGCCGTTAAACACAGTAATATTAGAACGCTTAGCCGCCTGTTTTTCTTGTCCGCCTCTCCATTGGTGAACCATTTTATTTTTTCTCTCGACAACTTTTTTCAGATTAACTTTTACATCCGCTATTTCAATACCAAGTTGAGATGCATTTCCGGCATTAAAAGCTGCCTGAGAACTTGCTACCATTGTTTTAGTAGGAGTACATCCGTAATTCACACACGAACCACCCATATATTCCTTTTCAATCAATGCCACTGTCCAGCCGCTATCAGCCAGGTTATGAGCCAACGGGTTGCCCGCCTGACCTGAACCGATTATTATAGCATCAAAATTTTTCATTACGTTGTACTCCTAATAGCTAAATTGATGTTCATTAAGTTTATACTTTTGCTGCCTCACTTGAATTTATATTGTTACCCTTAACAAGTAGGTAAAGAGCAACCAGCAGCAACGTAACTTGAAATTCCATCCCGCCCATAGGATGAGATTCTGTTTGAACAAAATTATTCCACTGTCCCCAATGCACCATGAATATCGCACCAAGTAATACCGGAATGACCATAAGAGCACCAATGCGTGTCATCCAATCTTTGAGGAATCCGCCCAACAGAACTAATGTCCCACCAACGGTCTCTGCCAAAGCCACGAGAAAAAGTATCGCCACCGGCAAACCCATCATCTCAGCCATCCCACCAAGAACCGGGAATTTCGTTAAACCGTGATAGATGAAAACACTTGCAATTGCTAAACGTAAAAACCAATGTGCGTACAGTGAAAGATTTGTTAAAGTTTTCATAATTTTTTCCTTTTTTTAATAAAAGTTTTTACTTATTTGTTGTATAGTTAATTTGATTTTTCCTGAACTTTCTTATTAACTAAATTAATTTCTTCCTGCCATTACACCACCATCGATATCCCAAATAGATCCTGTTACCCAAGATGTTTGGTTTGACAATAGGTAGATAATGCTATTGGCAATGTCTTTTGTGGTTCCGATTCT
>JACZTL010000041.1 GCA_022573715.1 Bacteroidota bacterium
ATAGAATACCTGGTGATTAATCAAACCTAAAAAAGCTAAAAAATCTAGAAAAACTGGAAACCCCATGGGTAGACCACGAATTTATGCCGAAAAGAAAGAAGCATATACTGTTTATAATAAAAAGAAGCCTCCAGTTAGATTAACAGCTGAAGAAAAAAAATTAATCATGTATGCTAGAGAAAAGCCTGAAGCATTTCAAAAGTGGTTAGCAGAAGTAGAAATGGGCTTTTAGAAGTTTGTCAACAAGACACCCTCCGTGTCAAATAGACTTTTCTTTTTTAATACATATTTTGTCGGCTTAATACATGATTTTAAAACCAAACCATGCACTTTCTATTTGACAAAGCCATTTTGTCTGATATATCTGATATGTCATGTATGTCATTTAGCTTCCCACAGTGTCATATATGTCAATTGTGTCATTTATCACCCCATGGTGTCATAATGACATTTTGTCATTATATGCATTAATAAATTATTGATTTTTTCTTATTAAAATGCTAATAATAGATCTTTTTTTGTTTTTTAACATAAATTGCCAGTTTTTTTGTTTTTTAATACAAATTACTAGTTTTTTACTAATTTTAGCATTTTACATGCTATTATTGATGTCCGATAGCATAAGTGAATGTCCAATAGCAACAACTAGTGTCTAATAGCACCACCTATATGGCTTATAGACATTTGATAAAACAAATCAATTAATTGAAGCATGATAATATCTAGGAGTGGCTCTTTTAGCTTGATAATTCCTAAAAACTTCACATATTTCTGGAATTTGAAATTGAATGACTTCATTAAGATGTGAAAAATTTTTAATAATAGGATGATCATCTAATAAAATTTCTTGAATAGTTCCTGTAGAATAGTCCTGGGGAATTCCATAATATTTAGGGCGAGCACCTTGAATTATACATAAACGTTCTTCCTCTAGTTGATCAACCAAATACCTACCTACTTGTTTACTGCTCTTTAATGTAATTTTTTCAGATGGATTACTCTCTTGAACATTCTTAAAAATAATTTTATATACATTATAAACAGTATTAAATGGTAATAACTCACGATTACCATCTTCTTGGCAAATATGAGAAAGAGCGTATATTGATAGAAAAACAAGGGTATGATCAAAATTAAGTGCCAGGAGTTCTTCTGATATTAGCTTTTCCTCTCTTAATTTCATTGCTTCATGGACATGTTCAATTGTAACACTTGATTCCCCTTTTCGACTAGCAATTGATCCAGATAAACCCAATACATTTATTGCAACACGTGCATGTCCTTCCGCATTCGCTACATATTCTGCAATTTCTCTTATTACTGTGTTTCCAATTGCATTTTCTTCAAATGCTGGTTTTCTTGTTTCTAAAACACCAACAAGTTCATCTTCTGAATATGTAGTAAAATGAACACTGGGTCCCGTAAGACGACCTCGTGCATGAGGCGCAATAAGCTCCTGAACGCGCTGATTACTATTGCTGATAATTATTAAATTGATTGGTCGTGATTCTACACTCTTTTCACTATATAAATCACCTTGGCCAAGCTCCATTAGAAAATATATTAATTTAGTTGCATCTTCAGACATTTCTTGGGATTTAAATCCTGCAATTTTATCAAATTCATCTAAAACAATTAAAATTTGTTTATTATAACTGAAAAAGCATTCACGGAAAATTGTAAGATAGTTTCCTAGCCGTAAACCTCGATTTGGAATAGGATAAGTAAAGTTTAATTCATTAGCAACACCTTTTTGAACATTTTCTGGATATTTTGTAATAAGCTGATGAATTATATCAACAATTGAGCTTTTATCCAGTGCACAATTAATATAAACTGAAAATAAGTGATCACCCTTATTTTCATCTTTTAATTTTTCTAAAACAAGTCTTGTTAACCATTTTATCGTTAAAGTTTTACCTGTTCCGCTTGGACCATAACAACGTGCATTTGCTTTACTTCCATCTTTGATATCACCAAATACATCCATTAGCTGATTGATCTGTTCCTGTCGATGAATTATTTCTTCCAAATTTTTTGGTAAAAAGGAAAGATCATTATCAAAATATTCACGTTTCATTTTATGACTCTTGAAAATCTTTGAACTTGATGAAAAATATTGTTTTATTGATTTTGCTGTAAAAGCTTGATTATTCTGGTTCATCGAAAAATCCCCATGTCTAATAGCAACTAAAAATGTCTAATATAAATATGTTATGTCTAATAGGAACACCTATTGTCCAATAGACTCAAAAAAATCGAAAAGTCCAATAATTTTTAATCCTTAATTTGGGATTAATTTCAAATCATTTGTCATGAAAATAATTTAAACAATATTTAGACAATTAATTTTCTAATAAATTAAATTTAAAATCTTTTAATTCATTATTTTTCGAAAAGAAAGACTTAAAAAAATAACATTTCTTTGATTTCTATTGGACATGTACCCCCCCCGGGTCATGTCTAATAGCACTGTATATATCCACGAGTTAATACTATCAAAAAGTCAACTTTTACTACTACTACTACTAGCATGCTAGTACCTAGTACTTTATATAACATATGGTAAGATCCCTTACAGGCTATTGGACAGATTCGAAAAAAATGATGTCCGATAGAAAAAGCGTTGAATAACCAAAAATCGAAACCTGCAGAGGGGTCTTGAAGTGGACAAAAGAAGAATTTTTTGTGTATACATATAGTGCTACTATTGGACATGACCCGGGGGGGGTACGCGCTCGAAAATTTCGCACGCCTCTCTAGTCTGGCCTACAACAAAATAAAGTATATATTAATTTAGTATTAGTACTAGTACTAGTACCTAGTCTAGTCTAGAAAGAAAGAAAGAAAGAAAGAAAGAAAGAAAGAAAGAAAGAAAGAAAAAAAGAAATATTTATATTATTAAAGTATTATCTATAAAATTATGATTGCACTAAGAGTTTTAATTTTATAATTCCCCAAATTCTCATGATACAATGATATAGAAGTATTGTACAGATATTTATGCATGTTATTTACTATTTACTATGAAATCATTGGAAATCGAAAAAATCGAAAAGAAGACCATCATGACCTCCTATTTAAGCTAAATACTTATCACAATAGGTGAGTTATTGACACTTAATTTGACCGGCAATAAGACCGTTAAACTAAATGATCCTTCAATGCTTAAAATTTTTGAAGAACAAATAGATGCACACTGGGTAGATCTTGTATCCGATCTTAGCGCCAGTCACTATAATTTTGTACGATTATCTAATTATCAAGACTTTTTATTTGATCGATATATGGCCAGACTTGATACAGCCATAGAAAAAGCACTGGATGGACTTGGAAATTATGATGATGATATTATCCTAGATGAAGAGTTACAAAAAGCAGCTAGTGATGTTCATGGGATTTATCATCAGTTTAAAGCTGAACTCTTTGTTATCATGCGTGATATACTGATTAAAGCCGACTCTAACGACGAAGTTATGGTTGCGTTTTATGTTTTATATACCGTTTATGCCGAGATGCAGGATGACCAGGAACTTCGATTTCAAATCAACGGATATAATCCATTGTTCTATAAAACATTACAGGATTTTGTGTTAATTTATGCAGATGCAATTGGTATGCCATTACCCTTAAATGAAGGCTTTCGAGACGGATTAGATATGTATCAGAACCCTGGTATACATAATTAAAACCGGTAAAAATCAGCAGGTCAAAATTCAGTACGCGTACAATTATATTTACTGGAAAGAAATATTATTTCCCGAAATAATAAAAATTGCATTATGGGTTAAATTTTCTCTTTTTCTTATTTTATGTTATTTTTAATGATAAAATTTTTAACCCGAGAAAATATTCAAT
>JACZTL010000042.1 GCA_022573715.1 Bacteroidota bacterium
ACGCGGATGGGTAAGCAAAGTAACACAAACAGCAAAAGATAAATGGATTAAAGATTTCTCAGATCATTCTTTATTTTATTCAGAAGTACAGAGAGTTTAGATATATTAAAATTATTTAAGATTCGAGTGCAATTAAAATTACGCATCGCCTGCTAAAATCATTGGTGTTGACTTTTCAAATCGGCATTGCCATTTTGGGGCGCCGGTTATTAGCACAGCCGTTATGTGAAGAATATATTTAAGACAAAATATGAAAATTACATACTACGTTGCAAAAAGTCTGGATGGTTTTATTGCAAGAGAAAATGGAGACGTATCCTGGCTTGATGATTTAAACATCAATATGGCTGATACAGGTTACGATGATTTCTTTTCAAGTATTGATTGCCTGGCAATGGGGCGCAATACTTATGATTTTGTCTTTAATTTTGGTTCGTGGCCCTATGGAGACAAACCTACCTGGATTTGCACAAACAGAAAACTGAAACCTTTAGAGGGTGCAAACCTTAAAATAGTTAAATCAGCAATTGATGTTGTCAAAGAAGCAGAGTCATATAGGTTAAAGCACCTTTGGCTGGTAGGTGGTGGCGAACTTGCTTTTTCGTTTTTAGAAAAAAACTTATTAACCCATTTAAGTATTTCGGAGATGCCTATCAAACTTAAGGCAGGTATACCCCTTTTTGCAAATCATAAACTAGAGAATTTATCAACTGAGAAGACTGAAATATTCCAAAAAAAAGGTTTCAAACAAATGGAAATAATTTTACCAGTTTAATTAATCACATAACAAAAAAATGCAGCAGACAGCCTACGGCTACCGCTGATTTTAGTCGTTATAATATAAAAATGAAAGAAAATATAAGAATAATAAAACTACTTCAAGATTTTGAATTTGTTAACCCTGAACTCGGAAAAATAATTCAATCCTTACGGGAAACCATTCTAATAATTGCTCCAAAATCCGAAGAAAAAGTAATGTATGGTGGTATAATTTTTAAAATACCGGGCCGTATGTTTTGCGGCTTATTTTTACGAAAGAAACATATTTCAATTGAATTCGACCTCGGATTTCTTTTAAAAGACAAAAACGAATTTCTTGAAGGTACAGGGAAATTTAGAAGACACTTGAAAATTAAGAATAAAGAAGAAATAAAAACAAAAATGGTTGAAAAATTTATTAAAGAATGTTTCAATTTAAAAACATAAGAAACTAAAGACTCATAAAAAACAAATACAGCTGACTCTTTGCGCTGCCTATTTTAATCGTTATATATCATTATACATATTCAGTGCAATTTCATCCAGCCTTAATACTTTCCCTTCGTCCTTTTTGCAGCGCTGCTACGGTTGTACCGTGGCAGGAGTTAAATCCTTTTTTCATCTGTTATAAAGTAATATTACCCTATTGATTTAGACTATAATAAAGACTATATTTTGGTCAAACATAAAAGGACGTAGATGAAATTCAGCGAATCAATAAAAACCATCAGCTACTTAAAAACTCACGCATCGGAAGTTATAAGGGATGTGGCTAAAAATCAAAAAACTTTGATAATTACACATAACGGTGAAGCAAAGGTAGTGCTTCAGGACGTAAAACTGTATGAGAAAACTCAGGAAAGCATTGCGTTGTTAAAAATACTTGCCTTGAGCGGAAAGGAAATTAAAAACCGAAAATACAAACCGCTTAATACATCCCTTAAAAATGTCAGGGGCAAAATAAATGAGTTCAAAGTTGAGCAGAAAAAAGTACAAAGTTAATATTGTACAATCTACTGAGACCGATCTGCTTGAGATCTACAAATATATCTATTTCAATGACAGTGAAGAAAATGCAGATAAGATATATTCAAAGTTGGAGAATATAATAAGATCTTTGGAAGAATTATCTCACCGGGGGCATATACCTAAGGAATTGAAATTATTGGGAGTCGAAGATTTCCTTGAAATTAATTACAAACATTTCAGAATAATCTACCAGATAATTGGTAATGATGTTTTTGTACATTGTATTTTAGACGGGAGAAGGGATATGCAAAAATTATTACAGGAAAGATTAATTCGTTTATAATAAGAAGCTTTATTAATAATCTCGTTACAAATTATTAAACATATTCAGTGCAATTTCATCCAGCCTTAATACTTTCCCTTCTTCTTTAATCATATTTAATTGATTAGAAAATATTAAACCCCAGCTTGTCAGCACTATATTTCTAACAGATTTTATGCCCACGGATTTTTTAATTTTCTTTAATTCTTTATTAAGAGCAGCTTGTAATAACTTTTCTTCCTCATTTAACATATTTTTTAAAATATCACTTTCTCTTTCTTGAGTAATGTCCTGAAATAACAATATCATAAGGTCATAAATCAGTTTATAATTTTCAAGCAGTGTTATTTTGTAATTGAAATATTGTATGAATTTATTTTCAAAAGAATCATCCTCATTACTAAATATATTAGCTATATCATTAATAATGAGTTTTGAATCCCAAATTAAGGACTCGTAAAAAAGTTCTTCCTTTGAATTAAAATAATTATAGATTGTGGCTTTACCGATTCTAAGATCACCGGCAATCTCTTCCAAAGTAGTTTTATTCAAACCGTGTCGGGCAAATCTTTTTACCGCAGTTTTTATTATTTGTGATTTTCTGTGTTTATTCAATTTAGTACATTTTAATAATTATTTTGAAAAATCTATAAATGAATTTAACAAATTAGTTTAAATGAAATGTACTATCGGACTAATTGTTAATTTGTTTCAATCCTGTCCAAAACAATGAAATTAAAAGTGGGTCTTACTTAGCAAAATAAACTTTCTGAACTTGATTTTATTTTGGAAATAAAAAATAAGGGAAATGATTTTGACTTTTTATTGTTAGATAAAATTGGCTCTTAGGCAATTGTCCAAGAGCCTTGAATATTTTGCTTATTTAAACAAAAACAGTCCTTTGTAGAAGCATTTACAATATTTCTTGTTACTATATTACTTAAGGAGAATCATCTTCTTTGTAAATATGTGAGAACCCGCTATTACTCTGTAAATGTAGGTTCCACTGGAGACTTTATTTCCTGAGTCATTATCTCCTTTCCACTGTACGTTAAACGTACCGGCATTCTTTTGCTCGTTTACAAGTGTTTTAACTTCTTGTCCAAGCATATTGTAAATTTTAAGTGTTACAAATGATGCTTCTGGTAGAGCAAATCTTATTGTTGTTGTAGGATTAAACGGGTTAGGATAATTCTGTTCTGTTGCATATTCTTGCGGAATAATAGCTTCGTTATCAACTGCAGTTACTGTAAGTGTAGTAAATTTATAGTAATAACCACTTGTATCACTAAAATTACCGGCAGAATTTATAGCACTAACTCTCCAGAAGTAATCAGTTCCGCTGCTTAGTCCGGTTATTTGCTTGGATGTACTCGTTAATGTATCAACATCGAAAATAAATGTTCCGGTAAAGTCTGATGTTGTATTTACCTCCAATCTGTACTTATCTGCACCTGTAACCGATGACCAAGTAAGAGTCGGTGTTAAACTTACACCCGTTGCATTATCAGCCGGGGAGGTAAGCGTTGGCGTGGCTAACTTTGTTGTAAAGGCATTAGTTGCTGAAGTAGTTACCTTAGCCAAGTTGCTTTGTGCTGTAACCCTCCAATAATATTTTGTGTTATGAGCTAAAGTGGGTGAAATACCTATCTGTTGAGAAGCACTTGTTATTGTACTATTAAATATTACTTCTCCGGTAAAAT
>JACZTL010000043.1 GCA_022573715.1 Bacteroidota bacterium
AAGATTAACAAATTAATTTGAGAAACTAAAACTTGGTCGATAGGTTCTTTTAAGGTCGGTATAATAATTGTTCAAGTATTTTAATCCGTCTACCGTCGGACTTAACGCTTCGTTCTTACAAAGCACCGCTCCGTATATCTCCGCTTAGTGCTTCGTTCTCACTTCGCTAAATTCTATCACAACTATTTTCCCTCTTTTTTTTAATGTGTAGTTTTCAAAAAATTTGTCTCTACACATTATTTTTTTATTTTAAACCCTCATCACATTTCAATATTTTCATTTCAATCCTCATCAAATTCCGAATCAAAAAAATGTATTTGATTAAAAATATCGGAGTTGGGGGACTCATTCAAGGAAAACTCACACGGTTAAAAAGTAGTAATTTTCATGCCTGACAGGATAAATTACTTACAATATTCCCTTTTAATATATTTTGAATCCGTTAGGTACGCAAGTTTGATTAAGTCAATAATCAAATAGGAAACGTGTGGGAGATTTTGAGTTTTGATAGGTGAAATTATAATGGGTGTTGAATTGCTAATGTCATCTAGGTATTTTGTTATACGTTTTGGTTATTTATTAAAAAAAACTATGGGAGTGTAAGATGAAGAGAAAGAATCTATTTTTAGCATACTGCTTTATTTTACTGGTTGTAATTATCTATGGGTGCACAAATGAATCTGATAATGTTGCTATCTCATCAGATGGGATTAAAATCAGTTTCGATATACAGGGAGAGGGCAATCCAGCACTCGTTTTTGTACATGGCTGGAGCAATAACAGGAGTATCTGGGTTGAACAGGTTGCACATTTTTCTAAGAAATATAAAGTAATAGCTATCGACCTCCCAGGTTTTGGAAAATCTGGTAATAACCGTCAAAAATGGACGATGGCAACATTTGGTGAAGATGTAGCAACTGTTATTAATAAACTTGACCTTAATCAGGTTGTGCTTGTCGGTTTTTCTATGGGTGCACCAGTTGTTATTGAAGCAGCAATGAGAATGCCAGATCATATTACCGGACTGGTGCTAGTGGATCATTTACAAGATGTTGAAATGAAGTATTCCTCAGAAGTTATTAGTTATTTAGATAGCATTTATATGGATATAGTAACGGCTCCGACTTTAGAAAAAATGAAACCTCTCTTTAGAAAGAATAAGGAGGAATCATTTAAGCGTGTTCTTTCAATGGTAAATAATGTTCCCAAAATAGGCTGGAGAGAATCACTTAATGACATTTTCAGATGGGAAAATGATGATTTTATTGAATCCCTGACTAAAATCCAGGTCCCTATTATTGCAATTAATTCTGACCAAAAACCAACAAATGTGGAAGGATTTAGGAAGTATGTTTCTTCATTTAAAGCTAAGATCATCCCAAATGTTGGACACGTTGTTTTTTGGGATGCCCCTAAAGAGTTCAACCGTCTGCTTGAAGAGAGCATCCAAGAATTTATAAATAGATAAAATAAACAACATCCACAAGCAATCTATGATTTGGAGTATATCTATGTCAAGAGGATATCGGCTGATTGGTAGCAACATTGCGGTCCGACGTTTTATAAGCGTTGGATATTATATTGTGAAAGCTACGGGTGATTCATTAAGATTTAATCAAAAATATGAAGATGTATTCCACAAAGTGAATGGGGAATGGAAAATTGCTTCCCATATGTGGAATAGCAATAATATTGACCAAAGCATTTGGAACTTAGATTCTACAGAATATGTATTCTAAATCTAAAGGAAGAATGATGAAAGCCTTAATTTTATCTCATAGCACCAGTTGTATATAGTAATGGGAAAGACAAAAAAAATTAAATTTTATCAAAATGTATAATTACGATACTTTGTCAGAAGCATTAAACGATTTAGCGAAAAGAGGGTTCACTCTTGATTTCAACCTCAAATCATTACAGAAAAAATTCAGTTCGAAATCGTTTAATATAGTAGAAGTTCACCGCTTTGAAGGAATGTCAAGCACTGATGACGAGTCGGTCATATATGTAATTGAAACAAGTAATGGTATAAAAGGAACATTAATTGATGCTTATGGCATTTATGCAGCCTCAGAATCTTTTGAGATAATTAAGAAATTAAAATTTAAATAAACACAATAATAAGGGGAATTTCTAAATTGTTGTTTTTGAAGTTAATATTATGATTATAATTTTATCAATTATTTCTCTTTTTATAATACTGTTGTTAGTCTTTTTATTCCAAAATAAAGAGGCCATTACTGAAAACAAAAAACCTATAAAGAAAGTATTAAAAGAAACTTCGTCTTGTGTAATATATTTAATAATTTTTGTTTTAGCGATATCGATATTTCTTTGGTTACTCTACAAGAGAGTTCTATAAAAATTTATTTATTTAACAACCATAATTTTCAACGAAAAGGAAGGGGATGCAGGGGCACATTGAGGGGAGGGTGTTTGTGTATGTAATTCCTAAGCACATTACAGAACAAATTTTTAGAATCCATTAAATACCAAATATTAAGTTCCTTTTTCTTGCCTTATCTCTTAAATAAATTTAATTTTAGATATATAAATAAATTACAAGTTCCTTTTGCAGGATAAGTAATAGTTATAAAGCTATATCAGTAAAGGAATTATTACCTAAAAAACCTTAATACATTATATGGTGATGAATATGAATATCAGACACAAATATCTTTCAACTTTTAGTTACCCAGTTATTATGATGGGCTTAATTTTTTTTAGCTTTGTTTTGCAAGAAGGATCCTCATTTAAAACTGATTTTGACTTACTTTTACTCTTTATACTAACTGCCTTATTTTTAGTGTTTTATTTAATAAATATTTTGTTTTTAAGACTATTAAAAAAAATTAGTCACGAAGGGTTCAAAAGGTTATCAATAATCGCCACAGTTATTGGGGCATTAGTTTTTTTGATATCATTTTCTAGAAATCTAGAATTAATGGAAACACGATTTTACAGTGAGCACTACTTTTCGCAGGCGATTTTATTACTCAACGCAGGTGCTCTATTAATGTTAATTTGTGTTAATATTATTATCTGGGTGCAAGAAGGATTTCAACAAAAAACTAATAATAGATAATTTATATGCTTGATTAGATAAAAATGTATGGAAGAACAAACATCTTACACACAATATCTTGCTGATAATAATATTTTTTTATACTCTATGGAAAAAGCTGAATATAGCGCTGGCATAAAACTTTGTTTAGAATGTTATCCCGGGGAGTCTAGTTACCCATATCCATATTACTTTGAAAAACAATACAGCCCAACCTTCCTTAAGCAATTAAATCAAAAAGAAGTTGCACAAAGGATCAATACTGATATCGATAGAGCAATAAGGGGAGGTAAATGAAGGGGATGAAAACCAAAGAAGAAATGAAACATTACCAAAAAGCATACTTCTTATAAAACAGAACAAAACTTAAAAAATATGCAAGTGATTATCGGAAGAAAAACAGAAAGGAAATATTAGAAAGCAAAAGAAAGTACCGGGAAGAAAACAAAGAAAAGATCAAACAATCTGCAAAAGAGTACCGATTAAAAAAGAAACAGAAAATTTATAAATCCTAAAATCCCACTTGCATAACTAAAATATTTTCACCAAGTTATAACGTTTTTATTTCGGGGTACTACTTATATCTACCTATTACTCAAGAAGTATCTTTTTTTTAGAAATATTAATTTAATTCTATTAAAATTT
>JACZTL010000003.1 GCA_022573715.1 Bacteroidota bacterium
TAATAACTTATATGCATAAAGGTGCATTTTTTCGGAAAGATATTTATAGAAGATAAATCCAAGTATATAATCCCGGAACTCATCAGCATCCATTTTGCCACGTAAAGTATTTGCAATGTTCCAAAGCTGCTGTTCAAGTTGTTTTTTTTGATCTTCTGACATGCTACCCTCTTATTTTTTTGATACCATAGAATTATAAGTCCGTCTTGTTAAAACTATGCCTGACAGGTAGTAATTTATGAATTTTGAAATTAAAAAAGAAAAATATTAACACATATTGCATCTAAAAATTATTTATGTAAATTAACAGTATATATATTTATAATTGAAAAAGCCATAAATATATTAACACGGGTAAGGCTTACCCCCCCTTACCCAAATAGAGCCGTAGGTAGTCCGTTAACTAATGGATTATTTGCGGCTTTTTTTATACAACATTGGAGTTAATTTTGGATTGAAAATTGTCTTTCAACATCCATTACCGTAAGAATATTGTAAACTATAACTGTAAGTTATTGTAATTAAAGGATAATTGTGGAGGTGGCGGGAATCGAACCCGCGTCCGAAGTTAAGATTCAATAAACGTCTACACACATAGTCTGTTTTTATTTTAGCGTAAAGCTACCAAATAGACAAGGATCACTTTAAGCCTGCTCATTATTCCGCCGAAACGGATTCGCTTTATCTACAAGAGCGGTAGATTAGGCTATCACACCTAAACGACGCTCATCTAATTTCCGATGCGAAGAAAAATTAGTGAACGGCTGTTTAATTAAATTAAGCAGCTAAGGCGTAATTGTATTCGCCAGTTATTGTTTTTTCCCGGTTGTTTAACGTGTACTCCGGAGGAACACGATGCGCAGTTCATTGCCTCTTTAACCCCGTCGAAGCCAAAGTCACCCCCAAGTTTAATTATGAATGCAAAATGTTGAATTTTGAAATCATAATTCAAAATTTATAATCCATAATTATATGTCAGGGTTTCCATTCAATGTCGGGTATGCCGGCAATTTTATTTTCATAACGTGAAAGAACAAAGAATAAATCGGATAATCTGTTTACATAAACAATAACTTCTTTGTTTACTTTTTCCAAATTACTCAATTCAACAATTTCCCTTTCGGCTCTTCTACAAATAGATCTGCAAACGTGTAATATTGAAGCACACTCAGAGCCTCCGGGTAAAATAAATGATTTTAATTCATCTAATTCTGTTTCATATTTATCAATGGATTCTTCTGCAAACTTATAAAATTTTTCATCAACTCTAAACACATTCAACTTTTTAGTTTTTTCAGTTTCCGGTGTTGCTAAATCAGCACCTAGGTTGAATAATTGATTCTGAATTTTCTGCAGTACTTCTTTAACTTCACTATCAGCTGTCTCTACAACTGCCGTACCTATAAACGAGTTTAATTCGTCAATGGTTCCATATGCATTTAATCTTTGTTCAGATTTTTGAACTCGTTCACCACCGAATAATGAAGTCTCTCCTTTATCACCTGTTTTAGTGTAAATTTTCATTACTTCATCGGTAGTTTTGTAATCAGAACATTTAATATTTGTCCATCATTGAGTTTTACAGATAATTCTATTTTATTTTCAATATATGCTTTTCTTATAAAAGCCAACCCAAATGATTTTTTATCATTCACACAATAACTTAATGATGTTATTTCTCCAGCTTCATTGCTATCTTTATCTGAAAGCAATAATGGCAGATCAACATTAATTTTAGAATTAATTTCCACGCCTTTAAGATGTCTTTGAACTTTTTGATATGTATCGAGCCGGGCTATTACTTCTTGTCCGATATAACAACCTTTATTAAAATCAACTAAATTAATTAGTCCTAATTCGTGGGGATTATATCTGTCGTTTAATTCTTCAGGCGCTGCTGGATATCCTTTTTCAATTCTGTACAAATTATACGCGTCTTCACCTATAAGATTAAAATTAAACGGCCCTTTGTTTTCAACTATATATTTAATTAATTTTTTCCCGGTCTCTTGATCTGAAATAAGCCAATATTTTATTTCACCATTCAAATCAAACAATTTTAATACAAAGAACATCATACCTTCAGTATTGATCACCTTTAATTGGTTAGCTTCCATTTCACTTATTTCACTTCCAGTTAGCAAAGTAATAAAAGAATTTGATTGAGGGCCGACTAATTCTAAAAGCGAATATTTATTTTGTATATCTTTTATTGTAACATCGTCAGCTATTATATAGCGGGATATCCAGCTGTAGATTTTATCTTTATTCTCTTTGTTGCATATTAAAAGATTATAATCTTCAAAATTTGCTACTGTAGCAAGATCAATAATCCTTCCCTTTTCCGTTGTAAAAAATGTTCTTTGCAGTTGTCCCTTTTGTAAATTTTTTAAGGAATTAGTAGCAATTCTATTCAAAAAATCTAAAGTATCTTTTCCTTTTAATTCAAATATGGATTTACCCGATAAATAGCGAAGTGCCACACCGTTAAAAAGAGAATTTAATTCTTCACTAGTTGCGGTAAAATTTTTAATTGATTGGGTTTCATCAACATTACCGCTTAATTCTTTCATAAACTCAAATGCTTTTAATTCAATATTTTCAGTAGTCTCTGTCATTTAATCGCCTAAGCTCCTTAAAATAAAAAGATAAAAAATCTGTTGTGATAAATTTAACAAAATGAAAGATATAATGAAGCTAAAAAAACGGAAGAAAAATTTTAACCAATTTTATTTCCGTTTACAATTTACAATAAAAATTATATAGTCTTAATAGGCTCTTCTTAAACTGCGGTCTCTTGTGCTGATATATGAAGTATCTTTCTCGCTCCAATAAAATGGAATTGAATCTAACACTGCTATTCTGTCACCTGTGTTATAATAAAGATATTCGTAATAGTCGGGATACTTATCATTATTTACATTTGCAATAGTCCTTCGAAAATCAATTCCCCAATAAGTCATTAACAGATGGGGTTTTGATCTAATATCCTCAATAAAGAAATAATTATAATTAATATGTCCGCTTCCTCTTCCATAATAGAAATTAATTTTCATATATTGCGTACCTTTATAAACCCATTTATCAAGTTTCATATCTCTCAATCCGCCGTGTGAAGGTATTGGAGTTTCCCAAATAACTTGGAAATTATTGCCGGTACATTCAAATAAAGTAAGATAAAAGAAAGCAACCCCTAAGTCAGTGCTATCGAGATCAATAAAACTCTGGTTGTAACCAACAATATTGTCCGGTTCAATTAATCTTTCACCCTGTTTTGATTTTGCAATTATTCCGAAAATAAAATTACCACCCTTTTTGTAATAAATAACTGCTGATTTTGGAATATTGTAAGTAAAGGTCTGATCAAAATCCACAAGGTAAGTTCCGGGCTCATAATGATCTAAGATAAATTCTTTTAACGCTAAAGTATCACAGGGTGAATTTGATGTTGACAGACTTTTCTGAACTTCAAGGTTATATTGTTGAATGTCTTCATCTTTTGATGGAGTATAAGCTACTCTTTCTCCGGGTGCAAACTCAGTAGTTTCAATAGGCTTTTCTTCCTCTTCGCCGCAAGATGATAAAAATACTATTAAACTTAAAAACAAAAAGTTTATTAAAATCTTTTTCATTTTATTTTTTTCCTTAACCCAAACAGACAAATATCTAACTATTTAAAATAACAATAAATTAGATAGTTAATATCCTCAAATTATCATTTTGATATAAATTGTTTAATAATATGAACTAACAGTAATGTTTTATTTAGCAAATTCTTCCAAGAAATATGCTGAACTTTTTATACCTAATTGAAAGTGATCGAGATTAAAATGCTCGTTTGGAGAATGTAAGTTTTCAGTATTAAGTCCCAACCCCATAAGTACAACAGGTGCATTTAATTTTTTTGCAAAAACGGGAACAATAGGTACTGAGCCACCTTCACGTACATAAACAATTTTTTTACCGAATGCTTTTTCCATTGCTTTGCTTGCGGCAATAGTTGATTTATCATCTAAAGAAGTTACTGACGGATTAGCTCCGTGAAGATCAGAGACTTTTACTTTAACTGATTTTGGTGCAATTGATTTAATGTATTTTATAAAAGCTTTTGCAATTTTTTTAGTGTCTTGATTAGGCACTAATCTCATACTGATTTTTGCTTTTACTTTTGATGGTAAAACTGTTTTAGCGCCATCCCCTGTAAAACCTCCGATTATTCCATTACAATCCAAAGTAGGTCTTACCCAAAGTCTTTCAAGTGTAGAGAAACCTTTCTCACCTTTTAATTCAGCAACATTAATCTCTTTAGCAAATTTTTTATCTGAAAATTTAAGCTTTTTGAAACTTTCTCTTTCTTTTTTTGTTAGTTTTGCTACATCGTCGTAAAATGTAGGAATTGTTATCTTCCCGTTTTTATCCATCAATTTATTTATCATTCCTGCTAAAATATTAATGGGGTTAGCAACTGCTCCCCCAAAACCACCTGAATGTAAATCTTTTTTTGGACCTGTAACTTCAACCTCCATATATGCAAGTCCTCTCAGTCCGTAAGTTAATGTTGGTGTTCCGACATCATATAAAGATGTATCGGATATTAAAACAGCATCACATTCTAACAACTTTTTGTTTTCATCTATAAATTGCTCTAAGCTTGAACTACCGACTTCTTCTTCGCCTTCAATTATAAATTTTACATTAAGAGGTAACTTACCGGTTTTTTTAAGAAAAGCTTCCACACTCTTAATGTGCATAAATGCTTGCCCCTTATCATCGGTTGCTCCACGGGCAAATATTTTATTGCTTTTGATTATAGGTTCAAATGGAGGGTTGTCCCAAAGCTCAATGGGGTCCACTGGCTGAACATCATAATGTCCGTAAATTAAAACTGTTGGTTTCCCATTCGCTTTTAACCACTCTCCGTAGACAAGGGGATGTCCTTTTGTTTTAATTACTTTTACTTTGTTAAGTCCCGCATTAACTAATTTAGTCTTAACAAATTGAGCACACTTAATAATATCTGCTTTATGATTAGGATCGTTACTAATGCTTGGGATTTTTAAAAATTCTTTAAGTTCATTAATGTAGTTATTCTTATTTTTATCAATATATTCAATAATTTGTTTCAATGTAAGCCCTCCGGATGGTTAGAATATTGTTCAATTATAAAAATTTTGTGATAATAATTATTTCCCCTTTGATTAATAGATATATTTTCTATTATAGAACATAATAAATTAAAAATAAATATTTTTACCGAATATCGAAATTTTTAAAATTTTTTTTATTCATCTTTAGTATATTATTTACGTGATTTTAGATAAATACATACTTAAAAATCATTTAATCCCTTTTATATATGCCTCATTGTCTTTAATGGGTATTTTTCTTCTTCAATTTTTAATGAAATTTGCAGACAGATTAGTAGGAAAAGGATTGGGATTTTGGGTGATAACAAAACTTATAGTTTATAATTTAGCCTGGATGGTTGTTTTGGTTATACCTATGGCTACTCTTGTAGCAACACTTATGGCTTACGGAAATATGTCACAAAACGATGAAATTACTATTATTAAATCATCAGGTGTAAGTTTATACAGAATGATTACCGCTCCTTTGCTTGCAAGTGTTGTTTTAGCTTATTTGCTTTTTTTGTTTAATGATAATGTTCTGCCTGATGCTAACCATAAAGCTAAAGTATTAATGCAGGATATTTCCAGACAAAAACCGACACTTTCATTAACGCCCGGTATGTTCTCTCAGGAAATTACTAATTACTCAATATTGGCAAGGGGTGTAAATCCTAAAACAAATATGTTATCAAATCTGACTATTTATAATTATACAAATCCTATCAAAATTGACATTGTTACAGCACGTGAAGGCAAATTTTTTTTCTCTAAAGATCAAAAAAAATTGATAATGGATTTGAAAAACGGGGAGATCCACCAATCTGATATTACAGATAAAAATCTTTACCGAAGACTTCATTTTAAAAAACACAGAATAATTATGAATGCCGATCAATTCTCTTTTCAACAGTCCGGTCCGGGTGTACCAAGGGGAGATAGAGAACTGAGCACTACAGCAATGGCTAATATTATTGATAGTTTGGAACTGATAAAGAAAAGCAGCCTTACTGCTCTAAATAAACAAGTTGAAAAATATTTTTATATAAATTCAAGTCTAAACAAAAACATTTCGTATAAAAAAAATAATGCTGTTTATTCAAAAGCAATTATTAATGTAACTACTGCCAAGAATGTAATATTAAGCAATTACAACAGAATAAATTTTTTGCAGAACAAAATAAACGAATATTGGGTTGAAATTTATAAAAAATATGCATTGCCTTTTGCATGCATTGTTTTTGTAATAATCGGTGCTCCAATAGGTGTTAAAGTAAAGAAGGGCGGGTTCGGAGTTTCTGCAAGTATTAGTTTATTTTTCTTTTTAATCTATTGGGCATTTTTAATCTGGGGGGAAAAACTCGGTAACCGTAATATACTTTCACCTTTTCTTGGAATGTGGACAGCAAATATTTTGCTTTCTTTTATCGGTGGAATCTTAATTATAAAAAGCGTGAAAGAAACTAAGATAATACAACTAACAAAACTTAGAAAATTTATACCCAAAAAATTAAAAATTCTAACTACTGAAATAAATGAAAATATTAGATAAATATTTTATCAAAGGTTTTCTGGCAACAATAGTTTTTGCCTTAATTGCATTTACTCTCGTGTTTGTAATTATAGACATTTTGGAAAACCTAGATGATTTTATCGACCAAAATGTAGCCGGTTATATAATAGCTTATTATTACTTAGTTTTTATACCTGATATCATAAAATTAATGATACCGGTTGCAGTGTTATTTTCTGCATTGTTTACCGTAGGTAAAGCTTCTAATCTGAGTGAATTGACTGCAATCAAAGCAAGCGGGGTAAGTGTCTACAGATTTATGTCTCCTTTCATTTACACAACTCTTTTAATTTGTTTTGTTACAATAATTTTTTCAGGTTATGTTGTTCCAATAGCTAATAAAACCAAATTAAATATTCAAAGAGAATATTTGCGCAAAGGTTTTACAAATGCAGCAAGTAATATTTTTTTTCAAGATTCACAAACACGCTTGGTTAGTATTTCTTTTTTTGATGAACGAAAGGATATTGCACATAGGGTTAGCATACAAAATTTTGATATCAATGACCCTACAAAAATAATTTCAAGAATTGATACACCAACGATGGTTTACGATTCCGAGAATCATTATTGGAAAGCATTAAATGGTACAGAACGAACATTTAAAGAATCTGAAGAAAAAGTAATTTTTTTTAAGGATAAGATTTTACAAGATCTTAGATTTACGCCTAATGAATTAATAGAAAAGCAGCAAAAACCGGAAGAAATGAATTTAGGTGAACTTAAAAAATTAATCCACACCCAAGAAATGCTGGGCAATGATCCTACTAGAACACAAATTGAATATTACTCAAGATTTTCATTTTCAATGGCAAGCCTAATTGTTGTGTTCTTCGGACTAACTATTTCAGCGAACAAAAGAGGCGGAAGTCTTGGTTCTCAAATAGGAATAAATATTTTAGCAACATTTATTTATTTAGTTTTTATGAAGGTAAGTAATGCATTCGGAAAAAACGGCGCCATTAATCCTATGTTAACAGCATGGTTTGCTAATTTTTTATTTCTTCTTGCCGCTTTAATTAATATTCCGAGATTAAAACAATAAAAAAATTTTATTAAAAATTTAATTTTGGAATAATAATATTAAAGATTAGATTAAATAAAAACTTTTTTATAATGAGTGTACTACAATCTAACAGAAGAAATAAACTATCTGAAAAATTTATTTCAAATTTTGTGAGCCTATATGTAGGTTATGTTGACACAACTATAATTGATAATTTCATTTATTCGTTAGAAAAGAATTTGTTTCGTTTTCCAATCAATGCTGAGACAGAATCAAACCTTTACAGAATACTTTCCTCCAGATACGATAAAGCATCATTTATATTTAACTGCATTAATTATCCTATCTATTCACATCTTTTAATTGCTATTTCATCAAGCAGTAATTATTTAACTGATATTCTTATAAAAGATCCTGAATATTTTTACTGGTTAACAAGTACTTCAATATTGCAAAGTAGATTAGAGGAAAAATCTTTCCAAAAAGAAACAAAGAAATTGTTATCGTCATTTAATTCATACGAAGCAAAATTAAATTCACTAAAATCATTAAAAAGAAAGGAAACGTTGAGAATAGGTGTGAACGATATTTTAGGTTATGCAGATATCAAAACAACAATTAGTCAACTTTCTATATTGGCTAAAACCCTCGCAACTCAGTTGTTTGCTAATTGTTATGACCTCATCTTAAGTAAATATAAAATAAAAAAAACAAATAGAAATTATACATTAATTGCATTGGGTAAATTAGGCGGAGATGAATTAAACTATAGTTCAGATATAGACTTGGTCTTAATTTTTGATAAAAATATTATGATCAATAATAGAAAAGAATATTTTGAATTACTAACGGAAAGCTTGCAACTGTTTATTGAAAGCTCAAATACTATAACAGAAAACGGTTATTTATACCGAGTTGATTTCAGACTGAGACCCGATGGTAAATCATCCCCACTTTGCAGAACAATAAATGATACACTTCATTATTATGAAACAAGAGGTGAAGATTGGGAAAGACAAATGTTGATAAAAGCATCTTATGTTATGGGTGATAAAAAACTTTATCAGAAATTTATGGATTATCTACAACCTTTTATTTACCCGAAGACTTTTCATACCTCTCCTTCAGAACAAGTAAAAAGATTAAAATCCGAAATAGAAAAAAAATTAAAGGATGAGCAAAATATAAAACTTATTAAAGGGGGTATAAGGGATATCGAATTTTCTGTGCAAGCTCTTCAGCTTTTAAACGGGGGGAATATTCAAGATATCAGAACTCCTAATACTTTAGAAGCAATTTATAAATTAAGACGAAATAAATTATTATCTAATTCAGAAGCTGACACTTTCCATTCTGCATACTATTTGTACAGAAAAATTGAACATTATCAACAGCTTATAAATGACAGACAAACACATGATATTCCAAAGAACAGAACAAAACTCTATTTGATGAGTCGTTATTTAGGTTTCAGAAATACAATTGAATTTGAAAGCAATTTAACAAAAACCAGAAATGATGTTAGAAAAATTTATTATTCTATAATAGGTTCAACCAAAAATTCTGATAAAAAAAAGAGTCGGTTTGAAAAAATAAATTTTAAAGATATTAAGACAGCATATAAAAACCTTCAGTTTTTAGAAACAGGTATCGGAATTGCAAATCAAAAGCAGTTTGATTCTAACACATCAAAAGCATTTACAGAAATAAAAGATATTTTATTTAAATTTCTCAACTCTTCAAACCAACCTGATAAAGTATTAAATAATTTTGCTAAAATAATTAGACAAGTTAAATTCCCTTCTATTTGGTTTAAGGAATTAAAGGATAATAAATTTGCAAGAGCAGTATTTAAAGTGTGTGAATATTCTGATAAAATAATAGAACTATTGCTTAATAACCCTAATTTAACTGACATTATTTTATCAAAAAAAGTTTTTGAGACTATAACAATAAAAGTTTTACAAGATTATAAAATTCAAGGACTACTTTTAATCATTATCTTTCAGTTTACAACCGGTAAAATCTCACATCATAAATTCTCCTATTTATTAAGTAACTATATTAAACTAAAAATAAATGAAACTGCAAAAAAAACATTGACGGAAAATATTGAAATCAATAATTTTTTAATAGCCGGTATGGGAAGTTTCAGTATAAATGGAACGACTCTTATCTCAGACATTGATCTTATTTTTATAACCGATCTTAACAACAATGAAAATATTATCGAAAATTATTTTCAAAAATTTCTGACAGAAATTAACAAACAATTAAAACCTTTTAAGTGTGATTGCAGGCTTAGACCTGAAGGCAAAAGCAGTCAACTTGTATGGAATATAGACGGGTATAATAACTATTTATACAACAGAGCAAAATTTTGGGAACTTCAATCTTTGTGTAAAATAAATTTTATTGCTGGAAATAAAAGAATATTTAACAAACTTATTAAAACTATCGAAAAAAAAATTAATGAATTAGATAAAAAATTGATTAAGCGAAAAATGATTGCAATGCGTAAAAAAATGCACCCGGTTTCATATTCAAGAGGCAAATCATTGTTCAATATAAAAACAAGTTCTGGCGGATTATTAGACATTGATTTTATAATTCAGTTTTTTATTATTAGCGGAAAAATAACTTACAAAAATTGGCGTGGTAAATCTTTATTTAAGATTTTGAATTATTTAATAAAAACGAAAAGAAATAAAAATGAAATTAAGGAACTAAAGAATAATTTATATTTCTTAAAAAATCTATCAATAGCAAATCAGAATGTTTCAAACAATCGCTCTTATATTCTTCCCTCTAATAAAGAAGATGAAATTGTTTTGAGTAAATTCTTAAAGTTCGCAGATGAGAAAAGATTTAAAAAAAAATTATCAAAAATTATAAGCAGTAACAAAGCAATATTTAAAAGAATATTTAATTAATCAAATTTAGATTAATCATCCAGTGCATCAAGTAAATCTTCTTTCCTTTCTTGACTCAGTTCATCTTTGGTTAAGAATGACTGCACAGTAATATCCATTTGTTGAATAAGATTTCTCTTGAAATATTTAGGCGCAAAAATAGAACCGTCGATCATATAAATTCGCTTACTTTTTTCATCATAAAAAGTATAATTTATAAATGGACCACCCATACCTTTTATGTTGAGTTCCCACAGCCCTTGTGTAAGTATTGTGTATCTGCCGTTAAAATTTATTTCGCTTGATGTGAAATAATCTTTAGCTATAACAACATAACCTTTATCATCCGCTGTACGGTAGAATTTTTTAGTAACTTCGTCTCTAACAGCTTTAATTGAATCTGCATTAAGATAAGCTAAAGATGCGTTGTCTATCCAATGAATAAAAATCCATCTTTCCATTTCGCTGTTAGGCGATCTTCTAATCCAAACAAAGTTATTTACAGAATCATCTTTTGCAACCTGAAAATCAGCCTGAACATAAATAATCCACCCGTATTTTTTTAAGAATTGAGCTTCGATTTTTTTTTGCTCGAAATGTGAATTGTATAAGCTTTGATATAATCTTTTATCAGAAATTTTTTGATAAGTATAAATTAGATTTTCAGATTGTCCTTTTATTTTTTTTATTAATTTTTTAATTGTAGGTGCAGTTAAAACGGTTACTAACTGATTTCTCGCCCATAAATTATATTTACTTATAACAATTGTACTGTCGGTATTTATTTGAACTTCAAGGTTTGTATCGATTACAGCGTGGATATATTTAGATGTTTCACTTCCAGAGTATAGGGGAGCAACAAAGATTATATTTTTTCTCCTTTTATAATGATCTAAACTTTCAATATCTACTCTTTTAAGAATAAATATTTTTTCAGGTTGTGGTGTATAAATTATTTTTTCAAATGTAGAAGAAAGTGCAGTCTTTAACTGTTCAAACTCCAAAGAATCCGCAAAAACTATAATTTGATCTTCGGGGCCTGAAGCAGGTTTTTGGGGAAATTTGCAAGATGCAATTGATACCACAATTATAAATAAAAAAGAAAAAGTAAAAAATTTAATCATTATTATCTCGGTACATTTGGTATAATTAGTATAATATCCGGAAGAACAATAATATATAAAGCCCACATAATAAATCCTATTGTAACAGGAACAGACAAATTATCGTCCATCCATCCATACGATATATTTTCAACAATTGCCGCTGTACCGGCAGCAAAAAAACCGATTAAATATTCATAAATATCGCCGGTAATCTTCGGTGATATTAAAACTACAATAATTGCACTTATAAAGAATGCTAAAGTTCCCTCCAAACTTTTCCTAAGAAGTTTATGTTTTCCAAATTTCCTGCCGACCAGTGCTGCCATTGAATCACTTATTATAAGTACTCCAAAAGCAGTTAAAAACAATATTTTAGGAAATAGAAAAACACAAATAGTTGCCGATAGTAAAACATAAGATGCACCATTTAATGCTTTTTTATTATTGTCCTTTTCATGTTTCCTTAACAAAAATCCAAATATCGAGTAAAAAATTTTAGCTATTGCAGGTGAGAAGTATCTTAACAGATCTATGACAATAACAACAAATGTTAAAACAGATAATATTAAGAGAGCATCGTGTCGAGAAATAAAATAATATACAATAGGAATTGAAAGAGAACAGAGATGAATTAGTTTTCTTATTACTTCATCTCTGTAATTAATTGTACCATTATCAATTATTGTCATCTTTTGCGGAGGGTTCTTTTGTTTTTCTTGTCTCCATTAATTTTTTAACATACTTAGGTACCTTTTTATCCGATTTTTCTTTTTTAACATCCTCTCTTACAAACGGAGGAAGTACCTCATCATTTATAATTGCATCTATTTCTTTAGAGTCTAGTATCTCTCTTTCCAGCAATTGCAACGAAAGTCTATGAAGGATATCAATATTATCTTTTAGGATATTTTCAGCGTGCACCATTGCAGTAGTAACAATTAATCTAACTTCTTCATCAATATATTGTGCTGTTTTTTCACTGTAATCTCTATGCTGCTGTATTTCCCTTCCTAAAAATATTTCTTCTTCCTTTTTACCGAAATTTAAAGGACCTAATTTTTGACTCATTCCCCATTCACAAACCATTTTTCTGGCAATACCTGTAGCTTTTTCAATATCGTTTCCTGCGCCAGTTGTATAATGATTAAAAATCAATTTCTCAGCTGCTCTTCCACCAAGTGCGTAAGTAATTACAGATTCTAAATATGATTTAGAATAAGTATGTTTTTCATCAATTGGCAAATAGCTTGTAACACCAAGAGAACTGCCTCTGGGAATAATAGTAACTTTGTGTACTGGATCTGTATCGGGTAACATACGGGCAACCAAAACATGACCGCATTCATGGTAAGCGGTAGTTTTTTTCTCTTCCTCAGAAATAATCAAACTCTTTCTTTCCATTCCCATCATCACTTTATCTTTTGAATCTTCAAAGTCAGCCATTTCAACTTTCTTCTTATTTTTTCTGGCTGCCAATAACGCTGCTTCATTAACTAAGTTTGCAAGATCGGCACCTGATAACCCCGGAGTTCCTTTAGCAAGAACTTCCAGATCAACTTGAGGTGAAAGAGGAATATTACGAGTGTGTACTTTTAGTATTCCTTCTCTTCCTTTAACATCAGGTCTGTCAACAACTACTTGTCTGTCAAATCTTCCAGGTCTTAATAAAGCGGGATCCAAAACATCGGGTCTGTTAGTAGCGGCAATAATAATTACACCACTGTCTTGTTCAAAGCCATCCATTTCAACAAGAAGTTGATTTAGAGTTTGTTCTCTTTCGTCGTGCCCGCCGCCGATTCCGGCACCTCTTTGCCTTCCGACAGCATCAATCTCATCAATAAATATTATACACGGTGCGCTTTTCTTGCCTTGTTCGAATAGATCTCTTACCCTGCTGGCTCCTACACCTACAAACATTTCAACGAAATCTGCGCCACTTATTGAAAAAAATGGACAACCTGCTTCACCGGCAACTGCACGCGCCAATAAAGTTTTTCCTGTTCCCGGAGGTCCTAATAATAATACACCTTTTGGTATTTTACCGCCGAGTCTTTGGAATTTTTTAGGTTCTTTTAAAAACTCAATTATTTCTTGAAGTTCAACCTTTGCTTCGTCAGTACCGGCAACATCGTTAAACGTTACCTTAATTCCACTTTGAGAAATCAGTTTAGCTTTACTTTTACCGAAAGAAAAAATCCCTTTAGTTCCGCCGCCTTGACCTTGCATACGACGCATAATAATAATCCAAACAGCTATAATTAATATCCACGGTAAAAATCCAAAAAGTATGTTTAACCATTCATTCGAATTTTTTTCAAAAGTATACTTAATATTTTTACTTTTCCAGATTGCTTCCTGATCTTTTAGAATCGGTTCGGGGATATATACCGATATATTTCTTACTTTTATATTTTTATTACCTATTGTAATAGATTCTTCAGATTTTAATTCAGCTTTGAAGGTGTAATCGTTTATATCTGATTTTGTTATTTTTGCTTCGCTAATTTTATCAGAATTGAGTAATAATTCGTATTGATTATAAGGAACTTCAACAAAGTTTGCAGTTCCTGCATTAAATAATTGCATCACAATTACTGCTGCAATTACAACTGCTCCCCAACCAAACACCATTTTTATTATTTTAGACCAATCAAAATTATCGTCAGGTTTTATAGGCTTTTTATTCTTCGGAAATTTTAAAAAATTATTATTTTTATTGTTGTTCTTCTTTTTCATAAATATAATTTTAAATTTTACATTCTCGCTATTTAATTATTCATGTAAAGCATAGATTGTTCTCAAATTTCTGTATTTTTGGGCATAATCTAAGCCATAACCTATTACAAACTTACTTGGAATATTAAAGCCAATATAATGAATTTTTACTTTATATCTAAGACTATCCGGCTTCACCAAGAGAGATGCAACCCTCATACTAGCGGGTTTATGCTGCTGCATTAAATTTTCTATGAATCTTATCGATAAGCCGGAATCGACTATATCTTCTACTATAATAATATCTCTTCCTTCAACATCACAGTTTAGTTCTTTAAGCAATGTAACATTACCTGATGATATTTTTGCATCTCCATAACTTGATAATTTAAAGAAATCAATTTCACAATCTGTTGAAATATTTCTAATTAAATCAGTTAGAAAAATAAAAGCACCGTTTAAAACTCCAATAAAAACAGGTGTTCTACCCTTATAATCTTTTGATATTTCTTCCCCCATTTCCTTAACTCTTTTCTGTATCTTGTCTTCAGATAAATAAGGAACAAAGATTTCTTTCCCGATTACCAACTGTTCTTTTTTACCGCTTCCTATTTTAGACATATGGAATAAACCTTTTTTGTATCTGACGTTATTTTAAATCTATTATCTAATCGTAAACCCAATACCCACACAATCTTGTTATTGTTGGTTAAAATTAATTGTTCCCTCTTTTTATAATTTGGAATTTTTTGCTCTGTAAGATAATCTGAAATTTTCTTAGTTCCATTTAAACCGATAGGATAAAATCTATCTCCGTTCTTCCATCTTCTAATTTTAAAACTTCCTTTTATTTTGTCACCGGAGATTAATTCAATATTTCTGTTATTTGTAAAATTTAAATTTTTCAGATCCTTAACTTTTTTTATCGATATTCTTTTAGAATTTAATTTAATTTCATCGTCCGGTTTTAATGTAAATGAAACAAAGTCCTTCTTCGTTCTATTTCTTCTTATTAAAATCATACCCCTTTCTTTTTGTGCAGTTAAATTTCCCGGAAGATTAATTTTTTGACCAATTCTTTTATTTGCTAAACCTACAATATCATTAATATTATTAAAGTTAAGTTCTTCCGAAAATTGTTTTGAGACAACATCTTTTATTATAAAACTAAGTTGTTTAATTTTTTCTTTTACTTCATTGGTTAATAATATTTTTATTTTATCTTTATCAGTTTTAATAAACTTTATCAAGTCTTTATTTAATACGTTTTTAATTAATACTTTTACTTCTTTAAAAACTTCGGATGATTTAAATATACTTTCTTCGACATTCGGATTTAGATTTTCTTTTATAAGCGGCAAAATATTATTACGAATATAGTTCCTCTCGTAAACATTACTTAGATTTGATTTATCTGTCCTATAATTTAATCCTGACTTATTTAAATAATTTAATATGCTTTCTTTTTTTAAGCATAATATCGGCCGAATAATATTTCCTCTTTCAATGGGAATACCTGATATCCCGTCAATTCCGGTACCCTTAATTAAATTTAACAATATAGTTTCTGCATTGTCACCGCTGTTATGTGCTGTAGCAATCTTATTGTAGCTGTATTTTTGTGCAGTGTTTCTCAGCTCTAAATATCTAATCTCCCTCCCTGCTTCCTCAATAGACACCCTATTTTTGTAAGCAAATGATTTTACATTTTTATTCTTTGAATAATATTTCACTTTCATTTTTTTACAGAATTTTTCACAAAACTCTTGATCAGTTTTTGCATCAGTTCCTCGAATTCTGTGATTTATATGTAATGCACCAATGTCAATTTGAAATCTTCTTTTATATTTTACTAAAAGATGTAAAAGAAAAACCGAATCAGGACCACCGCTTAAAGCAACAAGAATTTTGTCGCCTTTCTTAATAAGATTTTTATTGTCTATAAATTTTAGCGCTGTTTGTTCTATCTTTTTCATATTAATTAATTATTTCGAATTTTCTTCTGTTAATTTAATTACATATTTGCCCAAGACATCAAATTCAAGATTAACCCTATCACCTACTTTCTTTTTAGAAAAAACAGTTTCTTCCCAAGTGTGAGGAATAATGCCTACAGAAAATGTATTATCTTTCAAGTCTGCTACAGTCATACTAACACCATCAATTGTTACAGATCCAACAGAAATAAGAAATTTTGAAAATTCTTTTGGATATGAAAACTTAACATAATGGCTGTTCGTCAATACTTTTATTTCTTCAACTTTTCCTGTCGTATCAACGTGGCCCAAAACAAAATGCCCGCCTAATCTTGCGTTTGCTTTAAGAGGTCTTTCCAAATTAACACGGTCCCCAATTTCAAGATCCCCTAAGTTAGATTTTTTTAAAGTTTCCTCTATAGCTTCAACGGAAAATCCTTTTGAATCAAATTCTACTGTTGTTAAGCATACTCCGTTAACACTTATGCTGTTGCCAATTTGGATACCATCGAGAATTTTTCCTGCCTCAAAATATAGCTTTACACCCAATACTTTGGGTGTTTTTGATTTTAAAGTACCGACTTCTTCTATTAATCCTGTAAACATTATTTACCCCTCTTTTTCATTTTAATTAAAATATCATTACCAATTTTTTTGTGTTCAAAAATTTCTAAATTTAATATTTTTTTAATATTGTATAAATTAAAATCACCTGCCCAAGATAATCCCCTTCCCATAATTTTTGGACTTACAAACAACATTAATTCGTCAAATAATTTCTGTTTGATAAACGAATTAAATACCTTGCTGCCGCCTTCAACAATTACTGAAGTAATTTTCATTTTAGCCAATTGTATTAAGACCATTTTCAAATTCAAAAGATCATCATTATTTTTTTTAACAAACAAAATCTCTGCGCCGGCATTCTTTAATACATTTAATTTTTTCAAATTATTTTTATTCTCATTAGCAGTAATTATAATAATTTTTTCCTCTTTTTTTGAAATAAAAACATTACTGCTTGTGTTTATTCTTAATTTTGAATCTAATATTATCTTATGAGGATTTCTTCCCTTTACAAATCTTATGTTTAGTGAAGGATTATCTTTCTTAAAAGTATTATAACCAATTAGAACAGCATCATATTCGGATCTTAATTTATGTACAAATTTCCTGGATCGGATAGAAGAAATCCATTTTGAATTACCCCTTTCGTCAGCAATTTTCCCATCTAAAGTAACAGCCGCTTTTAAAGTAATATAAGGTATTTTTTCAGATATATATTTATTAAAGAACTTATTTAGTTCTTTGCATTCATTTTCTTTAACACCAAGACTTACATAAATTTTTGCTTTTTTTAATTTTGCAATTCCCCTTCCGTTTACAAGCGGATTGATATCCTTTGTGCCAATTACAACTCTTTTAACTTTTTCTTTTATCAATCTTTCAACACAAGGAGGTGTATTCCCGTAAATTGAGCAGGGTTCTAATGTAACATATACAGTGGAATTTTTTACACTTGTTAAAGCTGATTTTATAGCATTTATTTCCGCATGATACTCCCCGTATTTTTTATGATAACCTTTGCCAATTATTTTACCGTTTTTAACAATTACGCAACCTACCATTGGATTCGGACTAACTTTTCCGCTTCCTTTTTTTGCTGTATTAATTGCTAATTTTATGTACTCTTCATCCGTCACAATTTATTTTACTCAATTGACAAAATTTCAAATCCTAAAATACCCGCCGGTGCTTGTACTTTTATTTTTTCACCTAATTTACTTCCCATCAAACTCTTACCTACGGGAGAAGTTACTGATATTTTCCCCGCTTGAAAATCAGCTTCTTCGGCAGAAACAAGTATGTAATTAATAATTTTATTGGTTTTTAGATTCTTAATGGAAACCCTGGATAAAATATGTATCTCGTTTTCGGGGAAATCTTTCGGATCAATAACTCTTGTGCGGGAAAGAATATTTTCAAGCTTGCTTATTTTAAGTTCAAATAAACCCTGTTCTTCTTTTGCAGCATCGTATTCCGCATTTTCTGATAAATCACCGTGGGCTCTAGCCTCAGCAATTTTTTCAGCAATTTTTTTTCTGCCTGTTGTTTTATATTCTTTTAACTCTTTTTCAAGTTCAACTAATCTTTCTTTAGTTAAATAAACAAAACTTGATTCTGCCATATTATTCTCTTTTTATTTATGTCTATTTTAAAAAAAATTACCACCGCCATATAGCAGTGGTTATCAAGTCAAAAAATAAAAAAAATCGTTTCAGTTGTCAAGAAAAGATGATGATATTAAAACGAATATCTTTCAGTTTACTATATCAATTTAATAATTATTAACGTTGAAGAGAAAAAAATATAGGAATTATTAAAAGTTTGGAATTTATTATCAGGGGCTCTTAAGTCACTTCTCATAAAAATCAATTTCCGACAAGTCACGATCTTGTTCCTACACCACATTTATTTAATTAAACCTTCTCCAAAGCCCGTTCAAGATCTCCGATTAAATCATCTACATTCTCAATTCCAACTGACAATCTCACAAGCCCATCTGTTATTCCGGTTGCTTCACGTGTTTCTTTTCCAATTGAATAGTGGGACATACTTGCAGGATGTTGAATGAGAGTTTCCACCCCGCCCAAACTTACAGCTAATGTACAAAGATTAACAGAGTTCATAAAAGTTTCGGCTGCATCGTGTCCTCCTTTGAGTTCAAAGGATATCATTCCACCCGGTGCTTTATGCTGCTTTTGAGCAATCTTATAATATGGGAATGATTTTAATCCCGGATATCTTACCCAATCAACTTTTGGGTGATTCTCCAAGAACTCTGCTATTTTCATTGCATTTTCCGAATGACACAGCATTCTTAGTTTTAAGGTTTTCAAACCGCGATGAACAAGAAAAGAATTGAAAGGATCTATTACTCCGCCTACCAGGTTTAATGTTTTACGAAATGATAAATATGTTTCTTCATCTTTAACAATTATAATTCCGGCAACAACATCTGCATGTCCATTTAAAAATTTTGTCATACTGTGTACAACAATATCAGCATCAAGTTTTAAAGGTTGTTGAAGAGCGGGACTCATAAATGTGTTATCAACTACTAAAACAGCATTGTTATTGTGTGCAATTTCGGCGACAGCTTTAAGATCAGTCACGTCTAATGTCGGATTACCGGGTGTTTCAATGAAAATTACTTTTGTCTCTGGTTTTAAAACATCTTTAACTTGTTCTAAATCAGAAGAATTAACTAAAGTGTGGGTTATCCCGAACTTACTTAATAAAGTTGCAAGTAAAGTAGAAGTAGGTCCATAAACAGATTTTGAACATATTACATGATCACCTGCTTTTAACAATGCTATAAAAGTTGTATAAATTGCAGCAATACCGCTTCCACAGCCGAGGGCTTTGTGTCCACCTTCTAATATTGCTACAGCATTTTCCATTGCTTCGATTGTAGGATTAGATAGGCGTGTGTATATATAACCTTTTTCTTCTCCTTTAAATAACGATATGCCTTGTTTTACAGATTCAAATTTAAATGTTGAAGTCTGGTAAATTGGCGGTACTACCGGTCCAAATTCATACTCCCCCATTCCTGCGTGTACACATTCGGAATCAAAATCTAATTTTTTATTGTGTGACATTTTAGCCCCATATCTATAAATTAAATAATAAGTGAAGATTAAATTTAATAAAAATGTTGCCAATTCGAGAGGTTTTGAACAGACAATCTTTAGTAGAGGAGACCCGTTTGGTTGCCATTTTTTAAGATGCATTCTTTTTTTTAACTATATAATTACTATTTCATCAACAACATTTTTTTAGTTTGAATGAAATTGCCTGAAGTTAAAGTGTAAAAATAAATCCCACTGGAAAGTCCTTTTGCATTGAATGAAATAGTATAACTACCTTGTGTCTTTTCTTCATTTACCAATTCTGTAATTTTTCTTCCTAATAGATCTGTTATAACTAATGAAACGAAACTTTTTTCCGGGACAGAATAACTGATTGTAGTTGTAGGATTAAACGGATTGGGATAATTCTGTTCTAAAGTAAAAGTCCTCGGTATGGTTTCGTTATCCACGCCGGTAACAATACTAAGAACATCTTTTAAAATATAATTGTTCGGATCAAAGTCTAACCCAGTGGGTAAAGCGTTTACAACAATATAAAAATCTTGATTTCCATTATCATTAAACACCGTAACAAGTGTATCTGTTGAAGCAAAAGATATTTTTAACTGAACGGGCATTGTAAAAAATCTTGGGTTTGTATTTGTAGTTTGCGAAATATTTAAATTAACGGAATACTGCCCTCCGCCCAAATTTGAATAACCCCAGACTATATTGTACTTTGGATAATTTTCACCGAATATCCATTCGTCAAAAAAATAGTTTAAACTTGAACCGTAAATTGATTCAGCTACTCTTTGAAAATCTGTTGTTTCGGCAACCCCGTAAGCAACACTTGTATCCGCAGCGTACGTTTTCATTATATTAAAAAAATTAGCATCACCGACTATACCCCTAAGCATATGCAAAACAATACTACCTTTAGCGTAAGATCTACTCCAGTCAAAAATAGAACCAACGGAACTAATATTTTGAACATAAATAGTCCCTTGTGCATTTTTTGCTGCAGTCATTCTCCCGACTATATAGCTGTCATAGGATGATCTTCCATATTGAAATTCCCGATACAAACCTTCGGAAAAAGTTGCGAACCCCTCGTTGAGCCAGATGCTTTCCCAATTTTTACAGGTTATTTTATCGCCGAACCATGAATGGGCGAGTTCGTGGGCAATCAATCCTTCATCAACAAAACCGATTGAAGTAATGGTTTGATGTTCCATTCCACCGCCCCATCCAAACTGTGCGTGTCCGTACTTTTCATTCAAAAAAGGATATGGTCCGTACTTGTCAGAAAAAATAGAGAGCATATCTAACGTTTTATCCAAAATAGCTTTATTGGGTGATGTCATATTTTCCCGGTAAAGAAAATTTGAGACAAGTAATGAATCGGTTGAATTATAGTGAAAATAAATATCGTACTCAGAAAAAGGTGCAATTGCCATAGAAATTAAATACTGAGCAATCGGGTAAGTTGTCTTCCATTTGTAAGTGTGTGTACCGTTTCCGTTGTCAACTATAGCCATCAAATTACCGTTTGAGATTGCTTTAAGGTCATTTCTGCAGGTAATCCAGATATCTGCTGAATCTGCTTTATCCGCAGGTGTATCTTTGCAAGGCCACCAATCACTTGCACCGTACGGCTCACTTAAGGTAAAAATAGAAGGAAGATCTTGTCCTGTAGTGCCAAATGTAAAGCTGCCAAATCCATTTGGGTTTGAAATAGGAATCCCTTGATAAGTAATAATCAAACTAATTTTTTCACCAAAATTATAAGACTTATCTAACGTTATTCTTAATTCCCTCGATTTATAAGGTTGAGAAAATGCAAGACTATTATTATTTGAGATTACAGAACTCACAGTTAAAGTATCGTCTAAATCAAGGAAAAGACTATCAAGTCCATTAATTTGGCTTTTAGCTTCAACAGTAACAATGCCAATCAAATAATTCGGATTATACTGAACGGTTAAATTTAATTTATAATAAGAAATATCTATGTTGCTGTCACCGGGATAATTAACCTTTGTTAAACCATAAGGCATATAAGAGACTGGACCGACAGATTTAATTTTACTTTCACTTATGGATTGCGCTGTTATTAAACTTGTAAACAACAAAGAAATGAAAAGAAGTTTTATAAATTTCATATTATTAAATGTATTTGTGTATCCTTTGTTTCTTATTTTTAATAACAATGTTAAATAAAATTTAGTTCTGTAAAAATATATTAAGTTACCTCTTGAATTCTACACACTGATTTGAACCCGCAGAATCTGCAAATTTCACTTTCTCTATTACTTAAAGTTGAAAGATTAAATTTACCTTCTGTTATTTGTTGAACATAATTTTTCACATTCTCGATACACTCACTAATCATTTTTTCGTTCTCTTCGATTAGTTCCGACTCATCATAATTCCTTTTTCTAAAAGGTTTAACGAGATTCTTACCAAATTTATCACTCTTGTATTTTAATGAATAAATTTCCCCTGCTGCAGGTCTGCTGTCCTTGTCTATCTGAGCTTTAATTAATTCCTTAGCTGCATATAAATAAAGCGGTATTTGTAGAGCAATCCCTTCTCTTAAATTTGTTTGAGTCGGTGATTTACCGCTTAGCTTATAATCAACTACTTTAAATTTATCTTTCCCAAAATTCAATTCTATTCTGTCAATTTTACCTCTTATTTTTATGCCACCGATTTTAAGTTCTTTTAAAAGAGATGTTTTTTCATCCGACTCTTTTTTAAAATTACCAAAGCCGGTTTCAAATAATGTTGGTACAAAACCATCTTTATTTTCTCTCTCGGTCAATAAAAATCTGTATAAAATTGAATTCTCTTTTTTCCCTTCTATACCAAGTATTCTTTCCTTTTCAAAGAAAGTAAGAGGTGAATTGAAATAAGCTTCTGAAATCTTATCTTCAGCTATTTTAAATATCAGTTTTTTGGCTTTATTGAATTCCGCATTACTGCAGCCGCTTAAAACAATTTCCTCTTTTTGAAGTTGTGTATAAAATTCATATAAAATTAAATGTAAAAGTGTACCGAGTTCGTGAAATTCCATCTCCTCTGTCGGTTCTTCGTTTGGTTCAATCTTTAAAACTCTTTCTGCAAAATACTTGTACGGACATTTGGCATAGGTTTCCAATTGCGAATAAGAAAATTGTTTCTCTCTATAATCAGCAAGTTTTTCTTTAGCTTCTTTTTTTAAATTATCTCTAATAACACCGTTAAAAGAAGAACTGCTGAATGGGTCTTTCTTCCTAAGTTTATCAATTTTAATAGCACTTTCTATTTCTTCCAAATCAAATTTATATTCTTCATATTTTATATTTGAGGAAAAGTTATCTATCCCTTTATTTCCAATCTCGATTAAAAGCTCTTCTTTAGAGTATATCTTGTTTGAGAATTCTTCAGGATTTAAAGTTGACATATTAACTATTGATTCAAGCTCTGTAATAAAAGTTGATTTAACAAGATCTCTCTTTTCATCCGTTAATGGATAAGTTAAATAAAGTTTCTTTTCCCAGTTGCATAAAGCCTGATAAAACTGGTATCTTTCCTTTGCCTGGTGTTGATTCTCTTTTTTAAAATATGATCCTGAAAAAAATATTTCGGGCTGATAACGAGTGGGAAAATCACCGTCACATAAACCGGACAAAAACAAATATTCAAATTTTAGACCTCTTATCTCATTGATGGATGTAATTTGAACTCCGTAATTAGGTTTTTCTTTTACATTATACCTTGTAGATTTTGCAGCTGTACGGAGATAGTTTAGATAAAATTTTAACGAAAATTTTTTAGCTCCACCATACTGACTTATAAACAGATCTGTCAACTCATCGAGAACCTCAATAAAAGTTGTCATGCTTTTAATGTTTTTTTCGGCATTAAAATCAGTATCATCAGAAAGTTTTATCGGTATTTCAAGTTTATAAATGAGTTTAATTACATTTTTTTTGAATTCATTTAATGTCATTTCATGGTTAAATGGACTTAAAAGGCCTTGGATTTTTTGCAGGGTTAATAATGCATCTTCAAAAGTATCTATTTTTAACAAGTCATCCCATTCATTATCTGTATTATTTTTACGGATATAAATTTCATCTTTTAGAGTGTCTATCCAATTTCTTAACCCAGAAATTATTTTTAAGCTTCCAGCGGATTTTAAAATACTCGCCGAATTAATCTTAAGACTTTTTAAATATCCGCTATTTAATGCCCTTAAAATATCTTTGTAGTAAAAATCATTTTCCAATACTTCCAGTAAATTAATTACGGAAATAACAGGTTGTGATGAGCTACATGTAAATCTATCAGTTAAATTAAAGGGTATGCCGTAGGCCGATAGAACATTTCTAATTGTTGATGAATATTTTTGAATAGAATTAAAGGCAATACAAATTTGTGACGGATGTACTTGTTGATTTATTATTAGGTTTTTAATCTCTTTTGATATTATTTCAATCTCTTTCCCTTTATTTAATGCAGCAAGTAAATATATGTTTTTTCTGTAATCAATTTTGTTCTTTGGGCTTTTTGAATTAAATAAATTAACTCTTATAAAATTCTCAAATTGGTTTTTGGACACATCAGCTTTCTCATCAATAATATTAAATCCTTTTTCCATCAATTTTAAATGGGTATTATTTAAGTGAAAAAAAACTGAATCATTATTAGCTTGATAATCAATGTGAATATATAAATCAACACCAGGTATTTTTGAACATAAATCCAAAATGTTTATCTCGGGTTTTGTAAATTCATCAAACCCATTTGCAGCTATAAAATTCACCTCGGAATAAAACTCCCTAAATCTTTTTATAAATTCACTAATAGATAACTCCCCAATATCTTTGTAAATATCCCCTATTTCTTTAATCTGTATCTTCTCTAATTTAGTTTGATATGCCTCATAAATATCAGCTATATTTTCAGCTTTTAATTGTTCAGAACCTGTGAGCTTATCGAATTCGTTCCTTAAAATCTGCGGTGTTATTCCATGTCTTTTATATTCTGATATTACATTTTTTATCTGCTGAAGGGTGCCTGTAGGAATGTTGTTTTTATAATTAGAAAAATACTTCGGATCAATCTCATTAAAAGCTTGCTCTAACAAAACAAACGATGCGGGTTCACTTAATACTGCCCTTCTGATGTCGGAATCGTTCAAAACAATCTTTGTGGATAAGGTGCTTATTGTTTCTAAATTAATGCTTTGTGCCGAGCGGTTGGGTGAAGACGAAATTATTTCTCTTTTTAGATATCTTACTTTACGATTTGTAGGTACAATTAAAAGTAATTTGGATATCTCACCATCTTTTATTCTTTTATCAATTTCGGAATTGATTTTAATATTTTTGTTTTTTGATTTAGTGAGTATCATTTTTTTTCTTTAATAAAAGATCTCGGTATGAGCATCTAACCTGATTGCTTGTATTTAGATTTAGCATCTTAATAATTTTATCAAATCTGTATTTTGCATTATCATGATTTACATCGACAATGGTTTCAAGTTCTAAAAAATTACCGAGCCTTTCAACTTGGTCAATGTGAATTCGTGTATTAAAAAACCAATACAACTTCCTTGTTTTTTTAACTATCGTTTCAACTGTAAAAATATCTGATAAAAATTTTTCAACATCTCCGTTTGTAAGTCGTATAATATCATAATTAGACCAGCGGTCATTCCCGGATTCATCCCTTAAATACTTTATAAGAGAATAGTTGTTACCCTCAATACGTAACTTTAGCAGACCTTTTTTAATAGAGTAATAAACATCTTTCTGATGCAGGGTTTCGCTTAACGGGACATTATTTCTCTTTAGTATTAATTCAATTGTATTAGATGAATCAAGTTTAATTTTTAATTCTAAATTTTGAGCCATATTATTTCTTTTTATAAATCTGCAAAACTTCTTTTCCTTTTCTCGGTTTAATTGAATTTATGTTAAAAGTTGAAAATTTCAGTCACTTTTTCAGACAAATCCACAGCAGTTACTTCATAATTTTTCTCAGTAGCGGCAATTGCATCATAACCTTTACCCGAACCGGGAATAAGTAATTTGCAGGATTTTATTAATTTGTTTTCTGCAAGTAAATCTACAAAAACCGGATTGGAACTTTTCATGTCCCAGCCTGTGTTATTATTAATATATTTATCATTCCAATAATTTGGACGACTCAATATTCCAGTATTCATAAAAGATTTGATTTATCACTTGCTATTTATTAAATCTTATATATTTTTATAAATAAAAATAAGAAAGAATATGAAAAAGTTAATTATAGTGCTAATATTAGTAATTCCCTTTCTCAATACAAATGCACAAGGCATAGGTAAACTCGTTCCGGAAAGACCACCCGAAGAATTCCCGGATAATGCTATCGGTCTTGATGTGATTTTCAGCGAAGGGGGAATAGGATTCGGTACTTTTTATAGACATAGTTTATCTAAAAAAATAACTTTCTTCACGGATTTTTCTATTTCAGAATCAAAGGATGACCAGGAAGTGGTAAGGTTTGATCCATTTACATTACAACCATTTACTTTATTTAAAAAGAACAGAATTTTTATTCTTCCTTTAAATTTTGGACTTCAATACAGACTATTCACAAATGAAATTTATGACAATCTCCGCCCTTATATTAATTTTGGAGTTGGACCCACATTGGTATTGACTACACCAAATGATAAAGAATTTTTCAAAGCTTTTGGTGATGCACAAGCTAAATATGCTATTGGCGGATATATCGGATTCGGTGCTAACTTTGGAATTGATAAATCGAGTCTTGTAGGTTTAAACTTCAGGTATTATTATATACATTTATTTGATGAAGGAGTAGAAGGTCTTTTCGATAAATTCAGGAAAAACCTTGGCGGAATATTTCTTACTATAAACATCGGATTTATGTATTGATATCATCACACCCTCCTTTCACAGGGTTTCCTAAAAAGCTATTTAAATTTTTAGCTGACTTAGAAAAAAATAATAACACCGAATGGTTCTATAAATACAAAGATATATATCAAGAGTATTTGGTTACTCCTTGCAGATCTTTTGTATCCGATATCGGCAGTTTTTTTAACTTACTAAACCCTTCAATAAGAACAGAGCCCAAGTTTAACAAAACATTAATTCGAATAAACAAAGATATGAGATTCACTAAAGGAGAACCCTATCGAAATCATTTTCTTATTCATTTCGGCAGATTTAAAATGGATTCTGAGTTCTTTGTTTATTTGGATAAAAACATTGTTGAGTACGGTCTCTTTATAAATGCAACTAAAGGCAATGATTTATATTTTGGGGGAAATATTAATGCTTATGAAAAAGATATCAAGAATGTGATAATTAAATATAAAATTAATAAGCACTTTGCTTTGTCGGAAATTAAAAATAAATCCAAAAGATTGATAGATGTTTTTGATGTGAAAAAACATTTTCATTATTTAAAAGAATTGAAGATGTTTGTTTTAACAAAGAGAATTGATAAATCTGACCAGTTAGTAGAATCACCGGATTTTATATAAGAAGCAATAAAATCCTATTCAAAACTTTATCCCCTTTATTCATTTTGTATTTCACCGCAACCTCATAAAAGTTTATCCGATTTTGCAGAGAAATTGGATTTACCGAGTTAAAAAAAAATTAATTTTTACTCTTATTTAATTTTCCATTTAATAGTACAACCAATAGAATATGTTTCGGGAACTGATATTTCCTTTCCTTCCAACAGCTCATCCAAAGCATCACGAAGATATGTGTTAGCCACTTTATTTTCTTCCTGCCAGTTGTCGTCCATTTTTCCGTGGTATCTTAATTCTTTCTTTGAATCAAAAACAAAAATCTCCGGTGTGTGTGTTGCACCAAATGCTTTTGCCGTATCCTGAATTTCATCGCGTAAATACGGGAAGTTAAAATTCTTTTCCTTTGCTCTTACTTTCATATTTTCAAAAGAATCTTCAGGATATCCTGTATCATCATTTGAATTTATTGCAACCAAACCGACTCCCTTATTTTTGTAATCATCTACAACCGCTTTCACTCTTTCTTCGTATGCTTGTACATACGGACAGTGATTACAGCTAAAAATCACAACCAAAATTTTATAATCGGCAAAATAATCGTTTGAATACTGTTTATTATCTACACCAATTAAATTAAATTTGGGTAAAATGGAACCTATTTTTAGTTTTTCTGTAGCCATATTACACCTGATAAATATTGTTTTTATTAGAAATATTTAAAGTTAACTGTTATATTTGAATTTAACAGATATTACAGTCAAAACTTAAAGAATAAAAATGAAAAATATACAGACTATCACAGATCAAATTTTTGAGAATTACGATTCTTTTAAAGAAAAGAGCATTACCCATAGAAGGTTTAAACATTCCAATATGCTCAAGATACTTGACAAAATTAAATCAAACGAAAAATTTAATTTTGAGTTTGTGGGCAAGTCTGTACTTGGACGCGAGTTAAATCTTATTTCCACAGGCAAAGGAAAAACAAAAATATTTCTTTGGTCACAAATGCACGGTAACGAATCTACTGCAACAATGGCATTATTTGATATTTTTAATTTCTTCTTAGATACTTCATCATTAAATGACATAAAGGAAACAATACTTAATAATTTAACTTTATATTTTTTACCGATGGTAAATCCTGACGGTACTGAATTATTCCAAAGAGAAAACATTTATAACATAGATATCAACCGAGATGCACTTGCTCTTCAAACTCCGGAAGGTAGAATTTTAATGGAATCATTCAAAAAAATAGAACCGGTTTTTTCATTTAACCTGCACGACCAAAGTATTCTTTACTCAGCTGGAAACACACACAATCCGTCAACAATTTCATTTTTAGCACCGGCTTACGATAAAGAAAAATCTCTAAACCCAACAAGAGAAAAATCTATGAGGATAATCGGAGCATTATACAAAGTGCTCTCAAAATATATACCCGCTTGTATTGCAAGATACTCAGATGAATTTGAGCCGCGAGCTTACGGAGATATATTCCAAAGTATGGGCAGCAGTACAATACTTATAGAATCCGGCGGAAGTAAAAACGATACTGAAAAACAATTTATAAGAAAGCTGAATTTTTTTGCCATTCTCACAGCACTTTTTATAATAGCTGACAAATATTATGAAGATATTAAGTTATCTTTGTATGAAGAGATTCCATATAATGAAGAAAAACTTTTCAATACAGTTTTAAGGAATTTAACATTCAAAGAAAATGAACAAAACTTTTCTGCCGATATAGGAATAATTATGGAAGAAATAAATAAGACAAATGGATCCGGCTTTTATCAAAAATCAGAAATTGGCGGAATAGGTGACCTTTCAACTTTTTATGGATATGAGGAATATAATTTAAAAGGATATGAGATTGTTCCTGGGAAAACATATAGTAAAAAATTTAAAAATATCAATGAGTTGAGCAATACAATTGTTGTAAATTTACTCAATCAAGGTTATACTAATGTAGTCGTAGAAGAAACAGAGGGTAGAGATTTTTCTCCATTACCAATTAATATTCTTTCAACTAGAAATGAATACAAAAAAAATAAAATTAAGACAGAAAATCCTGCTGATTTTGTTATTAGTAAAAACGGTAAAATTAACTTTACAGTTATAAACGGTTTCTTTATTAATTTAAGCAAAGAAATTGATACCAATATTAACGGAAGAGTTTATCATTAAAAATTAGACATATTCTTTATAACAATGTTTCCGATACTAATTTCAATATTAAATGACGACGAGCAATTATATGCTTCTTTCAAATCAGAAGCAGAACCTCACATGAATGCATTGTATAATTTTGCCATTAGTCTAACTACTGACCGAGATGACGCATACGATCTTGTACAAGATACATACATTAAAGCATTTAGATTTTTTGATAAGTTTGAGAAGGGAACTAATTGTAAAGCATGGTTGTTTCGAATAATGAAAAACACATATATCAACGATTACAGGAAACGCTCAAAACAGCCTGAAAAAGTTGATTATAATGATATTGAAAATTTTTATGAAGAGATAAAAGCTTCATTTGTAAATAATAATCACCTTGAAGATGAATTTTTTAAGAATCTATTGGGTGATGAAATAACCGAGGCAATAGCATCTCTTTCTGAAGATTTTAGAACTGTAACTGTTCTTTGTGACTTGGAAGGATTTTCTTATGAAGAAATCGCCGAAATAACAAACGCTCCAATAGGTACTGTTAGATCAAGGTTACATAGAGCTAGGAAAATTTTATTTGCAAAACTTTATAAGTATGCATCAAATAAAGGTTATACTGAAAAAAAATAATTATAGGAATAGAAATGAAAGATGACATTCATTGTGATGAAATTTCTTCTTTAATTGATGGTGAAATAACCGAAGCAAAAAAGAAAGAAGAAATAACTAAAAAAATTAATAATGATATAAAATTAAAATTTGAATTTTTAACTCTTAAGTTGTTAAAAAAAACTATAAAAGATAAAGTTTCTCCGGCAGAACTATCGGTAAAACAAAAAGATGAATTACTGCAAAAAATTATATTTAAACAAAATCGCTTCACTTTCTTAGGTAAATTGTCATTTATCCAATCTAAACGATTTATTACTTACAGCACAATTGTTGTAGTTTTTCTTGCTTTTGCTCTATTAATTTTCAACGGTCCTCGTCTAAATACAGATACTAATATAGTGCTTGAAGGAAGCCTGTCTCAAAACATGTTTATACAAGCAGTTGATAATTTCCAAAATATTATTTCGGGTAAAATGCCTATTCAAATGTATTCCAACAATCCTAAAGAATTACAAGAATTTTTTAAAACTAATGGCGTTACCTATCCCACAAAGATTGCTCTTTTAGAAAATAGCGATTTAGTTGGGGGATTTGTCTCAAAATACAATGGTGTTATATTTGCACACCATATTTATAAAGATAAGAACGGTAACTTTCTGTATATGTTTCAAGTAGATCAAAAATATTTTAAAGAAAACCCAAAAATATTTATTACAAATGATCTGTATCAGTATCTCCAAAATGGTAATCAGTATAGACTCTACCTTGGAAATTTACTAACAATTATGACTAAAGTTAGAAATAATATTTGCGCTTTAATTTCTAATTTACCTGAAGAAAAACTACCCGAAAAATATAAATTAAAATTTGCCACCACATACTATAAACAGCCCTCTATATTAAATAATTAAACAAGTAATAGGTTGATTAAAGCTCATTTCTTTAATATATTTAACGTCCTATAATTTTAAAGGAATGATATACTATGGCAAGATTGAAGAATGTTGAAGCATTTTGTTCCATTTGTAACACGGTTACAAAAATGGAACTGGCAGGTGATGTAATAAATACTGAAGAAGAAAACAAACGTTGGGCAAAATGTAAAAAATGTAAACAAACTATGATTATTGATTTAGTTGACGATGTAAAAGTGACCAAAGTTTCTTTAGATGGAATTGAACAAGAAGAATGCACTAGTTATTCTCCAACCAAAACTTTTTGTGTGGGAGAAGCTATATTCCATGAAAGTTGGAATGATTTTGGGAAAGTATTATCAAAAGAAAAAATGTCAAACGGACAAAATTCAATTTCGGTTGAATTTCAAAAATCCGGTTTAAAAAAATTAATAGAATCTTTAAACGTTTAAAATACCAGAGTGAGGTGAATTAATTTGGTAGGAATTACAGTCGGTGAAAATGAGTCTATAGACAAAGCTTTACGTAGATTTAAGAAAAAATACGAAAGATCAGGTGTGTTAAAAGAATTCAAAAAGAGAACTTTTTTTGTAAAACCATCTATAGAAAAAAGACAGGAAAAAATTAAAGCTGCCCGCCGTGCAAAACGCACGAGAAACAGATACTAATTATAAAGCCCCTTTTTTATGGGGTTTTTTTCATGCTATACGTAAATTGGGTTCCATCTCTTCCTTCCAACTCGATACCAAATATTTGGTTTTCAAATATTCGGTAATAACAATAAATGTTTCATCTACTGAATTACAAAACTTAAAATGTTTCATGTCATTTTCGCTAATGGCCCCATTTTTAATCAACCCTTCAAAATTTATTATAGATTTCCAATATTTTTCATCGTACACTATTATCAACATTTTCTTCTTGATCTTACCGGTTTGTACTAAAGTAAGTATTTCAAAAAATTCATCCATAGTTCCAAAACCTCCCGGAAACACAACCAATGATTTAGCAAGATATGTGAACCAAAACTTTCTCATAAAAAAGTAATGAAATTCAAAGCTTAAAGATTTTGGTACATATTTATTAACAAACTGTTCGAAAGGTATGCTTATATTAAGTCCGATAGATTTACCATAGGCAAGTTTAGCTCCCTTATTAGCCGCTTCCATTATCCCGGGTCCGCCGCCGGTACAAATTGTAAACCTGTTTGCTTTAGTATTTAATTTTAAAGACCATTCTGTTAATCTTTTTGAAAGTTGAACAGCATCTTCATAATATTTTGACATTTTTACGTGATGCTGTGCTACTCTTAATTTTTCTGCAAAATTTGGGTAACTGTTGGCATCCATTGTTTTAAATTTGTTATATTCTAAAGTTGCTTCTCTTTTTGATTTTAATCTCGCAGAACCAAAAAACACTATCGTGTCAACTATCTTCTGTTTACAGAACCTGCTTTGCGGTTCAAGGTATTCAGCAAGCATTCTTATTATTCTCCCGTCAGAAGAATTTAAAAATTTTTCATTTTGATAGGCTTTAAGAGTCTCATTATATTTTGACATAAGTTAACCTGAATTATTATTTAATTATTTTTTTTTGATATAATCTATTTAAATAATATAATCGAAAACATAAAAACAATTATTAATTTTAAAATAAAAAAGCCCTGAAGCATAACCCTTCAAGGCTTATCATAAAAAAACAAATTCTATTTATTTACCGGTGGTTTATTTGTAGTTGTCGGTAATGGAATCTGCTGTGGTAAAGCAGGTTTTTGAGGTATTGCATTTCTACCGGTATTCTGGATTATACTATCTCTTTGTGATTGTGTTGATTGACCGGGCAGAAAAAATAAATTTACAACAATTGAAATAATGAACAAACAGCCGCCTAACCACCAAGTTGCTTTGCCTAAAAAATCAGCAGTTCTTCTTGTTCCGAACATAGTGCCCATGTTACCTGCTCCCCCAAAAGTACCTGCTAAACCGCCACCTTTACTGGACTGTAATAAAACCATTATCATCAATATTATTGATAATATTGATGCCGAAACTATCAAAAATGTATACATAATATTCTCCTTAAATTTGTAGCGGGGGAGGGATTCGAACCCCCGACACGTGGATTATGATTCCACTGCTCTAACCTACTGAGCTACCCCGCCCGTTCAATTTTAACGTGTAAATATACCTACAATTGACTAAAATTTCAAAAAAAATATTATATAAATATTGATTAACCCAAATTATTTCTGTTTCCTTTTATAATATTTAATTAATTTATTTTTTACATTTTTAAAATACAGATTTCTGTAGATCCCTTTTCCTTTTGAAGTATAATGTAATATCTGTAATCTTGATGCATTTAATCTTTCATCCGTACTTGCAATTCTATCTATAGGGTCAGGGTGTGTAGACAAGAATTTTTCAATCTCTCCGGGATTATTTTTAACAAGGTTATCCGCTTTCATATGTTCAAAGAAAAATTTAACACCCCCGGGATAATACCTGGTATCTTTCAAAAAATTGTAGGAAAATTCATCCGCTTCGTTTTCATCAGAGCGGCTGTTTGCCAAGAAAGCCAAGCCAACAAACAAGTTACTTGCAATTTGAGAAATTTGTGACGGGTTTCTTCCTAATACAAGGTTCAATAAAAAACCCACACCATAACTTGCAGTTATTCTTTTTGTTCCGTGTCTTCTTTCGGCGTGTGCAATTTCGTGACCAAGCACTCCGGCTAAAGCTGCTTCTGAATCTAAATATTTTAATAAACCTGTATAAATATAAATATAGCCTCCCGGCAAAGCAAAGGCATTAAAAACTTTTGGATTATTAATTATTTCCAATTGATATTTATATATTTTTTTGCTGGCGATTTGTTGAGATATAAGAATATGTTTAAATATTCTGTTTGTAATATATTTTTTAATTGACGGGTTACCTTTAAAAATAGGATATTCCTTTGAGTTTTTAGCAATTTCGTCGCTTACTTCACTGCCAAGTTTAACATCATCTGATTGAGAAAATAAATTGATCCCTGTATTACAACCATTAATTAAAATTAAAACAGAAATAAAAAAATAGAAAATGATATATTTATAATTTTTCATAAATAACACCCTAATTATTTAATGTTTTCCACAATTCATCTAACAGTTTTTGAATTCCTTTTCCACTTACCGATGAAAAAATAATAGGTGTAATTTTTTTACGATTAATATTTAAATAAGATATTTTATTTATTTCTTCATCTGTAACTATATCTGCTTTGGAAAGTCCTACGACAATCTTTTTCTTTGAAAGAACCTCGCTGTAACTTTTAAGTTCATTAAACAAAACATTAAAATCTTTTACATAATCTTGAGACGAAATGTCAATTAAAAATAGAAGAATTTTTGTTCTTTCAATGTGACGTAAAAATTTAATCCCAAGTCCCTTACCCTTATGCGCCCCTTCAATTATACCTGGTATATCTGCAACTATAAAACTGTTGTAATCTCTATATTGTACAATCCCTAAATTCGGCTCCAATGTTGTAAAAGGATAATCGGCAATTTTGGGTTTTGCGGCTGAGATCTTTGATATAAAAGTAGATTTACCGGCATTAGGAAATCCAACTAACCCAACATCGGCAATCAGTTTCAATTCCAATATTATTTTTCTTATTTCCCCTGCTCTACCGAGTTCTGCTTTCCGGGGTGCTTGATTTGTTGAAGTCGCAAAATTACTGTTACCTTTTCCTCCCTTACCCCCTTTTGCCAAAATATATTCATCATAGTTTTCTTTTAAATCGCATATAATTTTTTTCGTTGCTTGATCCTTAACGATTGTACCGATCGGTACTTTTAAAATAACATGGTTGCCGTATTTACCGTCTTTTAATGAATTCCCCCCCGGTGCACCGTTTTCAGCTTTGTATTTTCTTTTATATCTAAAATCTAAAAGTGTTGTAAGATTATGATGAGCCTTAATGATTATATTTCCACCGTTGCCCCCGTTTCCACCCGACGGACCACCTTTTGGTACATATTTCTCTCTTCTAAAAGCTATTGCACCGTCCCCGCCATTACCAGCAGCAACTTGGATTTCTGTGTAATCTATAAACATTTATTTTATTGATTAAAATAATTGGAGATTGCGCTTGTAAGTGTTGAAGCATCTTTTGCGTACATATTTACTCTGTAAGAAATAAAGACACCTTTAATAATTTCATTAGCTTCTTTTAGTGTTTCACACTCTGATACTTTTTCAAGTGTGGTTGCAAAATCTTCCTGATCTTCGTTAAAAACATTGCTTACAATTTTTTCAATTTCTTTATCACTTAGATAATGAAAGATATCTTTTTCTCTTTGTGGCTTGATTTGAGATTCAAGCGGAGGTTCATCAGATTTTTCATCTTTTGTTTTTTCAGATATATCTTCTTTCTCATTTACTTCATCTTCGCTTGTAGATAGTTTCTTATCAGGAATTTCTTCAACAAAATTGCTGACTTCATATTCCTCTTCTTCCAAATTTGTTGTTTTAATTTCATCTTCTTTTCCTTCCGTTGAATCATCGGCTGTGTTAACTTCCTCTCTAATTTCTTCAGGTTGTTCTATATTCTTTTCATTTTCGATTTCTTTCTGCTCTTTTTCAGGTAATATATCTTCTTCTACAGAAAAATCAATGTCATCTTCTAAACTGGAATCTTCGGCAAGTGCTTTTAATTCTTCGTCGAATAATGTCAGTAACTCATCATTGTTTTCGGTATTTAGTAATTCATCTTTAATTTCACTTTCGTCAATTATTTCTTTTTCCTGCTTGCTTATTTTATTTTCATCTATGGGTTTTATTTCTTCACCTTTTTGCGATGTGAAAATATTTTTCTCAGGTGTCATCTGCTTTTCTGTTTTCTCTTCTTTCTCTTTATTTTCATCATTTATAACAATTTCTTCATCGGTTTTTTTAACTTCTTTTTCTTGGGTTAACTCTGTTTGAACATTATCGATGATAATTTCATCACTAAATAAAACTTTTTTAATTTCTTCTAAATTGGTTGAAACTCCTGTACCAAATGTAAATGTTTTTTTCAGTTTTAATAAAGGATCAAGTAAATCTTTTTCTTTTAGAAATATTTCAACATAATCCGTACTGATTTTTATTTCATTCTTACTGCCTATAGAGTAAAAGTCAAGCATGTTAAAAAGTGAACTATCTATAAATCCTTGGACATCATTTTGAATGAGTGCCGAATCAATTTTAGATATTAATTCTTCAAATTTATTTTTTGTTATTTCCAGTATCTTTTTCTTTTCGATATACTCAATAATGATGCTTCTTAAATATTCGTGGAAATAAATATAATCCAGCATCAAAATTAATTCTTTGCTGCTTTTTGTTTCAGCTTCATTGTATATAAGTTTTAATAAAGACCATTTAGGTCTTACAACAAAATTAGCATTGAATGATACTGCTTGTAGTACAAGCTGCTTTATATCCTCATAGGAAATGGATTTGAATTTTTTTAATTCATTATCAACGCTTTTTAGCAAATTAATAACTTGGGGTTGGGTATAATCAAAAATTGATGAAGATAAAAGTTTATCCCTGTCCTCAAATATAAGATAGCTTAATTCCGCAGAAATATATTTTGTTACTGAGGGATGAATATCGGTGTCAAGGATATCATCTAAAGTAAAATAGGAACCAAGAGGTTTTAGTTTTTCAAGACTGAAATCTGTTATGAATTTTATTTCTTTTTCAAACATCTTCTATACTATTAATCATTGTCAGAACAAAAATAAAAAGATCCCGATTAAATAATAACCGGAATTAGAAATTTTAATTGTTTAATTACATTTACTCATTAGTTCCTGTCTTTAGCTTTGCCATAAAGTAATCCCTATTCATTCTTGCAATATTAAGTACGGAAATACCTTTTGGACATTCTGCCTCACAGGCATAAGTATTTGTACAGCTGCCAAACAAATTTTCATCCATTACTTTTACCATCGCCTGAACGCGTTCATATCTCTCCGGTTGACCTTGCGGTAATAAAGCAAATTGTGAAACTTTTGCACCGACAAACAACATTGCGGAAGAGTTCTTGCACGCAGCAACACAAGCACCACAGCCTATACATTCTGCGGCATCAAGGGCCTGATCTGCCATCTCTTTAGAAATAAGAATTACATTTCCATCCGGTGCACTTCCTGTATTAAACGATACAAAACCACCGGCAACCTGAATTTTATCAAACCCGGAGCGATCTACTATTAAATCTTTCAATATTTTAAATGCCGTTGCCCTAAAAGGTTCAATATATAGTGTATCACCGTCTTTGAAATTTCTCATATGTAATTGACAAGTAGCAGTTTTGGGTAACGGTCCGTGTGGTTGCCCGTTTATAACCAACCCGCAAGCACCGCATATTCCTTCACGGCAATCGCTTTCAAAAGCAATCGGTTCTTTACCTTCAAATTCTAAACGATTATTTATTTCATCAAGCACTTCAAGAATTGATGCATCGGGTGATATTTCCTTTTCAAATTTTTCGAAGTATCCTTTTGCTTCAGGAGATTCTTGCCGCCAAATATTTAACGTTAGATTTATATTTTTCTCGCTCATTATTTATAACTCCTAGTAGCTAATTTTACATTTTCGAATTCCAGGTCTTCTTTGTAAAGCTCCCATTCTCCATCTTTTTTGTATTCCCAGGCAGCAACATATTTATATTCTTCATCATTTCTTAATGCTTCACCGTCTTCTGTCTGGTATTCCTCACGGAAATGGGCTCCACAAGATTCGTTTCTGTTCAAGGCATCTTTAGCCATTAATTCTCCTAATTCTAGAAAATCTGCTACTCTTCCTGCTCTCTCCAGGGTTTGGTTGATATCTTTTGCATCGCCAACAACTTTTACATCTGTCCAAAATTCTTCTCTTAAATCTCTTATTTGATTAATTACTTCTTTTAATCCTTTTTCATCTCTTGACATTCCTACTTTATCAATTAAAAGATGTCCCAAACGTTTATGAATAGAATCCACAGTTTGTTTACCGTTAATTGAAAGTATTTTATTAATGTTTTCTTCTACATTTTGTTGAGCTTCTTTAAACTCACTTCTTTCAACATCAACTTTTTCCGGTTTTTCAGTACCAAGATAATTACCCATTGTATAAGGAATAATAAAGTATCCATCGGAAAGCCCCTGCATAAGAGCACTTGCACCAAGCCTGTTAGCCCCGTGGTCCGAAAAGTTAGCCTCACCAAGAACAAACATACCAGGAATAGTGCTCATAAGTTCATAATCGACCCACAAACCACCCATTGCATAATGGGGTGCCGGATAGATCTGCATCGGTACTTCATATGGGTTAACACCTGTAATATTTGCATACATATCAAATAAGTTACCGTATTTGTCTTTAACACCTTCTTTACCAATTCTATTAAAGGCATCGGAAAAATCTAAATAAACTGCTTTTCCACCACCAATGCCTTTACCTTCGTCACAAACATATTTTGCATTACGTGATGCAACATCGCGGGGTACAAGGTTACCGAAAGCCGGATATTTTCTTTCAAGATAATAATCTCTTTCTTCTTCAGGTATTTCACTGGGATTTCTAGTATCACCTGCTTTTTTAGGAACCCATATTCTTCCGTCATTTCTAAGGCTTTCACTCATCAATACTAATTTAGATTGATCTTCACCGTGTACAGGCAGACAAGTCGGATGAATTTGTGTATAACAGGGGTTTGCAAAAGCAGCACCTTTTTTATGCACACGCCAGGCGGCAGTAGCGTTTGAGTTCATAGCATTTGTTGATAGAAAATATACATTCATATAACCGCCCGTAGCAAGAACTACAGCTTGTGAAGCATATTTCTCTAATTCTCCTGTAACAAGATTTCTTGCAATAATTCCGCGTGCATGTCCGTCAACTTTAACTACATCTAAAAATTCTCTTCTCGGAAAAATTTCAACATTCCCAAGATTAACTTGTCTGTTCATTGAACTGTATGCTCCTAAGAGCAATTGCTGGCCTGTTTCTCCTCGGGCATAAAAAGTTCTTGAAACCTGTGCACCACCAAATGAACGGTTGGCAAGTGTTCCTCCGTATTCTCTGGCAAATGGAACACCCTGTGCCACACACTGATCTATTATATTGTTACTAACTTCAGCAAGCCGCCAAGTATTTGCTTCACGACCTCTGAAATCCCCGCCTTTAATAGTATCATAAAATAACCTGTAAACCGAATCAGCGTCATTTTGATAATTTTTAGCAGCGTTTATTCCACCCTGCGCTGCAATTGAGTGTGCACGACGAGTAGAATCATGAAATGTGAAAATTTTTACTTTGTATCCTAATTCACCCAATGTTGCAGCAGCCGATGCACCTGCAAGACCTGAACCGACAATAATAATATCAAATTTTCTTTTATTTGCCGGATTTATAACTTTCATATTAAATTTATGATTCATCCATTTTTCAGATAGTTTTCCTCCCGGTATTTTTGAATCTAATTTTATCATCCCTGACCTCCAAATGAAATATAAAAGAAGTAGACCGGGATTGATGCAAAGCCGACAGCTAAAATAATTGCGATAACCGTACCAATCTTTTTTACAATTGGTGTATATTTTTTGTGGCTCCAGCCTAATGATTGAAATGAACTTTGGAAAGCATGGTTAATATGAAATCCAATGAATATCATAATTATAAAATAAAACGCAGCCCAAATAGGATTTGCAAAATGTATTTTTATTACTTCAAAATAATCCTCGCTTCCTTCCATTCCAAAATTGTATTTTACCCAAATTGTATAAAGATGGATAACAAGAAAAATAAATATTAAACTACCTGTAATGGTCATAGTCCGTGAATATATTGTGCTGTTTTCTTTATTTGCATTAACAGCATATTTTTCAGGATTAGCTTTTTTATTTTCCCACCATAATTTCAAACCTGTGTAAGTGTGATAAATAAATATTAAAGCTAATATTATTTCCATTACTCTAATTAATGGTTTAATAGAATCAAGTCGAGCGACATTTTCATTAAAGAATTCGGGTCCGCCAAATAGCATTAAATTATTAATTAAATGAAATACTAAAAACAAAATCAAAAAAATACCGGTAATTGCCATTACAAGTTTTTTACCAATAGATGAATTAAAAAACTGATTTAACCGATTCATTAATAAACTCCTTTAATATCAGTATTATAATAGGTGTTGTGATTGAACGAGAGGTAAATGTTGAAATATTCTTGTTTAGTTAAGATAATTGACGTATTCAATAAGTTCAACAAAATAGAGCCTAAACAAATAATAAGAATAAATCGTTCTGTAAAAATTATCGATTATTGTTTCCAAAATCAATTTGGTATTTATCAAGAAGATGCAATCCTTTTAAGATTTTGATTTCCAAAAAATATAAATTATCTTCGTTTAAGTTCTTTAACAAATTATGGTGCCCCGATAAGTATCGGGGAGAATAGGGAAACCGGTTACCAAAGGATTAGATTTGGGATTCCGGTGCTGCCGCGCAACTGTAAGAAAGTTTTTTGTTCAGCAAATATCACTGATTTAATTTAATAAAATTGGGAAGGCGTTGAACAATTATTTCGAGCCAGGAGACCTGCCATAAATTTTTTAATAATCAACCTTCGCGGGTGAGGTTCGGTTAATGCGGGAAATTATTTTTCGCATTTCAATTTTTTCTCCCCACGAAGTTACAACCTTTTCAAAATTTTATAGGAGTAACTTCAATGAAAAATCACATTTCATTTTTTACGTTTTTATTTTTCTTTTTATTCGCATTTCCAGTAAATGCACAAAATAAGTCTGCCGATAACATTGACTCGGTAAAAACTTATTTATTGAAAGAAGTTGTTGTAACAGCAACTAAAACCGCCGTACCTGAATACGAATTGGCAAGTTCAATTTCGGTTATAGATTCAAGTACAATTTCAAATTCAAACAGCAGCACAGTGTTGGATTTGTTACAAAGTCAATACGGAGTTTCTATTTCACACCAGGGTGGCAGGGGCTCAATATCACAAGTTTATTTAAGGGGCGGAAATCCGGATTTCACGCTTGTGCAGGTCGATGGAATTGAAATGAATATGCCGAATGATATAAATAATACATTTGATTTTACGGACTTATCAGTTGATAATATTTACAGAATAGAAATATTACGAGGGCCGCAGAGTACATTGTACGGAAGCAACGCAATCTCGGGCGTTATAAATATTATAACAAAAAAAGGCATCGGAAAACCAAAACTTAATATCTCTTTAGAGGGCGGCTCTTATAACTCATATAAAGGATTAGCTTTACTTAGCGGGAGCGTAAAAAAACTTAATTATTCACTTTCATTCAGCAGAGAAAAAACCGACGGTTTTTCCTCTGCAAATGTACGATTCGGAAATAATGAAAGGGACGGCTCGGCTCGTTACAACATAAATTCGAGAATCGGTTTAACTTTTAAGAATAATTTTAACATTGACTTGTTTATACACTTTACAAAAGCCAAATCAGATTTGGACCAATTTGGAGGTAAATTCGGCGATGACCCTACATATATTTACAATTTGGAACAAGGAGCCTACAAACTGCGCGGAAAAATACTTTTATTAAATGGTAAATGGGAACAAACCGTTTCGGTTTCTTTCCTTAAAAATTTAAGAAGATATAATTTTAATAATGTTTCTGCCCTTTCAAGAAGTTTTTACGACGGAAGAAGAGTAAAATTTGCATGGCAAAATAATTTTAATTTTAAAAACAATCTTATTACTATCGGAATAGAAAGAGAAGTAGAAAGTGCAAATTCAGATTATTTCTATTTGGGAAAATTTCCTGGAGCCGTTCCTTTTATAAGTCCATTTCCTAAAAAAACTTTAAGAACAACTGGTGTTTACCTGCAAGACCAAATCAAACTGGGGGGAAAATTCTTTGCTTCCGGTGGACTTCGTTACGATACTCACGAAAATTTCGCTTCGGTACTAACTTTCAGAATAGCGCCTGCATACATTATCTGGCAAACGGGAACAAAAATTAAATTTACTTACGGAACAGGTTTTAAAGCTCCTTCGCTTACTAATCTTTTTGATCAATCTTTCGGCAATCCTGATTTGAATCCTGAAAGAAGCCAAAGCTGGGATGCAGGAATTGAACAATATTTCTTTAATTATAAATATATGGCAGGAGTTACTTATTTCCACAATACATTTAATAATCTGTTCGGATTTAGCAGCAACTTCAAAGTATTTAATATCAAAAAGGCAAGAAGCGAAGGCGTAGAATTTTATATGACATTCAACCCAAATGATAAAATTAATATAAGTGCAAATTATACGTACACAATAAGCAAGGACGAAAGCGGAAGCAAAAGTATTCCTCTGCTAAGAAGACCGGAAAACAAAGCATCGCTTACTTTCAATTACAATGTAATTAGAAATACAAATTTAAATTTACAAGTAAATTATACAGGCATAAGTTATGACAATGATTTTTCAAGTTTTCCTGCAAAAAGCATAGTGCTTAAATCTCACACAATAATAAATGCTGCTGCTTCTTATAATTTGTTAAATAACATCAAGCTATACGGACGAATAGTGAATTTATTAAATACCGATTACGAGGAAGTTTTCGGTTATGCTACAGCAAGACGTTCTGTATATATGGGAATAAAATTTAATTTATAACTTTGAAAGCAAGTATATTTATTTTTATATTATCTTATTAAAGAAGTAGTTTAGTTTATATTCGCAAAAGAATTAAAAGTTAAAGGAGTTAAAATGTTAGAACAAATATTTAATAAAAAAACTCTTGTGTTAATAGCTATCATTATCGCTGCAGCTTTTACAAGGCTAATCCCCCACTACCCGAATTTTACCGCAATTGGTGCAGTAGCTCTTTTCGGAGGCGCTTATTTTGATAAAAAATACCTCTCCTTTGTTGTGCCTCTTGCAGCGTTGTTTATTACAGATTTAATTTTAGGACTTCATTCAACAATGTGGGCTGTTTATCTTAGTTTTGCAATTATAGTTGTAATAGGTTTTAATTTACGTGAACAACGCAAACCTTTAAATGTCGGCGTATCTGCAGTAGCAGCATCAGTGTTATTCTTTTTAATTACGAATTTTGCTGTTTGGTTATCTTCCCCGATGTATCCACCAACCATAGCAGGATTAGTTGGTTCTTATGTTGCTGCTATTCCATTCTTCCATTATACTTTGTTCGGTGATTTATTTTATGTTGGTGTGATATTTGGAATTTTTGAACTTGCAAAATTAAAGTTTCCATCATTGGTTAAAGTCTAAAATCTAAATAGAAATAAAAAGACAGTATTACTGCCTTTCTTCCAAAGATGACATCTTTTTAAAAGATGTCATCTTTTTTACATACTCAGTTATGCTGTCAATTCAAGAAAAATAATAATGCAGCTATTGCTGTCTTATTTTATATGTTAGAAAATATACCCATATTAATTGATTTTGACGGAGTTCTTAATGTTAGCGGCAAAGTTCCAGAAGACGCAAAAGAGTTTTTAAATTTTTTAATTAACAACAATATTCCAACACATATACTTAGTAATTCTACTTTAAAAACCGGGGATGAAATAAAAGCCTTCCTAAAAAGTAATTCTCTACCTTATGTAATACCTTGTATGACTACTGTTGATGCTACTGTTCAATATATAAAAACAAAAAATTTAAAAGTATCGGTTTATTGCGACAAAAATATCATCAATTATTTTGACAGTTTTATAAAGGACGACAAACCGGATGCTGTCGTTATCGGCGATTTAGGTGATGGGTGGAATTATAAAATATTAAATGAAATTTTTAACAAAGTATTAAGCGGGTCTGAAATTATTGCGATGCAAATGAATAAATATTGGATAAAAAATAATAAGCCTAATTTGGATGCTGGTTCCTTTGTCTCTGTTATTGAATATGCCTCTTCAAAAAAAGCGACTGTAATAGGAAAACCTTCACAAATTTATTTTAAAGAAGCACTAAAATTTTTAGACTTCCCAGAAGATAATAAATTCATTATGATAGGAGATGATATTTATAATGATATTGAAGGTGCCCAAAAATTAGGCGGAAAAGGAATTTTAATTTATACTGGTAAAACCACAAAAGACATTGCAGAAAGTTCCGGCATTATACCGGAATGGGAAGTAAATAATTTAAAAGAAATTAAAAAATTATTAATATCCTTCAACTAACCAGTGTTTTTTATTATTTCTTTTACCTCTTTTATAAGCCAAATCTATTATTTTTTTTAATGCCTTGGAATATGTATAATTTGCTGCCTCCATAGACCTCATAAAACCTGCTCCTTCGGTTAAATCTGGATTAGGATTTACTTCAAGTACAAACAATTCGTTATTTTCGGAAAGACGTATATCTATTCTTGCATAATCTCTACATTGCATAGTCTTAAAAGCTTTTATTGCAATCTTTTTAGCATCGTTTTCAATTGTCTGGGGAAGTATCGCCGGACAAATCGGTATTGTCTTATGATACGCTTCATCGTGAGGCTCCCATTTTGCTTCATAACTTACAATATTATATAAATGTTCCGGCATAGTACTAAAATCAATTTCACTTATCGGTAAAGCTCTTGGATTTTCGTCACCTAATATTGCAAGGTTTAATTCCCTACCTTCTATAAATTCTTCAGCTAATGCAGGTTGTTCAAAATATTTCAATACATAATTTATTCGCTCAATTAATAACGCATCATTAGTTACTATAGAATTATTTCCTATTCCTGCACTTGCATCTTCCATAGCAGGTTTAATTATTACCGGGTAATTTAATGAGTGGTTTATTACATTTATAGGTGACTCCGTAACAAAAAATTTAGGTGTTTTAATTCCAACTCCATTTAGCATTTTTTTTGTTAATATTTTACTCTGACAATTAGCGAGAGCTAAAGCCGGGGCTCCAGTATAAGGAATACCGAGTAATTCCAATAATCCTACAATATTCATTTCCAAAGTAGGATCATCATTAAATAATTCTATAAAATTGAAAATTACATTAGGCCTGTTTTCTTTTATGTCGTTAAGGAATAAATATATATCATCTTTAATATTTAGTGCATATGAACTAAAACCAATTCTTTTAAGTTTTTTTGAAATTATTTCATACTCCTTCATAGGTGTAAGATCATCAATTTCAAAATAGGGAACAAAATTCTGCTCCTCTTCAAATTCATCATCGACTTTTTTATAAATACTAGGGTCTACTTCATTATAGACTACCGCAACTTTCAATCTTTTTTTCATATCAAAAATAAATTTATAAAAAAATCTTCTTAATAAAATTTATTTGATGTTTTAATTCTTTGTATTGTTTAAATTAAAATAAAAGATTTTTATCTATCATCAATTTTGATGATAGATACTTACGAAAAATACGGAATAACAAAAATCTATCAATAAATTAAAAGTTGAAATTATGATAAAAAGAAACGAAAAAATCTTAAGAAAAGAAAATTCTGCTCTACTGATAATTGATATTCAAAAAAGAATTTTGGATGTTATGCAAAACCCGGAGAGAGTTGTTACTAATACTGTTAAATTAATCGGCGGATTCAAAATATTGAATACATCTATTTTTTACACTGAACAATATCCAAAAGGTCTGGGCGAAACCGAAGCTACTATTAAGAATGCACTTGGTGAAACAGAAGCAATTCAGAAATTAAATTTCAGCTGTTCAGGTGCGGGGAATCTTTTTAATGAACTAAAAGAAAAAGGAATAACTCAAATAGTGATTGCAGGCATTGAGTCACACGTTTGCGTACAGCAAACTGTATTAGATTTATTAGCAAATAATATTCAGGTTGATTTAGCGGCTGATGCAGTATCTTCGCGTAATAGTTTTGATTATGAAACCGCATTAAATAGAATGAGACTAAATGGTGCCGAAGTAACTACTACCGAAGCAATTCTTTTTGAACTACTGGAAGTTTGCGATACAGATGAATTCAAAAAAATATCTAAAATTGTTAAGTGATTTTATTTGTTTTATTCATTTCATTCTCTTAAATTAGATATTATATCAACTCCCGAAACTTAAATAGCGGCAAAACCGCTAATATTTAATAATATAATTCTAACTATATAGGAGTAGCAACATGAAACAATTAACAACCACAGCTGCAAGAATAATGTTTGCAGTTCCTTTTCTTGTTTTTGGTATAATGCACTTTATGCAAGGAAGTCAAATGGCGGGTTATGTACCTTCCTTTATACCAGGGGGTGTTTTTTGGGTCTATTTGGTCGGTCTTGCATTAATTGCAGCTGCGGTAAGCATTATAATTCAAAAGAAAGCAAAGCTTGCCTGTTTATTGTTAGCCATACTTTTAATGATTTTTGTTTTAACAATCCATATTCCGGGTTTAATTAATGATAACCCGAGTGCTATGGGTATGATGCTTAAAGATTTTGCACTTTCAGGTGCAGCATTGTTTTTCTCAGGTTCTTTTTCCGATTAATATATAAAAAATTTAAAAGGAGAAGAATTTACTTCTCCTTTTAAATTTATACTTTTCTAAAATATTTTATTGAATTTTGATTTATCAAAAAAATACATACATAAGAGCACATTTATATCTAACCATTTTTTTTCTTTTTAATTTTCCTTCTTTCAGTCAAATAACAATCAAAGCAGTGGGCGATATTATGCTTGGTTCTGTTACCCCAAAGACAGTTTTGCCTGCTGACAGCGGACGCATTTTTGTTAAAGAAATCAGCAACCATTTAAAAGATGCAGATATTGTTTTTGGTAACCTTGAAGGGACTTTTATTTTAGATAATTTTAAACCCAAAAAATGTTCCGAGCAAGCCAGAACAATGGAAAGATGTTTTGAATTTGGAATGCCCGATTATTTATCACCAATTATGAGTAAACTTCATTTTAATGTATTAAATCTTGATAATAATCATGCAAATGATTACGGATGGAAGGGTTATAATTTTACACAAAATAAATTGACAGAACTAAATATTTACTTTGCTGCAAAGAAAAAGCCGGTTCATATATCAATCAAAGGCAAAAAAGTTATAATCATTCCATTCGGATTTTCAGAAACCTCTTTTCTAATTTCAAATATTAAAAAAGCAAAAAAAATTGTTTCAAAATTAAAAACCAATAACAATATTATTATTGTTTCATTTCACGGAGGAGCGGAAGGGAAAAATGCTTTGCACGTTCCCGATTCCACAGAAATTATGTACGGTGAAAATAGAGGAAATGTAAAAGAATTTGCTCATTCGGTAATAGATGCCGGAGCTGATTTAGTGTTAGGACATGGTCCGCACATATTGCGTGCTTTGGAACTATATAAAGACCGTTTAATTGCATATTCATTGGGTAATTTTTTAACGTACGGTAATATGAATATTAAGGGAGTAAGTGGAATAGCCGGAATACTTGAAATAAAATTAGATGGTAACAACGGAAAATTTCAATCCGGAAATTTTATTTCTACAAAACAGGTAGGTAAAGGTTATCCTATAATTGATAAATCGAAAAAAGCTATAAAGTTACTGAAAGAACTTACGGAAACAGATTTCCCTAAAACAAACTTAGAGATTAAAAGTAACGGATCAATAATAATAAAACCGCCTTCTGGCGGTTTATAAAAAAAATGATTGGTGATTAAATACTAAAAACCAAAATTAAGTCCGGCACTTAAAGTTTTAACATTTGCAATTTTATAATCAACATTAAAATTTAATATTGCTAATTTAAATGAAGCACCAACTGTAAATCCAACAGTATTTTTGCCTTCCAGTTCAAACTTTATGTTTGATTTTGAAACACCAGCAGGTGTATCAAATTCATAATCATAATTTATAGTTGTTGTAGAAGTTTCTGTAGTTAAACCAATATAGGGTGTGAATGCAATAATAGCACCAAGCGTTTTACTAATATATACTCCGAATTGAGAAGCTTTGGTTTCAAAAATAGTTCCGACAGTTAATTTCTGATAGAAACCGCCAAATGCCAAATCAAAAGGCATATCGCCGTCAAACCAAACTGCAGGATTATGTAATGCTCCAACTCCCCAGAAGCTGAATTTGCCTAAATCTTTTATTTCGATATCCGGAAGCCATCTCAACATAAAATTTGTTCCGGCAAACGTGCCTATACCTAATTGAACAGCAGCGGAAGGCATCAGAGGTAAATCATCAAGAAATCCTTTTACATCTTGTAATGTAAAAGTCTGTGCTGGTACATTAAAAGGATTCCCGTTTACCAAGAAAGTTTGACCAGCAAAAGTAACTTTTACTCTATCGCTTTCTAAACCAATTATTGTAGGACCGTTAATAGCAACATTAAACTCCTGTGAAAGAATTTGGTCTTTAATATTTGCTCTAACTGCTAAAGGCAAACCTGCTACTAGTTGATCAGCCTGACTTGATGTAAACCTGAAAGCACCGGAAGTAGAAAATGTTTTTTCGTTATCATCAAAGAAAGAACCCATTCCAACAATTTTAAAATCTAAATTGAAAGAAAATGCTTTTGCTGACGGCAACTTGCTAACCCATCCTGAATTCAAATTTGAACCGAATGCAGAAATAATAGGGTTTACGTATGGAATAGCAGCAGAAGTTGAAAGATTTGATAATGTCTCATTTATGCCATCATTTTGTGAATATGTTGATGATGAAAATAAGAGCATAGCCCCAAATAGTAAAAAGGATATTGTTTTTTTCACATTTCCTCCTATATAATTATTAAAAAATCCATTTAATTTTTCTTGATTGTAATATAATCAGGCGCACAAGTATTAATATATTATTATTATTGTAATTATAAAACAAAAATATTGTTTAAAAGCAATTATTTTTAAGAATCTAATTTAAAAAAATACAGATTAATAATACTGATTTTAATAAAAGTCGTATATTTTACTTAATAATATCCAAAATTTGAGTTATATTAAATTAAAAATATTTTAAAATGGCAATACTTTCATTACTTTTTATTCCGGATATAAGCGGTTTTACAAAATTCGTTACCGAAACAGACCTGTCACATAGTCAGCATATTATATCCGAATTATTAAGTGTAATTATAAATCAGAATGAACTAGATCTAAAAATTTCAGAAATTGAAGGCGATGCTATTTTATTTTATAGAAACGGTGATCCTCCTTCATTTAAAGAAATTATAAATCAAACAAAGAAGATGTTCATTTCCTTTCATTCTTATTTGAACAACATTGAACACAATAACGTTTGCCAATGTGGTGCGTGCACATCCGTAACAAATTTAACATTAAAATTCATCACCCATTTTGGTGAATTAGAGGAAGTTTCGATTGACAAATTCAACAAACTGATTGGAAGTGATGTTATACTTGTTCACAGGCTACTTAAAAACAGCATCCCATCTCACGAATATCTTCTGCTGACTGAAAACTACTTGAACATTTTAAATGACGATTTAAATAATACCGAAGATTGGATTAAGTTAGAGAACTACGAGGAAGAGATTAAAAATTTCGGGACGGTCAAATCAAAGTACATAACTCTTACGACTCTTAAAGCATCTATACCTCCGCCCACAAAAAAAGAAATTCTAAAATTAAAGGGAAGAATTGGCAGACTTTCTATTTTTATAAATGCACCTCTTTTAATCGTACATTCCATTTTGAGTGATATTGATTCTAAAAAACAATGGATTAAAGGACTAAAAAAAATAGAGAACAAAAACAAAATTAATAGAATAAATGCTACCCACAACTGTGAGTTTTCCAATGTGAAGATGGACATTACAACATTGGCAAATCAAGTGTGTGAAAATGAAATTACTTTTACGGAAGAAGGTTTTATTTCCGAAAAAATAAAAATTATATCTGAATTTGTACTGAAAGAGATTGATGGCGGCACAAACGTCATACTCAGATTTTATTCCAGAGGTAGCAGCGATAAAAATTTTATAGATAAAATTAAGTTTAAATTTGTACTTAAGACGCTTATGGAAATGATGAAATCGAATTTGAAAAGGTTAAAAAAATACTGCGAAGAAGATACAATTCAGTAAGAGAAATAATGCATGTCCTGTTAAGTTCCTCATTTACGAACGTAAACGGACATTACACCCCTACTTCATATATTCAAAAACTCATCCCAAATTTTATAAAGCTCATAAGTAGCAATTACATCTTTGCCGCAGTAAACAGCAATTTCTTTTATCTTTCCGGCATCGTATAAATTTTTAACCTCCATTCCGCTGATACCTTGTGATTTGGGTGACTCAACACCGAATGCTCTGCAGTAAAAATCAAGATTAAATTTTTTTGTAAGTCCGTAGTAAGTGAACTGTTCTAGTAAATCGATGTGTAGTTTTTTATCATAACGAGAAGTGTTTAAATTCTTAGCCGGTTTTATCCTTTTAATTGCGGAACGCATCATCAAAAAGGGGATGTCAAAATTTCTTCCGTTGAACGTTATAAATTGATTGGAAACTTCAACTATTCTCCAAAAGGATTTTAAAATATCTTCTTCTTTCAGTCCTTTATAATTTATTTTTTTATCGTCGGAGTGCCATTCTTCTTTTTCATTACTTTCATAATAGACAAAAGTTTTTTCTTTTAAAACATCGTAAAATCCAACTGCAATTACTTTTGCCGTGAAAGGATATAAATTCAAATATCTTTTTACTTCGCTTATTTTTTGTGATTTAATTTCTTCGTTTGTCTCTTTCTCAGCATAACGCAGAAGATATTCTCTTTGGCTTTCAGATAATGATTCGAATGGATAGGAAGAAGTTTCAATATCAAAAACAATAGTTCTTTTTTTTGTCTTTCCCATTGAACAAATTTAATTATTAAAAAAATAAACTAAAACAATCAACTTCTTTTCACATTTCTTACTACCTTTTCAACTTCGTCCCACATCTCGGGAGTTAATTTTTCGAACATATTAAATTCGCCGGCTCCTTTCAGCCATTCACCTCCGTCAATTGTTACAACTTCGCCGTTCATAAAAGATGAATAATCCGAAATTAAATACGCAGCTAAATTAGCAAGTTCCTGGTGTTCACCTACTCTGCCGAGAGGTACTTTCTTTCTTACGTCAAAAGCATCACGCATTTCTTTGGGAAAGAGCCTGTCCCATGCACCTTTTGTAGGAAAGGGACCAGGCGCAATTGCGTTTGAACGAATTCCGTATTTTCCCCATTCAACAGCGAGTGATCTAGTTAGAGCAAGAACTCCAGCCTTTGCACACGCAGAGGGAACAACATAGGCTGAGCCGGTCCACGCATAAGTAGTAACAATATTTAGAATAGTTGCGGGTTGTTTTTTCTCTATCCATTGTTTGCCGAATGCGAGCGTGCAGTTATATGTTCCTTTTAAAACAATATCCACAATTGTGTTGAATGCCCTGTTGGAAAGTCTTTCGGTGGGACTAATAAAATTGCCTGCCGCGTTGTTTAACAATCCATCAACTTTGCCAAATTCCTCAAGACTTTTTGCAAGCATGTTTTCAACTTGCTTATAATCTCTAACATCACAGACAATCGGTAAAACTTTATTTTTTGTCTTCTCGTAAATTTCAGAAGCTGTTTTTTCAAGTCTTTCTTGTTTTCTGCTCGTAATTATAAGATTAGCTCCAAGTTGGGAAAAATATGTGCCCATAGACTTTCCGAGTCCCGTACCGCCGCCTGTAATTACAATTACTTTATCTTTTAAAGAATTTTCTTTTAGCATTGATTGGGTGTATAAATTATCCGTCATTAGTTGTTTTTCCTTGCATATAAATTTATTTTACTCAATAAATATACAATAATTTAACACATAGCCGTAATAAACGCAATGCGTTTATTGGGAAGTTGGGCATCATTTAAAAGAACGAATTTGGAATAATGACGAAAACTGATATAATAGTCTCAAAATTATTGAAAAAATGGGCTGAAACTCCTGAAATTGACCTATCAAAACTGACTGTTGAAGTGGTTCGAGAAAGTGATAAGAATGTCCAACAACTACAAGAACCTCTGGAACCTGTTGGCAACATAGAAGAATATACTGTCCCTACTTTAGATGGAGAAATTTTAATGAAAATATATATTCCAAAAAGTTGTTTGAATAATAATACGAATCCTGTTTTTATTTTTTTTCACGGTGGCGGATTTGTAATTGACGGAGAAAGTTATGAATCTCCCATTCGAAAAATAGCTAACGATGCAAAATGTATTATATGCGCAGTTGAATATAGCCTTGCACCTGAATACAAATTCCCAAGGGCAGTAGATGAATCTATATCTGCAACGCAATGGATTTTTGAAAACGTAAACTTGTTTGGAGGAGACCCAAATAGAATTGCCATAGGAGGAGATAGCTCTGGAGGAAATCTTGCAACTGTAGTGATATTAAACAATAAGGAAAGATACTCGTTTAAAGGTTTAATCCTTATCTATCCAATGTTGGATGCTACTTGCAGTCAGCCATCTATTAATCAATTTGGGGATGGATACGGGTTTACCAAAGAAAAAATTGACTGGTATTTTAATCAATATTTACCTCCAAATGCGAATAGAACCAATATCAATATTTCCCCATTCTTTGCTAAAGAGGAACTACTAAAATATTTTCCGCCAACTTTTATAGCTACCGCTGAGTGCGACCCAATACGAGACGAAGGAGAAATATTTGCCCAGAAACTTAAAAAATCAGGAATTGATGTTCGTATAAAACGTTATCAAGGAATGATTCACGGTTTTTTTCAAATGTCAGGAGTTCTAAATAAAGGAAAAACATTAATAAAGGATATTTCAAAAGAGCTTTCAATATATTTAAGTATCAAATTGTAAAAAACGAATGCCCAACAATGGCTATAATTAATACGGGTTTTGGTACTTAATCCAAAGTTCTGTACTTTTATCAAAGAGCGCCAAAACTTTTGATTTGGCTTTAAAATGAAAAGATAAAACAAAATAAAAAGTTTTGGCTAAGTGCTTAATCGAAAGTTCAGTTCTCTGAAATCCCGTACTAACCATAGCCGAGACGTTGTATGCAATGGAGAAAAAATTCAAGAAATGAATCCTATAGAATTGTTTAAAAAATGGTTTTCAGAAGAAATTAAACTTAGCAAATTAAGTATTCCTACTGCCTGTTGTCTATCAACGGTTGGAAAAGATGGTTATCCAAATTCTCGATTTGTTTCATTAAAAGAGGTTGTTAATGATTCATTTGTAATTACAGGATCTTTAAATTCGAGAAAAGGAAGTGAAATTGAAAACTGCTCAAAAGTCGCATTATCATTTTGGTGGACTTCGACAGAGAGGCAAATTAGGATACAAGGCGATGCGCAAAAAATCTCAGAATTTAATGCAGAAAACTACTTTGATGAAAGAACCAGAGATTCAAAAATTGTTTCTAATATTTTTGAACAAGGAAAACAAATTCAAAGTATAGAACGCATACAAGAGTTCTTTTTAGAGCGAAAAAAAGAATTAGAAAATAAAGAAATTAAACGGCCTAAAGGTTGGAGTGGTATTTACATCATACCAATCAGAATAGAATTTATGGAGTTTAAGAAAAGTAGATTGCACCAAAGAACACTATATCAACAAATCAATAACAAATGGGAAACTATAATATTACAGCCTTAATTAACTTCTATGAATAATAAAATTGCATATATAACAGATATTCATTTAGATGAACAATTTCCCATAGACCAAGGAGTTAATTGCCGAATAAATTGGAAAACCATATTAAAAGATATTTCTTCCAAAAAAATTGATAAAGTCATTTTCGGAGGAGATATTGGTGAGAAATCATCAAATCAGTGGTTTTTTGAATCTTTAGAGAATTACAATATCTCAATTTCTCTAGGAAATCATGATTATTTTAGTGAAGTGATAAAATATTATAGCAATGGAGTTGACAAAAAACAAAATGAACTATATTACAGTGAAGAAAGTACTTTCTATAAGTGTATTTTTTTAGATTCCAGTTCGGGTTCGATAAGTCAAAATCAGATTGATTGGTTAAAAAAAGAGTTAACAATAAATAAAAAAATCATTATATTCATTCATCATCCCATTTTAGCTGTAGATTCTGAAGTAGATAGAAGATTTTCACTAAAAGAAAGAAAGAAATAAAATTAAAATAGAGTTACAGAATTCTCAAAATAGTATCACAATATTTTGCGGTCATTATCATTTAGAAGATGAAAGCAGTTATAGTAATATTAGGCAATTTGTAACTCCAGCAAGTTCTTATCAAATAGAAAAAAATACAAATGAAATTATAGCAAATAATAATACATTTGGATATAGAATTATTGAACTGAGAGATAACCAAATTTATACCAAATTGATAATGTTTTGAATGAGTATAAAATATACACTGCATACAACACTATGTATGATGTTCATGTCTGCTGCGCTTTGCTTGCAGCCACGCCACATACATTAATCGTTGGGCTTCATTCAAAATAAATGATGAATTCAAATAAAATTAAAGCGTAAAAAAGGCAACTGATGGATAAATCACATTATCAAAAATTAGAAAGAATGTATTTACAATCTAATTTGAATACAATGATATTTGACACTACAACATGTAAAATATCTGAAGGATATTCCGAGGTTGGATTAAAAATATCGGAAAAATATTTTCATGCTTTAGGAGCTATTCATGGTTCAGTTTATTTCAAACTATTGGACGATGCATCTTTTTTTGCTGTAAACTCAATAATAGATGATGTTTTCGTTTTGACAACTTCTTTCAATTTAAATTTGATTAGACCTGCAAATCAAGGGTTGATTAAAGCAATTGGAAAGTTAAAATATAAATCACGTAATTTATTTGTTGCTGAATCTATACTTTATAATGAAGATGGAAAAGAAATAGCTTTCGGGACAGGTAATTATGCTAGAAGCAAGATATTACTTTCCGAAGATATTGGTTATAAATAAATAACGAAAGCACAACAATGTATATAACGCATTAAAACGCGCCATATACCGGAACGTTGGCAACAAGCAGAAAACAGCACGCTGAAAAATTAAAATCTTGAAAAAAAACAAAATACTTACAATAATTCTTCACTATTCATAATTCTCGGAGTTGGACACGGAATTGGAATAATGGGAATGATTGACTTTGCAAGTATTCCAAATTTGATTGACGATTATGGTTTTACGCTAAATGGAGAGTTTAATGATAAAATTATGTCTATTGGACTTATATCTTTAATTGGAAAAGTACTTTTAATTTTGAGCTTGTTTATAAAATCTGAATTGAATAAAATAATATTTGAAATTCTCGGAATTGTACTCTTGTGGATTTCAGTTTATTTTCTAACATCTGGAAATTGGAGTTATAATTCTGTATATGAAATAGCTTTTTGGACAAGTATTCCATTTATAATTTCATCTATCTTTTTAACATTTTTTATAATCAAGAAAACAGTAAAAATCGAAAACTGAATATTGAACAGAATGAAAAATAAAAATAACGGAATAAAAGCCAGTTGCCAACACTGTTTATAATTTATTGCTATATTTAAACAAAAATTGAAAACCAAAACAACTAAGTAACATTGTAACTGGCGGAAAATCCTCTGGGTTTTTCACTGCAAAAATCATACACGAACACTTCTACGGGTGTACATTCACCAGTCTGCTTGTCGATCACTTGTAATTTCTTGCCCGTATAATCCACATACAGTTTATCGCCTGCCTTGTGCTCTATACGCATCGATAGTTTGGTAGTACCTCGCCAACGATTGTAACGTTCCTGGAACTGTGATCGGCTGTATCCATCAGGGTGCTTAATCAGGTATTCTTCCCACATACGGTATCGGGTCACACCCGGTCGTTTTATTTCTTTTTGCATGTGCGGGAAAAAGGACTGTGCTTTTTCTAGACGATCAGAGACCCCTTTCTCTGATGGCATTTTAAAAAGCTGATGCAACTCCTTGTCACTAAGCTTTTCAATACTCATCATAAGGTAGCTTGGTCTTCTCATATAAACGGACGTACTTCTTTACCGTGTTTTTTGATATATCAAGATAAGTGGCAATAAATAATTTACCACGTCCTTCCTTATATAGTCGGATTACTGTTCTTAATTTGTTCATAGCTATTGGTTTATTGGCCATATCTTTTACTCATTTTAGTTGAAAAAAAAGATAAGTCGAAATGGCTGTATAAATTTTCGTATCTTATGGGGGTCACTTTAACCGGATTTTCCATTTAGGACAATCAAAAAAATATAACTATGAAATTATTTAAAGCACAAATCATTTTAGCAATTATAGGTCTCAACACATTGATGCCAACTATACTAACCGCTCAGGATATAGTGATAAAGTTGAATCCAGAAAAAGTATATCTGATAAAAAGTAATAATCAGTAATTTGTTAATTGTGACTTTTATCTCGAGAGTACACACAAAGACACGTTACACTTGACAAAACTGGAAATAAGATTATTTGACGACAATGGGAGATTACTTTTGCAAAAATATGTTACTTCAAAGGGTATTAGCCCCAGCATCTTGACGATTCCGGATAGAAAACTGATCAAAGACAAAACATTATTGGTTTTCAACCCCTTTCATACGTTTGATGCGGACATCCCGGTGGCCTCATTTGAATTCAAATTTACACTAACCAAAAGTGACGGGTCAGCATCTTTTGAAGAGAAGATTAGCGTAGTACCCAACAATGCTAAGACAAAAACCAAACTAATTTTTCCCATTCAGAATGTGGCCACACTCATTCGAGATGGGAACGATTTTTATGCCCATCATAGAAGGTTTGACCTATCCTCATTTCCTGTTCAAATGTTTAATATTACCAAACATGGAAATAGGTATTCTTATGATTTTTGTCCGGTGAATACTGACGGAGAGTTATTTAAAAATAATGGAGAGTCCGTCGAAGATTGGTTTGGATTTGGGACGGATATAGTTGCTACGGCCGACGGTACAATTGTTGAAATGTATAACAACGCAATAGATAGCAAGATTGGAGAAATTGATTTCGATTATAGAGAGGCCGCTACAAACCATACGTTGATTTATGGGAACTACATCATCATCGATCATCAGAATGGAGAATTCAGTGGTTACATGCATTTGAAGAAAGGGAGCGTAAAATTAAAAGTGGGTGACAAGGTAAAACAGGGAGATATAATCGCTCAACTTGGAAATTCAGGAGATGCTTTTTCTCCTCATTTGCACTATCAATTAAATAACGCAACTACACTACTTAACAGCGATGGTATTCCCATTTACTTCAGCGACTACCAGCGTGTTTTCGGAAAGAAACAAATTGATGTCGAGAAAGGCTATATGGATACAGGTGAAATTGTAAGAGCTAAGAATATTCAAAAATAGAATTATAACAGGCTGTTATTTACAATCTTATCAAATCAGAGGTTGAATCAAATAATCTCATTAGTAAAGAATAATTATTGTTAACAACAAGTGCCTCTTTTGGTGCATCTAATGGGTAGTGAAGAACGTAAAATTGTCAAAAAAACGCAAAATGAACTTTGTGAAAAAGGATTTGAAAACGATAGACCCGCAGAATATTATAAATTGATTTTATAATCGTATTAAGTAAAAGCGTGTATATTTAAAATGATAATAAAATTAAACAAATTCACAAAATCCAAAATATCCTAAAAGCAATATTTATTAGCTTCAATCAATCTGTTTGCAATATTTCTTCTCAATTCTTTTGTGTTTACATTTTCGTATTTGGTGAATCTTTTTAATCCGAGAAGAAGCATTCTTAACTCATCACCTTCTGCAAAAGATGTAATTGCGTGTTTACCGTGTAGATTTATTCGTTCTAATGCATCGCTGAAATATACTTTTGTTATTTCAACGTATGGTTTCAATTCTTCTTCATTTTTCATCGATGACAATTTTAATGTTCTCAAATATGCGGATTCGCAAGCATATAACTCTATCATCATATCCGTTATGTTCATAATTATTTCCTGCTCGTCTTTTAAATTCTGCATAAATTTTTGAACTGCTGCACCGGTAATAATCAGGATAGCTTTTTTAGCATTTGCAATCGCTTTCTTTTCTGCTGATAAAATACCCCCTTCTTCCTCTCCCATTTCTGGTACAGACATTAATTCTTTCTGTATCGCCATTGCCGGGCCCATCAGGTCCAGTCTTCCTTTCATTGCACGCTTCATAAGCATATCAACTGTAAGCAGTCTGTTTATTTCGTTTGTGCCTTCAAAAATTCTGTTAATTCTGGAATCTCTGTAACCTCTTGCTGCGGGGTATTCTTCGGAATAACCGTACCCGCCGTGTATCTGAACTGTTTCGTCAACAACATAATCAAGTACTTCGGAGCCGTAAACTTTAAGCATTGCACATTCAATTGCATATTCTTCTGCAGCTTTCAGCGCAGCATCAGTGTAACTTACACCCTCAGCCTGCAATGATTTTATCGTGTCATTTATTAATCCGCTTACTCTGTATGTTGCCGATTCGCTTGCAAAAATTTTAATTGCTTGTTCTGCAAGTTTGTGTTTAATAGCACCGAAGTTAGAAATTTTCTGGTTAAATTGTTTTCTTTCATTGGCATAGGCTACTGCAATGGAAGCGTTTTCTTTAGCACCCCCTGTTGTCATAGCACACAATTTAAACCTGCCAATATTTAAGATGTTAAAAGCGATATAATGCCCTTTACCTATTTCACCAAGTATGTTTTCTTTTGGTACTTTTACGTTATCCAAAAACAAAGCCCTTGTTGATGATCCTTTAATCCCCAATTTATTTTCTTCATTGCCGCTTGTAAAACCTTCGGAATCGGTGGAAATGATAAAGCATGTAAATTTATCTCCGTCCACTTGAGCAAATGTAATAAGTATATCGGCAAATCCGCCGTTTGTAATCCACATTTTTTGTCCGTTTATAATGTAGTGCGTTCCGTCTTCCGAAATTTTAGCAGTTGTTTTTGCAGAAAGTGCATCTGAACCTGAAGTCGGTTCTGTTAAACAATAAGCTGATTTTAATTCACCGCTTGCTAACTTGGGTAAATATTTTTTCTTCTGTTCTTCTGTGCCGTAATACATAATAGGCAGAGTACCAATACCAGAATGTGCCGCAAAAGATACACCGAAGGAATAGCTTTTACCCATCTCCATTATAAGAGCCGTGCTTGTGTTGAAGTCTCCTCCCAATCCTTCGTATTCTTCGGGGACCGATACGGCAAGCAAGCCGAGTTCACCTGCTTTATCCATTAAGTTTACGGTTAAGCCTTCCTGCTGTTTATCGATGGCATCTAAATTGGGCCAAATTTCTTTCTGAATAAAATCATTGGCTGTTTCCACCATCATTCTTTGTTCTTCGTTTAAATCTTCCGGCGTAAATACGGATGATGCATCCGTTTCCTTAATCAAGAATTCTCCGCCTTTTAATATTTCCGTTATTGTTGTTTGTTCTGACATTTTATACTCTCTAATTTTTTTATAAAAAATCTAATTTAAAAGTTCATAAATTCCGGCAACTCCCTGTCCTCCTCCTACGCATGCTGTTACAATACCGTACTTTTTATTTTTTCTCTTCAATTCGTTTAATATCTGTACTGTTAATTTAGCACCTGTGCAGCCAAGTGGATGACCCAAAGCAATTGCACCTCCGTTTACGTTTATTTTTTCCATATCCATGCCAAGAGTTCTAATTACGGCTAAGGACTGCGAAGCAAATGCTTCGTTTAATTCTATTAAATCTATATCATCCAATTTCATATTTGCTTTTTTTAACGCTTTTGGTACTGCTGCAATGGGGCCTGTTCCCATCAAAGTCGGGTCAACACCTTCAAGTGCGTAAGAAACCAAACGTGCTATAGGAGTCAGATTTAATTCTTTCACCATTTCTTCCGACATAACAAGTACAAAGGATGCACCGTCCGAAGTTTGCGAAGAATTACCTGCAGTGACAGTACCGTTTACTGCAAATACAGGTTTTAATTTAGCCAAAACTTCAATTGTTGTATCTGCTCTCGGTCCTTCGTCTACTTCAACAATGTTATTTTTTGTTTTTCTTTTTCCATTTTCCAAATAGACTTCTTTAACTTGAATCGGTACAATTTGATCTTTGAAATAACCTTCCTTTAGAGCATTGAGTGCTTTCATATGTGAGTTATAAGAAAACTCATCCTGATCCTCACGTGATATTTTATAATCAACAGCTACTTTTTCAGCTGTTAATCCCATACCCATATAATGTCCGGGATTTTCTTTCACGGTTTCATAATTCGCCGCTAATTTCCAACCTGTCATGGGTATCATAGACATTGATTCAGTTCCGCCGGCAATAACGCAGTCCATCATTCCTGCTCTTATTCTTGCAACTGCGGTTGAAATTGTATCAATGCCTGAAGCACAAAATCTGTTAATTGTTACTCCCGGAACTTCCTGAGGCAGACACTGCAGGGCAATCATCCTTCCGACCTGCAATCCTTGTTCAGCTTCTGGGAAAGCGTTACCTACAATTAAATCGTCCACCCTTTTGGGATCAAGTTCGGGTACCGATTTTAATAAATGCTTAATTACGTTTGCAGCCAAATCATCGGGTCTGTAAAAACGGAAACCGCCCTTTTTTGCTTTTGCTACAGCAGTACGAAATCCTGCTACTATATATGCTTCTCTCATAACTTTTTCTTCTGTTTATTTTTATATTTTTTTTAATTACGCAACGGTTTGCCCGTTGTTAAAATACTTTGTATTCGCTCCATTGATTTTTTCTCGCTAATCAAACTAAGGAACGCTTCTCTTTCTAAGTCTAACAAATATTGTTCATTTACAATTGCACCTTCAGAAAGGTCGCCGCCACACATTATGTATGCTAACTTTTGAACAATTTTTTTATCGTGTTCGGAAATGTAATGCGCCGTTTCATAGGAATAAGCTCCCAAAAACATATTAGCCAAAGCTGCCCTGCCCAATACTTTTATATCGTCTCTTTGAATGGGTTGTGTATATCCTCTTTCGTCAAGATCGATAACAGATTTTTTTGCCTGAGCAATTAGTCGATGAGGGTTAAGCACAATATTATCTCTTCCCTTTATAAATATATCCATCTCCATAGCTTCACTTGCTGAAGTGGATACTTTTGCCTGTGCTATATTTAAGAATCTCCATTGCAGTTCGTTAAACTCAACCGAGCCTGCTAAATACTTATCCGACGCACGGAGTGTCATTTCTTTTGTGCCTCCGCCTGCCGGAATAATTCCCACGCCAACTTCCACCAAACCGATGTAAGTTTCAGCTCCGGCTTCAACTTTATCGGCGTGCAGACATATTTCGCATCCGCCTCCTAAAGCAAGTCCGTGAGGTGCAACAACAACTGGTATTGATGAATACCTTATACGCATTGTAGTGTTTTGAAACATGTGAACGGCAAAGTCAATTTCGTCGTATTCCTGCTCAGTAGCAAGCATAAACATCATCGCAAGATTTGCACCTGCGGAAAAATGCTGCCCATCGTTACCGATTATCAAACCTCTAAAATCTTTCTCAGCTATCTCAATTGATTTGTTTATTCCTTCCAACACTTCGCTGCCTATCGAATTCATCTTTGTTTTAAATTCTAAGTTTAAGACACCATCACCTAAATCATGAAGCACTGTACCTGAATTCTTCCAAACGGATTTATTTGTACTGTAGTTATCTAATATGATAAAGTCTTTAATACCGGGAATATTTTTGTACGCTTTGGTTTCAATATCGTAATATTCTTTCTTTCCGTTGTTTATATTATAGAATGTATTTATTCCGCTCTTAAGCATATCGTAAACCCACTTAGCAGGTTTCATTCCTGCTTCTTCCATTATCTTTAATGTCTTTTCAACACCCAAAGTATCCCAGGTTTCAAACGGACCCAGTTCCCAGCCGAAACCGGCTTTCAAGCCGTCATCTATTTTGTAGATTTCTTTCGATATTTCAGGAATACGATTTGACGAATATTGGAAGACATAAAAATAAAGTTTCTTTAAAAACTCACCGGCTTTGTCTTTTGAGGCAACAAGCATTTTTATTCTATCTCTTAGATCGTCAACCGGTTTTGCTGCTGCAACGGATGCAAATTTCGGTTTAACTGAAGGACCGTATTCACCTGTATCAATGTTTAATTCTAAAATAACGCGTTTACCTTCTTCATCTTTTGTCTTTTTATAAAATCCTTGTTTTGTTTTATCCCCCAGCCAATTGTTTTTAATCATCGTTTCAACAAAATCTGGTATTACAAATAAATCTCTTGATTCATCTTCGGGACAATCTTTGTAGAGATTATTTGCAACGTTCACTAGTATATCAATACCCACAACATCGGCTGTTCTAAAAGTGGCAGACTTCGGTTTACCTGTAAGCGGCCCTGTTAATGAATCCACTTCTTTTATTGTAAATCCCATTTCCTTCATCAATTTGAAAACAGTCATCATGCTGAAAACACCAATTCTGTTGGCAATAAATGCAGGTGTATCTTTGCACAATACAGTTGTTTTTCCGAGGTAAAGATCGCCGTAGTGCATTAAGAAATTTACAACCTCAGGGTCGGTTTTGGGGGAAGGAATTATTTCGAGTAACTGCAGGTATCTCGGCGGATTGAAAAAGTGAGTTCCGCAAAAATGTTTTTGAAAATCTTCGCTTCTACCTTCAATTATAAAATGAATGGGGATGCCCGATGTGTTAGTAGTTATTAAAGTCCCGTCTTTTCTGAATTGCTCAACTTTCTCGAAAAGCAATTTTTTAATCTCAAGATTTTCAACCACCACTTCTATAATCCAGTCAACTTCTCCGAGCCAATTCATATTATCATCAAAATTGCCTGTGGTAACAAGAGAGGACACCTTTTTATTAAAAACAGGGGAAGGTTTTTCTTTTAAGATATTGGAAAAATTTTCGTTTACAATTCTGTTACGAACAGCAGGGCTTTCGAGAGAAAGCCCTTTTTGCTTCTCTTTCTCATTTAATTCTTTGGGTGGTATATCCAATAAATATACTTTACATCCTATGTTTGCAAAATGCAAAGCTATTCTTGAACCCATTACTCCCGAGCCCAAAACCGCTACTTTATTTATTTTTCTTTTCATAATTTTTTCTTTAATTATTTATTATTCTTTTATTGACCTACTGAATTATCTTTGTAAATACTTTCTATTTCTTTTTGATATTTTTCTTTTATCACCTTTCTCTTAAGCTTTAACGTAGGCGTTATTTCCCCTGTTTCCACTGACCAGGGGTCTGAAACAAGTGCAATTTTTTTAACTTGCTGAATATGATCGAATCGCTTGTTATACTTATTCACTTCCTTCATAATCCTGTTTTTAACTCTTTCGGACTTAATCATTTCGTAATTGGATTCGAAATGCAAACCTTTACCTTTGTACCATTTTTTTAAGAAACCAAACTCTGGCAATATTAAGGCACCTGCAAATTTTTCATTTTCACCTACAACCATTATGTATTCAATAAAAAAAGATTCCATCATTTTGTTTTCAATCGGTTGAGGTATAATAAATTTTCCTCCGCTTGTTTTAAATATTTCTTTTAATCTCCCTGTAATTTTCAAGAAATCTCCATCAACAAATTTGCCTGTATCACCTGTGTGGAACCACCCTTTTTCATCAATCGCTTTTTTTGTATCATCAGGTCTGTTATAATATTCTTTCATAATATTCGGACCTTTAGCAAGAATTTCACCGTTTTCAGCTATTTTAATTTCAACACCGGGTATTGTCCGTCCCACAGTTCCTAAATTGTAATTACCCTTCTCAAATGTGTTACTTGTTAAAACCGGAGAGGTTTCTGTTAACCCGTAACCTTGAATTATTTGAATACCTGCAGCAGTAAAAATTCTTGAAAGCCTTGGTTGCAATGTGGCAGAGCCGGAAATTATACCTTTTATCTCACCTCCCAATCCCTCAATCCATTTGTTAAAGACAAGCATTCTTGCAAAGAATAACCTTAAGTTGTAAAACCAATTGTTATTTCCCAAATGATCAAAATGATTTGCTAAATTTACAGTCCACCAAAAAATAGTTTTTTTAATAAAACTAAGATCACGAGCCCTAGACATAATCTTTTCATAAATTTTTTCGAGCAGTCTTGGAACGGTTACAAAATAATGTGGTTTTACTTCTTTTATATTTTCACCTAATTTTTCCATACTTTCAGGATAATGCACAGAGCGGCCAAAATAGATGTAAGAATAAACCGCAGTTCTTTCAAAAATGTGGCAAAGGGGTAAAAAACTTATTGTCCTGCTAAAAGTATCGTGAGGCATAATCTCTGCAAGTGAAATTACATTGCTTATAATATTAAAATGTGTGAGCTTAACACCCTTAGGTTCACCTGTAGTACCTGAAGTATAAATAATTGTTGCAAGATCATCTTGAGTTATTTGTTCTATTAATTTATTGAGCACTTCTCTGTTACCTTCATCCGCCTTTTCAATTATTTCACTCCAGTGATTTGCATTATCAACCTTATCAAAAGAATATATTCCCTGAAGATTGTTCTCAATTCTTTTTTCAACATTCTTAACTTTTTTATACAAATCTTTGTTCTCAACAAAAACAATCTTTACGCCTGCGTCTTCAAAAATGTACTTATAGTTATCTTCACTCATATTCGGATACAGCGGAACATTTACAGCCCCGATTTGTAAAATGCCAATATCAACAAAATTCCATTCAACTCGATTTCCGGAAATTATACCAATTTTATCGCCGGGATTAACCCCCAATCTAATTAAACCCAGACTCACCTTATCGATAATTTCTTTGGCTTTTTTAGTAGAGTAACTTCTCCAGCTCCCGGTAACCTTATCACAAAAAGCTTTACCGAGAGGATAGTTTTCCATTTGAAAAGGAATTAGATCAATTATTCTGTTCTTTTTTAATTTAGTTGGCATAATTAAATCTGTTTAATTTAATTAGATAGAAATTAAAAACTAATTTTTATATATGCAAGCGAAATTTCGCTAATAATGAAATTCTGCTAATTTTGTTTGAAGTATATTTCTTTTTTTCTATATTGAAATATCAATTTATTATTTACAAGACAAAAAATATAATTTTATAAATAAGTGATTTTAAGTAACAATAACATAAAATTGATATTCGGATTAAAGCTAAAACAGCTTAGATTGAATAAAAAATTGTCGATTTCCCAACTTTCTAAAAAAAGTGGAATTTCAATTTCATATTTAAATGAAATCGAAAACGGAAAGAAATATCCTAAATCCGATAAGATTGCTGCGATATCTTCCGCTTTAAATGTTACATATGATAACCTTGTCTCATTAAAACTTACAAAAAAATTAAAACCGATTGCAGATCTTTTAGAGTCAAATATTTTAGAACAACTTCCATTAGATCATTATGGAATTGATTTAAATAAGCTGGTAGTTTTATTATCAAACGCTTCTCTTCCTCTTAGTGCTCTTGTTTCAACAATAGTCGAGCTTGCAAAAAATTCGGAAATGAGTGAGCAGAATTTTAGTAGAACAGCACTACGCACTTATAAAGAATTTAACGAAAACTATTTTGAAGATATTGAAAAAAGTGTTGATAAAATTATAGCCAAACATAAAATCTCGCAAAAAGGTGCCATTAAAAGCAGTTTATTGATTAAAATACTTACCGATAAATACAATTATATAATTGATAAGGATACTTTGAATAAATATTCTAATCTCTCGGGTATTAGGTCAGTTGTAATACCCGGTAATAAAAACATGCTTCTGCTAAATAAAAATTTAAGTGAATCTCAATTAACTTTTACATTAGGAAAAGAATTGGGATACAATTTTTTAAATTTGAAGGATAGAAATTTTGCTTATTCGCAAATGAAAGTTGATTCATTTGATCAATTACTGAATAATTTTAGGGCATCATATTTTTCATCTGCATTGATATTGAACAAACAAAAATTAACAAAAGATCTTAAAGCTTTTTTTAACAAGAAAAAATGGGACCCAAAATCTTTGCAGGTATTGTTTAATAAGTATAATTCTTCACCGGAGATGACCTTCCAAAGAATTACCGCTTTGGCTTCTAAATATTTTAACCTTAACAGTGTGTTTTTTCTTCGTTTTAATACAACGAATGATAATCGTGAGTATAATCTTATTAAAGAATTAAGGCTTAATTTGAATGAAAATCAGGGAGGTTACGCCACAGAAGAACACTATTGTCGCAGGTGGGTATCTTTATCTGTATTGAACAAAGCAAAAAAATACGGTATAAAAAATAAAACAAAAAAATTATTTATAGATGCTCAAATATCAGAATTCTACGTTTCAAAAAATAAATATTTCTGTTTTGCAGTCGGCAATACAAATTCACCTTTTAGTGAAAATTACTCAAGTGTTACTCTGGGATTTTTGCTCAACGATAATTTTAAAAAACAGGTAAAATTTTGGAACGATCCGAATATTAAAGAAAGAGAAGTGAATGACACTTGCGAAAGATGTATGATTAAAAACTGCAAAGAAAGAGCTTCAGCTCCAACAAAAGCTGAAGAGCAGAATAACGTAGAAAAAATACGAGAAACGATAGCTGAAATGATTGAACAACTAAATAAAGAATAACCTGTTAATTAAGCGGGATTATTCTCAACTTCTTTTTCATAATTTCTTACGGCTTTTCTAAAATAATCCGGCAGCGTAACTGTCTGTTGAGTTTTATAATTAAAACCTACCATTTTAGTGACAGATGACGAAGCAATAATTTTTCCATTGTTATTATTTATTACTATCAATATTTCAAAATCAAAACTTTTTTTGCCAAGTTTAAAAATGCGTGTATATATTTCTAATTTATCTCTAAGTTTTATCTGATTAAAATAATTGATTTCAACCTTAGCAATCACAGCCTGGTAATCCAAGTTCTCTTTACTTAAGTAAAGTATATTATTAAAGTAGTTTATCCTTGCTTCCTCCAAATACGTAAGGTACTTTGCATTGTTAACGTGCCCCATTGCATCAAGATCTGAGAAGCGAATATTCATTTGAATTTTATGTTTAAATAATGATAAGTCATCCATATTAAAAACCTTTTTATTTAAAATTAAGTTAAAAACTAAAATATTTTTTAATATTCTATATCACAACTTTTTAATTAATTAAAAATTATAATTCTATATAATTATCGTTGATTACTTGGCAATTAGAAACTTTATAATAATCGCACACAGGGGCGAATCTTATGACGCACCTGAAAATACTTTAGCATCGGTTAATTTAGCTTGGGAACGAGGAGCCGATGCCGTTGAAGTAGATATTAGAATGACAAAAGATAAAAAAATTGTTGTAATTCACGATAGCACAACCAAAAGAACCGGTAATAAAAATTATAAAATTGAAGAATGTTTATATAATAAATTAAAAAACATTAATATTGGTTTTATAAACGGGATCAAATACAAAGCAGAAACAATACCTTTGTTGACCGATGTGATAAAGACGATTCCCGAAGATAAATTGTTGTTGATTGATATAAAAATAGGTAAAGAGATTATTCCTTATTTAGAAAGCATAATCAGCAGTGTTAGACATCAAAAAGAGAATATCATTTTAATAAGTGAAAAATACGAGATACTAAAAAAACTTAAGCAAAAAATTCCTGAAGTAGAAACTTATTTAATATTAGAAAAAAAATGGTGTTGGTTTGGTTTTAATGCTAAACAAATTTTAAAAAAATGTAAAGCAATCGGATTAGAAGGAATTGATATAAAAGACGGAATATATCTAACGAAAGAATTTATAGAATCAATAAAAAATGCCCGTGTTAAAATTTATACATGGACGGTCAATGATCCGGCAAGAGCACAAATTTTATTTAACAACGGTATAAATGGAATAACAACAGATAGAGCAAATTGGCTGAAAGGAAAATTAAACTAATATGTCAAAGATAATAATAGGAATACACGGCTTGGGGAATCAGCCGCAAAAAGATTTATTGGAACAATGGTGGATTGCATCAATAAATGAAGGATTGGTAAAGATTGGATGCAAAGGTACAGTATTTAATTTTGAACTCATTTATTGGGCAGACGCTTTTCACTCTCAGCCTCTTAATATTGACGAAACTGATAAAGACAGCAAGCTTTATTTATCTGAAAAATACTACCCAGCAAAAGACAAAAAAGAAATTGTTGAAAAAAATTTTAAGACAAAAACTTTAAATTATTTAAAGAAACAGCTCGACGGTTTTTTGTTCAATGAAAAACTACATACAAACTTTCCATCTTTTACAGACCTTTTAATTAAGCATTTTTTCAAAGATCTAAATATTTATTTCACACAAAATTGTGTGGAAGAAAATAAATATGACTGCTTGGCAAAAGATGTCATCAGAGAAAAGTTGCACGAAGTATTTGATAAATATAAAAAAGCCGAGATAATGCTTATTGCACATTCTATGGGATCGATAATTTCTTACGATGTTCTCTTGCAAAATCAAAATGAATATGAGATAGACACTTTTATTTCCGAGGGATCACCTATTGCTGTTCCATTTATATACGGACAAATAAAACACAGCATTGTCGGAAATTCTTATAATGATTCAAAGCTTCCGACACCCGACAATATTAAAAGAGCTTGGTACAATCTTTATGATCAGGAAGATAAATTAGCACAGTATTCTGCATTACAAGATTTTTTTGAACCAAATAAGTACAATGTTATTCCGACTTCAGAGATTGTAAAAAACGATTATGAAGATAACGGTATAGAAAATCCTCATAAAATTTACGGTTATCTTCGTTCGGAAAGGAATGCAGAATTAATTGATGAATTTCTTTGCAGAGGAAAAAATAAAGTTGTTGTTTGGATTACAAAGAAATTTAAAAAATTGTTTACTAAACAGTAAATTTTTTAACTATCAAATTAGGGATAACTTTCAGGCTGAGTAAAAGAACTATTTTTACTTCACTTTGGGTTGACAAGAAATCTGTTTTCTTAATTCCTTTTTTCAAGGAAATGACAGTCAATTATTTATTCAAACACTTCTTTTAAAATCCTAATTGTTTCTTTTACATCTTCATCACTTACATCAAGATGAGTAATTGCCCTTAAAGAACCTACTCTACCGACAGACAAAAGCAAACCTTTTTCTTTGCATTTTTCCAATGCTTCATCTACGGACAGAGTTAAAGGCTCAAAAATAAGTATGTTGGTCTGCACAGCAGATAAATCAATTTTAAAATTCGGATTTTTATCGATAACATTGGCAAGCATTTTAGCTTTTTCGTGGTCTTCAATTAATCTTTCCCTGTTATTTTCCAATGCATACAAACCGGCAGCCGCAATTATACCTACTTGTCTCATTCCACCTCCGAAAGATTTCCTTACCCTGTAAGCTTCGGTTATAAAATCTTTATCGCCTGCAATAATAGAACCTACAGGCGCACCCAAACCCTTTGAAAGACAACAAGAGATGCTGTCAAAGTGTGAGGCATATTCTGCAACGGAAATATTTGTTGCAACTGAAGCGTTCCAGATTCTTGCACCGTCCAAATGTTTTTTTAAGCCGTACTTGTCTGCAAGTTTTTCAAGAACAATTATATTTTCAATCGGATGAATTGTACCTCCGGCACGGTTGTGGGTATTTTCGACTTCTATAACTTTTGTGCGGGGCATATAATATGCACTCTTGGGTCTAATAAAAGGCTCAACCTGTTCCGGTGTAATTACGCCCTGCTTCCCGTTAATCGGCAATAACTGAATGCCGCTCAATGCTGCCGGAGAGCCGGACTCGTAATTAAAAATGTGTGAATCACTTTCACATATTACCTCATCTGTAGGCTGTGTGTGTACATTTAAGCAAATTTGATTGCCCATTACTCCACTTGGTACATAAAGTGCAGCTTCTTTTCCTAAGAGTTCAGCGGCAAATTTTTCTAACTTGTTAACGGTCGGATCTTCTTTAAATACATCGTCACCGACTTCGGCTTCTGCCATCGTTTTCCTCATTTCGGGAGAGGGTTTTGTTACCGTGTCACTTCTTAGATCAATAAACTTATTCATTTCAGATTTGCTCCAAATATCTTTTTAAATAATGTTAAAAATAAAATTGTTAAAGAAATTAATACAGCTAACAACGGAATAATCATTGGATACTTTGAATAAAAGGTTAAATCACTTTCCAATGAAACATTACCGACTAAAACATCTTTTGTAAAAAGCTTAGTTTCCTTTATTGTTCTTCCCATAGGATCTATAATACAGCTTATTCCCCCGTTGGCAACTCTGATTACTGATCTTCTGTTTTCAATTGCACGAAGCACCGAAATTTCTTTGTGCTGGTATGGCCCGCTAGATTTGCCGTACCAACTGTCATTTGTAACAACAGTAATTAATTGCGCACCCTTTCTTACAAATGCAGTAACAAAAATAGGATAAACTGATTCATAGCAAACCAAACTGCTTATTTTAACCGAGTCTTGTTTACCGGTTTTCGAGGTGCTGTCAGATTCAATATCATAGTTAAAAACAAAAAGAGTTGTATCCTGTCCTACATTCCAGCCTCCTAGACCTACACCCCAAGTAAAAATATCACCAAGAAATTTAAAAGTATTTACAAATGGTACCCTTTCGCCGAACGGTACCAGCTTAATTTTACCGTAATGTTGAACAATAGTGTTATTGTAAGAAAAACCCAACACACTGTTATATGTTGCATATTTTACATTCCCATTTTCTGTTACTTTCGCATCAATAGGAATACGATCATTTTTGTTGAAGTATTTTATATCAGGCATACCCGTAAGCAGAAAAGTTTTTGTTTTTATTAAAAATTCTGTAATGTCATTTTTAGTTTTAGAATAACCGGGAGTATTTAAATAAATAGGTAATGCTGTTTCCGGCCAGATAAGTACCTTTGCTCCTTTATCCACAGCTTTTTGGGAAAGGATTAAATATTCATTTTTTAAATCGTTTAATTTATTAGACTTCCATTTTTCCCATGGATTTAAGTTCGGCTGAATAAGACCTACTTTAATTTTATGTGAAGATATGTTAAAAGTAGATTTCTTATAAACTCCGTAAAGCAGAGATAAACTAAAAATTAAAATTATTGCTAAAATATAAACTGCTGATATTCGAGGTTTATTTTTATAATATTTTATTGCTAAATAAATAAAAACATTTATGTAAATCACAATTACTGAAAGACCAAAAGCACCAATAAAATCCGCAGATTGAATAAACACATTAAACTTAGAAAGTCCGCTTCCCAATGTAAGCCATGGAAAGCTGATATCAGTAAGTGTGTAAAAGTATTCATAGGTTAACCAAAAAAAAGGGAAAAGCAAAAGAGCAGATTTTTCATTTAGATTTTTTTTAGCAAAATAATAAAGAGTAGTAGGTATTAAAAAAAGCAAAGGACTAAAAAATAAAAGCACACCTCCGGCAATCATTAAAAAAGGGTCTGTGCCAGTTTGCCAACTTCCGACCCAATAAATTGTAATAAGATTAAAAATAAAGAAAGTTAAGTATGAAGCTTTATTTATTTCCGCTAACCCTTTTCTTTCTTCTACAACGTAAAAAAATGGAATAAGTGCAAAGAACATTAAAAGCTGGAACGGAAAAGGAAAAGGCGGAAATGAAAGTCCTAATAAAGTACCGCTTAAAAGAAGAAATAGTCTTTCTTTCTTTTTTTTAACTTTTTCTTCAGGCGTTAAATAATATTTCCTATGGAAAATGTTCAGTTTAATTTTTAGCTCTTGATTTCTTTATAAAATATTTTGTTACAAAAAAAAGTACTATTACAATTGTAACTGTTAGAACAATATTACTGTATGTAGACAAATATTTATCTACAGTCTTTATGTTGTTACCGAATATTATACCAAGATAAATAATAATTGCATTCCAAATAAAAGCACTAAAAGCTGCTAAAATTGCAGTTTTTTTTACATTAAGTTCGCTTAACCCGGCAAAAAAAGAAATTACAGAACGAGTACCCGGCAGAAAACGATTTGCAAAAATTATAAAGTAACCGTATTGGTTAAACCATAATTCCGCTTTGTCCAATCCTTCAGTAGGAATAAACTTCAACTTACCCGCCTTAATTACTTTCTGGTCAAGTTTGGAACCAATAAAATAAAGCGTCATAAATCCAAGCACACTTCCAATAGTTGTAATTAGCAACGTTGGGATAAAATGAATAGAATTGGCAGCAATTAACGATCCGCCGATAATAACAACCAAATCGCTCGGCGACGGTGGAATTACATTTTCAATATAGGCAAAAAAGAAAAGAGCAATATAAATCCAAAATGGTGTTAGATCAGTAATGAACGAGAAAATGTTTTCAATCATTTTTATTTTCTTTGTTTAAAAGAACAACGGCTGAAGCAGCAATTCCTTCACTTCTTCCGGTAAATCCAAGTCTCTCTGTGGTTGTTGCTTTTACGGAAATTCTATCCAAATCCACATTTAAAACTTTGGCTATGTTCTGTCTCATTTGAAATACATAAGGTGCAACTTTTGGTTTTTCCATCATCAAAACAGAGTCCACATTTGAAAGAGTATATTTTTTTGTTCTAATCAATTTGAATGCTTTTTTTAATAATATAGAACTATTGGCATCCTTAAATTTTTCATTTGAATCCGGAAAATGTTTTCCCAAATCACCCAGAGCCAGTGCACCAAGTAAAGCATCTGTAATGGCGTGGAGTAAAACATCGGCATCAGAGTGACCTGCAAGGCCTTTTTCGCAAGGAATTTCCACTCCTCCTAAAATTAACTTTCTTCCTTCTGCAAATGCGTGAACATCAAATCCGTTACCTATTCTAAAATCATTTTTCATGGTCTTATTTCAAAATTATTAAATTCATTTTTAACTTCATCCCATAGAATATTGCAATTTTTTACATATGCATGCGAGGGACCAATTTTTATTTTTTCAAAAAGATCTTCAATTAAAGCTATCTGTCCTTCAACTACAGTCAGTACTTCACCGGAACCAAGATTTTGTACATAGCCATTCAATCCGATTTCTATTGCATTCCTATACACAAAATATCTAAACCCTATACCCTGCACTAATCCGTTTGCAATTATTTCCGCACGTTTAAGATCCATTTTTAACTTTTGAGTTTCTATTACCTAAGATTTCAGTTACTATCAAACCAGTAAAAATTAAAGCACATCCAATATACCCAAAACTTGAAATTCTTTCACTTAAAATATAGAAGGCAAAAAAAGCTGCCAAAGGCGCCTCAAATGAAAATATAATTCCTGCTTTTGTTGGCGTAACAGTTTTCTGATATTTCGTCTGGAGAAAGGTTGTAATTATGGTCGCAAAAATAGCTGTGTACACAAGAGCAAAAAATATTTGATTGTTAAATGAAAATTTTATCCCTTCAAATCCAATTAAAGATAAAAAGATTGCACACAGCATTCCCATTACTGCAGTAAATAATATCTGTATATAAATCAAAGGCATATAATCAAATTTCTTTGTAATAACATCCAGGTAAACCAAATATAGCGCGAATGAAATTGCACAAAGTAATGTAAAGAAATCTCCAATATTAAAGCCATCGCCTAACTCAGTAAAAATATTAAAAAATGTATCCCCCTTGCTTGAAAGAAATATCAAACCAGTAATTATCAAAATGATTCCATAAATATTTTCTTTCTTAGGCAATTTTTTTTCAATTAAATATTGAAACAATGGAGTAAATAAAATGAATGTCCCCGTAATAAATCCGGATTTTGTGGCGGTAGTATATTTTAATCCTATTGTTTGAGTGGCGAAGCCGGCAAAGAAAAAAATACTAAGAAACAATCCAGCCATTAGTAATTCTTTGTCTATATTTCTAAATGCTTTTATGATAAAAGGTGAAAGTATTAGGGATGCAATTGCAAATCGTAAGGAGACGAACACAAGCGGCGAAACACTTGTTAGTGATTCTTTTACGATTACAAAAGTGGCACCCCATAGCAAAGTTGTTAGAAGAAGTGCACCTTCGCCGATATATCTTTTCATTTGTGTGTTTTACAATTTATGAAATTAATCTATGTTAGAAATTAATAAATAATATTGAGAGGTATGAATGTATGTTTGTATGATTGTGAGTAAAATTTTTATAGTTTTTTAGAGAATTCAATTTCATAATTACAAATCCAATCATTCATGCAGTCATACATTCATCCATACAAACACACATTTCCTTTCAATCTTTATCTTTAGAATAGCCGAATGATCTTAAAAAGTTTTCATCAGATCGCCAATTTTGTCTAACCTTTACTCTTAATTCCAAATATACTTCTCTTTCTAAAAATTCTTCAATTGCTTTTCTTGCTATTTGTCCAAGCTTTTTTAATGCGGCACCGCCTTTGCCAATTATAATTCCCTTTTGACTTTGCCTCTCCACAACAATTTCGGCACTAATAAAATCTTTACTTTTTTCTCTTTCCTTAAATTCAGCTATTATAACTTCACAACTATAAGGAATTTCTTCTTGAAACTGTTCTAACAATTTCTCCCTTATTATCTCAGATACAAAAAATCTTTCGTTTGCATCGGCAATTATATCATCCGGGTATAATTTAGGTCCATGCGGTAAAACTTTAAGTATCTCAAAAATTAGTTTCTCGGTATTCATTTTGTATTGGGCTGAGATAGGAATTACAGATGTGAAATTTTGGGCTGCTTCAAATAAAGTAATTAAATTCTTTACATTTTCCTCATTACTTAAATCAATCTTGTTAAGTAATAAAAAAACCGGTTTACTTTTACTTTCAATTATTTTTTTAATTACATCATTGCTTAGTATTTTTTGTCCGTCTTTATCAATTGAAAGATCTATCATTATCAGAATAATATCTGCATCATAAATAGCGGAAGAAATAAAGTTCATCATTTTTTTTTGGAGAAGATAATTCGGTTTTAAAATACCGGGTGTGTCAAGAAATATAATTTGATAATCTTCTTCTGTTAAAATTCCTAAAATCTGTTTCCTTGTAGTCTGTGGTTTTTTTGTAATAATGGAAAGTTTTTGACCAAGCAGAGCATTTAGTAAAGTTGATTTACCTGCATTAGGTAATCCTAAAATGGTAACGTATCCGACCTTAGTCATTTATACAAATCATTTTATTCATAAGTGACTGCAGTTCCCGAGGCAGTAACCATCAGCATATTTCCAGTTCCTCCGCCGATAGTTTCATAATCCAAATCAACCGCAACCACTGCATTTGCTCCCAATGATTCTGCAGCTTCAGTCATTTCTGATAGAGCGATATTCTTTGCCTTTCTCAGTTCTTTCTCATAAGATGCAGATCTGCCGCCAACAATATCTCTTATTCCTGCAAAAAAATCTTTAAATATATTCGTCCCAAGTATTGCTTCCCCGCTGACAATTCCGTAATAACGAATTATTTTTTTTCCTTCAATCGATGGTGTGGTTATAACTAACATATTATTCCTCTGACTTATAATTAAATTTTAATAAATAAATATAATAAGGCTTTATTAAAAAAATATGAAAATTTTTTATTATTGTAATATAGCTATCAGAGGGAAATCATTTTTTATCGGATTTTACTTAAACGATGTTTTGTCTTTCTAATTTCCTCTATTAGAAAAAATAATAAAATAAATATTACTAAGGATAAGCTTATTCCAAGGAATGATATTTTATCCGGTGTAAAAACATTCTCAAATCCTTTTGTAATAAAAGAAGTATTAAAAGAAAAATCTTTAATTATGGGAATTTCTTTTGCACTAACAATACTTTTTTTAATAACTTCATATAAAGCTATACCAGATAAAGCAATTATTGGTACGACAAGAATAGAAGAAATAAAAATTATAAACCTTTTTTGTTTTTTGTTTCTAATTGTGATAAGTCTTAGCCTTTTCATAAAATCGGATGTGAAATTTAGTGAAGTTTTTAGGGGAGTTATCTTTTTTAGCCCTTCATTGATCTTTTTTAACTCTGTGAATTTAGTTTTATCTACGGTAGAATTTTTTAATATTTTAATTATAATTTCGTTTTCTTCGGCACTTAATTCATTATCTATATATTTATTTAACATTTCGTCGGTTAAATATTTCATAATAATTCCTCTGCATAATTATTTTCAAAAACAATTTTTCTTAATGCTGTTCTTGCCCTGTGCAGCATTACTTTCACATTATTCAATGATATATCCATTACCTTGCAAATTTCTTCACAACTCATTTCTTCTAAATAAAACAGGCTAATTACGGTGGAATAATTCCCCGGTAATTTTCCCACTATTACAGTTAGTGTTTTACTTAATTCATTCTGATCATTTTTAATTATATTATCCTCAGCAGTTAAATTTATAAAATCATCAATAGATGACATTCCAAATTCAATATTTCTTTTCTTGTTACTAACTCTAGTTAACGAAGTGTTATATACAATTCTATAAAACCAGGTGGAAAATTTTGACTCGCCCTTAAATTTTTTTAAAGAGTTATATGCTTTCAAAAAACAGTCCTGAAGAATTTCTTCTGCTTCCATATCATTTCTGACAATACTTTTAACTAGAGAAAATGCTTTGTCTTTATACCTGTCTACTAATAAAGCATAATCGGATTGATTACCTTTTTTTACAGATTCGATTATTTCAATATCAGAAAGTATCTTCATTTTATTACTTTTGACCTAAATATTTGTCAAAAGGTTACTGTATTTAGTGGTTTAAACATTAATATTTTACAATATACTAAATGAATTGTTTTATGCAATAAAAATATTTTTAACGGTTTGTAACCTTTATTTATTTGTCTTTGTCTTAAACAGTAGAATATGAAATTATCAATCAAAAAAGGAGAATAAAAATGGGCGTAGAAATAATAGGAGTATTTATACCAATAATCTTCATTTTAGTTGTTGGAGTAGTTCTTGTATCTTATTACTATTTAAGATCACGTGAAAGACAAATACTTATTGAAAAGGGATTAGACGCTGAATCAATAAAAGAGTTTTTTGAATCTAAAAAATCAGAAAAAAGTTCTTACAATTTAATGAAAATAGGCATTATATCAGTAGCATTTGGTTTAGGGCTTGGTTTGGGAATAGGGCTCGGTGACAGAGGTCCTGAAACTGAATTTTGGATTCCGTTAAGCATATTTGTTTTTACCGGGATTGGTTTTATAGTTGCCAATGTTGTAGGTAAAAATTTAGACGATAAGGATAAGAAAAACAATAGTTAATCTAAAATTAAATGATAAAGAAAAGCCCAATCCGAAACTGACGGATTGGGCTTTTTTGATGCGCTATACACTTTGTTGTGTTTTCGTTTTTATTAATTTTCATATTTCTTTAATAATTTGATAAAATCAGTATCTTCCAAATAGTTTTTCCAATCTGGGTCTTTTTTTACATAACTAATCTTAATCTCTTGTTTTTTTAAACATTTTTCTAAGTATGCGAGTGCTTTAGTTTTTTTACCTTTTAAGGCATACAAACAAGCCAGATTGTAACTACTTGCACCTAGAGCAATAGCCCTTTGGTATTTTTCAAAAGCTTGATTATACAATTCTTCTGCTAGTTTTCCTTTTTTGGTTCTTGCCAAATCTCCTAAATCATTTCCCCAGTTGTTAAAGGCTTCGTGTTTATCTGGTTTTATTTCAATAGCCCTTTGGTATTTTTCAAAAGCTTGATTATACAATTCTTCCGATTGTTTTCCTTCTTTGGTTTTTGCCAAATTACCAAAATAAATTCCCCAATCTGAATATAACCCAGCTAATAAGCTATTAATTTCCTTATTACTTAATTGCTTTGCATTATTTTCAATTCTTTCAATATTTTCTTTTTGATAACTTTGTATAATTAATAAATCTATTATTTCCTTTTTCAATAAATCAATTTCTAAAGTTTTCTTTATTTTTTCAGTTGTTTCCACATTCCCTTCTTCAAATTGCTGAATTGTTTCATCAACTTGTCTTTTCGATATTTCTAATCTCTCTTTTACCCCTTTGAAATGTTCATCATCATCAATATCCACTATATTATTTAGCATCTTTTTAATAGAAGTAAATGGCTTGTTTATAATTTCAGGTTGCTCTAATTCTAATTCGGTATTTAGTTTTAGCATAAATGAGTCAGAATCAAAACCTCTAATAATAAAAGAATTTGTATTTGGTGTTTCAAGAAATGATTGAACCTTATCATTAGGACTATTATCATTGTATGTAACCCAATAAAGTCCGTTATCAAATCTGCCAAGGTTTTTAATATGTTCAAAAATAGGATCCTCACCGCTGTAACCTATAAATATCCAAGGTCTTCTATTTTTGATACTATCAAATATGCGTGGAACAATTGCTTTTACTTTTTTCATTTCTTCTGTGGTATTAAGCAACCATAGTCCGTGATGTTGTCCGTGTAAAAAAATAACAGATTTTTCTTTAAATGTTGTAGTTGTTAAGTCTTTAAGAATTGCCATATCGTAAGTTGGAGGAAATTCATTAAATAATGCTAATGCCCTCAACATTAAGTTGTCAAAATTCACGGTTAAAACGTAATCTACATACCCGTTTTTTATAAGTTGGGCAAGATAAATATGTGTTACATTAATTTTTGCTTCATTAATATATCCTTTCAACAACTCATCTCTTTCATATGGTTGTAAGCATTCCATTAGTTTGGAATAGCTCTTCTCATCTTCGTTTAATTTTTGAATTGCTGGAGCATTTGGGAACTTATTTAATATGTCTGTAATAATGTCACGAGCTAAAGGAATATTCCCGGTTTTAGATGCACCAGCTCCTAAAAAGAAAATGGGTTGTGGTTGATTATTCTTTTTAGATTGTTTTATTATATATGCTAATTCTTTTATTGTTGCATTTTTCATAATCTAAATTTGGTTTTTGCATAAAGCATACCGACTTAATAAACGTATTGAGTTTATTAAGTAAATTAAATTTTAAAATATGGAAAAACAAAAGATTTTATATAAATATGCAAGCGGTTAAAAATTGAGAATTATTACGAAGAAACAAAGACAAAAACCCATCCGTCAATCGACGGATTGGGTTTTTTATTTATAAAATACTTAAAGGAATTACTCTTACTTGGCAAGCCAACGTTCTGCATCTATGGCAGTCATACGGTCTCTACCTGCTGTAGTGATGGTTGTCTGTTATTCTCTATTTGATAAATTTTAGGATATACGAAGTTTTCAGGTACGATGTAGAGTAAGAGAACAGTGTTGTTTGAGTTCTATCCTCGATGTCACTTGTTATTCTGCAAGTTCCAATAATTTGTTTACAGTTTTCCAGTTTCTTGTTGTAGCAGATAATTTCAACTTTCTCTCAAAAAAATTATTAGTCAACTTACTTCTTCCATAACCATTGGGGTAAAAAAGATAAATTTCTTTTCCGGAAATAATAAACTCCTCAGAACTGTCTTTAATTTTAGTAATTTAATCTAAGGGTGATTTGATTGGAGTGTCGGATAAAAATGTGACATAAAGTTTGCTGCTGTCTTTTTTTGTAAATGGGTTGTTGGCAATCAATTTCTGAAGATCATTTTTTGTTCTAATTAAAACAGGTACATCAAAGTCAAAGGATTTTTTTATTTTTTGTTCGATTTTATTTATTAACTTCGAGATGTTTGTATAGGAAAAATCAAAAATTACATTACCGCTTTGTATATAAGTTTTTATGTTTTTGAACCCCAAAGATTCATAGAGTTTTTTTAACTCATCCATTTTTATTTTTTTTGCCCGCTTACATTTATCCCTCTGAGCATTGAAATATAGACTGTCATATTTTTAGTTCATTTTATTTTTTTTCAGTACTATATTTAATTATGATTTTATCAAATGAAAACTTGTCCCACTCACTTGGTAAAATCAACAAAGTAATCAATAGGATTGTTCGATACATTACATGTGATAAATCCCAAATAGGTGTAGCTAAACCATGCCCGAATGCAACAAGTACTAAGACTGATGCTAATGCATAAAGTGCGTAATCTCTTTTTAACCCCAATACTACTAGTAATCCTGCAATCAGTTCAATATATGATGTGTAATATGCGGTTGCATGTATTATGAAGTCAGGCAACAAGTCCTTATAAGTTCCATAAAAGAAATCCATTTTATATACATTCTCAACGCCCCAGGTAAAGACTTTTCCAAATCCTTGCATCAGAAAAATAAATCCCAAAATTAACCGAATGGTCAGCACAGCTATATGCTTATTTAGATTCACAGTTTTTTAATTATAAATATTTATGAATAATTATTCTTGCTCAGCAAGCCAATGCTCGGCATCTATTGCAGCCATACAGCCTGTACCTGCTGCTGTTACGGCCTGTCTGTAAATTTTATCTGCTACATCACCGGCAGCAAATACACCTTCAATGTTAGTTTTAGTTGAACCGGATTGAACAATAAGATAACCTGTTTCATCCATATCCAAATATCCTTTGAACAATTTAGTGTTTGGTTTGTGACCGATTGCAATGAATAAGCCGTCGGTTTCAACAGTTTCGGTTGAATGATCGAGTGTGTTTTCCAAAATAACCCCTGTCATTATCTTTCTTCCGTTTTCTTCCTTGCCTATTACGTTTTTTATGGTTTTATTCAATTGAAATTTAATCTTAGGATTTTTCTTTGCTCTATCAAGCATTATTTGCGAAGCTCTGAAGCCTTCTCTTCTATGAATAATAGTAACTTCTGATGCGTGCTTTGTAAGGTAAGTAGCCTCTTCCATTGCCGTATCGCCACCGCCGACAACCAAAACTTTCTGGTCTTTGAAGAAGAATCCGTCACAGGTTGCACAAGCCGAAACTCCGAATCCCATATATTTACTTTCGTTTTCCAGCCCTAACAATTTTGCCGAAGCTCCCGTTGAGATAATAATAGAATCAGCTGTATACTGTTCTTTTTCGTAAGTCTCTAATTTGAATGGTCTGGAACTAAAATCCACCTTTGTTATTTCTTTAAAAATTGATTTTGCCCCAACCCGATGTGCCTGCTTTCTCATTATATCCATTAATTCTGGACCTTGAATACCTTCAACAAATCCCGGGTAGTTTTCAACTTCAGTAGTGATTGTTAGTTGTCCGCCGGGTTGCATTCCTTCAAAAATTATTGGTTCTAAATTAGCTCTTGCAGCGTATAAAGCCGCCGTTAAACCTGCAGGTCCAGAACCTATTATTATAACTTTATGATGATTATCTGACATTTTTTCTCCGCATTATTCTGTTAAAAATTATGTATCAATTATAAATTAGATTCCATTATTCTAAATTAGTTTCAAGTACTTTATTATTTAAATGTAGAGCGTTTCTTTTTAGTCCCTTTAGTTTTGTTCTTTTAATAGGGCTGATTTCAAACCTATTTTTGAATTCATTTTGTTCCATTTTAGTAATTTTATCTAGTCGAATTTCTTTATTTCCATTTACAGGATAAAAATCTTTTTCGGAAGTAACTTGTGAAAATTTGATATTCCATGGACAAACGTCTTGACATATATCACACCCGAAAAGCCATTTATCAAATTTACCCGAAAAAGATTCAGGTATATCATCTTTATTTTCAATTGTTAAATATGAAATACATTTATTTGAATCAATAACATATGGTTCAACAATTGCCTGTGTGGGGCAAGCATCAATGCAAGCCGTACAGGTTCCGCACCAATCCTCAATAGGTTCATTATATTCAAATTCATAATTAGTAATTATAGTGGATAAAAAAATCCAACTCCCAAAATCTTTATTTATAATATTAGAATTTTTTGCAAGCCACCCTAAACCCGCCCTGTTTGCCCAAACTTTATCCATCACCGGACCAGTATCAACATAAAATTTACATTCATAATTTGGGTCTATTTTTTTAAGCTCGGTTTCAAGTTTATCCAGTTTTTCCCAAATTATTAAATGATAATCCTTACCCCAGGCATATCTTGAAACTTTTCCGCATTCATCATCATCGGAATAATTTTCATCGGTATAATAGTTTGTCCCGAGAGAAATAACACTTTTTACATCCGGTAAAATGTTGCTAATATTTTTCCTCTTGTCCACATTTTTTTCCATGTACTTCATACCGGCTTGATATCCGGATGATAGCCATTTCTTTAAGAATTTTGTTTCTTCTTCAAGAATTTCGGCTTTGGCAAAACCCACCAAATCAAATCCTAATGATTTTGCTTTTTCAATTACTATTTTGTTTGTAAGTATCACCAGTTTGTATTTTTATCTTCAGCTTTTATGTAAATAAAATTATCTATTAATTTTACAGGATAACTAATTAACCCGTTTCTTCCGTCTGGCATCTTTCCGTTTTTAAGTTGAAATTTCCAACCGTGAGCAGGGCATATTACACAACCGTCTTCTATAGACCCATTATAAATTAAAGTTGTATGCTGATGTGGACAGATATTATTTAAGGCAAAAATATCTTCGTTTATTTTGAACAATGCAACATCTACATCATTTACTAGAAATCTTTTACCTTCGTGATTTTTTAATTCACTTAATGCACAAACTTTTGTAAATCCATTGGTAATCATTTTAGTTTAAATTCTCGAAGCTTTCATTTAAGACAATTCCTTTTTCTGTAGATTTTACAGTAGCATAAGCAAATTCAGGATCGTGTTCAAAGAAGAGTTTCCAATTCTCTTCAACAGTTTTCCTCAAAATATATTTTTTCTCTTGCAGGGTAATCAATGGTTGAAGATCATAACTCATAATATACGGCAGCTGGATATGTGAATAAGTCGGGAATAGATCACAACAGTAAAGCAGTGTATTAGATGAATCCGATATTTTAATAAGCTGTTGAGCAAAAGTATGACCGTTAACAATTACAAAATGAATTTCATCGTCAAATTGATTTTGTCCATCGATTAATTTTAATACTCCCTCTTTTACCAATGGATCATAATTATCTTTAAGATAACTTCCCTTATCCCTGTCTGTAGGATTTATTGCCCACTCAAAATTTTTCTTTTGTACGTGATAAACAGCGTTGGGAAATGTTGGTAATAATTTATTGTCTTTAATTATGGTAGCACCGCCAGCATGATCAAAATGAAGATGAGTCAGTATTACATCAGTAATATCTTCCGGTTTAATATTTACTGTTAGAAGTGATTTAAACAGTGAGTTTTGAGTTTGGTCAATGGAATAAATCCCTTTAGATTTTTTATTCCATTTATTACCCATTCCGGTGTCAATTAAAATTTTCTTACTTTCTGATTCGAGCAATAAAAGTCTTGTTGCAAGTTTTATCCTATTTGCTTCATCGGGGGGATTATTTTTATTCCAAAGAGGTCTTGGAATAATACCAAACATTGCACCTCCGTCAAGAGCAAAAAAACCTGCGTCTATAACTTTTATATTATACTTACCAATTTTCATTTTTCTCTTATTTTCATTTGATATGAAAAACTAAATTACTGAAGATTTCTAACATTTAAAAGAATCGAAATATGTCGATATTATTTTAAGAATAAAAAAGGGCAGTAAAAAACTGCCCTTTTAAAAGAAGATTAATATTTAAGTTGTAAACTATCTTCCTAATTCATCAAGATAATCTTTTCTCTTTAATAACGTTTCTTCGTCTTCCACGTGATTAGGATCTAAGGGACAACAATCAACTGGACAAACAGCAGCGCATTGCGGCTCATCGTGGAATCCTTTACACTCAGTACATTTGTCAGGTACAATGTAGAAGAAATCAGCAGAGTAAAATCCTTCTGCACCACTTGGTGCAGCGTCTCCTTCGCCATAAGTTTTTCCCACAAGTTCCCAATCAACCCCGCCTTCATATATTGCAGAATTCGGGCATTCAGGCTCGCATGCACCACAATTTATACATTCTTCAGTAATCAATATAGCCAATTACAATATCTCCTATTAAAAATTAACAGTACAATAATTTCAAATTGTTAATAATAAAATTAACCTTTCATTGATTAAATTTCAACAGATATAAATATGATTTTTAAGTGTTACCAACTTCCGCTTGCGCCGCCGCCGCCAAATGAACCACCGCCTCCGGAGAAACCACCGAATCCACTACCACCACCGAACGAACCACCGCCTCCAAAACCACCTCCCAAAAAAATAACTCCTCTTCCCCGCCCTCTTCTTCGAAAAAATGAAGAGACAAAGATAATCAAAAATAAGATCATTGTAATTATACCGGAAACATTTTTTTTCTTTCTTGTTTTTTGAGGAAGAGCTTGGTATTCTCCTTTAACGGCAGATATTATAGCTGTTATTCCTTTATAAATTCCTGTAAAGTAATTACCATTTCTAAAATATGGTGCTATAATATTTCTAATAATTGAACTCGAAAGTACATCCGGTAATGCTCCTTCCAAACCATAGCCGACTTCGATTCTCATTTTCCGGTCATCCTTTGCTACAAAGAATAATACACCGTTATTAAATTTTTTTGTACCGATTTTATTTTTTTCAACAACATCCATTGTATAATATTCAACAGGGTAATTATTGAGAGAATTGATCATTAAAAAAACAACTTGGTTGCTTGTAGAATCCTGAAAAGACTTTAATTGTTGGTTCAGAATTTGTAATTCGGAATTGTTAAAGGTGTTAGTATAATCATTAGCCCAATACTTTAATGCTGGCGTATCGGGCTGAGAAAATGTAACAGGAATAAATAATAAAAAGAAAAAAATGTTTCTCATATAAAATTAAAATTTTACCTCAGGTGGTTTTTCGGTTCCCGGGGTTGCCTGAAAATATTGTTTTGATAAAAATCCAAACATACCGGCAATTGTTGAAGCGGGAAACATTTTTATAGTTGTATTATATTTTTGAACATCTTGATTGAAACGTCTTCTTTCAACTGAAATCCTGTTTTCGGTTCCTTCTAATTGTGCCTGAAGCTGCAGAAAATTTTGATTGGCTTTTAAATCAGGATACCTCTCTACCGTTACCAACAATCTGGATAAAGCTCCGCTTAATGATCCCTGTAAAGCCTGAAATTTTTGAAATGCTTGCGGATTATTGAGAACATCTTTACTTATTGTAAGTTGGCTAACTTTTGCACGAGCTTCTGTTACATCCAAAAGAACACTTTTTTCAAAATTCGCATAACCTTTTACAGTCTCAATAAGATTGGGTATTAAATCCGCTCTTCTTTGGTACTGATTTTCTACTTGACTCCAACTTTGTGTTACCGACTCATCAAGAGTTACCATATTGTTATAAGTACTTCGCCCCCACGAGTAAGTTATAATTATAAAAAGAACAAATATTCCGCCAATAATTAAACCTATTAACATTCCTTTTTTCATTAAATAATCTCCTAAAAAATAATTGATTAATTTTTTTTTTATTTTAATAACGCACGTGCAATAACCATTTTTTGAATTTCTGATGTACCTTCATAAATTTCGGTTATTTTAGAATCACGTAAAAATCTTTCAACTTGGTATTCTCTAACATAACCGTAACCGCCGTGAATCTGTATTGCTTCAAGTGCACACTCAACAGAAATTTTAGAGGAAAATAATTTTGCCATTGCAGCTTCTTTATGAAATTTTTCGCCTTTATCTTTCAATGCTGCTGCACTTAGTGTCATCATTTTTGCGGCAGCAACTTTTACAGCCATATCGGCAAGCTTAAATTGAATAGCTTGAAAATTAGATATCACAGTCCCAAATGCTTTTCTTTCTTTTGAATATTTTATAGAAGCTTCAAGTGATCCTTCTGCAATACCTACAGCTTGGGCAGCAATACCTATTCTTCCGCCATTTAAAATATTCATTGCAAAGTTAAATCCTTTCCCTTCTTCCCAAACAATATTTTTTGCTGGAACCCTACAATTTTCAAAAGATAAAGAACAAGTATCAGAGCTTCGTATGCCAAGTTTGTCTTCTTTTTTCCCATAAGTAAATCCGGGTGTGTCTTTTTCAACAAGAAAAGTTGTAATTCCATGATGTCCTTTTTCTTTATCACTTGTAGCCATTACAAGATAGTAATCGGCTGTTGTGCCGTTTGTTACCCAGTTTTTCATTCCGTTTAAAACAAAGTAATCTCCATCTCTGTCAGCCGTAGTATGTTGCTTTGTCGCATCACTTCCGGCTTCGGGTTCTGATAATGCAAAAGCACCAAGTTTTTCCCCAGCAGCAAGTTTTGTAAGATAATTTTCTTTAATATAGTCAGAGCCGTATAATTGTAAACCTGTACAAACTAACGAGTTATTAACAGACATGATAACACCCACGCTTGCATCTACTTTTGATATTTCAATCATAGCTAAAACGTAGCTTATTGTATCCATTCCGGCACCGCCGTATTTGGGTTCTATCATTATACCAAGGAAACCTAATTTTCCCATTTTTTTTACAATCTCTGTTGGGAATTCTGCTTTAATATCTCTTTCAATTGCAGAAGGTGCTATTTCAGCCTGGGCAAATTCACGTGCTGTTTCTTGGATCATTAATTGTTCTTCAGTAAAATCAAAATTCATTTTTCCGCACCAATTTTATTTATAGAATGTTTAATAAATAATTATAAAAAAATAGCATTTTTATTCATAAAAAATAGAAGTATAATTTACAAAAATTAAAGATTATTAACATAATTATGACGTGATGATAAAATGAATTTATGATTTATAAATTCTTAAAATCTTATATTTGTTTTATGATTGGAAAAGAGTTGATTCAGATAAAAGGAATGGCTTTGGATGAACTGGAGTTTTGTTTAGAGGAATTAGGCGAAAAAAAATTCAGAGCAAAACAAATTTTCAAATGGTTATACGATTCCGGGGTTACTTCATTCGATGAAATGTTGAATATTCCTAAAAACTTAAGAAACAAATTAAAAAAAATATACATTTTAAATACTTTAAGAGTACATTCTCATCAAAGCTCTAAAATTGACAAAACAACAAAATTTATTTTTGAAACAAATAAATATCATAAAATAGAATCAGTTATAATTCCTGAAAGAAACAGAACTACACTTTGCCTTTCCACACAAGTCGGCTGCCCTTTAGACTGTAAATTTTGTGCAACAGGACTTATGGGTTATAAGCAAAATTTAACATCAGGAGAAATTATTGATCAATTTCTTATGACATCAAGAAATCTTGGAAAGAAAATAACAAATATTGTTTATATGGGAATGGGTGAACCATTGCTTAATTTTGAAAATACTTTAAAATCATTAACAATATTTAATTCAGATCTGATATCAAATATTCATTTAAAACATATTACAGTTTCAACAGTCGGAATAATACCTAATATTTACAAACTAGCAGATTCGGGATTAAATGTAAGATTAGCATTATCTCTTCATTCTTGCTTTAACAATATCAGAAATAAAATAATGCCTATAAATAAAAAATATCCTTTAGAAAAATTAATTGATGCAGCTAAATATTATGCTGTTAAAACGGGTTCGAAAATTACTATAGAATATGTAATGCTTAAAGGCATAAACGACAGGAATGAAGATATAAAAGGACTAACAAAATTGTTCAGCCAAATGCCGATTAAAATAAATATTATCCCTTTTAATTCATTAAAACATATGAACCCAACAGGGTTTTCGGGTGAGCTGGAACCTACCTCAAAAGAAAGGATAAAAGAATTTGTTGAAAAATTAAGAACTAAAAATCTTCAGATAACTATAAGAGATTCGCAAGGAGAAGATATTGCCGCTGCATGTGGACAGCTTGCCATTAAATTTAATAATTAAACTTATGAAGAAACTTACGCACGATGAAATATCAAAAAACAGAAGCACTTTAGATAATATTGATAAAGTTAAAAAAGCACCGATTTACGTTGTACTCAACAGCATTAGAAGCAGTTATAATGTCGGTTCTATATTTCGTACTTCGGACGGAGCTATGATTGAAAAACTATATCTTTGCGGTTATACGCCGTATCCTCCTAATAAACAAGTTTTAAAAACAGCATTGGGTTCAACAGAAAGCGTTACTTGGGAACACATAGAAGATGCGGTAGAATTGGTAAAAAAAATTAAAAAGGATGAGATTAAAATTTGTACTTTAGAACAAACCAATAAAAGCATACCATATTATAAGGTTAAATCAAACAATTTTCCTCTTTGTCTAATTATTGGCAACGAAATTACAGGAGTCTCCCAAGATTTAATTGACCTTTGTGATTTTTCAATTGACATACCCCAATATGGTATTAAACAATCCTTAAATGTTGCAGTAGCCTATGGCATCTCAATTTTTGAGTTAAGAAAAATTTTTGAATTTAAAATAAAAACTCCCTGAAGTTTACTCTTGCAGGGAGTTTTATATTTGTTTTACAAGATTTTTTTTAGAAAATATACCTAAGACCAACCTGCATTGACCAGCGTGAAAACTGACCCAGATCATCAGAAAATGTTTCTGTTAGGTTTGCTTTATAATTGAAAACAGGAGCGCCTTGTGAATCAAACCTTACTAATTCAAGAGGTGAAGTAGCTAAAGCATTAGCTATTTTTCTTACTCCCCACTCTGAATTTATCAAGTTCGCTACATTAAGTATATCAATACTTAATTGAAATGTTTGCTTGCTATTTCCCATCATAAAAGAAAAGTCCTGCAAAATTCTTAAATCAATATTGCTGAACCAAGGATTTATTTCACCGAATCTATCAGCAATTGAACCGCGATTAGAATTTAAATAATCGTCTTGGCTGATAAAACTATTAAATGTAGCCCACTGATCAGCAGCTGTAACGGTTTGACCGGAAGAGTTTACATAAGGATCAAAGTTAATTTCATTCTGATTTCTTGGAATGTAAATTAAATCGTTACCGCCTTGACCATCGCCGTTAACATCGCCTGCATAGATAAATGAATATCTGTTTCCGCCAGCAGCTGTGAAACGATTACCTTCTGCAATTTCTAAGAAAACACCGATACTTGTTGTATAATTTTCAGACCATTCTTTTTTGTATGTTAATCCGCCAATTATTCTGTGTCTTTTTCCAAATTCAGCATCGCTTAATTGAGGCTTATTAGGATCTCCCTTTACAGGATTATTCTGCCAAAGCACACTTGCTATTTCGGTTGTTTTCATAACATTTTTAGCTTTCAAGAAAGTATATGATAAATTAACTTTAACACCGTTTTCAAAATTCTTCCTTAATTGTGCTGTAAAACTATAATTATAGCCTTCATCGGTGTTATCAATAACATAAGCACCTGCACCGCCATCAGGATTTAGTTCGTTGTTGCCAAAACCACCAAAATATGGTCTGCCATCAGGCAAGGTTCTTACAGGTGTTACCAAATCTGCATTTCTTACAAATATAGCGTTGATATCTTTTCCGTAAATAAATTCAAAAGTTCCCAAAATTCCGTTGTCAAAAAGATGATCAATTGCAATGTTTGTTGTCCAAACCTGTGGCCATTTGAAATCAGGAACCATAGCATTTAGATCAAAAGATTGCAGATGCCCAGGAAGATTTGGATTTCCACCCGGGTTTGAAATATTGTTTCCAACCCAAACAAAAGGAAGGCGCCCTGTAAATATTCCCGTACCTCCTCTTACTTGTGTTACGCTGTTTCCGTTCACATCCCAGTTAAAGCCTACTCTTGGTGAGAACAATGCTTTACCGCCCGGTAATACACTTTGGTCAACAGTTTCGGGTTGGTCGTTTTCATCTAATAAAGTAAGACCTCTCGAAAACGGGTTATCAACTAAGTCAGTATAATATTGCGGAATATCTACTCTAATACCGTAGGTTAAACTAAAGTTTTTTGAAGGAAAATATTCATCCTGTGCGTAAAAACTTAATTGACCTACGCTTATATCTTCGCCTTTAAAAGGACCGGAACCAATAAAGAAAGGTGAATTAAAATCCAAGAAATTAGGATTATTAGGGTCTGTTAAAGCAAAAAAGTCAGCCAATGAAGAGAATGCTGCACCCGTAAATACTCCGGCAGGTAAAAAGAATACACCGTCACGGAATATGTTGAATGAATTAAAGAATTTGAATTTCTCAAAATTAGCACCGATAGTAAAAATGTGTTTTCCAAAAAACAAACTGTAATTGTTTGTTATCTGTATAACTTCCTGGTCTAATTTATTGTGAATGGAAAACGGTTCATGCCCCAAAGTAGTATAGTTTACACCATTAACAGCAATTTCAACCGTCGGAAAATCTCTGCTGAACGGGTCCCTAAAATCCTTGAATTTATTATAGCTTGCGAAGAATTTATTTGCAAAAGATTTTCCGCGGCTGTTCAATTCAAGAGCAAATGAATTTAACCTGTTGTTAATTCTATAACCGGACTTATCGAAAGGTAAACTGTTTTCATTTGGTCCGCGTCCAGTATTATTAATACTTAATACGAATGGATGAGGACCTTGTTCACGCCTTGCATCAAGTCTGTTATACCTGAAAGTCAGGTTATTATTTTCGTTTATATTCCAATCTATTTTAGCAAGAAATTTTTCGTTTTTCGTTGCGTTAATGTAGCCTTGATATGACCCAGGATCATAACCGTAGGAGCTAATCATTCTTTGTCTGATTGAATCCATAATACTTGCGCGCACTCTGGCTTCACCAAATACAATATTTCCATCGTCATCGGCTACAAAGTTAGTTCCCGGATCTTCTCTTCTTTCAATTTCACTATTAATAAAGAAGAATAATTTATTTTTGATTAATGGACCGCTAAAATAAAAACCTGATTGATTGAAAGATAAATCAGGATTTGCTATTACATCGTTACCTCTTATTTTATTCCCAATCAAGCTTTCATTTCTTAAAAAACTATATACAGAACCTTTAAATTTATTTGTACCGCTTTTAGTTACAATGTTAATTCCGGCACCTGTAAACCCGCCTTCCCTAACATCGAATGGAGCAATTGAAACCTGCACCTGCTCTACTGCATCGAACGGAATAGGTTCGGCGTTAGCCTGTCCGCCTGGAGCAGGATCATCTAAACCAAAAGGATTATTAAAGTAAGAACCGTCTACAGAAACATTATTAAATAGCCAGTTTTTTCCTCCGAAACTAAAATTACCGTCACTTCTCGGGTCTAAACGTGTAAGGTCTCTCGTGCTTCTTTTAATTGACGGCATCTCTTGAACAGAAGCAGGATCAATAAATGTTTCTGCACCAGTTCTACCACTGTTTATAATTTCGTATTTTTTACCTACAATAACTACCTCTCCAAGTTTTACAGATTTGCTTACCAATATAAAATTAAGGTTAAGCTTTTGTCCTATTTTCAAGTTAATGTTTTTTCTAACTTGAGAATTATACCCAACGTACGAAACAGTTACAATATAGGGTCCCCCTATTTTTAAGTTTGGTAAAAAGAATCTACCGTCCGAATTTGTAGATGCGCCGTATTGTGTACCGCTTGGTTCGTGAACAACAATTACATTTGCGGCAATTAACGATTCTCCTTCTGTACTTTGAACAAGACCGTTTATATTAGCTGTTGTAACACCCTGTGCTAATATTGGCATAGCTACAAGAAATATTACTGAAAAAATAATCAGTATTGTTTTTTGTAAAGATTTCATAAACCTGTTCTCCTATAAATAGTTAATAAAATTGTTAATTATTAAATTTTATAAATCTTGTGACGAGTTTCAAGGAGGATGATAATATGATTTATTTAAATTCATTAATTCTAAAATTAAAAGCTATAATAAATCCGTAATGAACTCTTAATAATAAAATACTCTCGTATTAAAATCAACTTAAAAATGTAGATTCTCAGGGAATCACTATTTTGAGCTGAAATATTCCTCACTGTTTTCTTTTTTATGAAGAAGTAAAAGCTTAGCCCTAACCATTTTTATCAAAGTTCTAGATGCACGTCTTTCAGAAATATTAACTAATTTTTTTAATTGAGGCACTGTGATTGTTTCATTTTCGTCCAAAAATTCAAATACTGTCTTCTCGTTCGGTCCAATGGAATAATTCTTCAAGGTGGCGCCATTGCTTTCATTTATCATAATTTTTATCATTTCTTTGCTGGCAAGTACACTTTTATCATTCACTCTTATAGAAACAACAGCGTCGTTAATATTTATTACATTTTTGTAATCTTGAATTCTGTGTGGCTTTTTATTGGATTCAGGAATCTCTACAATTATAATTTCTTTCCCCTTTAGTTCTTTGTATTCTATATTATAATCGATGGCGGGTTCACAATAATTGTCAGCAGAGTCTTGTATTAAATCTGCTTCTGATTTTTCGCTTTCTATACCGATTATTTTTTTATCATCGTCTATTCCAAAAAGAATATAACCTCCACCCGAATTTGCAAAGGCTATCATTTCTTTTGCAATTTTTTTGTGTGTAGAGAATTTACGCTTAAACTCACAATGATAATCTTCTCCCATCTCAATCAGGTTAAGAACTTCGGTAAGTCTCATAATTAAAAAATAAAGTAATTATTAAGTAATTATTTTTCCAGGAATAATGAATCTTTCTTGATTATATCCTTTTTAATAGGCAGTCGTCTTTTGTCCAACAAGATTTTTCTTTTAACAGAATCAGGTAAATTTATACCGAGTTTTTTTAGAGAATCAAGTAAAGCAGATCTTGATATGTTAGGGTTCCTTTTTAGAAGTGTTCTTATAGATACTGTTAACGAATCTTTTCCTGCAGATGTAATTTTATTTTTTTGTTTTTGTCCGTTAGCTAACGGATTATTTTTCTTATCTAATTCAGCTTTTGCTTTAGCTTCTTTTAATATTTTTCTGCGTTTCATTTCTTTGTTATAAAAACTTATTTTATCAAAAATTTTTCTACCATAAATTGTAGTTGGATATTTTTGTTTTATTAAACCATACATTTTAGCTGCTGAATCAGGCAAGGATAATTCATTTTCTAATGCCCACCCTGCAGCATATAACGCTTTAGGAGCATATTTTGATTTTGGATGGTTTTTAAAAATGTTAAAAAAATCTGAAATTGCTATTTTATAATTTCCATCTTCAAGATTTTCTATAGCAGTATTGAAAATGTTTTTTGCAGGATCGTAATCAAAATCTATCAATGGTTTGTTAAGCATTGCTGCTGCAGAGTTTGCTATTCTTTCGTTTTTGTGGTTCTCGTATATTTCCGTAAAAAGACTGTCTGCTTTTAAAGTATCACCTACATCTAAATAATAATTTCCCAAAGAATAAAGAGATTGAGATTCATATTTTGAACCAGGGTGGTTTTTAAGTATATAACTAAAATATTTATACACAGAATCCGGTAAATTAAATTCGGTTAAGAACAAACTTGCAAGATCAAACTGATAATTTAAGATCAAACTTCTCAAAGAATCAGCTGATAAAGTAGGTCTTACCGGAGGAATAATAACTTTTTTAGGTATTTTGCTCTTTGTAACTTTTGCAACAGTTGTTTTAGTTTTAGTTACATCTTTATCAGTTAGCACGGGTTTGGGGGTCTGAGTAGAAATAGGATTTAAATTTGTGCTTATAGGTGTTGCTATATTTTTTTGTTTGCTCAGCAATCTCTCTCTTTCGATATCCTTTTGTCTATAATAAGCTACCGAGTCCTTCAAAAATTCATCCGGGTTATTGATGTAATCGATCTGTCTGCCAAATAATTTAATACCGTTAACCAATTTTGAATAACTGTTAAACAACGTTACTTTTTTATCATTATCAGGCTTGTATTCTTTGGGTAATGCTGAATATTTGGCTTGTTGATAATAAACTTTTGCGGTGTCAAAATTCAATAAATCCATCTCATAAATTTCACCCAGTCTGTATTTAGCTATAGCTGAAAAGGGAGAGCCGGGATATGTTGTATCTACTTTAATTAACAAATTTTTTGCATCTTGCAAATTATTTTTTTGCAATAATGTCAATCCTTTTTCAAGATCAATTTCAGGAAAGTTTTCCGCATTTTTATCTTCAGACCTCATTTCATTTAATAAATTAATTGCTTCTTCTAATTTTTTTTCGTTTCTTAAACTTTTTGCCAATTCAATTTGTGCGTTATAAATAATTGTATATTCTGAAGCAATATCAATTGCTTGCAAATATGCATTTTCGGCGTTTACATAATCTTTATTTTCAAAATATAAATTTCCCAACTCATACCATACTCTTGCATTCATATCTTCATCGTCAGAAATTCTCAAAAATTCATTAGCAGATTTAATCGCTGCAGTATAATCTTTTTGTTTAATCCGATAAGTTATTTCTTCTATAAATGCATTCTGCATAATTGTAGTTTCTTCATCTCTAATAGCATCCTGCTTAACAGATTCTAACGTTGCTAAACTTTGGTCCACCTGCATTAACCGTAATTGTGATTTGCCTATCCATAACCTGGCTTCCAAAATCAATTCACTTTCTGATTGTGTTGCAATCAATTCCTCAAATTTTCGTAAAGCTTTTTGATAATTTTTTTCGTAATAAAATGATTTACCCAAAATCAAAAGTGCGTCATCAATATATTTTGAATCTGAATTGAATTGTAAAATTTTTGAAGCGCCTTTTACAACTTTTGCAAGCTGCTTCTTCGCAAATCCAGGAACTTTTAATTCTTCGGTGTCGAACAGATCTTTCCTTTGTGCGAGAATTAATTTTTCGGCTTTTTCAAATGTGGTTTTAACATTATAATATCTGTTAAAATATGTTGTAAAATTCCCCCAAGTTCCGCAACCCGAAATTATTAATAATATCGTGATGAAAGAAAGAAATATTTTTTGGTGTGATGTATACGATTTCATTTTAAAAGTTTTAGTGAAATATAAAATATTATTTTATAGTGCCTCTTTGCCTGACTCTTCAGTTCTAATTCTAATTACATCGCCAATATCTGACACAAAAATTTTCCCGTCTCCAACTTGTCCTGTTTTAGCAGTTTTCAATATAGCTTCAATAACCTTCTCAGCCTTTTGGGCTTCAACTACAATTTCTATTTTAATTTTAGGAATAAACTCTATCCTGTATTCACTTCCTCTATAAGTCTCGGTGTGTCCTTTTTGTCTTCCGTAACCTCTAACTTCGGTAATCGTCAATCCTCTTATTCCTTCTTCAAGCAAAGCTTCTTTAACATCGTCTAGTTTAAATGGACGAATTATGGCCTCTATTTTTTTCATGTTACTCATTCCTTTTTATCTTCCATGACAATGTTTGTATTTTTTTCCGCTTCCGCAAGGACAAGGATCATTTCTACCTATTTTTTCATCCACTTTAATCGGTTTTTGCTTACCGCCGGCTACACTTTGACTCTGTGCCGCCCCTCTTGATAGTCCGATATTGTCCGTACTCTCTTTAAGTTCGGTCATTCTTCCCGGCGAACTTTTCTTTCTTCTTTCCTGTATCTCTTCGGGTTCTTGAGGAAAAAATTTAAAACTAAAGAAAACTACTTCATTTCTTATTTGTTGTAAAAGATCAATAAATAATTTAAATGCTTCACCCTTATATTCCACGAGAGGATCTTTTTGACCGTAAGCCCTTAAACCTATACCTTCTTTTAAATCGTCCATTTCTCTTAAATGTTCTTTCCATTTCTGGTCAATAACACTTAATGTAGCATATTTTTCAAGCCTTGTCATCATATCATGCCCGAGCATTTCCTCTTTTTGGTTGTAGAATTTTTTTGCCTCATTCACAATTTTTTCCTTAATCCCTTCAACACCTAAATTTTCAAATTCATCTGCTTCTAATTGCATTTCAACAAGTAATTTTTGCCTTATTTCTTCTTTGATAGCACCAACAAGTACATCATTATAATTCTGTTCTACAACATCTTGTACATATTCTTCAAGGTGTTCAAAAATTTCGCTTTTTAGTCTATCACCTTTTAACGCACGATTTCTTCTTGTATAAATAACTTCTCTTTGAGAGTTCATATTATCATCATATTCAAGAAGTCTTTTACGAATAGCAAAGTTATTTTCTTCTACTTTCTTTTGTGCTCTTTCTACTGACTTTGTTATTAAAGGATGCTGAATTACCTCCCCTTCTTTTATTCCAATCCTTTGCATAACGGAAGACATTCTGTCGCTACCGAAAAGTCTCATAAGATCATCTTCCAACGAAAGATAAAATCTTGAACTTCCAGGATCACCTTGACGACCTGAACGCCCTCTTAACTGCCGGTCAGTTCTTCTTGCTTCGTGCCTTTCCGTACCTATTATAAATAAGCCGCCCCTATCAACAACTCCTTTACCTAATTTAATGTCAGTCCCACGGCCGGCCATATTTGTTGCAATAGTTATAGCTCCAATTTCACCGGCGTGGGCAATAATTTCAGCTTCTCTTTGATGCTGTTTAGCATTGAGTACGTTATGTGCAATCCCTTTTCGTTTCAGCATTCTGCTAATAGTTTCAGAAGCATCTACTGAAGTTGTACCAACCAAAACAGGGCGTCCTTCCTTTTTTAAAGATTGTATTTCCTCAATAACAGCATTATACTTTTCACGTTTTGTTCTATAAACAGCATCATCCAAATCATCTCTTATAACAGGGTCATTAGTAGGAATAACAATAACATCAAGTTTATATATTTCAAAGAACTCACCTTCTTCTGTCTCGGCAGTTCCTGTCATACCGGCTAATTTGTTGTACATTCTAAAGTAATTTTGCAGAGTAATTGTCGCCATAGTTTGAGTATCTTTTTCTACTTTTACTCTTTCTTTTGCTTCAATGGCTTGATGTAACCCGTCAGAATATCTTCTGCCAGGTAGTACACGACCGCTGAACTCATCCACAATTGCAATTTTTCCATCTTCAGTAATTACGTATTCATCATCTTTCTCAAAAAGTGTGTAAGCTTTTAATAATTGATTTATTGTGTGTATACGGTCACTGCTTTCTGAATATTTTGCATAAATTGCATCTTTCTTTTTAAGAATATCTCTTTCGGAAAGGGAGGAATCATTTTCAAGTTTGTTAATTTCTGTTCCCAGATCAGGCAATACAAAAAAGTCTTTACCCATACTACTTCCTTTTGCAAGTTCTTCTCTGCCTTTATCTGTCAAATCTATTGTATTATTTCTTTCATCGATGGCAAAATATACTTCATCATCAATTATATACATATTTTTTCCCTTCTCACGTAAAAATTCCATCTCAGTAGTTTGCATTAATTTTTTGTTAGCGGGTTCACTTAAAGTTTTTAAGAGTTTTTTGTTTTTGGGTAAACCTCTATATGCCCTTAACAGCTTAATCCCAGCATCTCTTATATCATCCTTTGAGTTTTCGTTTGCAAGTAATTTATCAGCTTCTTGTACAATCTGTGCGACTAAATTGGATTGAAGACGAAAAAGTCTTTCTACTTTAGGTTTCATTTCGTCAAACCGCTGATCATCCTCTTCAACAGGTCCGGAAATAATTAATGGTGTTCGTGCTTCATCAATTAAGACTGAATCCACCTCATCAACTATTGCATAATTATATTCTCGTTGCACTTGATTATCAGGGTCAATAGACATATTGTCTCTAAGATAATCGAATCCAAATTCATTATTCGTTCCGTAAGTAATATCACATTGGTATTGTTTTTTTCTTTCTGAAGGATCCATTGTATTAATTATAACACCAACTGTAAGCCCGTGAAATTTAAATACCTCTCCCATCCATTCACAGTCTCTTTCTGCAAGGTAATCATTAACAGTAACAAGATGTACACCTTTGCCTGTAAGAGCATTTAAATATAGGGGCATTGTTGCAACAAGGGTTTTACCTTCACCGGTTGCCATTTCCGCAATTTTGCCCTGATGAAGAATTATAGCACCCATCAGTTGTACATCATATGGAACCATGTTCCAATCCACTTTTGTGCCCCTAACAATTATAGTTTTACCTAGTAATCTTATACACGTAAATTTTATTACAGCATAAGCTTCTGGAAGAATTTCATCTAAAATAGATTCATAAGTTTCATTAAGTTCTTCTTCCAAAGAATCTAATTCATCATAAATTTTTTGTCTGTCAAAATCTTCATCGGATTGAAGCTGCTTGTTAAGTTCTTCAATTTTATTTCTAAGTTCAGATGTTTCGTTTTGAATTTTTTCTTTAAATTCTAAAGTTTTCTGTCTTAATTCATCATCCGATATATCTTTTATTTTTTCGTATTCTTGATTTATTTCATCTACGATGGGTGATAATTCTTTTAGATTTTTAGCATGTTTATCACCAAATAATTTTTTTACAATATTAAGCATTATAGTACTATTCTCCGTTAATAAATAAGAATTAAAATTAATGATTGAGGTTTTGAAATGCAATTATGGAATTGATGATTTAGACCGTTTAAGTATTTTTTTTAAATAATTCTATTTAAAATAAATCATCTTTTGAGTTCTCGTTCCTAAATTGGTCTTCAATTGATATATATATAACCCAGGAATTAATTTGTTTGTGTCAAATTTTAGGTGATATTCACCGGGATTTTTTGTAGTGCTTACAAGAGTTTTTAATTTGGTGCCCAATAGGTTGTATAAATTTAGCTCAACATAAGTTTTGGATGGAAGATAATATTTTATTAATGTTAGATGGTTTAGCGGTGTAGGATATTTTTTGTTTAATTCAAAATCAGAATATTTAAAAGTAAAATTATTTTTATAGTTTCTAACATCAACCTTATTTATTTGCAAATCCAACAGTCTCTTATTTGCAAATATTTTGTTTAAATATAAAGTGTTGATTTTATGAGTCTTTGAAATTGAAACAAGATTAGAATTGTTATCGGCTTTAGCATAAAATACAAAACTTAAAATAATTAGCGATATGATAAATAACTTTTTCATTGTAATTTCTTTTCTTGTACAGTTTTTCAGCTCAAAAGTTCCATAAAAAACCCTTTGAAATAAATTCATTTCCAAAGGGCACAAATTTAATTGTTTAATTTACTTTTTCATTTACAGGGGGTACAAATCCAAAATGTTGATCGGCAAGTGTATTAATAGATATTTCACCGAATCTTTTTTCGTATTTATCTATATTATCTTTTAAAGCCATCAAAAGCATTTTTGCGTGCTGAGGAGTAGTAATAATTCTAGCATATACTTTTGCTTTAGGAACTCCCGGTACTATCCTTGTAAAATCAATAATAAACTCAGCTGGTGAATGTGTTATTATTGCTAAATTAGAATAAATACCCTCGGCTTCTTTTTCACCAAGCTCAATATTTATTTGCTGTCCCTGTGGATTATTATTTTGATTCATAATTACCTATAATTTAAAACTTAATTTCTATCTTAATGAGTCAGATTTATTGAAAGCGTTTTCTGCATCATTTGTTTTACCTAATCTAGCATAAACTTTTCCTAAAGTTTCCCAGATAGCGGCTTCTTTATCATTTAATTGAATTACTTTTTCTAAATATGGTAATGCAGCTTCATATTTAGCTTTAAATTTATCTGTTTGAACTTCTTGATCCTGCTCAGATTTCCTAATTTCATCACCCCATTGTACATAAACTACACCAAGATTGTAAATTGCATTTTCATAATTTGCATCAATTTTTTCAGCAGCTTTAAATTGCTCAATTGCTTCAACATATTTTTTAGAACCTAATAATAATACACCATAGTTATAATGATAATATTTATTCTCCGGTTGCCTTTCAACACCTTCTTTAAAAGCATTTATGGCAACATCAGTTTTGTTAGCCCCGATGTAGCTGTTTGAAAGTGCTAAAAGTATATTAGAATCTGATGGAAAAGCTTTTTTTCCGGCTTCCAAAATCTCTATAGCTTTGTCATACATTTTTATATATGCGACACTATCTTCAGAATTTTTTGTAGAAATAAATTTTGATTGTAATGTTTTTGCTTTATTATAATAAATATTGCCCAAAAATCTATAACCGTCTTTTGAATTTCTTTTGTCTATTATAGTTTGTAAAGGTTCTATTGCTTCATCATATCTTTGTGCATTTAGTAATACAAAAGCTAAATTTCTATGAGTATCAATAGAATCAGGTTCAATTTTAACTGCAGTTTTGAAAGATTCAGTAGATATTTCATAATAATATGTTGTCCCTAATCCTAGGGAGCTATCCATACTAGTTTTTTGAGCATCAGAAATTTGGGTATAACCTACAGCTTTATCTTTGTCAAAATATATGTTTAAATTAAAATTGTTATAGATATACATTTTGGTACTAATGTTTTCATATCTGCTTTCGACAATTTTATCTGGCTGACCTAACCAATTAATAACTGTTGAAGAATTTTCACCCATTAGACGTTCATTAGGCTTATTTCCTTTCTGGAAATATTTTACACCTTTATTAAAAAAAATAGCCCATGTATTAAATTTATCTGCAGTTATTTCTTTTTCGTATTCATCATCGATAGCTAAACTTTTGTTATAAGCATCTAACATTTCATCAATTTTATTTAATTTGCCATAGACAAAACCCATTAAATAATAGCCCTCATTACTTTCAGGATCATTTGCAATTTCTTTTTTTAATAATTCAAGTGCTTTTTTATAATCTTTCAATTGAATTGCCATTTTTGCTGCTGTTGTATATGGTGATCCTAAAGCAATATTTGAAAACAAAAAGGCTGTTAATAATATTGAAATTATGACTAATTTAGTTGGCTTCATTCTAATCTCTATTGAATTCTAATTTTTTTTATAACATATAAAATTAATATAATATTGGTCTATAATCAATAATTTACATTTTATAATAATTATAATTCTTTTTTGTTCCATAGCAAATCAAAATCGTGTTAGTCAATAAATTGCTTTTACTTACTTAAAAGGATATTTTTGAACTTAAAAGAGAGGTTAAATTGACAAATGAAGAAGTAATCAGATCCATTCCAAAAGTACTTTTACATGATCATCTTGACGGGGGATTAAGACCAAAAACTATAATTGAACTTGCAAATGATTTGAAGTATAAAAAGCTTCCGACTGAAGATCCTGGAGAATTAGCTGTTTGGTTTCATAGAGGAGCTAATAAAGGAAACCTTGCTGAATATCTTCAGGGTTTTGAACATACTTGCTCGGTAATGCAAAGTAAAGAAAGTCTCGAAAGAGTAGCTTATGAAATGATGGAAGATATGAAAAAAGACGGAGTTTGCTATGTTGAGACTAGATTTGCTCCGGTTTTTCATACGTCCAAAGATCTTTATCAAGAAGATATTGTAAACGCCGTAATAACTGGATTAAAAAAGGGGAAGAAAGATTTTGGTGTCGGTTACGGACTTATATTATGTGGTATGCGTAATATGATAGACACGTTAGACGTAGCTGAATTGGCAGTAAATTTCAGGCATCGCGGAGTTGTTGGTTTTGATCTTGCCGGTGAAGAAGGTGGATATCCACCTAAAAAACACATAGAAGCTTTCCATTTTATTCAGAGAGAAAATTTTAACATTACAATTCACGCAGGTGAGGGATTCGGGAAAGAATCTATATGGCAGGCAATTCAGTGGTGCGGTGCTCATCGAATTGGACACGCAACTCATTTAAAAGATGATTTCGCTTTTGACAGTGAAGGTAATGTTGTTGGTTTGGGTGATTTAGCACAATACGTGCTTGATAAAAGAATACCCTTAGAAATTTGTTTACTCAGTAATATACATACAGGCGCTATTGATAAAATAGAAAATCATCCTTTTGGAATTTTGTTTAAAAATAAATTTAGGGTTACTATAAATACAGATGACAGACTGATGAGCGATACCACAATGACTAAAGAATTTTTAACAGCAATTGAACACTTCAATCTTAACTTAGAAGATATTGAAAAAATAACACTCAATTCAATGAAATCAGCATTTATTCCTTATAATGAGCGTCTTGACTTCATATACAATACTATAAAACCAGGATATGCAAATATTAGGGGACGATTACTTTCATTTAAAAAGAATACAGGGATCCATGAAAAAATTATTTAGAAATTATGATTATAAGTTTGATAAAAATGATCTAAAAATTTTAAAAACATTTTGTAAACAAGCTTTAAAACAAATTGAGGGTGATAATAGATTTTATTCTGAAATTAGAAGTTTTACATCAATATTAGAAAAGTTAGATACCGGAGATGAAATTATTAAGCTAACAAAAGACGAAAGCACAAAACTTAAAAATCAGTTAAAACAAAATCTTCAATATTTAAAGAAAGAATTAGCAAAGAGCTGGTTTATAAAAAAAATGCTTTATCGTTCAATGGTAAATCAATATTCAAATATTATTGAAAAACACTTTAGGGTATAATATTGTTAACTGAAATAGAAAAATTAAACATTAAAGCACCGACAGGTAATGAACTAAGTTGTAAAGGTTGGATTCAGGAAGCGGCTATGAGAATGCTGATGAATAATCTTAACGCAGAAGTTGCCGAAAAACCAGAAGAACTTATTGTTTATGGTGGAAGTGGAAAAGCTGCAAGAAATTGGGAAGCATACGAATCGATTATTTCGTCCTTAAAAGAATTAGAAAATGATGAAACCCTTATCGTTCAATCAGGTAAGCCCGTAGGTATATTTAAAACTCATAAAAACGCGCCAAGAGTTATTATTTCTAATGCTATGCTTGTACCTAATTGGGCTAATTGGGATGAGTTCCGAAGATTGGAAGCTCTTGGGCTTACAATGTACGGACAAATGACAGCGGGAAGTTGGATTTATATCGGTACCCAGGGAATTCTGCAAGGAACATATGAAACATTTACTGCCTGCGGTGATAAATATTTTAACGGTGACCTTTCAGGTAAACTAATACTTTCTGCCGGCTTAGGTGGTATGGGCGGAGCTCAACCTTTAGCTGCCACAATGAACGGAGCTACATTTTTAGGAGTAGAAGTAAACAGAGAAAGAGCACAAAAAAGAATTAATTCAGGATACTTAGATTTAATTACAGAAGACATTGATGAAGCTATCCAAATTGTAACAAAAGCTAAAGCCGAAGGTAATGCACTTTCTGTTGGGCTTATAGGAAATGCTGGTGAAGTACTTCCAAAATTATTAAAATCTGATTTACTTCCGGATATTCTTACCGATCAAACATCTGCTCATGATACTTTAAATGGGTATATCCCAATGGGAATAAGTCTAAATGATGCCTTTGAATTAAGAAAAAACGATCCGGACAAATATATTAAATTAGCAAAAGAAACTATTGTTAGCCATGTAAAAGCAATGCTGGAGTTTAAGAAAAGAGGAACAATTACTTTTGACTATGGAAACAACATAAGAGGAGAAGCAAAAGATAACGGAGTAGAAAACGCTTTTGACATTCCGGGTTTTGTGCCGGAATTTATTCGTCCTTTATTCTGTGACGGAAAAGGCCCATTCAGATGGGTTGCTTTATCGGGAGATCCAAACGATATTTATGTTACTGACCAGGCTATAAAAGATACATTTCCAGAGAATAAACCTTTGTGTAAGTGGATTGATATGGCACAAAAGAAGGTCCATTTCCAAGGACTCCCATCAAGAATTTGCTGGTTAGGTTACGGTGAAAGAGAAAAGATGGGAAAAATATTTAACGATTTGGTGGCATCAGGTAAAATAGGTGCGCCAATAGTTATTGGAAGAGACCATCTGGATTGTGGATCAGTAGCCTCACCAAACAGAGAAACGGAAGGAATGAAAGACGGCAGCGATGCTATTGCAGACTGGCCTATTCTTAATGCTTTACTAAATGCAATAGGAGGAGCGAGTTGGGTATCTGTTCACCACGGTGGTGGTGTCGGTATTGGCAATTCCATCCACGCGGGTATGGTTGTGGTAGCAGACGGTACAAAAGAAGCTGAGGAAAGACTGAACAGAGTTCTTACCTATGACCCCGGATTAGGAATAATGAGGCATTCTGATGCCGGATATGAACGAGCCATTGAAAATGCTAAAAAATTTAACATCAAAATTCCAATGGTAAATTTAGGATAAAATACTTCTCGTTTTTATTTTTATAAAAAATAAACAAAATCCTAAATTAATTTTGATTGTACAAAAATATATTTTTTTGTGCAATCCTTTTTATAATTTAGTAATCATAAAATGATATTTTTTTGAAGTAAGTTATATTTTAGGGAGGCTTAAATGAGAATTTTAATAGCAGATAAATTTCCTGATAAATACATTGAAAAAATAAAAGGTATTGTTAGAGAAGTAATTTACGAACCTACTTATAAAGAAGATGACCTACCTAATAATATTAAGGATATTGATGTACTTATTGTGCGCTCGACAAAAGTAAATGAAGATTGTATCAGTATATCAAATAAATTGAGCTTAATAATAAGAGCCGGTGCCGGTGTAAATAATATAAACATTCCAGAGGCAAATAAGAAAGGAATTTATGTAGCCAATTGTCCCGGTAAAAATAGCATCGCGGTTGCTGAATTAGCAATGGGGTTAATTTGTGCAATTGATAGGAAACTGCCTGATAATGTTATTCAGTTCAGAGAAGGAAAATGGAACAAAGCTGCATTTTCTAAAGCTGATGGTTTATACGAAAAAACAATTGGTATTGTAGGTACGGGAAAAATAGGCAGAGAACTTATAAAGAGAAGTAAAGCTTTTGGGTTGAATGTAATAGCATGGTCAAGATCCTTAACAAAGAATACTGCTGATATATTAGAAATTTATAGATGTGATGACCTTAATGAACTTTTTGAAAAAGCTGATATAATAAGTATTCATTTGGCACAAACAAGTGAAACTAAAAAAATAATCTCTGCAGATTTAATAAATAAAATGAAAAAAGGTGCCTACTTAATAAATACTTCCCGCGCAGGTGTTATAAATGAAGATGCACTTATTGCTGCTGCAAAAGACGGAAAAATATTAGTGGGAATTGATGTTTTTAACGACGAACCTGAAGAAAAACAAGGAAAATTTAGTTCAGATTTAATTAAAATACCAAATATTTATGTGACACACCATATTGGTGCTTCTACCATGCAGGCACAAAATGCGGTTGCAGAAGAGACATTTAAAATTATTGAGCAATACAAAAAAACAGGTGTTGTAAAAAACTGGATAAACAGATGCGAAATTACGGCAGCAAAATATCAATTGGTAATTAGACATTTTGATAAGCCAGGCGTGCTTTCAAAAGTTTTACAATTACTTAGTGATGAAAAAATTAATGCTCAAGAAATTGAGAACGTAATTTTTGATGGTGAATTAACAGCTTGCTGCAAAATTATGCTTGATTCAAAACCATCAGTAAAAATTACTGAAGAATTAGCTAATAAAGAAGAAGATATTCTTGATGTTTCTTTAATAAATTTATAAATAATTTAGGCGAAAGATAATTTTTATCTTTCGCCTGTTTTCTTTAATAAAATTTTAGCTATTATGTTTGAAAATATATTGTTTGGTAAAAAAAGGTTCGTTTTATTTTATCCTTTTAAAAAAGAAAAGCACCTTTAAAAGGTGCTTTTATAAAACCATTTGAAATAAAATTAATCTCTTGGCTTTGCCTCACTAACAATGATATTCCTACCACTTAATTCAGAATTGTTTAAGGCTGTAATGGCAGCATTAGCTTCATCTTCGTTTTCCATTTCAACGAAACCGAAACCTCTGGATCTCCCTGTATATCTGTCAGTTACTACTTTAGCAGATACAACTTTACCATGTGCTTCAAATGCTTCTTGTAACTTCTGGTCATTAACTGCCCATGGGAGACTGCCTACGAAAAGTTTCTTGCTCACAAGTGACCTCTGATAATATGAAAAAATTTAATCTACGGTAAAAACCGTTTTTTAAAAATAACACTATAAAAGCAAATATCAAAATATTAATAGGAAAGTGAAATTTATTATCAAGTTTTATATTTATGATTTGCTCTTAATTCTTGCTGCTTTTCCGGCTAAATTTCTAAGATAATATAATTTGGCTCTTCTTACTCTACCTTCTTTAACCACTTCAATTTTAGCAATTGTAGGTGAATGTAATGGGAAAATCCTTTCAACTCCGACACCGCTTGATATTTTCCTAACAGTGAAAGTTTTATTTGAACCTTTCCCTTTTAAACTAATAACATCACCTTCAAATATTTGAATCCTTTCTTTATCACCCTCAATTACCCTTACTTGAACTCGGATACGATCCCCTGCTTTAAAGCTTGGAATATCATTTTTCATTTGTTCGGGTAAAACATTATTTAAATCAACCATAATATTCTCCGTTTTTATTATAATTTTTCCATCTTTTAGTTAATTTTAATGACTGCTCTTCTTTCCATTTTTCTATTTCTCTTTTGTTACCCGAAAGTAAGACTTCAGGTACTTTCATTCCTTCGTACTCAGAAGGTCTTGTATAACAAGGTGCTTCTATAACATTTCCGTTTTGGAAGGAATCATTTAGTGCTGATTCACTGTCATTAAGAACGCCCGGAATTAATCTTACAATTGCATCTGTTATCAATAATGCGGGCAATTCTCCTCCGGTTAAAATAAAATTTCCTATCGATATTTCATCTGTAGCAAATTTTTGTCTGACTCTTTCATCAATTTCTTTATAATGCCCTGCAACAATAATAATATTTTTAGACAAAGAAAATTTGTTTGCTGCTTTTTGACCGAATATCTTTCCTCTCGGTGTAGTAAAAATAATATTGTCGTATGATCTTTCTTTAAATAATTTTCTTATACATTCAAAAAAAGGTTCAGGCTTTAACACCATACCGGGCTCACCGCCAAAGGGTTTATCATCAATTTGTTTATGTTTATCAAAAGAATAATTTCTGAGATTATGGACAACGATTTTAACTTTCTTTTTATCCTGTGCTCTTTTTAATATACTATTATTAAGGGGACTCGAAAGCAGGTCTGGAACTGCAGAAATAATATCAATCCTCATCATCTTCTTCATAGTATTCATCTACCTTTTTCAAAATCAATATCTTTTCATCAACATCAAATTTTTCCACAAAATCGGGTACCGCAGGTATCATCCGTTCTTTGTTATCCAAATCAGTAATTACGTAGACATCATTAGCCGGTAAATTAAGTACATCCTTTACTATACCAATTTTAACATCATTACAAAAAACATTACTGCCTATTATGTCATTGATAAAAAAATGATCTTTCGGCATTTTCACAAGATCATTTTCATTTACATAAATGTTTTTACCAATTAAAATTTCTGATTCCTCATCAGAGTCAAAATTTTTAAATTTTACAAAAAAACAATCTTTCCCTTCTTCAATGAATTCAAATTTTAAAGATTTTTTATCTTCAAAAAAATCCACAAAAATTTCATTAAGTTGAATAAATCTCTCTTTAAAATCTAAATAAGAGATAATTTTTATCTTTCCATTTCTTCCGATGGAAGAAATGATTTTGCCAATAAGAAAATAATCAGTCACAAAAAAAAGTAAAGAAATTCTTCTTTAATCTAATATCTCTAATATGGCTCTCTTCCCGTCCTTAGCAGCTATAGCTGTAAGAAGAGTACGCATAGCCTGAGCAGTTTTCCCTTGTTTTCCGATAACTTTCCCCACATCATCAGATTGCACTTTTAATTGAAGTACAACTTTATTTTCTTCAGGTGTACTTTCTTCAACAACAACGTTGTCAGGTGCATCTACAAGATGTTTAGCAATGAATTCAATGAATTCTTTCATAAAAAGAAGCCTCCTTAATTAGACCAGGGCAACATTAGAATTATTTGTACAAAAGAGAAATATACTAAAAAAAGTTTAACCTTCCTTTTTTTTAGTCTCTTCCTCAGAAGCAGTACCCTTTACTTCTGCCGTACTTTCGTTATTATTGTCTCCTTTAATTATTGTTTGTTCTGTTTTTACTTCGTCTTTTGGTTTTTCTTCCTTTGCTTCAACTTTTGTCTCAGGTTCTTCAGATTTTATTTCTGTCTCTTCAACTTTCGTTTCAGGTTCTTCAGTTTTTACTTCAGCCTCTCCAACTTTTGTCTCAGGTTCTTCAGATTTTACTTCAGCCTGTTCTGCTTCTTTTGCTGCAGCTTTTTTAGATTTTTTCTTTTGAACCATTGAGCTTTTTTGTTTAGCCTCTCTCATTTTTGCCCAATTGCTCATTTCAGCTTCTATTTTATCTTCAGATAAACCACGATTAATTAATTCTCTTTTTAACAAAATACCTTTTTGCGTCAGTAAGCTTTTTACAGTATCAGTTGGCTGAGCACCAACACTTAACCAATAAAGTGCTCTGTCTTCATTAATATTAATTGTGTGTGGGTTTGTAAGCGGGTTGTATAAACCTATTGCTTCCAAAAATTTCCCATCACGGGGTGATCTTACATCAGCAGCTACTACCTTATAAATAGGTTGCTTTTTCTTTCCCATTCTTCTAAGTCTTAATTTAACAGCCAAATTATTTTAACCTCCTATTAGTTATCGTTATTAATTAAATTTTAAATTATTAAATAATGTACCAGCTAAACCTTTTTTATTCAGTTTAGATATCATCTTCTTCATTTCATTAAATTTTTTAACAAGCATGTTTACATCTTGAATAGATGTTCCACTACCTTTTGCTATTCTTTTTCTGCGTCCTCCGTTTAGAATTTTCGGGAAAACTCTCTCTTTTAGTGTCATCGAATTGATAATAGCTTCAATTTTACTAAAAGCATTATCATCAATTTGTGCATTTTTTAGCTGTGAACTTATCCCTGGAATCATTCCAAGAAGCGATGACAAAGAGCCCATTTTCTTTATCATCTTAATTTGCTTAAGAAAATCATCAAAATCAAATTTATTATGTCTTAGTTTCTCTTCTAATTTTTCAACTTCACGCTCATCAATGGTTTCCTGTGCCTTTTCAACAAATGAAACAATATCACCTTTACCTAAAATTCTTGAAGCCATTCTGTCAGGAAAAAACACTTCCAAATCTTTAAGCTTTTCACCATTGCTGACAAATTTGATAGGTTTTCCAATTATAGATTTAATAGACAGTGCTGCACCACCTCTGGCATCACCATCTAATTTAGTAAGAACAATCCCGTCAAAATCAACAGATTCATTAAATGCTTTGGCAGAGTTTACAGAGTCTTGCCCTGTCATTGAATCAACTACAAATAATGTTTCAGCAGGATTTACTATTTCTTTAATTTTAGAAATTTCAGCCATCATATTTTCATCTACATGAAGACGACCTGCAGTATCAATTATTACCGTATCTAAATTATTTGTTTTAGCTTCTTTTAAAGAATCCTTTGCTGCTTTTATTGCATCTTTTTCAAAAACTGAAAAAACAGGTACATCAATTTGTTCGCCCAAAATTTTTAATTGTTCTATCGCCGCCGGTCTATAAACATCTGCAGCTGCAAGTAGAACTCTTCTTTTCTGAGCTTTAAGTTTATTAGCTAATTTTGCAGAAAAAGTTGTTTTACCCGAACCTTGAAGTCCGACAATTAAAATTACTGTAATTCCAGAAGAATTTAATTTAAGTTGGCTGTGTTCACTTCCTAAAAGATCAGTTAGTTCATCGTGTAAAATTTTTATAATTAGTTGTTCCGGAGTGATTGAGTTTAGGACATCTTTGCCCAAAGCTTTTAAGGATACTCTCTCAATAAAATCTTTTGCTACCTTATAATTTACATCAGCTTCTAAAAGAACACGTCTAATTTCTCTTAACGTATCTGAAATATTATTTTCAGTCAGTTTGCCCTGTCCAGTAACTTTTTTAAGGGCTTTTTCAAGTTTGAGAGATAAATCTTCAAACATAATTTTTACTTTTTACTCTATCAAAGAGCCTGTTATTATCATTAATTTTCACTCAAAGCGTTAGCACCTGAAACAATTTCTAAAATTTCTTTAGTTATTGCCGCCTGTCTTTCCTTATTGTAAGTAATTGTTAGAGACCTGATTAAATCTTTTGCGTTCGTAGTCGCATTATCCATCGCAGTCATTCTTGCACCTTGTTCGGAAGCATTCGATTCTAAAAGCATTCTCCAAATTTGGGCACTTAAATGCTTTGGTAATAAATATTCTAGTATTTCTTTTTTACCAGGTTCATATATATAATTTGCTTTAGTCGATGATTCTTTTTCATTTGCAGACTCAATTGAAACAGGTAAAAAAGTTTCGCTAACAACTTTTTGTTGAATTATAGATTTAAATTCGTTGTATACAAAAATTATTTTATCAAACTTCTTCTGTAAATAACCTGAAACAAGGACTTCACTAATCAGGTTAGTTGTATTAAGATCTAAAGAAGAAAAAACGCCGATCATTTTGTCTAAAAGAGGGATATCTCCTTTTTTGAAATAATCGTAACCTTTTTTACCCACGCACAATAGCAGAGTTTTAGCACCAATTGAAGAAAGATCTTCGTCAATTACTCTGTTGGTTTCTTTAATAATATTATTATTGAAAGCTCCGCATAACCCTCTGTCAGCAGTAAGGACTACAACAGCAACATTTTTTGTTTCTCTTCTTTCAAGTAAAGGAACAAGAGCATAATCTTCTTCAGTTACTAAGTGAGACATCATAGAAGATATTTTGTGTGCATAGGGTCGTGCGTTAATCACTCTGGCCTGTGCTCTTCTAAGTTTAGCGGCGGCAACCATTTTCATGGCATTAGTAATCTTCGAGGTATTTTTAATGCCATTTATTCTTAGTTTTATGTCTCTTAATGTTGCCATCTAATAATTGTGAATTACTTATTTGAAAACCACTGCAAATTCATCAGCAGCTTTTTTAATCATTTCCAAAGTTTCATCACTTAACTGTTTTTCTTTCTTAATAGATTCAAATATCTGATTATATTTCATCTCAATAAATTCTAGAATTTCTTTTTCATATCTTTTTACATCTGAAACGTCTATGTCATCAAGATATCCGTTTGTTCCTAAGTATATTGCAACAACTTGTTTCTCAACCGGTACAGGAACATATAGACCTTGTTTGAGTAGTTCTACCAAACGAGCACCTTTTGCGAGAGTTCTTTGTGTGTGTACATCAAGATCGGAACCAAATTTTGCAAAAGCTTCAAGTGCTTTGTATTGTGCCAGGTCAAGCTTCAAACTTCCTGCAACTTTTTTCATTGCTTTTATCTGCGCATTACCTCCTACACGGGATACTGATATACCCACATTAATAGCGGGTCTTACACCTGCGTTAAACAAACTGGATTCAAGATAAATCTGTCCGTCAGTAATTGAAATAACGTTTGTTGGAATGTATGCTGAAACATCACCTTGTTGAGTTTCAATTATTGGAAGTGCAGTCAAACTTCCGCCGCCCAAGTCATTATTTAATTTTGAAGCTCTTTCCAATAACCGTGAATGCAAATAGAATACATCACCAGGATATGCTTCTCTTCCGGGAGGTCTTCTTAATAAAAGAGAAAGTTCTCTATAAGCAACAGCTTGTTTCGAAAGATCGTCATAAACAACTAATGCGTGTTTACCGTTATCTCTAAAATATTCACCTAAAGTAGCACCTGAATATGGAGCAATAAATTGAAGTGGAGCCGGTTCGGTTGCAGTAGCCGAAATAACTGTTGTATAATCCATAGCTCCGTTTTCTTCCAATTTTGCAACTACCTGTGCAACAGTCGACCCTTTTTGACCAATAGCTACGTAAATACAATAAACAGGATCAATACCCAATTTTTTTGCTTCTTCGGTGTGAGTATATTTTTGATTTATTATTGTATCTATTGCTATGGCTGTTTTACCGGTTTGCCTATCGCCGATAATTAACTCTCTCTGTCCACGTCCTATTGGAATCATTGAATCTATAGCTGTAATACCGGTTTGAAGAGGTTCTTTTACTGGTGCTCTTTGAATTACACCCAAAGCTTTTCTTTCAATAGGTGAATATTTATCGCTGGAAATTGTACCTTTTCCATCAATTGGAATACCTAAGGGAGTAATTACTCTCCCTAACATTTCTTCACCAACAGGCATAGATGCAACTCTCTTTGTTCTTTTTACAATGTCTCCTTCTTTTATCAATCTGGATTCACCAAAAAGTACGCAACCCACACTGTCTTCATCCAAGTTTAACACCATTCCAAAAACATCATTTGGGAATTCCACCAATTCACTCATCATTACTTTCGAGAGTCCGTAAACTCTCGCAATACCATCACCAACCTGTAATACGGTACCAACATCATAAATGTCCGCTTCGCTTTCAAATCCTGAGAGTTGTTTTCTTAAAATCGCCGTTATTTCATCCGGTCTGACTTCAGCCATAATATTTTCCTTCTTAATTTCTCTTTATCAATTTAATGTTACTCTACCTTCGATAAATTTCTTTTGCAGTAATTCTAATTGATGTTTTATAGATGCATCGTGCATAGTGTCACCAATTTTTGCAATAAATCCACCAAGTATGGTATCATCAATTGAATAATTTAATCTTACCCGTTTATTTAATTTTTTTTCCAAATTTAACTCCAGTGCTTTTGATTGTTCATCATCAAATTCATAAGCAGTTTTTACGTTTACATTTACAATACCTAAATGTTCATCCTTTAGGTCTAAATATTTTTCAAGAATATTTAAAAGATAATTTTCTCTTCCTTTTTTAATTACAAATTTTAAAAAATTAAGAGTTTCATCGTTTATTTTATCTTTAAATATTTCATCTATAATAGATATTTTAAGTTGACCTTTTATAACAGGGCTCTCAATAACTGAAACTAACTCAGAGCTTGAGCGGAATACTTTAAGAATAAAATCTACTTCATTAGAAATTACCTCAAGTAAATTCTTGCTAATTACGGTTTCCAGAAAAGAAGAAGAATAACGTATCGATACTTTATATTTGCTCATTACAAATTAGTTTTTTGTTATCTCGTTTATAAAATTATCTGCAATTTTCTTTTGAGTTTCCATGTTTAAATTCTTTCTAAGAATTTTTTCAGCAGCCTGAACGGCAATTTCTGCCACCTGACTTTTCAACTCTTCAAATGCAGCTTCTCTTTGTCTTTCAATCTCCAGAGTTGCATCGTTAACTATTTTCTGAGCCTGTTCTTTGCTCTCTTTTAACATTTGTTCTTTCAGACCATCAGCATATTTTCTGCTTTTATTAACCAGCTTTTTAGATTCCTCATCCGCTTTTGAAAGCATCTCTTGATTTTTAAGAAGAATTTTTTCTGCTTCTTCTTTTGCATTTTCAGCTTTCTCAAGAGATTCTCTTATTGAACTTTCGCGTTGATCTAATGCAGTTAATATCGGTTTCCAAGCAACTTTTTTAAGTATAAACATTAGAATTACAAAAGTTACTATTGTCCAAAATATAACTCCTGGATTTACATCAATTATAGTTCCACCACCCTCAAAGGCAAAGATTAAAATTGATAAATTTAAACCGGTAAGCATATAATTTCCTTTATTAAATAATAATTATTAAAAAAATTATCTGTGATATCAAATAAATAATTTAAGATTTAATTGCTAATAATATGCAGATTACCAGACCAAAGAATCCTAGACCTTCAATCAAAGCAGCTGCAATAATCATGCTTGTTCTTATAACACCAGAGGCTTCAGGTTGTCTACCTGTTGCTTCCATTGCTGAAGCAGCAAGTTTACCGATTCCTAAGCCAGCTCCTATTAAAACTAATCCGGCGCCTATTCCAGCACCTAACCATGCTAATTCCATAATATTTTCTCCTAGAGTTTATGATTAAAAAAAAATAATTCTTAATGTTCCTGATGTACTGCCATTCCTATGAAGAGTGCAGTCAACATAGTAAAAATATATGCTTGTATTAAAGCAACTAAAATTTCTAATAAATAAATAAACAGTGCAAAACCAACTGCAACAGGTGCAACTACATAAACAAATGCTTTAAAAATAAATATTAATCCTATTAATGATAATATTACAACGTGTCCGGCTATCATATTTGCAAATAGACGAATACACAACGCAAATGGTTTTGTAAATAATCCTAATATTTCAAGAGGAATTATAATTATTAACAACAATGCTGGCATACCTGAAGGGATTAGCCCTTTAAAATATCCGAAAAATCCATTAGATCTTATTCCAGCAAATTGAATTGCTACAAATGAAATTCCTGCCAGCGCTGCAGTAACGGCAATATTACTGGTTACAGTTGTTGAGTAAGGTATTAATCCAAATAAATTTGATAAAAGTACAAAGAAGAAAATTGTAAGATGAAAAGGCAAGAAATATTCATAGCCTTTTCCTATTGTCGGCTTAACAATTTCATCTCTGACAAAAATGATTATTATTTCAAATAAATTTGTAATCCCTTTAGGAATAAGTGACTTTTTATAACTTTTTGCAACAATAACCAATAATACAATTAATAACAGAGCCACAATCCACGAAAAAAATATGTGTTTAGTTATGGAAATATCCAAACCGAAAAGTGATAAATGAGGGAGATTTATAGAACCGAAAGGGGTAAAATCAATTTTATGAGAATCCAACACGTGATGTAAAATCCAACCGCTTCCACCTTCTGATTTATGGACTGTATCGGCTACTGTTACCGTATCTTGTATAGTATTAGTCATAAATTTTCTTTTGTTTTTTATCCCTTAATACCAGGTAAAATACCTCCGATATTAAATACAAAATGTAAAAAAATAGAATTAAAAAAATAAATATATTCCTACTTATATCCAAGAATTCAAGTGCTATAAATACTAGTAAAATTAATAAAGTAAGTCTAAATAGCATTCCCCCGAAAACACTTATCATAAAAATCTTATAATTTTGATTAATACCTATTTTTATAGCCAACATTCCTAAGGCATAATTTATAGTTGTAAATAAAATTGCTATGTAACCTGAGTATGCTATGACATTTGATATGTAATTTATTGATGAAAGAATATATAGAGTTGTTGTAAAAATAAATACAATAAGAATTGTATAAATTATAATTTTATTGGATTTCATTTCTTGGGAGTTTTAATTACAGTTTTTAAAAAATTATAGAGTGCGGAAATGATACCCAAAAAAGAAAATATTAATATTAAATAGGGGCTTGTTTGAAATTTATTATCCAACCAATAACCTAACAAAACCATTACAGAAACAGTTACGGCTAACTGTATCCCCAGACCAAGATAATTTCCCAAAGCTCTTAGGTCATTTTCATCTTCGGGTTTTTTATCCGTTTGACTCATTTAAGATCTATCGTTTGCGGTGTTTTAATAGGAACTTTCTCAGCAGATGTCATTTTACTTGTACCGTCAAATTGAGCACCTGCTTCAATTACCAATATTTTAGTAATTAGTTCACCTTTTAACATCGCTTTCGCTTCGAGAACTACTTTGTTTTGTGCTCTCACAATTCCATCAACTTTACCCCCGATGTTAATGTCATTAGCACTGATTTCACCTACAACTTTACCGTTAGTTCCTACTGTTATATTACCTTCGGCAACAATATCTCCGTTGATTGTACCATCCACTCTTATATTCCCTGTGCATTTCATATTCCCTTCTAAAACTACTCCAGTACTTATAATAGTAAGTTCATTGTTTTCAAAACTATAATCTTTTTTCAACTTTTACTCCTGTAAATAATTTAAAAATATCTTTTTAGGATTTATTGGCCTTCCTTCTTTCCAAATTTCAAAATGTAGATGCGGACCGGTTGTTATTAAGCCGCTATTTCCACTCAATGCTATTATTTCTCCTGTAGAAACAGTTTCTCTCACTCTTTTTAAAAGTATTGAACAGTGCTTATAAATAGTTATATAATTATTGGGGTTACTTATTATAAGCATATGACCGTCTTTAACTGTATAATCAGAAAATATTACATAGCCACCTGATGATGCGTGAATTGGTGTTCCCCTTTTTAATACATAATCAATTCCAAAATGTCCTTTGTTAGGATCAAAATTTCTGCTCATAAATCCTTTTACGGGATTTTCAAAAAAAACTATCTCACTTAACTTTTTATCTTTCCCCTGCAACAATTTATTGATAATAAAATATAGATTGCCTTTTATTTGATTATTTTTAACAGTAAATAAAGAATCCTTCGATTTTTTTTTCTTATTACTTAATAAAGAGTCAACCAAGGTTGAATCACCTAAAAATATTGCTTCTTTAAGTCTTTGATTTGTTGATTTTAATTTCGATAATTCCCTGCTCAAAAAGATCATTCTGCGGTTTAGCATTTCTACTTTTTGAATGTCTTCTTTGCTTAGAGTAGGATTATTAATCCCCATCATTCTTCCTAATGGTGCAACATTAAAGACTAAAAAGCCCATAACAAGCACAAAGAAAGTGTAAAAAGATATTATGGAAATAATAGTCCCCAATTTAAATTTATGCTGTTTTGCCTGAACTCGGGATTGATCAGGTATTATTATTATTGAAAATGACTTTAATTCTTTTAATTTTTTAAAATTCAATTTTTACTTTTTTAAAATAAATATTTATCAATCATTCCATCAACGTTAATTTTACCTTGACGTAAAATTTTAGGTTTTGTCCCAGTTAAATCAATTAAAGTTGAAGCTATGTGAAAATTCTTTTTTGTACTATAAAAGATATTATCAATAATGTTAGAGAATTCCTCAAATATTAAACTTGGTTCGTTAATAGGTGGATTATTAGATCTATTTACACTTGTTGAGATTAATGGCATTTTAAGTTCATCTAAAAGTTTTAGACAAAACCTGTGATTAGGAATTCTAAATGCTACATTGGAAGTATTTAATATTTTTTTGAACTTTTTATTCAAACTCAAAACAACTGATACAGGGTTGGGCCAAACAGCAAGTAAAAAATCCAAATATTTTTCGGATGGAATATCTACATATTCTAACAAATTTTCTATATTATTTATTAGAAGAATATTCTTTTTATCCTCGTTTCGTCCCTTTATATCATCTATTTTTTTTATAGCTTTTTCATTAAATGGATTTGCACCAATTCCATAAATTGTATCTGTTGGATAAATAAATATGGAGCCTTCTAAATATAGTTTTTTTGCTAAAGCTACTGATTTCTTTAAATTTTCGTCAACATTAATTTTTAAAGCATTAGATATTTCTATCATTTAACATATCCTTAATTTTCATAAAAACTTTCACTGGTTTTATAAAGTTTCCGCAATCAAATGTCTTTATTTTACACTTATGCAATCCGTGAATGCCGCAAGGTTTACACTCTAAATTATCATATGACATAAAGCTGCTTTTTTTATTGTACGGATAAAATCCAAAGTTAGGTACAGTTGAACAATAAATGGTAAGAACAGGAATATTTGCACAAACTCCTAAATGAGTAGGTGCACTGTCATTGGAAATTAATATTTCCATTCTTTTTAAGAACTCTATTGATTCAGTAAGAGTAAATTTACCCGCAACAGAAATTACTTGTTTGCCTGATTTCTCCGATATTGAATTACATAAATTTTCATCATCTTTACCACCAATCAAAAATACAGTAAAAGAATCTGCTGTTAATAATTTAACGACTGCAGCATAATAATTTTCGGGATATTTTTTTGTTTTCCAAATACTTCCCGGCGCAATAGCAGCAAATTTAATTTTAGTTTTTAAATTTACAAAAAAATCGTTTACTTTGTTTTTTGAACTTGTGTTAATTTCAAGTAAAGGAATTATTTTCCAAGATTCATCGGTATAATTAAATGAGATTAAATCTAAATTTCTTTGAACTTCGTGTTTACTCTTTTTGTAGGTAATAATATTTGTATAAAAGAATTTAAGCTTTGAATTAGAAAACGAAAAACTTTTATCCGCAGCTAATAACTTGGTTAATATTGCAGAACGAAATGATCTGTGTGGAGAATATATCTTTGTGTAATTATTAGATTTTAATTTTTTAGCAAATTTAAAGAGAGAAATTACACCTTTATGTTTTTTCTTTTTATCAATTTCAATTACTTTGCTGACAAATGGAGAAGAATTAAAAATTTCTTTAGTTGAAGGTATTGCAATAACATCAATCTCAGCATCTTTATTTTGCTCCTTTAATTTTTGGATCATCGGTAACGTTAAAATAGCATCCCCTATAAAAGCAGTTTGTATTATTAAAATTTTTTGCATAATAAATTAATGTTTCCACCTTTTATGCATCCAAAGCCATTGTTCAGGGTTCTCCTCAATTATTTTTTGGAGATATGAGGTATATCTTTGGCAGATTTCTACCTTTTTATCTTCCAATTCTTCGGGTAAATTATCAACATTTAGTTCTTCAAAAATAATTTTATATTTTTCATCTTTCTGTCTTACCGGAATTGCACAAATTAAAACTGCATTTGTTTTTAAGGCAAGTGCAGCAGGTCCCGAAAAAACAGATGTACTTCTTCCAAACAAGTTTACCCTTATGCTATCCTCATCACCTCTCTGGTCAGCTGCCATTAGAACAATTTTTTTTTCTTTTAGTTTTTGGTATATTTTTCTGATCTGTATACCCATAGGAATTACAGAATTACCAAATCTTGATCTGTTCTTTTTCAGCCAATTTGTTACATATGGGTTTCTTTGATTTTTAATTACTAGGTTTAAAGGCAATTTTAGCTGCACACCTGTTGAAGCTGCCATATATTCCCAATTTCCAAAATGTGCGGTTAAAAGAATTATTGGATTTTCTGCTTCATATCTTTTTTTTACAAGATCCAAGTTTACACATTCAACATTTTCTATTAATTTTTTGCGTGATATATGAGGTAAATACATTATTTCAGTAAATGTAACTGCAAAACTCTTATAATTTTCATATGATATTTGTTTAATTTTTCCCTGTGAATAGTCCGGAAAAGCATATTTTAAGTTTTGTAATACCGTCTCTTTTCTGATTGGAATTATATAATAAAAGAAAAAAGCTATAAAAACGGATATTTTTCTTGATAATTTTAGACCTAAAATTTTAAATAAATAACTGAATGAGATAAATAGAAAATACTCAAGTATATTTTGCATAATTCATTTACAATTTATTTGATTTTTAAATTTATTGATTCATTCACTCAAATGGTAATATTTAAAGAATAAAGAAAGGCATTAAACCAATATTGATTTAATGCCTATAATAAAAAAGATATGTTTTATTTTACCGCGTAGCTATTCTTGAAAGCCAATTCACATCGTGGTATTCATTTCTTTTTGTAGAATGAATAAGTATATAATTAGAAAAACCTGTAATATCTCCAAAAATAAATGTTACGCCGCCTTCAATTTGTTCGTATGTCCATATTTCATATGGCTTCGTATCTTGTAGATTTGGATATCTTTCAATTTGATCAGGTCCTCCATACATAACAAACACTCTTCCCATATCTGTTTTAAAACCATCTTTTGCAAAATTTTTAAATCTTGCTGAAGCTTCTTTCACTCTTTTAAAGTATTCGGTATAATATTCATTTTTTAGTGTTTCATTATTACTATCTCTTTTATCCCAAAACTTAAATAAATATTCACGCTTTCCTTTTACAGTATGTATTTTATCCCATTGATCTTTTTCATTTTGTGAGGCGATATATTCAGATGCATCCCAAATATTATCACACTCCTCTTCTGATAAAACAGCAAACTGGGAACTTAATAGTCTACCTGAATTTTTTGCGACAGAAGTCTTTTTCTTAATATCGGGGTTGTAAACAAAAAATTCTTTTGAAGAAATAATACCAAAGTTTCTTACACTATCAACTAATGATAAAATTAATTTATATTTACCGGATGGGTATTTTGATACATTAATTACCCCAACTTTTACAATTCCTGGTAACTTTTCTTCTATCTTATCCTTCTTTGAATACACTTTTTGATTATTATTGTTCATTACAGAAGTTTCAAAAATAAGATCATTAAAATCCGTAGCTTTATCTAAGTTATATAATACACCGTAATAAAAAACCACAGGTGCACCTTTACCATAAAGATCTGATGGATATGGTATTACTTCCAATGTGTTCTTGTAAAAAATAGAATTTTTATCAACACCGTCATTTTTAATGTTTGATGCTAATTGAATATCACTTATTTCTAATTTAGAAGAACTGTAAGGAATTACATCAAATGAAAAAGTATAATCTTTCTTTTGAGAAAAGTTATTATTATCAGATCCCTTTGCTGTACAGGTATAACTTCCTTTGGGTATAACAAATGCAATCATCCCCACTAAGCTTTGAGTTTTTGTTACTTGCTTTTTAACAACGCTGGGAATTCTCCATTTTTTATTCAGAAAATCTTTATTAGATATAGTATTAATTATATGTATCTCAAGTAATCCCTCCACAATATTTTTACCGTTTTTTTCAATACTAGTAAGTTGATCGCCTGGGAATGAATAATAAAATTCGATATAATTTGATGAAGAATCGTATTTGAAACTTGCATAGTCAACATTAAAATTAAATTGTGACTGTGGTATAGTAACAAAAATAGGTAAAAATAATAAAATTAGTATGTAGAATATTTTTTTCATAATTGCCTTTTTTAGTGAAACAGTGAGATATTAAAATATAATTAATAGTTGTAATTGTCTACCAAAAAATGATTGCTTAAATTTTGATAAACCCAACATTTGAAATACCTTTAAATGATGAAATTTTATTTAAAGTCATTTTATCAACATTATTATCAATATTTATAACAGTTATAGCTACATCACCTTTGTCTCTTCTTCCTAATGATAAACCACCAATGTTAATATTATTATCTGCTAATACTTTACTTACAATCGCAAGCATTCCAGGTTTGTCTTCATTTGTATAAAATAATAAATAACCTTCCGGATTAACTTCAATTCTGTAATTATTCACGCCTACTATTCTAATTTCTTTATTCCCAAAAACTGTTCCGTCAAATTTTCTTAACTCATCTTTTGAATGGAAGGTTACACTTAGTAAATTTTTATAATCAATATTAGAACTGGACTTTATCTCGTTTATAATTATTCCGTTTTCTTCTGCCAATAGAGGTGCATTTATAAAATTTACTGTCTCTTCGAGTTTGTCGTTTAAAAACCCCTTTAAAACGGAAATTGAGAGTAATTGGGTAAACTTATGCAATGTTTCACCGCAATAATTTATATCAATCTGCCTTAATTTACTTTTACTTAGTTGTGAATAAATCTTACCTATCTTTTCACTTAATGTAACAAACGGTAAAATATCTTTTTTATTTATTGCTTCAATCCCTATTCCGTTTACTGCGCCTTTAATTTCTTTACCATTAAAATAATCAGCAATTTGATTCGCAATTTGCACAGCAACTTTTTGTTGGGCTTCTTTTGTTGATGCACCAAGATGAGGTGTTGTAATAACATTGGGATGTTTTAATAATGGGTTTTCGAAATTCGGGGGTTCGGTTTTATAAACATCAAAAGCCGCACCCGAAACATGCTTGTTTTCTAAAAATTTTAATAAAGCAGATTCATCAATTAAACCACCTCTCGCACAATTTATAATTTTAACTCCCTTTTTACATTTACTTAAAGTTTCTTCCGAAATTATGTTTTTAGTTTCTTTGGTTAAAGGTACATGAATTGAGATGATATCTGAGTTTTTGTATAATTCTTCAAGACTTACTAATTCAACGCCTAATTTTGACACTGATTCTTCGGATATCAGGGTATCATAACATATTACTTTCATACCAAATGGAATTGCACGATGAGCTACTTCTTTACCAATTTTTCCTAACCCAATTATTCCCAAAGTTTTATTACTTAATTCCGCACCTTTAAATTTTCCTCTTTCCCATTTTCCCGCAAGCATAGAAGCATTAGCCTGGGGTACATTTCTGCTTAGAGCTAACATTAAAGCCATAGTATGTTCAGCTGCTGAAATAGTGTTTCCCCCGGGAGTATTCATAACCAGTATACCTTTGCGGGTAGCAGCACTTATGTTAATATTATCACATCCTGTCCCGGCACGTCCAATTATATTCATATTAATTGCAGATTCTAAAAGGAAATCATTTACCTGTGTTCTGCTTCGAACAATAAGACCGTTAAACCCTCCAATATTTTTTTTAATTTCGTCCGACGATATTTCAGGTAAATAAGTAACTTCAATTCCAGCATTTTCCAAAATTTCTTTACACTTTAGATCGATAGAATCTGATATTAATATTTTTTTCATAATTTCTATAAATTATTATACAATATCGGTAGAAAAGTAAAAAGGCTTGCACTTAGCAAGCCTTAATTAAATACACAAAAAAATTCAATTTAGATTACTAAGCCACTGCATCCAATTTTTGTGAAATTTGTGATTTCGGTACAGCACCAATTATAGTATCTTTTACTTCACCGTTTTTAAATACAAGTAAAGTCGGAATACTCCTCACCCCGTATTTAATTGCTGTCTGTTGATTATTATCAACATCCAATTTACCTATTTTAACTTTCCCTTCATATTCTCCAGCTAATTCCTCAACTAAAGGTGCAATCATTCTACAGGGACCGCACCAGGCAGCCCAAAAATCTATTAGTACTGGTAAATCAGAATTTAAAACTTCCGATTCAAAATTTTCATCTGTTATTTCTAATGGTTTCATTTTTTTCCTTTAAAATATAATACTTAAATATAATTCTTAAATTACTTTTGTCCAGTAAAACTTACAACAGCTTCACCGCCATCTACATTTATAACTCCACCAGAGATCCACTCACCTCCATCTTTGCAAAAAAGTGAAATTACTTTGGATACATCCTCAGGTGTTGTTAATCTTTTTCTTGGATTTTTTCGTCTAGCAATATCCATCATATTTTCGTTTCCGGGAATTTTTCTTAGAGCAGGTGTATCGGTAACACCCGCCATTATTGCGTTTGCCGAAACTCCCATAAAACCCAACTCATCTGCAAGTTGACGAATGTGTGATTCTAAAGTTACCTTTGCTGCAGACACAGCACCATAAGTTTTAATAACTGTACGAGCACCTGAACTGGTCATTCCAAAAATTCTTGCCTTTTCCGCTAATAAATTATTTGTAAATATATCCTGGGTCCAATATACAAGAGAATTTGCCATCACATCAATTGTCATTTCTAATTGTACTTTGGTCATACCTTTTTCGCGGTTTGAATATATAAAATTCTTTAAGCTTCCAAAAGCTAATGAATGCATAATTACTTTTATTAAAGGTTTACCATTTAAAAGTGAAATCAATTCGTTTATAACTTCAGTTCGCTTTAAGACATCAGCAGCATTCATGTTATAGAATTTTTGTTTAACGCCAAATTCTTCAATACTATCAGTTATTTTTTTTACATTATGCATTGTAGCTTGGCGATCTAAATGAACTCCAATAATATTAAAACCGTCTTTAGCTAATTGTAAAGCAGTAGCACCACCAAAACCTGAGGATGCTCCTAAAATCAATGCCCAATATTTATTATTATCATTACTCATGTAGATTACCGATTAAATTAATTTTTAAGTGCAAAGTATACGAAATAGCAAATTGTTATTCAACATTAATTGATAAAGAATGAATATCTGTAGGAGTTTTTACAATTACTCAACATCAAATTATTGACATAATTGAATTGAACCTTCTCCAAACATTTCAGTAAGGGAGTTAATAAATTTATTCGAAGGATTAGCTTTATAATCATTTAAAAAGAACAACCTGCCTTTTGAACCGTTGTTTTTTAAATGAAGGTATATTGGAATATTTCCTTTGTTATTATTTAGTATTTCTTTTAATGAATTTAATTCCTTTTCTCCAAATTTATCTTCATCAAAATTAATTTTTATGCTTTTTGTAAATTTTTCTTTCACCTGTTCAATAGGAATTATTTCCTCAATATGCAGTTTAATTGCATCCCCGCTGCTTTCAGGTCTTCCTACTATTATTACACAATTTTCTTCTTCAATTAATTGACCGTACTTTTCATAAGTTTTAGCAAATGTTAAGCATTCACAAGAACCTGAAAAATCATCAAGAGTAAAGAAAGCCATTGTTCTGTTTGCCTTATCAATTTTTCTTTTAATTGATGTAATAACCCCGCAAGCCCTTACCATTTCATCGTTTTGGTGTTCCAATGCTGATCCAAGTTGAACAGTAGTAAAAGAGTTATATTCCAACAAATAATTTATAAGTGGGTGCCCTGTTATATAAAAACCCGTAACTTCACGTTCCTTACTTAATTTTTCTTTTGTAGACCATTTTTCAATATTTTTTAATTGAGGTGGTTTGATCTCTAAATCTTCTTGGCTATCACTAAATAAACTATTCTCAGACGTAATTTTTGAATTTTGGACTTTATGACCGAATTCCAAAGCGGACTCAACAGAGGCAAATAATGCAGCTCTATTGTTATTAACAGAATCAAAAGCACCCGCTAATACCAAACCTTCAAGTCCTCTTTTATTAACAATGCGTGTATCAACTTTTGAACAGAAATCAAAAATGCTTGTAAAATTTTGATTTGTATTTTTTCTTACTTTTATTATTTCTTCAACAGAAGGTATTCCTACATTTTTAATCGCACTCATCCCGAAACGAATTTTTCTATTTTCTACATTAAAGTTAACAGAAGGATTATTAACATTCGGAGGTAAAACTTCAATTTGTAATTTTCTACAATCTTCTAAAAAAGCTGAAACTTTGTCCGAATTACCAAATTCATTTGTTAAGTTTGCAGCTAAAAATTCGGGAGTGTAATGTGCTTTTAAGTAAGCTGTTTGGTAAGCAACTAAACTATATGCAACTGCGTGACTTTTATTGAATCCATAATTTGCAAATTTTTCAATATTTTCTACAATTTCTTCTGCAACAGATATTTTTATTCCGTTTTTAACGGCTCCTTCCAAAAACTGTTTCTTCAACCTTTTCATAGCTTTTAGATCTTTTTTACCCATTGCCCTTCGTAAAAGATCAGCTTCTGCAAGACTCATTCCGCCAATTATATTTGCAATCTGAATTACCTGTTCCTGGTAAACAATAATACCGTAAGTCTCTTTTAGTATTTGTTCCAATAATGGATGCAGATAAGCAACTTTTGTTTTACCAAATTTTCTCTCAATAAATTCATTTATAAATTCCATTGGTCCGGGACGGTAAAGAGCGTTCATTGCGGCTAAATCATTTATTGATGAAGAACGAAGTTTTTTCAAATACTCTCGCATCGGCGGAGATTCAAACTGGAACACGCCCGTTGTTTGACCGTTTGAAAAAAGTTGATATGTCTTTTCATCATCTAATGGTATTTTATCAATATCAATTTCTACATTATGATTTTGCTTTATTAATTTTATAGTGTCGCGAATTATAGTAAGAGTGCGCAAACCAAGGAAATCCATTTTAAGAAGACCTGCCTGCTCTATATCTTTCATATTATATTGTGTTACAACTTCCGTTTGGTTTACAGCATTGGCAAGCGGAACAAAGTTACTAATCTCTTCAGGACATATAACAACACCCGCCGCGTGTTTGGATGCATTTCTGTTCATCCCTTCAAGTACTTTTGCATATTTAATTAAATTTTGAAGCTCGGGTTCTTTTGTCGTTTTAAGGTATTTTAATTCGGGTACTTTATTAATAGCTTCGTCAATTGTAAAAACTTTCCCGAATTTAGAAGGGATGTGCTTTGTAATATTGTTCACAGTTGGAATTGGAATGTTTAAAACACGTGCAACATCTCTTAATACCATTTTTGAAGAAAGCCGGTTGAAAGTAATTATCTGACTAACACATTCGCTTCCGTATTTTTCTCTCACATATTCAATTACATCGCTGCGTTTATCATCGGCAAAATCAATATCAATATCAGGCAAAGATTTCCTTGCTGGATTAAGGAACCTTTCAAAAAGCAGGTTATATTTTAGAGGATCTATTTTTGTTATGCCTAATGTATAAGCAACCAAACTGCCGGCAACACTTCCCCTGCCTGGTCCAACCGGGATATTATTTTTCTTTGCCGCATTTATAAAATCCTGAACAATTAAAAAATACCCTGCAAATCCCATTTGTTTGATAGTAGATATTTCAAAATCAAAACGCTCTTTAATTTCTGGTGTAATTTTTTCAAATATTTTGTGAAGTCCTTCACCTGCTAAAATTACTAAGTATTCATCCAACGTTTCAGCAGATGAATCTTCGGGTATCGGAAAGTCCGGGAAATGATAGCCGTCCTGATCAAGTTTTAAATCTATTTTAGAATCTATCTCAAGAGTATTTTCAATAGCACCTTTGTAGTCTTTAAAAAGTGCTTTCATTTCATCCTGGGATTTAAAATATATCTGATCTGTTTTGTATCTTAAATCTCTGTAGTCTCTTCCGGTTTTATCTGCAAGAAGGAGCAGAATATTGTGAGCAATGGCGTGCTCTTTTTCAATATAATGACAGTCATTAGTAGCAACTAATTTTATTCCCAATTCACGTGAGAGTTTCGGCATTCCTATAAGTACAGCTTTTTCCACATCAATTTTGTGGTCTTGTACTTCCAAATAAAAATCTTCACCGAAAATATCTTTGTAAGTTTTAGCGGTTTCTCTCGCCTTATCATAATCATTATTTATAAAATCTGTAGCAACCACTCCGCCGGCGCATGCCGAGGTACAGACCAATCCTTCTCTATATTTTCTGAGCAGTTCAAGGTCGATACGGGGTTTGTAGTAGAAACCCTCAGTGTGCCCCAAAGTAGAAAGTTTAATCAGATTTTTGTAACCCTGTTTATTTTTAGCAAGTAATATTAAATGGTTGTAATGTTTTGTTCTTTTTCTCCCGTTATCCGAATCGGATTTACCTTTATCAAACCTTGAGCCTTCTTTAACAATATAGGCTTCCATACCAACAATTGGTTTTATATCAGCGGCTATAGCTTTGCGGTAAAATTCCGAAATGCCGTACATAACTCCGTGATCTGTTAAAGCTACGGCGTGCATATCATTTTTTTTGGCAGCTTCTAAAAGGCTGTCAATTGTACAAGCACCGTCCTGCAGGCTATAGTGTGAATGGTTATGTAAGTGTAAAAAATCGCTCATAATTTATTTTAAGCGAATCTCAGATTCGCTCTACATTTTAATTTATTTACTCCCTGTATGCCCAAAGCCTCCGGCGCCTCTTTCTGTTTCTACTAATTCCGTTGATTCAATGATATTTGCAGAATATGTTTTTGCTAGTACTAATTGTGCAATTCTGTCACCGCGTTTTATTACAAAGTCTTTATCGCTAAAATTAAAAAGGATAATTTTTACTTCGCCCCTGTAATCTGAGTCAATTGTTCCCGGTGAATTTAAAACACCTATCCCGTTTTTTACCGCGAGCCCGCTTCTCGGTCTTACTTGTATTTCAAACCCTTTTGGAATCTCAACAGCAATGTTTGTAGGAATCAGTTTTACTTTACCTGAAGAAATAACCTCTTCGTTATTGACTGCAGCTCTAATGTCCATCCCCGAACTCCCTTCTGTAGAATATGTAGGAAGAGCAATATCCCAAAATTCTTGGGATAATCTTTTTATTTTTAATTCAATTTTATCCACAATTAAAATTCCTTTAAGAAGATTTGAAAAGTTTTTCTTTCAAAACCCTTACTTCCTGCTTATTAATAACAAAAACAAAAATATAAATTATGAAAAGAAGAGTAAGCAAAATTTTGTAGATAAAAAATAAGTCGCCTGAATTTAACAACCAATAGTAGATAACAGCAACTATGAAAATTCCAAAAAATATTTTACCTATTCTCAAAAATTCGTACTCAATTCTATAAAATTTTTGCGTTACAATTAATAAAGCGACAGCCAAAAACAAATAGCTTACAAGTGTAGATAAAGCAGCACCTATTATACCGTAAATAGGTATTAAAATAACATTTGATAAAATATTTATTAACGCTCCGCCCAAAGTAATAAAAAGAATATAAATACTTTTTTCTTTTATATATATTCCTGCAGTAAAGACAATATAAAATCCGTAAAATAGATAACCGAAAAGAATTATCGGTACTATATTTAAACCTCCCCAATAATCAGAACCGATAATAGAATGTCCGAAAATATTAATTTTTACAAAATCAGAAATAAAAAGAGTTATGAACACAAGTACAAAACTACCAGCTAATGCAAAGTATGTAAAAACTTTTGAAAAAATATCTTTTGCATTTTTTTCCCCTTCATTCTGCAAGAAAAACGGTTGCCAGGCAAACTGAAACATACTTACAAAAAGCATCATAAAAATACCGAGTTTATAATTTGCAGAATAAACACCGACTGTACTCAAATCTGTTAGATGTGCGAGAATAGGACGATCAATACCTTGTATTAACATTGCACTCAATCCTGCGGGAAAATATGGGAGACCGAATTTTAACAAACTTTTTAAAAGCTCAATGTTAATTCTTAAACTTAAATTTTTAATAATCGATGGGAAAAGAATTAAATAAGTCAAAATTGAAGCAATTAAATTAGCGATGAAAATCGCTTCAATATCAAATTTTAGTGCTAATATCAGGTATAGATTTAAGATAACATTTACGCTTATATTAATAATTTTAAATGCCGTAAACTTTTTTGCTTTTCTTTCCAATCTTAATTTTATAAATGGAATAACTGCCAGAGCATCAACAAACAAAATAAGGGCGGCGTAATTCAACAAATAAATGTAATTTGAAGGAACATCTAAAATTACTGCCAATTTAAATTTTGACAGTAAAATTGTTGCTAATAAAATTGCACTCACAATAAAAACTGATAAGTACGGTGTCGAAAAATTATCTTTATTATCGTTTTTTTTAATTTTAGAAGAATACTTAAGAAATGCAGAATCCATCCCGTACATAAATACTACATTTAATATGGCTATAAAAATGTAAATATTTGAGACAACACCGTAATCACTTTTGATAAATACATTTGTGTAAAGAGGAACTAAAAGAAACGTGAGGAATCTGCCAACCATTGTACTGATTCCGTAGATAGCCGTGTCTTTTAAAAGTTCTTTCAGTTTTTGAAACATGTATGCAAACAGTTGTTTTGTTTGAACAACATATTAGGAATATTAATTTTATTATTCAAAGATTGGTCTGAATTTTTCAAGAAAGAATTCCGGTACCCTTGAAATTTTTTTTGTTTTGCTGTTTATAAAAACTAATTCTGTATAACCGTTAGCAATTTCAACATTTCTTTCGTTGCTTCTGACTGTATAGTCTAAATGAACTCTAACAACGGGAAGTTTTTCTACCCTCGTTTCAACCTCTAATAATTCATCATAAAAAGCTGGATTTTTATATTCGATCTGAATTTTTATAAGGGGCATCTGATAACCGTTTTCTTCAATTACTTTATAGGAAAGACCAAGTTCACGCATCATTTCGGTTCTGCTTACTTCAAAATACTCTGCATATTTTCCGTTATAAACAAACTGCATCTGATCTGTATCAGCATAACGAACTCGAATATTTGTTTTATGAATCAACATAGATTTTAGTAAACAATTTTCAGATTAAGTTTTGATCTTTGAAATTTGCAGCTTGATATTTACCTGTCCGTCGTACAAAGTACTTTGAAAGGCAGGTTTGTTATTTGTGTTTTGATTTTTGTTTTTTAAAGGCAGTTAAATCCCTGTTCCCTTTAAAAAGAAATTTTATTCTTCAATAACCCCCATCTTGCCGAATTTTTCTATTCTGTCTTCTATTAATTTTTCAGGTTTAATTTTTATTAATTCTTCTAATTCTTCCTTTAATACTTTTTGAAGAATTGCTGCAGCACTTTTATGATCTTTATGCGCACCTCCAATCGGTTCAGGTATTATTCTATCAATTATTCCTTGTTCTATTAGATCAGGAGCGGTAAGTTTTAGAGCCTCTGCAGCTTGTTCTTTATAATCCCAGGTTCTCCATAAAATACTTGAACAAGATTCCGGGCTGATAACAGAATACCAGCAGTTCTCAAGCATTAAAATCCTGTTGCCTAGTCCTATTCCTAGAGCACCGCCGCTGGCACCTTCGCCAATAATAACTACAATTATCGGGACTTTTAGTCTACTCATTTCAAAAAGATTTTTTGCAATTGCTTCAGCCTGTCCTCTTTCTTCGGCTTCTATTCCGGGATAAGCGCCGGGTGTATCTATCATTGTTATAATCGGTTTATCGAATTTTTCAGCGAGTTTCATCAACCTTAAAGCTTTTCTGTATCCTTCGGGATTTGCCATTCCGAAATTTCTATATAGATTTGATTTTGTATCTCTTCCCTTTTGATGCCCGATAATCATAACTTTATATTCATCAAGTTCGGCAAATCCACCGACTATCGCTTTGTCATCTTTGAATTGTCTGTCGCCGTGCAGTTCAACAAAATTTTTTGTCATTGCGTAAATATAATCCAGTGTATAAGGTCGGTCGGGATGTCTTGCAAGTTGAACACGCTGCCATCTTGTTAAATCTTTATAAACCGATTCTTTAAGATGGTTTACTTTATCTTCTATTTTTTTTATCTCTGGTGCAATGTCGAGGTTATCGGCATATTTCCTCATCTCTTCCAACTTTGCTTCTAATTCATAAATTGGTTTTTCAAAATCTAAAACTGTTTTAGCCATTTTGTTTTCTCTTCCTCATCTTTAACAATGTTCTTCTGATAATATCCAAATCAAGCCAAATATTTTGATTACGTGCATAAAATATATCTAATTTTTCTTCGGTGTTTTTTTCTTCTCCTTCTGTGTACCAAAGTCCCGTCAACCCTTTTTTACCTTTATAAAAACTAGAATTATTTTCAGATGTAATCTTCGGTCCTACAAAGCTGACTTTACCGGAAAAAATAGAAGGAACATTTAATATAATATTAACAAATTCAGAATTCTTTTTTTTGCAACTGAAAAATAAATATATAAAAGGATAAATGAAAAACAAAATCGTTAAACTTACTAAATAATCAAATAATACTTTTATTTGTTTGTGAGGAAATTGATTTATGTTATAGTTAAGTTCAATAACAGGAACATCATCCAACATTTCGACAGAAGTTTTGCCGACGATATAATCCAAATTTTTACCAACCAATTTAAATTCAACACCAAGGTTTTTACAATCTGAAACAATTTTCATTATTTGCGAATATGATAAATCAGAGGTGGAGAATACAACTTCATTAATTTTTTCTTCCCTAATTACTTTTGTTATGTTTTCAATACTTCCTATAATGTTATATTGGTTAATACTTTCCCCGACCTTGCTAAAAGATTGGCTAATCAATCCAACAACAGAATAAAGCCTGACTGAATTACTTTCTAGTTTTTTTGCAATGTTAACCGAAAATTCGTCAACACCGATAATTAAAGTTCTTCTTTGTTTTATTTCATCGTTTAATAATCCTGTTTTAGAAGATAATCTGAATATAAGTCTCCATAGGATAATAAGAACAGAAAACATTGAATATGCTATAAGAACAACCGCCCTGCTGTATGCAAATTGTTTTAGAAAAAATGTTAATGAAGTTAATATTAAAAAACCTGCAAGTATACTGCCGATATTTCTAAAGATTGAAAGCTTATCTTTTTGATAAACTCCTGAAACAGACGATACAAATAATTGAATAAACAAAGGAACGGTATAAATAAAAATTAAATTATTTGAAGGAAATCCTGACCACCCATTATATCCTATGTAAATTTTTTCTGCAGTAAAAAGTGAAAGGTCAAAAAAGAGGAAGTCTAAAAATATTGCCCAAATTATTAGCTTGTATTTTCCAAGAAAAGAAATAAATCCACGGACCAATATAGCGGTGCGTAAAATAAACTTGACAATAAACGATGTTGAATAGTGTTTCTTTACAAACAAATGCATTGCATTATAAAATATTCTTGTTTCATCAATGGAGCTTCTTTTTGTACTTTCACCTTTGTAATGAATTATTTGAGTTGAAGCAACATAAAATATATTATAGCCGGCTTTCTGTATACTAAAACAATACGCGAGATCTTCTCCGTACATAAAATATTCTTCGTCAAGTCCGCCTATTTCTTCATAAACCTTTCTTGTAAACATCATAAAAGAACCGGACACGGCATCTACTTCATAAGATTTATTTTCATCAAGATAAGTAAGATTATACCGGGCAAATATTTTAGATTTTGGAAACAGAGTACTTAACCCCGTAACTTTACAAAATGAAGTCCACGGACCCGGAAAGCTTCTCCTGCATGCAAGCTGAAGTGTACCATCAGGATTTAATATTTTACATCCTGCCAAACCTACATTCGAATGTGATTCAAAAAAATTTATCATCTCGGTAAGAGTATCTTCGCTAACCAATGTATCTGGATTTATAAGCAATAGGTATTTTCCTTTTGAAATTTTTAGTCCTAAATTATTTGCTTTACTGAAACCAAGATTTTTTTTATTGTTGATGAGAGTTACTTGCAAAAAATTATTTCTGATTAATTCAACGCTTCCGTCGGTAGAAGCATTATCAACAATTATAATTTCGTGCGTTATATTTTTTAATGCTTTATCCAAAGAAAGGAGAAGACTTTGAAGAAAATCCTTAACATTATAATTAACTATTATAACTGAAAGATCAATTTGAATGTTCATTAGAGACGTCCGAATATACTACGTATTCTTAATTTCCAAACCATAAAAATTGCTTCGTGAACAATTTTTTTAGACATTTTAGAATGACCTTCGGTACGGTCAATAAATATGATAGGAATTTCACAAATTTTATAACCTTTTTTCCACGCCTTAAATGTCATTTCAATCTGAAAAGCATAGCCGTTGGATTTTACTTTATCCAAATCAATTGCTTCAATAACTTCTCTTCTAAAACATTTAAAACCACTGGTTGCATCGCAAATTTTTAATCCCGTAATATAGCGTGAATAACCGTTTGCAAAATAGCTTAATAACAATCTTTTCATGGGCCAGTTTACTACATTTACACCTTTTTTATAGCGACTGCCTAAAACTAAATCACATGTTTTAATTTCCTTCAAAAAATTTTTTATTTCTTTAGGATCGTGAGAGAAATCGGCATCCATTTCAAATATAAAATCATATTGATTCTTTAATGCAAATTTAAATCCTTCAATATAAGCAGTTCCTAACCCTAATTTAGCTTTGCGGGTTATTAACTTAACCCTGTCAGTAGTTTGCATAAGTTCTTTTATATATTTACTTGTTCCATCAGGTGAGTTATCATCTACAACTAAAACGTCTAGATCATACTTCTCATAACGGGAAAGTATTTCAGGAACTAATTTTGGAACATTAGCAAGTTCATTATAAGTTGGTATTATAATTAATGATTTTTCTGACATTTAATTAATGTTAATAATTATAAAATACATGAAAATTATACTTTAAATCTAACTCATATTTTATTTGTAATGCTTTTGCCCCAATAATACTATAAAAACTGTTCTAAATAATATTTTTATATCCATTCTTAGAGACATATTTTCAATATAGAATAAATCATATTTTAATTTAACTTTAACATCCTCAATATTTTCGTCGTATTTATGTTTTATCTGTGCCCAACCAGTTATTCCGGGTCTTACTTTCAATCTTCTTTTGTAATATGGAATTTCACTCGCAAGTCTATCTACAAAGAACGGTCTCTCCGGTCTTGGTCCAACCATACTCATTTCACCTTTTAATACATTTATCATTTGCGGAATTTCATCAATACGCAGTATTCTTAAAATTTTACCAACTCTTGTAATTCGAGGATCATTTTTTTGCGACCAAACAGGTCCGCTTTGCTCTTCGGCATCTTCAAACATTGATCTGAATTTATATATCTTAAAAATTTTACCGTCAAGCCCACATCTTGTTTGTCTAAAAAAAGCAGGTCCATTACTATCTAATTTTATAGCAATCCCTGATAACAAAGAAATCGGAAGTGATACAATAAGTGTTATAAGAGAAACAAAAATATCCATTAGCCTTTTTACTTTCTTTTCCCATTCCGGCATTATCTCGGGCATCAAATCAATTAAAGGAATTCCATAAAGTTGTGATGTTCTTGCCTGTCCGGCAAGAATTTCATACAAATCGGGCACTATTTTAAGTCCCACTTGTTTTGATGAACACTGACCTAATATATCAATCAATATATTATCATCCTTTTTGTCGAGTGCAATAATTACTTCTTCTATAGAATAGTCATCTATATATTTAATTAATGAAGACGTAGAACCGATAACTTTTGTGCCTTTGTATTCTTTGCCAATATTCTCCTCTTCTACCGCGACAAAACCGGAAACATCAAATCCTAAAGCTCTATGACTTTCAATCTGCTCTAATACTTCTTTCGCTTTAGAGTTAAAACCTATAATTAGAGAATTTTTCCTACCGAAACCATTAATCAATAATTTCCTTTGAACGTATCTAACCAGCAGTCTTCCTGAACCCACAAATGTAAGAAACATACCCCAGTAAATAAAAATGAGTGTTCTTGAACCTGAACTTACACCGTGAAGTGAGTCATCAATATAGATTGTGAAGAACAGTATAAAAATACCGATAAATGAAGATTTGAATAGTGTAGAAAGTTCGTCAAAACGGGATGTAGCGAACCAGGTTTTGTACATCCCGACAAACAAAAAGATAAAGAACCAATAAAGATAAAGTATGTATGAAGTAATTAAAAAATCGGGACGAATAGTAAAAGAGAATAAACCTGACTCTACCCGAAAAACAAAATAAAAATAACCTGCTGAATAAATAGCAATAAAATCTACTACGAGTACAAATATTTTTTCGAGTTTTTTATTCATAAACTAGATTCGAAATTTTATTGTTTTTTTATTTATAATTTCCTAAAATAAAAACTTTCTGTTACCTATTACTTTAAAACCCAAAGCAAAGTTAACCTTTCAAGCATCAATTATTCTAAATTTGTATTTCATTATTAAACAATATTTTAATAATTATAAAACTTTTTAAACCAACTAATAAATTTTGGAATTCCTATATCAATTGTAGTTTCCGGTTTATAGTCAAAATCATTTTTAAAATCAGTTATATCCGCCCAAGTTTTGACCACATCACCAGGTTGCATCGGTAAGAAATTTATATTTGCTTTAACTCCAATAGACTTTTCTATTTCTCTAATAAAATCGAGTAGTTTAACAGGCTTACAATTTCCTAAATTATACAACTTATATGGAGCAATAGAAGAAGAAGGTTCGGGAGTTTTACTCGTCCATTGGTAATTTTTTTTTGGAGGATTATCTATAACCTGTATAATCCCTTTTACAACGTCACCCACATAAGTAAAATCTCTTTCCATCTCACCATTATTAAATACATCAAGGGCTTTACCCTCATATATTGACTTAGCAAAAATAAAATAAGACATATCAGGTCTTCCCCATTCACCATAAACAGTAAAAAAACGCAAACCTGTTGTTGGGATGTTAAATAAGTAACTATAAGAATGAGCCATTAATTCATTAGCTTTTTTAGTTGCTGCATATAAACTAACAGGGTGATCTACATTCGCATTAATTGAATAAGGCATCATTTTGTTTAATCCATAAACTGAAGAACTACTTGCAAATACAAGATGTTCTATTTCATAATTTCTACAATTTTCTAATATATTTAAAAAACCGGAAATATTACTATCTGTATATGCATATGGATTAACTAAAGAAAACCTTACACCTGTTTGTGCGGCAAGATTTATAACTATTTTAATATTATTTTCTGAAAATAATTTTTTCATATTTTCTTTATCATTTAGATCAATTTTAATAAACTTATAGATATCAAATATTTCACTATTTATATATTGGTTATATTTAATTTTTTTTGAAATAATTCCCAATTCTTTTAATCTGCTAATCTTTAATTTTACATCGCAATAATCATTAATATTATCTAAACCAATAACATTATTCCCTCTTAAAAGTAATTCTCTAACAAGATGGTAACCAATAAATCCGGCTGAACCAGTAACTAATATTTTTTTATTCATTATAAATTCATCACAAGTTTAATTAAATATTAATTAATAATTTTTTAAAGATTGCACATTCTAATGTAATACGAGAAATAAATTAAAATGAATTTTACTTAATGCTTTTTTTTAATAATTCTTGATATAATTTATGATTCTTCTCTACCATAGCACTAATGCTAAAATCATCCTTAATATTATTTTTAGCATAATTGCCGAATTCGATAATTTTATCTCTATGCTGAATTAAGTCAATTATTTTTTCAGTTAATATTTCAATATTCATTGGTTCTATTAAATATCCGTTTTTACCATTTTCTATTATTTCATGAGCTCCATCAAGATCAAATGAAATTACGGGTTTACCCATTAACATTGATTGTGTAAAAACTCTTGGTAAACCTTCTAATAAGGCAGTATGTACAACAATATCAATTAAAGAAATAACAGAAGGCATTTCATTAGTTGGGATTAGACCAGTAAAAATTATTTTATCATTTAATCTTTTTTTATCAATAAATTTTAACAGTTCATTTTTATTCTCACCATCACCAACAAATAAAAGTTTAAGATTAGGTATTTGCTTGCACACTTTTTCAAATGCTTGAAGTAAATAGATATGTCCTTTTATTACTGATAAACGAGCAATTTTACCAATCACAATATCATTAGCAGTTAAACCAAATTTATCTTTTATTTTATAATTATTAGATGAATCAAAGTTTTTAAAATTTTCTATATTAAAACCACTTCTTATTACAACAAATTTTTCCCTTGGAGCAATTTTATCTTTTACCATTTCATCAACAATTGTATATGTTACAGAAACAATTTTATCACAAAATAGTGACGCAAATCTTTCAATACTCTTATAAAGTGTTTGAATAAACCAGTTTTGAAAACGGTGATATGGTTTAGCATGATTATGATGAATTATGATAGGAGTTTTTGCCAACCAAGCTGCAATTCGACCAACTATACCTGCTTTTGAACTGTGAGTATGAACAATATCATAATTGTTTTTTTTTATAAAAAAATATAATTGAAAAATTACAAGTATGTCACTAAGAGGTGCAATATCTCGTTTAAGATTATTAAAAGTTAGTACTGATAAATTTAATTTTTTACATATACTATACATACTTCCTTCAGAGGAAATATTAGGACCGGTAATTATATCAACATCATACCCCCTCTTAATTAAACCATCTACAGTAAATATAGTATTCTCAGTAGCTCCGCCAACACTAAACAGAGTAATAATATGTAAAACTTTTTTCCTTGTATTGCAATTCTCCAAACTTATACCCGTAAAAGTTCATTAAAATAATCTATTAATTTAACAACATTTCTTTGTAATGAATATTTTTCTTCAACAAATCTTCTCCCATTTTTTCCCATTTTTAACATTAATTCTTTATCGTCTTTTAATAATCTTATATATTTTATCCATTCATCTGTACTATTTGCTTGAAAACCATTAACCCCATTTATAATTATTTCTCTATTAACTCCTACAGGTGAGCCTATAACTGGAAGATTACAAGATAAATATTGAATTAATTTAAAACCACATTTACCTCTTTCCCAAGAATTGTCAGGCAAAGGCATAATACCGACATCAAATTTTGATATTTCTTCTACCTCAGTATTTTCATCCCATTTAATATAATTTATAGATACACTGTTTATCTTAATTTTATTAGCTCCAATTAAATTAATTCGAATGTCTTTGTCCAGTGATACTTCTTTTAGCGCATCTTCTATTATCTTCAGATAATTTGCTGTACCAGGTGAACCTATCCAGCCAATAGTAAAAACATCATCTTTAATTGGGTTTGAATTTTTAAATTTGTTTATATCAACAACAGTTGGAAATAATTTAACATTTCTATTAGTCAATTTTGCTCTTTCAAGTAAATAATTATTACCTGCTAAAACCATGTCTGCGTATTCCATTACTGAGTCAATTTTATTTTTTAATAAGTTTCTTATAAAGAAGCTATTATTTTGATCATATCTATGGAAAAAAGCATCATCATAATCAGCAACTATTTTGATATTCCCTCTTACCAAAATATTTTCAAACACTGATGGTATCCAAGGAAACAGTTCTTGCTGCAGCCATATTAGATCAAAATTATTTTTGTTTAGAATTTGAATTATTCTTTTAATATATCCTTGTATAATTTCACTGACAGGTAAAGGCGTTTTATCGTATAAAGATCTAATATAATTATTACTTAAAAGTGGTTTGACCGTTACATCCCATCCTTGGGCATTAAGGTATGGAATGTATTGATAAAAACGATAACGGCTGCTTGCTCCTTGAGGTTCATATCTTGGTAAGATAAGTATTTTCATTTATGCTGACTTTTTCAAAAACTTATTAAAGAAAATCGACTTATAAAGTTCCCTATAAGCCTTAAAAATTTCACTTATAGTGTGAAAAGAACCAGTTAAAACAGCACCAAATATTCTTGCAATGGGTTCCAACATAAGAACAACGAAAGAAACTATAATAAATGATCTGTAATTAAAATGCTTCTGTACAAAAAGAATTTTACTTTGTAAATTAAAAAACATTCTTTTAGCTTTTACATTTTTTGTGACACCACCCCCTTTATGATAAATATGCACATCAGCTAAGTAATAACTAAAGTAAGCTTTTTTTCTTGCTCTTAATGCTAAATCTAAATCTTCGTAATAAACAAAAAATCTTTCATCATATCCTTCTAAATCTTCAAATAGTTTTCTTCGAATCAAATAAAAAGAACCCATTACCTGATCAACAATTCTGTTTTTTTTATGATCCCATTCTGAAATAAAATGACCAGAAACTATATTAGGAAATAATTTGTCAATACCTAAAGATCTGTATATCAAGGTAATTGGAGTAGGAAACCTTGCACAATTACGGCTTATTTCATTTTTATCGTTTAGTATTTGAATTCCAATAATTCCAATATTTTTATTTTCTTCTTTTTCCATAAACTCTATTGGTACAGATAAAGAATTTTCATAAAGTTGTGTATCCGGATTAAGCATTAGTAAATAATCGGCATCACTTCCCTTTGCTCCTTGATTACTTGCTTTAGCAAAGCCTATATTTTTTGTGTTCTTTATTATTTTGATAGGTAATTCGTTTATGTCAATTTTTTCAAGTGAACTGTCTATAGATGCATTATCAACAATAAATACATTACTTAAAATAAAATTTTTATTTATCGCCTTTTTTATCGAACTTACACATTCATATAAATAGTCACCGGCATTCCAATTTACAATTACTACGTCAAGTTTTGGGGGCATTCCAACAATCTTTTTATCTATTTGTATAAATTTAAATTACTACTTAATTTTTTATTATCATCACTTAAAGAGACAAATCTGAATATTAATATGATTGCAATGAAATTATAAAAAAACCATAAAAATCCAACAATACTATTAAAAAAGGAAAATATTGTTGCAAAAAGAAACATTCCGTATATAGCAAGTTTTTTGATGGTTGGTTTTATTTTAAAAGAATAATATAAAGAGCCTATTCCTAAACCACCGAGAAACGGTATAAAAAATATACCTAGAATTCCAAAATCTCTAAAATATGTCCAAAAAGCTGAATAAGTATTGTAACTTTTACTTATAAAATATGGATTATCATTTAAAAGAAAATATTCTTGAATCCAATGTTTTAGACCAGTCAATGCTGTAAAAAAATCAAAGGTATAATATCCAAATGTAAAGTATTCTAACTTTTGAATAGAATTCGCAAAATTTTCCAAATTCATTGCTATATACATATATGGTTCTGTAAAAATTGCATATTCCGATGAAAATTTCATCTTTGAAAGTTTATATAATATATATATAGCTAATTCTCCCAGTCTAAAAGACGAAATTAAATAAAAGAATCCGATTAGAAATAATCCGATAATTATAACAGATTTTAAATTGATTGTATATGTTGTGTAATATAAAAGAACAAATATTAGAAAAATTGAAAATATAATTTGATATCTTTGTAAAGTTGCGGAATACATTAATACCGAAATAAGTGAAACAAAGAAGAGGAAAAATTTCTTTAATTTTTTATCCTTCACAAATATTATATATACACCAGAAAGAAGTACGATAAGAAAAACATTGTGTAAAAATAATCCTATACCAAACATTGTAAAATTTCTTCTTACTAACCAAGGTTTAGTACTTAGTATAGGAATAGTTCCGGCTTTTAGGGTAATTATAAAATAGCTTACAACAAAAAGAACAAATAGAATAATAATTACTACAAATAATCTAGAATAATTTAGCTTTAATAAATCTAAATTTTTTTTTATTGATAAATTTGACCAAATTTTCTTATCAAAATTAATTACATATGTAAAAAATATGCCTACCATAAAAGCAATTGGACCAATCATTATTTGAATCCAAACTTCAATCGGCCAATTTTGTTGCCACATGCTTAATTTTAGATTTGTAACACCAATAACTAAAAACCATACTAAAGAAAACAACTTTCCGGGTGATAAGAGATCAGAATTAGGACGTACCAGAGAAATTAATATTCCAATACATATAATAAATGATATTATCGATATTGCGTTTATCATTAATTATAATTTCTTAAAAACAAGATTAGTGAATTTTTCTTTTTCATTTTTTGATAACCCAAAAAAGTATGTAATTATGAATAACACTACAATAATTATGAGTATAATCCAATTAGTAAAAACTACAAAATTAAATAATAATGCTGCTACCAAAGTAATCACTCCAATAGAAATTATTCTTTTATCAAAGATCCATTTAATAAAATATTTCCTGTTGGGAATTATATAGCAAATGCCAACTATAAAATTAACAATAAACAAAGCATAAGCAGCACCTAAAACATCATATTTAGCAATTAAATGAAAGTTAAGAATGTATGCTAATAATGTTGCACCCATTACAATTATCATTCTTAAATATTGTTTACCAGAAGTTGTTAGCATTAAACCAAACGTTTCAACATAATATCTTATAACAACAATAAATGAAAAAACTTTTAACAGAGGTATAGCTTCATTATAAAATTCTTTACCATATACAAAAGAAATTATAGAATCAGATAAAAAGAATATTATAAGAAATAAACCAAAAGAAATTAAGAGAAGAATTTTGGAAATAAGCATATTTAGTTGTTCCCATTTAAGCTTATCAGTATGAAACAATCTTGAAGCAACTGGCAAAACTGAACTGCTCAAAATATCCGGAAGCAATAACAATAACACAAGCACTTTGAATGCAGCTTGGTATATACCAACAGTTGTATCACCTTTCCATATTCCAAGAAGTATAGTATCTATTCTAAAGTATAAATTTCCAAATAAAAAATGTAATCCGAAAATCAAAACTTGATTTATAATTAATTTCCAATTATTAAAATTGATTTTAAATATATTTGTGCCAACAAGAGAATTAGATTTTTTAATATTTAAGATAACTGCTAAAAGCCTAACTACAATAAAAATTATTATTAAATAATATAGTGAAGCTTTAAGAAAACCGAATGTTAATAGAAGCACTAATAAAAGAAAATTTGTAATGAAAGAAACTCTTGTTTCTAATTCAAATTTTTCGAATCCTCTGAAAACTGCATAAACAAAGTTAGATACTGATGTAAATACAACATATAATGCCAACAAATATATCAATGTGGTGCTTGTGTCACTAAAAGATTGAAAAATTGGAATAGCAATCATAGTGATAGCTGCAATAACAACAAATATTATCTTAATAGAAAAATAATTACTTATAATTTTTGGAGCATTTTTTTTGTTTTTAGCTATTTCGGTTGTAAGTAAAACATCAAAACCAAAATCAGCCAATACCAAACTAATATTGGCTATAGTAAATGCGAGGGAAAACTGTCCTAAAGATTCTGGACCGTAAAAGCGAGCAATAAGAATAAAAATTAAAAAATTTGTAACAACTCTTATGGCATGAGTAAAAAAAACAAAGATGGAGTTTTTCCATATAGATGACTGACTATTGTTCATTGAAAGGTTATGCTTCTATTTTTTACGTGAAAACGTAATTTTTCTAAAGTCAGATTTTAATGAATTCTTTATATAATCAAAACTATTCTTATCAGTGTGTTTCATCTTTTGTATTGCTTCTAAACAAATTATTATTATAAATCCAATTGTTAAAGAAATTACAAATGCTAAAATAGCGTAAAGGCTTCCCTTTGGTTTTGATTTTCTGTCAGCGGGTACGGCTTTATCAAGCACGAGGACTGAAGGTGTGTTCCTTATTTCCTCAACTTTTGCTTGTTCGAACATAGGTTGAACAAATTCTAATATTTTATATTGAATCTCTATATCTCTGTAAATCTTTAAATATTTTTTGCCGAGTTCCGGAGCTTGCTTAAACGGAATCAGTAGTTTAATATCATTTTTAGAAATATCAGACCCATACTTTAAACTATTAATTTTTTTTAGTATTTCTTCAACACCTATTTTTGCTTTTTGAACCAAGGGACTGCTTTCCCCATAAGTTCTTCTTAATACGTTAAACTCAATCTCTTTCTTCAAATAATCAGAATAAATAGCAGCCATAGTTTTTATAGTTGATTCAATTTGTTCAGGTACTGCAATAACTCCATATTTTTCCTGAAACTCCATCATCTTTGTTTCTAGATTATTTATGTCATTTACATTTTGATTATATCTTTTCTCTATAAATTCCCTGTTAAATTTTGCATTGAAAACACTTAACCTGGTATTAATTATGTTTAATTGATCTATCATATAATTAACAACATCGGCAGCTCTTTGCGGGTCTTTATCAAAAAAATTGATTACTAAATTACCTTCGTCTGCAATCTCAATATCTAAATTTGAAAAGAATTCTTTAATGATTTTTTCGTGGTAAGAATCTTCAAGATCATATTCTTTTTTCAAACCGAATCTATCGATAACATCATCTGCAAGAGTAGTACTTTTTAATATTGCAATGTATTTATCAAATTCAGTACTTCCGGTTAAAGCAGCCAATCCCCTTGAAGGAGAAAAGCCTTTTACTAATGAAGATAATCCGCTTAGTGAACTTAAAAGATCAGTTTTTTCTGCAGGTAATACTGATGCAGTTGATTTGTACCATTTGGGAGATAATAAGGCAAATGCAGTGGCTCCAGCAGTAATTATAAAAACAAACCAAAAAAGAAACCACCTATATTTTACGGTAATTATTATAAATTCTAAAAATGTATTACCAACAATATTTTCATTGTTAGTTTTTTGTAGATTTTCTTCCGATGGTTTATTTTCCATTCCTTTTCCTAACTATTTAATCATAATAATTAACAGAAAAATACAAATATATTCTCATTCAAGCTAAAATCATTTAAAAAATATTTTAATAACTTTAATCATAAGATATAAGCATTATTAATGAAATGTGATTTAAATTTCATTTAGAAACCACCTATCATAAAAATATTGACATTCAAATCTGAAACTTGTTTTTTTATAAAAAACGAATTATTCACTACTAAATTTCAATTCTGTTTAAATTTTTAAACGGGAATTTATTTTAAACGTTTTTTGTTTTGGTAATAAGAGACAAAAAAAACTTTTTAGTCTGCTATCTTACATCAATTTTGAATGGATTTGTATAACATTAAATCAATAATAGGATAGGCATATGAAAACAATTAAAGCAAAAATAGATAACCCGCTTAATGATTTAATCAGCGACGAAATATATGATCTTCTTAATGCACACGGTGTTATTGACGAGAAATCTGTACGTGATTATCAAATAAGAAAGAAATTTAAACAATTAAGATCTACAAAAATAAGCGCCGGTGATGCCATTGATGTTATAAGGGAAGATTATCCATATTTGCAATTCGATACTATAAGAAAAATTGTTTATCAAATTAGCAAGTAAATTCCGTTAGACTCCGTTGCCGATACAAGCTTGACAAATTCATTTCATCAAATTATATTTCCAACGACTCTTTTAAAGGGTTCTCCCCTGCCCTTTAAAATTAATGAGTCAGGCCCAGTGATATCCCTATCATTGGGCTTTATTTTATGATAAGGAATTTTATTATGCCCAAAAAAGTTAAAAGAAAAAAATCACGCTCAACCTTAAAAATTGCTTCGCCTTTTAAAATTTATTGGGGTAAGAAAAATTATTATATGCTTTTTCTCGGAATAGCTGTACTAATTATAGGTTTTTATTTTATGTCCGTTGGAAATTGGGATAGTACTGTTTCACTCTTTATTTCCCCGTTTATACTGATGATCGGTTATCTGCTAATTATACCTGCATCAATACTGGTCCGTAAAAATAAGAAAGAACAAAATTCTCAGGGTAAATAATTGCTATTAGCAAAAGTTACCGGTAACGTTGTTGCAACTCAAAAAAACTCATACTTAAAGGGGCACAAACTCCTAATAATACAAAAAATAGATTTAGAAGGTAATTTTATAGGAAAAAAAGATGTAATTGCTTTGGACTTTGTGAATTCAGGTATTGGGGACACTGTTTTAGTTGTACAAGAGGGACAGGCTGTAAACCAAATTTTAGGTCACAAAAAAGCACCCGTTCATTCTGTAATTGTTGCAGTCGTGGATGAAATTGAAATTAAAAAATAGCACTTAATTTTATTAGATAAATAAGTTGTCAAACTTAGACTTAAATGAACTAACTAATTTAAAATTACTCCTTAGCGTAGACCAATTAGGTCCCAATAGGATCAAGAATCTTCTTACAAAGTTTTACAATTCAGAAAATATTTTGTCATCCAATTTTCATCAGCTTATCTCTACCGGGGGAATAAGTGATAACCTCGCATCAAGAATTCAAAAAGCAAATAACAGAAGAAAAGAAGTTGAAGAATTTCTTTCAAAAGAATTGGATAAACTTGTAAAAATTGGCGGTGAAATAATCACAATTTTAGATGAAGGTTATCCTTACTTATTAAAAAAAATTTATGACCCGCCGATAATTTTGTACAAATTAGGAAAGATTAAAAAAGAAGATGATAATTCAATTGCAGTAGTTGGTACAAGAAGACCGAGTGATTACGGAAAAAAACAAACAGAAAAATTTTGTAAAGATTTAGTAGAAAAAAACATCACTATAGTAAGCGGTATGGCTAGAGGAATTGATTCTATTTCACACCGATCTGCATTGACAAATGACGGAAGAACTATTGCTGTCCTTGGCTCAGGTTTGGATGTTATTTACCCGCCGGAGAACAAAAAACTTTTTTCAGAAATAAAAAATAACGGCGTTATTCTTTCAGAATATCCATTTGGTACAAAACCCGATGCAATGAATTTTCCGAAAAGAAACAGGATAATATCTGGTCTATGTTACGGCACAGTTATTATTGAAACAGGTTTAACCGGCGGTGCTTTGCAAACTGCTGAATTTGCACTTGACCAAAACAGAGAAGTATTTGCCTTACCTGGTAACATAAATGCAAAAACATCTGATGGTACTAATAGATTAATACAAAAAGGTGAAGCCAAACTTATTACTAATGTTGATGATATATTATCGGAACTGAATTTGAAAATTGCTTCTTCCACAAAAAATAAGAAGCAGAAGATACATATTAATTTAAATATTTTTGAAGCAAAAATAATAAACGTGCTTGTCGATGAACCAACTCAAATAGATAAGATAGCTGAATTAACTAAACTCTCCACTTCTGATTGCCTTGTCCATTTATTATCATTGGAGTTTAGAGGTTTGGTAAGACAATTGCCGGGGAAAACATTTTCTACAGTATAGAATTGTCAATACTTTTTCTTTCCTTTCCAAAGTGCTTTTAATCTTTCAAGTAATTTTTTCTCTTGTCCATTTTCAGACGGAAAATAAAACTGCTTATTTTTTATTTCATCGGGAAGGTAATTTTCCTGCACAAAATTTTCCTCGTAATTATGGGCATATTTATATTCTTTCCCGTAACCTATTTCTTTCATCAGTTTGGTAGGGGCATTTCTTAAATGTAATGGAACGGGGAAAAGTTTATTGCCTTTTACTTCACCAATAGCGGCATTTATTCCTTGATAAGATGCGTTGCTTTTGGGAGATGATGCAAGATAAGTTGCACACTGTGCCAATATTATTCTTGCTTCAGGTAAACCTATTTTATTTACGGCGCTAAATGTCGTTTCAGCCAATACTAGTGCGTTTGGTGATGCATTGCCGATATCTTCTGATGCAAGTATTACCATTCTTCTTGCAATAAATAAAGGGTTTTCTCCGCCTTCCAATATTCTAGCCATCCAGTATAAGGCTGCATCAGGATCACTTCCTCTGATACTTTTTATAAATGCTGAAATTAAATTATAGTGCTCTTCGCCGCTTTTATCATAAATAATATTTTTCTGCTGAACAATTGTTTCTAATATTTTTTTATTGATATTTATTTCATCGCTATTAATTTCGTGAATAACAGTTGCTTCCAAAATATTCAGCAAGCTCCTGGCATCTCCGCCAGAAAGATAAATTAAAAAATCTTCATCTATAGATTTGATGTTGACCGAAGAAAGGAAATCATCTTTATCTATTGCGGAATGAAGTATGGTTTTTAATTCGTCTGCAGTTAATGGATCAAGTATAAAAATTCTTGCCCTGGATCTTAGAGCAGGTATAACTTCAAAAGAAGGATTTTCTGTTGTTGCACCAATTAATATTATTGTTCCGGATTCAACAGAATTTAGTAAAACGTCCTGTTGTGATTTGTTAAACCTGTGTATTTCATCAATAAAAAGAATTGTCCTTTTGTTAATCTTTTTATTATCCTCAGCCAATTCAATGACTTTTCTTACATCTTTAACTCCCGAAGAAACAGCACTAAGTTGAAAAAATTCGGATGAAGTCTGTTCGGCAATAATTTTTGCAATTGTTGTTTTACCTGTCCCGGGTGGTCCCCAGAGAATAAATGAGCTTATAGTATCATTTGCTATCATTAAATTTATGGGAGAACCTTCGGATAAGAGAGAATCTTGTCCTACAAAATCATGTAACGTTTTTGGTCTTATTCTTTCAGCGAGCGGTACTCTTGGTATTTCAATTTTTATGTCTTTCACTTTTTTTCTATTCTGATAACCTGTTCGTTCTTTCTTTTCATATTATATTTTTCGCGGGCAATTTTTTCAATCTTGGCGGGAACTTTCTTTTTTAGTGAATCAATTTCTGCTTCAAGTATTTTATTTACCTTTTCAATTATTGATATTCTGTTTTTTAATTCATTTACATGTTTATCGAGTTTCCAATATTTGAAAATTCCATATTTATTAAAAAGTACGTAAAGTAATCCAATTAGAATTATTAAAAAATAAATAATGTATTTAATATTGTTTTTTTGTACCAATTGAATCACAAACTAAGTTTAATTATTTTATCTATTAAATCATCAAAAGAAATTCCCACAGCTTTTGCCATTTTTGGTACTAAGCTTGTAGAAGTCATACCGGGCAGTGTGTTTACTTCCAAACAATATGACACATTACTTTCGGATAACCTGTAATCAATTCTGCCATATACGGAACAACCAAGTGCATTGAAAGCTGTTAATGCTTCCCTTTGCATAAATTTGGCAACTTCCTTTGGAATCTCAGCCGGAACAATATATTGGCTTTTTCCCGCAGTATATTTGCATTCATAATCATACAAGCCGTGTTCGGGTTTAATTTCCAAAACAGGTAAAGCTTTATCTTCTAAAACTGCAACGGTTATTTCCCTGCCCGAAATATATTCTTCAATTAAAACTTTTTCGGAAAAACTCAAAGAAAATAAAACTGCTTCTTCAACACTATTTTCGTCTTTACATATTGTTAGACCCACGGTTGAACCCTGATCATTTGGTTTAACCACACATGGAAATCCAATCTGATTTTCTATTTTTGAAATTAAATCTTTTATATCAAAGTTTTTATATGTTGATATCCATTTGGGCGTATTTACATTAAAATGATTGAATAAGATCTTTGCCATTTCTTTGTTCATGGCATTTGAACTTGAGTTCACATCAGAACCGGTATATTTAATTCCGCGTAATTCAAGAAGGGCTTGTATTAATCCGTCTTCACCGTATTTTCCGTGCAGACCTAAAAAGACAATATCAATTCCATCAAATAAATTTGAATTAATAGCGTCAACATAGTTGCCGGATGAAATTTCACTAAACTCTTTTTTTGCAAAAAAATCTTCGATTTCATTCGGTTGATTTTTCCCGTAAGCCGGATCAATAAGTTTTACGTTATAACCAAGATTAATTAAAGCATTATAAATTGATATGCTTGAATTTTTTGAAACTTCTCTTTCGGGTGAATAACCGCCGGCAAGCAGCGCAACTTTTAAATTATTATTTTTCATCTATTTATATATTCAATTATGTTAGTTTTAATAATTGTTAAATCCGGCTTTTGACGGATAAGTGTTGAACCTCGTTCAATATTTATTTCGGGATATGAATGTATGGCTGTATGGTTGAAAGTAATAAATCCGGTAGCCAGTTAGTTACCTGATTCGGCTACCGCCGAACTGCCGGATGAAAACTTAATGATAATCTTTATTCCAATATCCATTATTAAGTTTTTTTATAAATCTTTATCAATCATTTTTCATACAACCATTCAATCATACAATCATACATTCATACATTCATACATTCATATTTCCTTTTCGCAAATATAATCATTCCCTCCCGCAGTAACCGGATGTGTTTTCTTGCAATCATTAATGTTTCATAGTATTAGTACTGTTTTATTCCGTAAACTTTTTCAGAAATACTTTTTAATTCATCAATTTTCTCCTGCGGAAGTTTATTAACTCCGCCTAAACAACGTGCAATTGAAATTATTTTTGCCGTATGTTCAAGTTTTTCCATTTTATAATAGGCATCGTAAATATCAGTACCCAATGTAACTGCGCCGTGATTTTCAAGCAGATAAGCCCATCCTTCAGAAATAAATTCGTGCAAACTTTTGGGTAGATCGTCAGTAGACGGAGTAGCGTACTTGCATAAAGGAATTTTACCTAAAGATAAAATCACTTCCGGAAAAACATCGTTTACAATTTTGTTTTTACTGCTGGCAAAAGCAGTAGCATAAGCTGAATGCGTGTGGATCACCCCAAAAACATCCGGTCTGTATGCGTATGCAAATTGGTGTAATTTAAATTCTGTTGATATTTTCCCGCTACCGCTTATTACACGGCCGTATAAATCTATCTCTAAAATGTCTTCTAATCCCACTGCTCCTTTACAAACATTAGAGCGTGTGATTAATATTGTATTTTCTGGAGTAAAGACAGATAAATTACCGTCGAACGCAGAGACAAAGCCTTTTTCATAAACCCTGTGACAAACATCAATCAGCTGTTCAACTAAGAGCATTTTTTCTCCAGTTCTTCAATTAATTTTAGATTAATATATCCGTCTTCACCTGTAACAAGAGGTGCTTTATTTTTCAAAAAAGCTTTTTGAACAGAACGAAGCATGTATAACATTTTATTGCCTCGTTTTCTAAACACTTTTTTGGTTTCGTTTTTCAATAATATTGATATTTTTGGTGTTTCATTTTTTATCCCGATAAAATTATCAATTGTTATTGCACCCTTGGTTCCGAGAATTTCAATTCTATTTAATGCTCTTTTATTACAGTATGAAACATTGAAATTACCGTATCCCAAGTCTTTAAATTTGACTGTTGCATAAGCATAATCTTCAACATCTTCTTTGAATACAAGGTTATCTAATCCACCGTTTATTTGTTCAATTTCTCCTCCAAAAAAAAGGAGCAGGTCAATTAAGTGAGTTCCTAAATCCCTTAATGCACCACCACCACTTAGCTTTTTATTGTATCTGAAATTCTCACTCGGAGGTAAATTAATATTGAAGCTCATGTTTATTGAAGTTAGTTTCCCTATCATTCTTGAGTTTATAATTTCTTTAGCTTTTAATATTAGTGGGTGATAACGCATAACATAATTAATCGAAAGTTGAACATTATTCTTTTTGCAAGTTTTAATTATCTCTTTTGCTTGTTCACTTGTCATTGATATAGGTTTTTCACAAAGAATATGTTTACCGGCATTAGCAGCCATAATAGCCTGTCCGTAATGGTTAATATTAGCACTTGATATATAAACAGCATCTATATCAGAGGCTAAAAATTTTTCATAATCAGAGAAATAATTTGCAATGGAGAATTTATTGGCAAGTTGCTCTGCTCTTTGTTTATTATTCGAGAAAATTGAGGTTACTTTACCTCTTCGTGATATATGTACTGCGGGCAAAAAAGAATGTTCAGCAAAATGACCGCAACCGGCTACACCCCATTTTATTTTTTTAATTGGTAATTTTATTTTTTTATTTAATATTATTTTTTTCAACTATGAATTCCAATTAAACTTTAAAATAATTTTAATCTGTCCATTAACATGCTAATGGGTTTTGAATTAAGCATAATGTAAAAATGAATACTCGGAACACCTTTTTTAATTAATTCTTCGACTTGAGAGGCTGCCCACTCAACACCAACTTCAAGCACTTTATCCTTTTCTGCATCCATTACTTTGTCTGATAATTCTTCAGGAATATTTATAAAAAAATTTTTCGGTACTGTTGTAAGATTTGATTTTGCAGTAATTATTTTAAGCCCGGGAATAATTGGTACATTTATTCCCTGTTCTCTGCAAAGCTCTACATATTTAAAATAAACTTCGTTATCATAGAACATTTGAGTTACAATATAATCTGCACCGTTATCCACCTTTTGTTTTGCATATTTTATATCTGTCAATAAATTTGGAGCTTCAAAATGTTTCTCGGGATAGCCGCCCACACCAATGCAGAAATTAGAGGGTTGTGCGTCAAGTAAACTTTCCTCTAAATATTTACCCTTGTTCATATCGTTTATTTGTTTTACCAGGTCTGTTGCATATTCATTTGCACTTTTGCCTTCGGGAACAGGTTTTTGAAATCCTAAATCATCACCCCTTATTGCCAGCACGTTATCAATTCCCAGATAGCTCAGTTCAATTAAAAGGTCTTCCGTTTCTTCTCTTGTAAAACCGTTTGTAAGAATGTGCGGGACTGAATCAATATCATATTTATGCTGAATTAAAGCACAAATACCAAGCGTGCCCGGTCTTTTTCTTTTTACTTTCTTCTTTATTCCGTCTTTAGTTTCGTCATATACAACCTCAGCCGAATGACTTGTTATATCAATAAACGGGGGGTTATATTTAATGATGTTATCTAAAACGTTTAACAAACTTGTAATATCACCGCCTCTTTTAGGTGGAATTAATTCGAAACTTATAAAAGGTTTTTCCGCTTTTTCGATATGTTCAATAACTTTCATAATTCACTTGTTAATTTTTAGATAAAATGTAATATGAATAAATCTTTGATATATGTAAAGTAAGTGTCAGTATTAATTTTGTTTTACAAATCTAAGCAGATTTTTATTCTGAATTATTGATGCTGAATCTGTTCTTACTTTTATATATTTACCGTTCAGCCACAAGTTGGTCATATCTTTATAATGATCACTTAAAACACACCCTGATTGACCCGTTGTTAATACCATTAAAAATTGGTCGGGCTTGGCAAAGTCGTAAATAAATCTCATCGCAGGCCCCAGGTTGTTCTCAAACTCACCGTGTTTGAATCTCGGATATTTTTCTATACTTTTTGCAAATGAATATTCGGTATTAAAAATTGTAGTCCCGTCCCCGCTTATTTCAAATGGACCGATATTAATTAAATTATCCAGCATCTTTAAATTTCCGCTGAACATATGTTTAAACGTAACTTGATGTAAACTTCCCCATTGCCAATGTTCCATTTTTTTACCGAGCTTGTTTTCCAAATAATCCAGGGCATCGGTTAAACTTTTTCTTATAATATAATTTTTAGTTTCCACTTTGGGTGTGTTTATATTATTGTACCAACTGTTATCATCTTCATTTAAAATCTGTTGAATGCTTCTGTAAGGTACGTTTGCTACAAACACGAAATCATTTAAAAGTTCCTCACCCATTTCGTCTTCAAAAATATTTTTTAGAAGATACTTAAAAAAGCCAGCGTAAATAAGGGGTGTTTGACTGTATTTATCAAATTTATAATCCCATTGCTCAAACAAACTAAGAGCTTTTTTAAGATTATCGTCAACCACTTTTATATTGTTAAACGCCAAAAGCAGATGACCTGTAATTTCCTTTGCATAAGGTGAAACAAAATCCATTTGGTAATTTTTAAAATCATTTATGGAATGTTTATTTTTTAATTTTAAGAGTTGAGTTATCCTGTCTAATCGTGATGACGGCTCCCATAAATTGGATATATAATACTTAAAATTTTTTAATGTTTTATTATTTGCAGATGCAATAAAATGACTTTTGGGATTTAATAAATACGGGATTCTATTTCTGCTTAAAATTCCCTTCCAATTATAATTGCTGCTTGTTCCGTCAATTATATAATTTGCATCGTAGTATTTTCTTATCGGAAGATCAGCACCGAACACATAACCGATGTTCCCTTTTTTATCTGCATAAATAAAATTTTGCCCCGGCACTCCGAAATCATCTAACGCTTTCTTAAATTGATAGAAGTTCTTCGCCTTGTTCACATTATAAATTGCATTCAGTTCATCGCTAAATTCATTGCCGAGCCAGTGCATTGAAATAGGCGAAAATGTTTCCGGTTCATTCTTATATAAAAATGAAAGCGGATGTATATCAGAAATTATCGGTCCATTGTGTGTGATTTTTGTGACGTTAACAACCGGAGTAGAATTTCTTACCTTGATAGTGTCTTTTATAATTTTTAAATCGTACCATCTTCTATCATAAAAATATTTTTTACCTGAACTGTCAATTTTTTCGCTGTAAAAATCCGCATCGTCTGCCATTACGTTGGTCATAGTCCAGGCAATTGAATTATTTTTACCGATAACAATTCCCGGAATACCCGGCAGGGTAAAACCTGCTGCATTCCAATTCCCCACTTTAATTACTGCTATAAACCATTTAACCGGTGCACTGAAAGTAAGGTGAGTATCGTTTGCTATTATAGGTTTTCCGCTTGCCGACATACTTCCGTCAACCACCCAACTGTTTGAGCCGATATGTGTACCGCGAAGTCCTAAAAATTTTCTAAACTGTTTCTCAACTCTTACAAACGAATTATTAATCTTTGGTAAATTAGCTATACCTTTGGGAATAATAACCGGGGCATCCTTCGTATAAGCGGGTAATATTTCTTTGGCTTTTTCAACTCCTACTTTTTGAATCAGTTCTGTGTATGCAAAGTCTGTCCACCAACCGATGTTAAGTTCCCAAGCCATCATTCTCATTATTATCAGACTATGAATGGGTCTCCATTCTTCCGGTTCGTAACCTAACACACTAAATTCAATCGGCAGTTTTCCGCCTGCATTTTTAATAAAAAAATTCACACCGCGTGAATATGCTTTTAGAAGTTTAATATTGTTCCGATTAGACTTTGCGTAATTTTTAATTAGATTTCTTTTTATCCCAACGGTTAAGAACATCTTATCGAAAGGAATCGTCTTTTCACCGAAAATCTCGCTAAGTTTGCCTGCACCTGCTCTGCGTGCAATATCCATAGTAAATAATCTTTCCTGTGCGTGAACATAACCCAAAGCAAATGCTGCATCGCTTTCGGTCTGTGCAATAATGTAGGGAACGGCTACACTGTCCCTGTAAATTTCGATGTTGTTATCTATTCCATTTAAGGAAATTTCATCCTTGTATTCGGGTAATGAGGAATTGAGCATATTATAGAATATAGCTCCGCCGATAAGTATTATTACAATTATACTTATAATAACAGCTAATGTAGTTTTAACCCAGGATTTCATACTTTAATTTTATATTCAATTTTTATAAACAGAACCTAAAATAATAAAGTTATTACAAATTATTACGTAAGACGGAAAACGAGAGACGAAAGACGGCAAACGACAAAGGTGAAACAGAAGAGCACAATTTTTTTTGTAGAACGAATCTCACTATTCGTTTAAAAAGAATGCTGAAAAGTTACCTCCGAGGTTACAAATGGTAGGTTTATGTTTTCTTTAATATCGTTCCTAATTTATTTAAAACCTCTGAGATTTTGTAAAGATATTATAATTTATGATTTAAGGCATTATCAAGTGTACTGATTAATTCTTTTTTAGTAAATGGTTTTGCTAAATAACTTGTAAAGCCACTTTCCAAATATTTCTTTTTATTATCTGAAACTGTATAGGCAGAAACAGCTATTATTGGAACCGGTTTATAATCTTCTAATTTTCTTATATGTTTTGTTAACTCAATTCCATCAGGTTGAAACTTTAGATCAATATCCATTAAGATAATATCAAACTTGATATTTTTAGCTTTGATAAGACCTTCAATGCCATCTTTAGCCAAAATAATATTATAATGGTTTTTTAAAAATCTTTTAACAATATCACTTGCAATTTTATCATCTTCCACATAAAGTAATTTAGGGAGTTTAACTTCAGGAAATTTTTCTTTATCTAAGAGTTCCTTTTTAGATGATTTAGAAATTGAAGGTGTTGTAGGATAGAGCATTACGTTTGTCGGAATAAGAACAGTAAAGGTTGAACCTTTACCTAATTCACTTTCTAATGTAATTTTACCCTTGAGTTTTTTAATGTATTTATTTGTAATAGTAAGACCAAGACCAGTACCTTCATAGATCCTAGAGGCACCTTCACTAACTTGGCGAAATTCTTCCCAAATTATTTCTCGCTTATCCTTTGGTATTCCAATGCCAGTATCTACTACTTTAATTTCAGCATATTTATAATCCTTAGTTATATCAACATAAACCGTTATGCCACCTTCTTCTGTATATTTAACAGCATTATTTATAAGATTATTTAAAATTTCATAGAATATCCTTACATCACTATGTATTATAAGGTCATCAACATTGCTTTTAACTTTAATAAAAATATTTTTTTTAAGTGCCGACTTTTCAAATAACAAAACACTTCTTGGAACTTCTTTAATAACATCAAACTCAGTAAGTTCTATTTCTACTGATTCAGATTCAATTTTTGATAAATTTAAGATTAGGTTCAATGTTTTTAAAAGTCGTTTACCATTTTCATTTATTAAACTCGCAATTTTATTTAGTTCGGGATCTTTAATATCTTCCTCTAATATCTCGGTAAATCCCAGAATGCCTACTAATGGAGTCCTGAGTTCGTGACTCATATTTGAAAGAAAACTAGATTTAAGTTTGTACAATTCTTCAGCTTTTTCTTTGGCTTTTATTAACTCTTCCCTCATTTCTCTTTTTTCAGTTATATCATCTTTGATGGCTATATAATTCAATATGTTTCCTTCATTATCAATAATAGGTGCAATTGTCACACTTTCCCAATAAAGTTCACCATTTTTACGTTTATTTAAAAGTTCACCTTTCCAGGTCTTGCCATAGAGAATTGTATCCCATAGTTCTTCAAAAGTTTCTTTAGGCATTTGTCCGGATGAGAAAATACTAGGATTTTTACCTATCAACTCTTTTTGAGTATATCCTGTCACTTCAGTTATTTTGGGATTTGCATATTCAATATTACCATCCAGATCAGTAATTATTATCATATTAGGACTTTGCTCAATACCGCGGGATAATTTTAATATTTCAGCCTGATATTTTTTTCTAGTGGTTATATCGAAAATAGAACTTTGCATTATATTATCTGAAATTAAATTAGCACTTATTAATGTAGAAATAACAGAACCATCTTTTCTAATACCGATAGTTTCAAAATTAGAGATAACTTTTTTGTCTTTTAATTTTTCGAGAAATAATTTTCTGCCAATATCAGATTTATATAAACTGTTTGTATCAATTTTTAAGATTTCTTCTTTTGATTGATAGCCAAACATTTTTACAAAAGCATTATTGCATTCTAAAATTTTGCCGTCAACTGTTGATGTATATACAGCAGTTAAATTGTTATCAAAAAGTGATTTGTATTTTTTTTCACTTTCTATAACTTTTGCTTGGGCTTCAACTTGTTCAGTAATATCTGTGTTAACAGAAAGGTTCACTTTTTCATTTTCATATTCTATTGAAGTAATCATTACCCGTGTTGTATAAACAGAACTGTCTGCACGTTTTTTCTTTTCTATAAAAGATAGAATTTTATCATTTATTAAATCATTTTCTCTTTTATCTTTTAATAATTTTGTCTCTTGTTCAACAAGAAAATCATTAATAATATTCATACCAATAAGTTTTGATTTTTTATAACCGGTTTGTTTTTCAGCTTCAGGGTTGGCATAAATTATTTCGCCGGCATTTACACCACCAAGTTTAGTAAGGAAAACAGCATTCGGTAGATTTTCAAGTAGTAGTTTAAATTTTGCTTCACTCTTTTTTAATTCGTCTATATTACGTTTACGGATTGTAATATCATCAACTAAAGAAGCTACACCAGTAACTTTACCACTTGTGTCGGTTATGGCTACATTGTACCAATTACATAATATCCTTTTACCATCTTTAGTGACATTTTCATTTGTGCCTCGATAACCACCGGTTTGAGATAATAAATGATTGAATATATTATTAATATTTTCTTTTAACTCTTCAGGTACAATCAATTCATTAGCGTGTTTACCCAAAGCTTCTGCTTTACTATAACCATAAATTTCCTCAGCTGATCGATTCCAGTCCGTAACTTTAAAATTTAGATCCCAGAAAATTGCAGCAAGGGGAGTATTTTCCAAATGGTTAGCCATACGCTGCTGACTCTCTCTCAATTCATTTTCAGCTTTTTTGCGTTTTGTTATATCCCGCCAAACTGTATGTAAAATTTTATTTTTATCATCTTTAGAAACAACTGTCAGTAGTACTTCCACCGGAAATACTTCTCCGTCAGCTTTTTTATGGTCCCATTCAAAACGATGACTGCCTTTTTGAAAAGCAATATTCATCATCTCTTCTGCTTTTTCAAAAGACTCTCGTCCGTCAGGCTGAAATTCAGGCGACAAAACAGAAGGATGAATATTTAGAAGTTCTTTTTTATTTTTATAACGAAGCATTTTTACTGTAGAATCGTTACAATCTACAAATTTATTATTCTCAATTATAAGAATTGCATCATTAGATTTTTCAAATAATTCTCTGTATTTTTTTTCGGATTCCTTTAGAAGGATTTCGGATTTCTTACGTTCAGTAATATCCTGAATTGTTCCGAGCATTTTTATGGGGCTTCCATCATCATCAAATTCCAGTTCTCCCAAGCCTTGCACCCAACGTTCTTGCTGGTCATTAATCCTTTTAATGCGGTATTCCTTGTTGAAGGGTTCGTGATTAGTCAATACATTTAATGCAAGATAATCCTGAATCATAGTCCTATCTTCCGGATGGATAATTTGTAACCAGCCAGATACATCCTTGTTGTATTTTTTATCAATACCAAACACATCATCCAGGATAAGAGAACTTTTCCAAATGCCACTGGGAATATCTAAAATGTAAGAACCGAGATTGGCAACTTTCTGTGATTCTCTTAATAGATATTCACTATCCCTTAGTGTTTGTTCAGTTTGCTTGCGCTCAGTAATATCTATACCTACCACTATGAAATAATCAAATTCTTTACCCTTTAAAATAGGAGCGCCGTGCCATTCAACTAATAATAAACGTCCATCTTTA
>JACZTL010000022.1 GCA_022573715.1 Bacteroidota bacterium
AAGGGCCTCCGGGATACCAAGCCCAGGCATGTCAGCGTGCTATCAGCTGGCATGAGAGACGAACTGGATAGCACCCACAGACTCAACGTAGCGGCTTGCGAGGTAACTCGCTCGCTTAAGTTAAGCAGAAGTCAGCAGAGGTCATAGTAGCCGAACGCTCGGTTTAATTGCCGAGACATGGTGAAGGGCCGAACATCGCGGTCAAGGAGGAGCACTGTCACGCTCGTCTTGCGGCATTTATGCCCGACCGGGCTCAGTCGTGAGCGGCGCGGCGACAACCGCCAGCCTTGTAAATGTGAAAGAACTTTTTCGCATTTGATGTTGATTCATCCTGCGATGAACCGCCGGATGCGGACCCGCATGTCCGGTGGTGTGGTAAGGGCGGGAGAAAAACCCGCCCTTACCCGATTAGGCGCTTGGATCATCTGAACTTTCGAGCCGATCTAACTCTGGCATCCCGTTCGGCCACACTTCGTTCTTTTGATTCATTCTTTTGACCTCTTAAAACCTATTCTGCAAGATATAGACAAGCATGAGTTCTTGTCGGACATTGTTTATGTTTTCACATTGGGCTTTAAAGTTGCATAATAATAATACATTATCCAGGACTACCATCAAAATGCCACCGAGTATTAGTAAAGCCGAGCGGGTTGCTTGATAATATCCGCTCTTGTGAGCAAATCCAGATTCTAACGACCTTTCAAAGAAAAAAATTAACTTTCTAACACTATCGAGTAGAGAGTAGGCACAGGTAATATGCGGACGCCTTGATAAAAGTTGGTGAACCGCAGTGTGTTAGGCGGAATGGCAGCAATTTGTTTTGCGAGCATGCGGCCCACCAATGAGGCCAGTTAATATTAACTACTTGGCCGTCATCGCTTTCACCACTACGACTTCCGGTTCTACGGCCATGGCCACGCCGTTGCGAACCGTATCGGATACAGGCGAATACTTATAGCCCAGCAGCGCAATTTTCCGCAAGGTCTCCTCATCCGCATCACCCGCGATGGTTATCTTTGAGCGGAATTCAAGGATACCGGGTCGAACTTTCTCATCCAAGGCAAACAGACCGTGCAAATCCACGTCACTTTCGAGCGCTATCTCGAATCGTGTGAGCTTAACACCCATCAAGGCCGCATTGGCGTTGCCGGCAGCGATGATGCAGGTGCCAACTGCGTACATGAGTTCTTCAACAGCGCCAGGTGCAGCATCGGTTCCACTCAACTCAACACCCTCATCGCCCAAGAGAACAAATTGCCGCTCTTTCTCGTGATGCATCTTGCCATCAATCTTATAACCGGTAAAGCTAGTTAGGCTGCGCATGCCATCTTGCCATTTCGAATTGGAAAAAAAGGTTATACGACCAGCTTTCGAATCGGCCTTGAGCATACCAATTAAGCCGCCTAAGACTTCGGTATTTAATCCATTAACACTAACGGCTTTTTCTTGGCTGTGCATGCCTGCAGAGGCAACGCCCTGTGTCTTCATGACTAGAGCGCCTATCAAAACAAGAGTTACCGCAACCACCCCTAAGACAAGAATTTTTTTCGTTTTCATAAGTATCAATTCCTGAAATAAGTGATACTTCTTCTAAGAAATCTTCAAGTGTAGCTTTTTTGTTATCATCTGAAAACTCTGTCAATGCTGAAAGTAATTCATTTATATTTTCCCTACGAGCTAATGAATCAGGTGTGTTTTGTGATTTTAAAGCTCTTAATACACCGAGTTCATCAACAAGTGCTCTTGTAAGTTCACCAATACAAAGCTTATCTTTTAAATCAATATATTTATCTAAAAGAAGTCTGAAGCCTTTTACATTTTTTTGGATCCTCTCTTTTATGTCAATAACTTCAAAAATTCTTGCCATAGTTTTGAACATTGTCAAATCGTGTTTTCTGGCAAATGCAATCATTCTTTTTAAAGTAGTAGAACCAATTCCACGCTGCGGGTAGTTCATAATACGGAGTAAACTCTCTTCATCATTTTGATTTGATAAAACTTTTAAATAAGCAATTAAATCCTTTATCTCTTTCCTTCTGTAGAATTCAATCCCGCCTACTATTTTATAAGGAATTTTCTCCCTTCTGAAAATATCTTCTAATGCTCGTGATTGTGCATTTGTTCTGTAAAGTATTGCAAAATCTTTATGTAAAAGTTTTTTCTTTAAGATTTCTTTTTGAATATATTTTGCTATTTGATATGCTTCATCTTTCTCATCGGAACACTTAAGTAAAATTAATTGTTCACCGTCATTGTTTTCCGTCCAAAGTGTTTTCTGAATTTGATTTTTGTTGTTTTTAATTACAGAGTCTGCGGCCATCAAAATACTTTTTGTCGACCTGTAATTTTGTTCAAGCTTGAAAGTCTTGCATTTTGTAAAATGTTTTTCAAAATCTAACATATTACTGATAGTTGCACCTCGCCAACTATAAATGCTTTGTGCATCATCTCCAACCACACATATATTACCTGTTTTATTAACAAGCATTTTTAATAAAGTATATTGAGCAATGTTAGTGTCCTGAAATTCATCAACAAAAACATATTTAAATCGCTTTTTATATTTTTGAAGAATTTTATTGTTGCTTTGAAAAAGTTCGATCGGTTTTAGCAGCAAATCTTCAAAGTCCATAGCATTGTTTATAACAAGTCTTTTTTGATATTCTTCAAATACAGTTGCAATCTTTTTATCAGAGGTGGATTTAGCGTGCTTTACTCTGAATTCTTCAGGTGTAATCATATGATTTTTCATAACACCTATTTTATGCCTGATAGATTTAGATGTTGCATCATTAATATCAATATCTAAATTTGTAAGTATGTTTTGTACTAATGAAATTGAATCTTCTGTATCATAAATAGAAAAATTCTTTTTGTAATTTATATATTCAGCTTCAGTGCGTAGAATTTTTGCGAAAATTGAATGAAATGTTCCCATCCAAAGAGAATTTGATTTAGTCCCTATTAATTCTCTTATCCTATCTTTCATTTCACTGGCAGCCTTATTTGTAAAAGTTAAAGCTAAAATGTTTTCCGGTTTAGCTCCTGTGCAAATTTGATATGCAATTTTATAAATTAAGACTCTTGTTTTACCGGAACCAGCGCCCGCTACTATCATTGATGATCCGTTATTATATACAACAGCTTCTTTTTGGGCTTGGTTAAGGGATTTTAGGTTCATTTTCTATATTTTTATTTTTTGAAAGTGCAAATATAAAGATTTATAAAATGAATAAAAAGTTAAGAAATATGTATAATTTACGATTCCCGGTTTTAATTGCTCTATTTTTATCAACATAGAAATATTTGATTCAAAAATAGATTATCTTTGAACGTTAAAAAAAACTTATAAAAATTCGGGAATTATTATATGATTAATCCTAAAATAGAAAAAAAATTAAATAAACAATTAAATGACGAACTTTATTCCTCTTATTTTTATCTCGCTATGTCAGCATATTTTGAGAATAATTCATTTGAAGGCTTTGCTAACTGGATGCGAGTACAATCAGAGGAAGAAAGAAAACATGCAATGAAAATTTACGATTACATACATCAAGTAGGAGGGAAAGTAAAATTAACTGCAATTAAAACACCAAAGACCGAATGGTCTTCTCCTTTAGAAGTTTTTAAGGATACATATAAGCACGAATGTGATGTAACAAAAGCGATAAATGATATTGTTGATGTAGCAGTAAAAGAGAAAGACCACGCAACTAATAATTTTATGCAATGGTTTATAAGCGAACAGGTTGAAGAAGAAGCAACAGCTCAAAGATTATTGGATAAAATAAAATTTATAGGCATCGATAAACAGGGTTTGTTTTTGCTTGACAGAGAATTGGGAAAGAGGACATCTGAGAATTAATTCAATAATGATTGAGAAAGAAGAATTTGTCTCATAACTGTCATTCCGGATTTGTCTACTCGTCCCCGGAGACAAAGTCTACGGAGAGTCAAGCGGGAATGCAGTATCACGCATTGAGTGGACTTTATTTTTAACAGGAAGTACAATCTCTTTTTTCACTCTTTTTTCAAAATAATCTCTGAAACGACTTACCATAAATCTTACAGGCCAAGCCGCTGCTTCACCCAGTGCACAGATTGTATTACCTTCTATATTGCTTGCAACATCAATAAGCATATCTAAATCGTGAGAGGAACCGTTGCCTTGTCCTATTCTATCCAAAAGTCTTACCAGCCAGCTTGTACCTTCACGACAGGGTGTACATTGTCCGCAGCTTTCGTGATAATAAAATTTAGCAATACGGGCCAAAACTTTTACTAGGTCAGTATCTTCGTCCATTACAATAATTCCGCCTGTACCTATTGACGAACCTGCAGCTTTAAGAGATTCGGCATCCATTTTAACGCCTTCAATCCCATCGCCTCTCAGGGGAGGCATAGAAGAACCTCCGGGAATAACACATAATATTTTTTTATCTCCAGGAATACCGCCAGCGTATTTATAAATAATATCTGTAAGCAAAGTACCGCTCGGTAATTCGTAAACACCGGGATTGTTTACGTGTCCGCTTATACCGAATAATATTGTCCCGGGATGTTTCGGCTCACCGATTTTAGAAAACCATTCCCAACCTTTGTTAATAATTTTAGGTACGTTCGCAATTGTTTCAACATTGTTAATTGTAGTTGGACAGCCCCATAAACCATTTTGTGCAGGGAAAGGCGGTTTCACTCTCGGGTACCCTCTTTGTCCTTCAATAGAATTCATCAGTGATGTTTCTTCACCGCATATGTAAGCACCTGCTCCTTTGTGAATATAAATTTCACAAGCAAAATCAGTATTGAAAGTTTCTTTCATCTTTTCACCGACAAAACCAGCTTCGTAGGCGTCATCCAAAGCATCCTGAAATAATTTTATCCACTTGTGGTATTCACCTCTAATGTAAACATATGCTGTCTTGGCACCTATTGCATAACAAGTAATTAATGTTCCTTCAATTAATTGATGAGGATTAAGTTCGAATATTTGTCTGTCCTTAAAAGATCCGGGTTCGCTTTCGTCACCGTTAACACAAAGATATTTAGGTTTATCATTAGTCTTAGGCATAAAGCTCCACTTCAGTCCGGCTAAGAAAGCGGCTCCACCCCTTCCTCTAAGTCCCGATTTTTTTACTTGCTCAATTAAATCGTCGGGTGATTGACTTAATGCTTTGTTAATTGCAGTATAGCCGTCATTAGCTTTATATACTTCTATCTTGTGTAGATCTTTTATGTCTGGTAAAACAATTTTTTCCATCAGTTCTTTTGTCTTAGAGATTCAATAATTTCGTTCACTTTGTCTGCATTTAAATTCTCATAATAATCTTCATTTACCGCTATCATCGGTGCGGTTCCGCAAGAGCCCATACACTCCACTTCTTCCAATGAAAAGTTTTTGTCTTCAGTAACTTCCATATTATCAATTCCAAGTTTCTCTTTTACCTGGATAAATATTTCGTAACCGCCTCTCAGCATACACGAAACATTTGTGCAAACTTGCAGATGATTTTTGCCCATAGGTTTTTCATAAAACATAGTATAGAAGGTAACTACCCCAAAAACTTCTTCTTCGGTAATTTCCAAAACAGATGCTATTTCTTTCATAACTTCTTTTGATATCCAGCCGTTCTGTTCCTGTCCAAGAAAAAGCACAGACATAACCGCAGCTTTTTTTGTAGGATATTTTTTTAAGGTATCATTTATCTTTGCTTGATTTCCCGGTGTAAACTTGAATTCCATTTGTCTAATTACTTTTAACTTTTTAATTTTTCCTTGAAATTATTTATCCGCTTCGCCCATAATCGGGTCTAAACTTCCTATAATTGCAACCACATCGGATATCATATGCCCTTTGACCAAATGAGGAAGTGACTGCAGATTTACAAAAGATGGCGACCTTATTTTACATCTCCATGGAATACCTTCTCCCTCGCTGACAAGATAAAAACCAAGCTCCCCTTTCGGATTTTCGATTGCAGAATAAATATCTCCCTTAGGTGGATTTATTCCAAAGTTGACTATCATAAAATCGTTAATAAGTTCTTCCATTTTGGAATACACATCGGTTTTCTTCGGTAAAACTTTTTTAGGTTGATTTAACAGTATTTCTCCATGAGGTATTTTGTCCAAAATCTGTTTTATTATCTTTGAGCTTTCTCTCATTTCATCGGCTCTCACAAAATATCTTGCAAGTGAGTCACCTTCGGTGTAAACAGGAATATTAAAATCCATTTCGTTGTAAAACATATACGGGGTTGCTCTTCTTAAATCGAACTCAACACCGCAGGCTCTTAAGTTCGGACCTGTAAAACCGAAATCAATTGCCTGCTCTTTTGTTGCAACTCCAATGCCGTCAAGTCGTTCAATAAATATTTTATTTGAATTAACTAGTCTTTCGCATTCGTCAATACTCCCTTCAAACTGACCGATAAAATCTTTAATCATAGCCAAAGCTTCCGGTTGTATATCGTTTGCTACACCGCCAATTCTTGTATAACTGTTTGTAAATCTCGCTCCGCAGAGAACATCCCAGATATCAAGAATTTTTTCTCTTTCTCTTAAAGTCCATAGAAACACAGTTAAAGCTCCTACATCCATTGATAGTGCACCCATTGCAACTAAATGTGAAGCAATTCTTGATAGCTCGGCAACCATCATTCTTATGTATTGTGCTCTTTTTGGTGCTTCTATTCCTGCTAATTTTTCAACTGCAAGAACCCATGCAACGTTATTAGACATTGGCGCAAGATAATCCAATCTGTCGGTATGGGGAATGAACTCATAGTATGTCATATTTTCTGCTAGTTTTTCGTATCCTCTGTGCAGGTAACCTAATTCGGGAACACAGGCAACAATTGTTTCACCGTCTAATCTGAGCAAAAGTCTAAGAACACCGTGTGTTGCCGGGTGCTGGGGACCCATATTCAGAATCATCTCATTTTCAAGAGCATCATCAACACTTACGTCAGATTCAGCATCCATCAACGCTTGTAGTATTTTAGTATTTACATCTTTTTCTTTTAATATTTCCATATCAATTTATTTTTTAGGAAGAGATAGTGAACCAGGTATTCCCATTAATGGAAAATCTTTTCTTAATGGATAATGTTCAAAATCTTCAGGCATATACATTCTTCTTAAGTCAGGGTGATTGTTAAAACTTATACCGAACATATCATAAACTTCTCTTTCTTCCCAATTTGCTGTTTTCCAAACGGATGACACTGTATCTATTGCACAATCTGACTCGTCAACATCTGCTTTTATACGAAGTCTGAAGTTATGCTTGAATGAAAAGATATGATAAACTACAGTGAACCTGTTGTTCCTTTTTGACCAATCTATTGCTGTAACATCTTCACACAAAATAAATAACAATTCCGAATCTTCTTTTAAGAGTGTGCAAATTTTAACTATTTCTTTTTTATCAACTTTTACTGATAGATCACCCATATAAACATTAGAACTAATGAATGAATCCGGGAAGTTTTTTTGAAGTTTTTGAATGATCAGTTCTTGCAATTCCATAAGTTTAATTGTTTTGAATAACAGGTAATTCCGGCAATGGTTTATTTTGAAAATCTCTTGCTTTTGTTTTACCTATTTTCTTTTGGATTTGTATCAAAGCGTGCAGCAGATTGTCGGGTCTTGGAGGGCACCCTGCAAGGTAAATATCAACTGGTAAAAATTGATCTATCCCCTGAACCACGGAATATGTCCTGTAAATACCCCCGGTTGAGGTACAGGCACCCATAGCTATCACCCATTTAGGATCGGGCATTTGGTCGTAAATTTTTCTAACAACGTGTGACATTTTATAAGTAACTGTTCCGGCAACAATCATCAAGTCGCACTGACGAGGAGTAAAACGCATTACTTCGGAGCCGAAACGTGCGATATCATATTTGGGATCCGCTACCGCCATCATTTCAATTGCACAACAGGAAATACCCATTGGCATTGGCCAAACAGAGTTTTTTCTAGACCACGCAATTACCGCATCAATAGTTGATGTAATAAATCCATCTGATTTTAACTGAGCTTCTAATCCCATTTAAACCCGCCTTTTTTATAAACATATAAGTAGCCTAGCTCCAGCACTATAAGAAAAACCAACATAGAAAAAAAGACGGAAATTCCCTGCTCTGCATACATACTTTTAAAGTTAACTGCCCATGGGTAAACAAAAACTACTTCAATATCAAAAATGATGAACAGCATTGCAACAAGGTAATATTTAATTGACATCCTTTCTCTTGTAGTTCCGACAGGTTTCATTCCGCTTTCATAAGTAGAAAGTTTTTCTTTGTTCGGTCTTTGCGGACCAAAAATTTTAGAGGCTGATACGGTTACAACGGCAAAAATTATTGCAATTGAGAGTACTATAAAAATTGGAATATATTGAGTAAGCATACTTTAAAATTATCAATTTTTTGCTCATCAAACTTATCCATATTTTGTTTTATAGTCAATTTAAAGAAGTGGTATATAAGAGTAAGAAATGTAAATACAATTTTAATTAAAGCAACCTCCGACTTGTCCTCCGAAGTTTTAACGTAGGTGGAGGTTTTAACATATTTGTAAACGATAATAAAAAATTATTTAAACTTTATCTCGATGAACCTTGGGGCTATTTTTTTTAGCGAGTCGCCCTTACAAATACATATTATAGGTATATATTATTCAACCTTATACAAAACCGACGGAGGATTTGAAAAATAAACGATTGGTCTTAATCCCGGAAAATTGTTTTTGGGATTTAAAAGTCCTCTCAGCGCAGGACGAGTTTGTGCTTCCATAATTCCAAAATAAATATAATCGTTTTTTTCTTTTTTTATTTTATTCAAAAAATCCTGGTAATTATCTGCAATTGGAATAACATTAAAATCCATATTTAGATAGTAAGCTATTTGCGGTTTTCTTGCGGCTATTATTTTTCCTCTCTCATCCTCCGGTACATTGGCAAAATACCAATCTCTCAGAAGTAAAATCTCTTCTGGTCCGGAATCGATCCTTAAAGCATTGTACGAATATGCTTTTATAAAAGTGAATAAACTAATTCCAATTATTATTATAAATACAACCGGTTTTGGCAGAAAATTCTTTAAAGATTTTTTGTTAGAGAACAACGGGTAAAGAGCCATTATCACATAAAAAGGGATTAAAAAGAGCGAGAATCTTTCGCTGTAAAAGACCAAAAGCAATATTAAAAAAAACACTCCACCGCTGATTAAGTACGCAAACTTTTTACTCTTTAAATATTTCAAGGGATTGTTAATAAAAAAGATAACTAAACCGAGGACTACCAAAACACCCAACTGCCAGCCAATCAGTCTTTCCATATCTAATAGAAAATGCTCGTAAACATTTTGAAGCATATGAACCCCAAAATTTATGGGATCTTTAAATATAACTTCGGTCAATGAAGAAAACTGATTATTCCCCGAATACCAAAAACTGTCCCATGAGATTTTCCCCTTTGCGTAAAATTCATAAGCAATGTTTCTGTAATTATCGTTATAAAAAAAGCTGCCTTTTTTAATCAAGAGGAAAAATCCCCAGGGTGAGATTGTAATAAAGAAAGTTCCTAAAAAAATAAATGCAGATTTAATCTTTGCTTTAAAATCAATTTTCCAATTGGTAATTATTAGTATAGCAAAGAAGAAAATTATTAGGAATGTTCCGTTGTACCTCGTCAAATAAGCAAGGCCTGTAACAAAAGCAGCAAATACTAAATGAAGATATTTAGATTCGTCTTTTAAAAAGAGAAGAAAAATTGTTAAACTTACGAGAGCGTTGAAGAACATATCCGTACCGGCACTATAGGTATATTGAATGAAAATAGGGTTGAATACAAGTAATAATCCTGTAAAAAAAGAATACTCATTTGAGAATAGTTTTCTTACAACACTCATTGTAAAAAATATTACTACACTTGCCGATAAAAGATTGATGATCATTCCGGCTTTAAGATACTCACCAACCACAAATGCAAAAATTCCTAGAACTATTTGATACAATGGACCACGGAAAGAATCTATTAGAATGGTACCTTTCAGGAATGCTTTCGCAGAAGTTACATAGCTCCAATAAAAATCTGTTTCAACACCGTAGTCGCCAATTTTATGATAAGTAAAACTCACATATGATAATATTATCAAATAAATTAGCGCAAAGACAACAGATAAATATTTGTAATTTATTACCAGCTGAAAAATATTATCTAATTCTTTAGATATCTCTCTTATTGAAATATTTATTTTTATTTTCACCTCTTATTTTTTTTCATAATTGTTGAATTATTTAAAGTCTAAAATAACTAAACCAATTTAAGTCTTCCATTTAAAAAAATAAATGCTATTAGCACCAAAATAGATAACATATTAATAATCACATACTATATAAATTTTTATTATTATTTATTTTTAACAGTTAAAATTAATTGTGAAACATAAGATATAAAAATGGAAATTCGATTTATAAGAGCTGCAAGAACGGTAACTGGGTCAATGCACTTATTAAAATTTAAAGGAAAACAATTTTTACTCGATTGCGGACTTTATCAGGGCAATCGAAAATTGGCATTTGACGAAAATGAATTTGTAAATTATTTTAATAATTTTGAGATATCTCAATTAAGGGAAACTTTTTTGGTTCACGGAGAGTTTGGTAGTCAGCAGGCTTTTGCAAGCAAGCTAAAATCATTAGCTTATAATAATATTAGGATACCTGAACGTGGTCAAATATTTGAAATATAGAATTTCTATTGTGCTTTTTTTATCAATAATCTTTAATAGCTGCGACAGACAGGAAAACATTGTGCAGGTTGACGACGGAGTACCGCCTGCAGTACCCACACAATTTTCCGTATTCTTTGCCGGCGACGGTGAAGTGGTGTTACAATGGAGACACAACAGTGAATCCGACTTTGATAAATATAAAGTCTACAGAAGAGTGGCAAACAATGTATTTGATTTAGTGGGAGAGACAAGGAATAATATATTTATTGACGATTCACTTTTATACAATCAAGAATATTTTTACAGGATCTCCGCAGTTGATATTTCAGGTAAAGAAAGCAACTTAAGTGGTATTGTCTCGGCAACGCCAATTAACAAAAATCCTCCGTCTGCACCGAGAGGTTTTCAAATAAATGCCAGAAATTGGGTGGGGAAAAAATCTTTTTATCTAAACTGGTTCAAAAATAAAGAAAGCGATATTAACGGTTATAAAATTTACAGAAGTGATAAAACCGGTTTTACCGCCGATTCAAATTCTTTTGTAGGTTTTGCACCCGGGATGGATTTTAATGATACTTCATCTTTTACATTTTACAAAGATTACTTTTACAGAATTAAAGCAGTTGATAAAGGCGGACTGGAAAGCAACGAAACAAATGAATTTAAAGATCAAATTCTAGAAATACCTGAAATTGTATTCCCGCTTGATAACTCACAAATTAACCAAATAAACAATTTTATAATTAAAGCTCTCCCCCGGCCTGCTCAATATAAAATAATCGTACAAACAAATGAGTTTTTTGGGGAATTCTGGTCAACGCAATTCAGTTCGGAAAAAACAACAGACACTCTTCAAGTTCCCTTCACTCCTATTTTTTTAAATGCCGGAATATATTATTACTGGCGTGTAGCAACTTTTACAAACGGTAATTCTTTACCCAACAGCATTTCAAGACTTTATAAGTTTTTCTTAACGTCTGAATTTTTGTAAGATTATTTTTTTGGTATTTGGACTAAAATATTTTAATCTTTCTCATTAACTTTATTATGGTAAATAAAGTTTAATAATATTTGAGATTACTTGAAAAACTTATCTGTCTTACTTCTTTTTATTTGTCTGTCAGCCAGCACTACATTAATAGCACAGAATTTGAGTGATAGTCTTCAATTTTTAAATAATGAATTCCCTCAAAGTTTATTGCTAACTAATTTTGATAAACAGCTAAATACATTTAGGTTAAGATCAGGATTAAATTTTAATAAGCGGTTCGGCAAATTTCAATTTTTTGCAAATGAAAATTTTACTTCAACTTTAATAAGATCTACCGAAAATAATGTTCGCTCCGAGCACTCTCTATTCATAAGCAGTGCATATAAGATAAACAACAATATAGATTTGGGATTACACATAATAAATAATATTCTTACGGACAGCAGGGATATCGGTATAAATAAAGCTGCTTTATCTTCTATAACATTTTATACAAAATATTCCCCCAAGAATGATATTTATTTATCCCCTTTCCTAGGATATTCAAACAACAATCAAATTGGACAGACTGATTATGGTTTAATTTATGGCTTTGAAGGACTGATGAATGATTATTTGCTCTCTGACATAAAACTTAATTCAATGTTAAGATTAGTTAATGAAGATATATTACCGAGGAAAAATTCAGTGAGGGCTTTCAATGTCCATTTAGAAAATAACTTTGATAAAAACATTCAAAATTCTTTTACAGTAAAATACTCGCGTAATCGTAAAGATTTTTATTTCCTTGCTGATTCGTCTACTGCTTCTATATTTAATGTTAAAAACAACATTCAAAGTAGAATAGAAACTGATTTTTATTTTGAAGACAGATTAGGAAATGATAATGCCCTTGCAAACATAAAATGGAATATAGCCGGAAGACTACTTTGGAGAAATATAGACAGAGACACACGTTATAAAACATCGCCGGTTATTTCTTCTTCATTGTTCGATACACGAATAAATGAACTTAGAATTGAAATGGAAAGTTTGGTAAGTTACACGGGCAGTTTTTTCAAGGGTGTTTTAAGAATACTTTATAATGAAAGAGATGAAAAAAACACGATAAAAAATTTTGAAGACAACCAAAGTTTATTATTTGAAGAGAAATCAAAATCGGAAAGCAGAAAAAACAATAATGCAAAAAGAATATCACTAAGTCTTTCCGGAAACTTGAATTTATCCGAATCAGATAAAATAAATTTCAGCCTTTACCAAAACAAATTAAGATACAATACACCAAGCAGTGAAAATTTTGACGATAGAGATGAACTGTTATCCATTTTAAGACTTCAATATGTAAAAACTTTTACACCATTTTTTGAAGGATTTGTAAATATAGACGCCACCATTAGTCAGACGGTTTACATTTTCTCAGAGAAAAGCTCTAACAATAATATCAACCGGGTTTTTTCTCTTTCTGCAGGGGGTAAATATTCTGGCAAAATGGTAAAAACAACTAATTCTTTTTCAGTTTCTGCAAATTATACTGTGTTCGATTTCGAAGATATAAATCCAAACTTCAAGAGCTTTTCATTCCGTCAATTTACCGCCCGCGATTCCACATCGATCAAATTTTCAAGGAGACTTTCATTATTATCTTACAATTATATTAAACTTTCAGAGCAAGGAAATTTACAATGGAATGAATTTACTACAACACCAACCAGGTATTTAGAAGAAATCTTTTCAGAAACAAAATTAATTGTAAAGTCTTCACGCCTATCATATGCAATCGGCTTAAGAATTTTCTTATTAAACACTTATAATTACAGAGGGGCAGAAAAAGTTATCGACTCAAAATTTTTAAGTATTGCGCCAATTACGGAAATAAAATTCGAGTTATTAGATGTTTTATATTTTAGACTTTATGGTTGGTATGAATTTATAACTTTAAATAACGGACAAAGCAAGCAGGAAACAAATTTATCTATGCAAATGAATTATTATTTTTAATTTAAAATTAAAATAACTATTATAGAACTATCCAAAAAAAAACTATAACTAATTTTGCCAGAAAAGAATTATCATTTAGAAATAGAAAGCGATCCAAATAACTTAATTACTATTGAAGAATTTGTAAATTATTTTGCAAAGGATCTGCAACTGGGTGAGGAAAAATTAACTGCTCTTCTTTTATCTGTCACCGAAGCAGCTACTAATGCTATTAAGCACGGAAACAAGTGCGATGTTAACAAATTAGTTAAAATTGATGTTAATGTTGAGGGTGATACATTAAGAATAATAGTGAAAGATGAGGGAGAAGGGTTTGATCCTGCAAAAGTACCTGATCCAACCGAACCGGATAATCTTCTTAAAGATTCCGGAAGAGGATTATATTTGATGAAAGTTTATATGAGCAACATTAAATTCAATATTACACCTACAGGCACCGAAGCTATTATTGAATTAAAAATATAATTAAAAATTTAGTTTCCTGATATTTCGCCTAACATCTTCCGCAGAATTTTTTAATGCTTCCAATTCTTTTGAGCTTAAATTTAACTGAATAATTTGTTCTATTCCGTTTGAACCGAGTTTAACTGGTACACCACAAAACACTCCATTTATTCCATACTCTCCTTCCAGCCAAACTGAACAGGGCAATATTCTGTTTCTGTTTTTTATAATTGCATCTGCCATTTCTACAACTGCAGAAGATGGAGCATAAAAAGCACTCCCGGTTTTTAGATAATTTACAATTTCAGCTCCGCCTTTTCTGGCTCTGTTTATAAGTTTTATGATTGTATCTTCCGGTAACAATTCGATTATAGGAATTCCGGATACTGTAGTATATTTTGTTAGAGGGACCATAGAATCACCATGCCCACCCAAAACCATAGCACTTACATCGTTGACCGAAACATTTAATGCTTCAGCAACAAATAATCTAAAACGGGCGGTATCTAAAATTCCTGCCATTCCTATAACTCTGTTCTTTTCAAATCCGCTTACTTTTAATGCAACATATGACATAACATCAAGGGGATTTGAAACAATAATTAAAATAGCCTGCGGAGAATTATCTGCTACATTTTGTGTTACTTCTTTAACTATTTTTACATTAGCAGCCAGTAAATCATCACGACTCATTCCAGGCTTGCGCGGGAGTCCTGCTGTTATTATAACCATGTCGGAATTTGCTGTATCGGAATAACTGTTCGTACCATGAACTTTTGTATCAAATAATTCAACAGGACTACTTTCCCAAATATCCAATGCTTTACCCTGAGGAGTACCTTCAATAATATCAATTAATATTATTTCTTCGGTAAGATGTTTCTCCGCTAATCTTTGTGCCGTAGTAGCACCGACATTTCCTGCACCTACTACAGTAATTTTTTTCATTTTATTTCAGTATTTGATTTTTTAAAAACATTATTTAGAAGATGTAAATCACAATTAACTATTGTAAAATACGATAAATTTTGATATAGTTTAATACATATTTAAGTTTGAAATACAAGTGAAAATATTTTCGAATATTCTTTTAATAAAGGAACAGATAAAATGGCTAGAAAAAAAATTGCTCTTATTGGCAGCGGACAAATCGGGGGAGTTTTAGCCCAACTAGCAGCTTCTAAGCAGCTTGGCGATGTTATAATGTTTGACATCGTTGAAGACCTCCCGCAAGGAAAAACTCTTGATATTGCTGAAGCATCACGCATAAGCGGTTTTGACGCAAAGGTAACTGGTACCAATGATTATAAAGATATAGCCGGCGCGGATATTGTTATTATTACAGCCGGTATACCAAGAAAACCCGGAATGAGCAGAGACGATCTGCTTATGACTAATGCTAAAATTATGAAAAGTGTTGCTGAAGGAATAAAAGCTAACGCACCGAATTCAACTGCTATTATAATCTCAAATCCTTTGGATGCGATGGTAACATTATTCCAAAAAGTTTCCGGTTTCCAGACTAATAGAGTAATGGGACAGGCAGGTATGTTGGACTCTTCACGTTTTTCATCATTCATTTCTTGGGAACTTGATGTATCCGTAAAGGATGTTAACACAATGGTCCTTGGCGGACATGGTGACACAATGGTACCCTTAGTACGTTATGCTAATGTTAGCGGCGTACCGGTTATGGAATTGCTTGAAAGAAAATATAATGATAAAGAAAAAGCCAAAAAAGTAATGGATGCCATGGTTGAAAGAACTAAAAAAGCAGGGGGTGAAGTAGTCAAATTATTAAAAACCGGTTCTGCGTTTTACTCACCTGCTGCATCAGCAATCGCAATGGCTCAATCGATAATTTATGATGAAAAAAGAGTTATCGCTACATGCTCTTACTTAAACGGTGAATATGGAGTTAACGGTTTTTATTTAGGTGTACCTGCCGTACTCGGTGAAAACGGTGTAGAAAGAGTAATAGAACTTTCACTTGATGAAAATGAAAAGGCAGCTTTGGATAATTCAATCGAAGCAGGTAAAAATCTTATTGAAGCTATGGAAAATTTAGGTTTTTAATTTTATATGATTTAAATAATAAAAAAACCCAATACGTCAAGTGAAGGATTGGGTTTTAATTTTAAATATGTTGTCCCGGTTAATTGCTCAAAGATTCATAAACATTAATATATTTACGGTTATTTCTTTTTACTTCAAACTTTACATATCCGTCTGCTATCGCAAATAAAGTGTCGTCACCGCCTCTCATAACATTTGTTCCCGGATGAAATTTAGTTCCTCTTTGTCTTATTAAAATATTACCGGCAACAACTCTTTCTCCTCCGAATTTTTTGACACCAAGTCTTTTTGCGTTACTGTCTCTTCCGTTTCTGGTTGAGCCCTGTCCTTTTTTGTGAGCCATTATTTAGTCTCCTTAGTTTCTACCTTTGCTTCAGCTATTTTAGTTTTTTCTGCAGCTTTTGGTTCCTTAACAACCTTAGTATCTAAAGTAGTCTTTACTTCTTTAGTATCTTTTGTAGCTTTAATTTCTTTTGTTAAAGCAATTTTTGTAATTTCAATTCTTGTTAATTGCTGTCTGTGTCCGTTAGATTTTTGATATCCTGTTCTTCTTTTTTTCTTAAAGACAATAACTTTGTCATCTTTTAGATGTTCTAAAATCTTAGCTGAAACTTTAGCACCTTTAACGAACGGAGCACCGAAATTAGTTTTTTTATCGTCACTAACCATAAGCACATCATTAAATGTAATTTTGGAATCTACTTTTTCATTTAATTTTGGAACGTAATATTTTGTTTTTTCAGTTACCTTAAATTGATGTCCGGCTATATCAACAACAGCGTACATTTTCACCTCTTTTTTCTAAAAATTAGTGTGTTAAATTAAACAATTCTCTTTTGCAAGTCAATCAAATTGAAGTTTAATTGCTCAATAAATTTTGTATTATTAACAATAATCTCATCAATTTAAAAGAGAATTCCGATAGCTCACCTATTTCGCTTTTAACTTTAATTTTAAAATTACGGATTCAAAGATATGTTAATTATTCCAAGTCCTTAATTTATACCTCTCCCCGTAATTTGCATAAATTAAGTTGAAACCTATTTTTCTAAATTGTATTGCAAGAACTCAATGTTATCAGCATTATCATCAACGAGTAATATATTTTTTTTCACTTAAGTATAACTTCTTTTTGTTCGGCAGAAGATTTATACATAGCTTCAACAATTTTCATCCTTTCAAGTGCTTCTTCACCTGAGGAAATAATAGGATTTGTTCCCCTGATTGCTCCAATAAAACTTTTTAATTCATTAAGATAGGATTTTTGAAACAATACTGCAGAACTCTCTGTCTGAGAAGAGCCAGCTTCAATATACTGATCTTCATATTTTTTATAAACTCTGAAGGGATTCAGTGTTGCATATCCTTTTGTACCGTAAACAGTAAAATAATGCGAATCCTTTTCCATCGGTAATGACCAACTTGTCTCTAAACTAATTAACCGGGAATTATTGCATCTTAAAAAACTAATTGATGAATCTTCTATATTTTTTGTGTTTTGATAAAAGTTTTGAGTTGAAACGGATTCTATTTTCGGATAATCTAAAAGCCAAAGTGCCAAATCTAAAAGTACAATCCCCAAATCAATAATTACTCCACCACCGGATTCTTCTTTTTGCATAAACCATGCTTGATCACTACTCTGTCTTCTTATCCAACCCCCTTTTATGTAAAATATTTTTCCTATCCCATCAGAACTTATTATACTTTTTAATAGCATTGCATCCGGTCTATGGCGAAGATTCATTCCAACTATAACAAGTTTATTTGCCTTTTTTGCTGCTTCTATAACCGGCATACCCTCTTCATATGAACGAACAAAAGGTTTTTCAACCAAAATATGCTTTCCATAATTAAGTGATTTTATTGCAACTTCGGAGTGCGAACTTGTAGGAGTGGCTATAATTACAGCATCCACATCACTGTTTTCTAATAATTCTTTGTAATTTGAATATCTGTTAGGAACGTTAAATTTATCGGCAATAGCGGTGAGTTTTCTTTTATCAATTTCCGAGACTGCAGTAACTTCAGCATTTGATAATTTTGCTATGTTTGGTAAATGAACAAGTTGAGCAATACCCCCCAAACCTATAACGCCAACTTTAGTTTTCTCCATTACATCACAACCTCGGAGGTGACATTTTTTCTTGAGAAAAATAATTTTACTTTTTCAGTAATACCGTCGGGATCAATTCCAATCTTTTCGTGCAATTGAGATTGCGTTCCATGGTCAATAAATTTGTCAGGTAAACCAATTCTTAAAATTTCAACGTTATAATTTTTTAAAGTACAATATTCTAAAACCGCACTTCCAAAACCACCGAGTAATGAACTTTCTTCAAGTGTTACAATTTTTGAATGTCTTTTTACAACATCATCTATGTATGCTTCATCTAACGGTTTTATGAAACGCATATTTGTAACTTCGCAATTAATTCCATCTTCTTTCAGTTTCTCAGCAGCTATTGTTGAATAATTTACCATAAGCCCTACAGCAAGTAGCGCAACATCATCTCCATCAATAAGTTTTTCACTTTTACCTATTTCAATTGTATCAAAGTTTTCTTTCATCGGTACACCAAGTCCTGCACCTCGAGGATATCTTAAAGCAATCGGTCCGCCTTCATATTTAACCGCTGTATAGAGCATATCTCTTAATTCGGATTCATCTTTAGGAGCCATTAAAACCATACCGGGTATAAATCTTAAATATGAAAGATCGAATGCACCATGATGGGTTGGTCCATCGGCTCCTACAAGACCGGCTCTATCTAAAGCAAACACAACATTTAATTTTTGAATACTTACATCGTGAATAATTTGATCAAATGCTCTTTGCAAGAAAGTTGAATAAATTGCCAAAACAGGCTTAATACCCCGGGTTGCAAGTCCGGCGGCAAATGTTACTGCATGTGCTTCTGCAATGCCAACATCACAGTAATTATTCGGACATTCTTTTTTAACCAAATTTAATCCAGTACCATCAGGCATAGCAGCAGTAATAGCCATAACTTCAGGCATTTCTTTTATAATTTGAACAAGTGCTTTACCGAATACAGAAGTATAGGAAGGAGGACCGGCTTTCTTTTTATAAGCAACACCGGTTACTTTATCGAATGGAGAAGAAGCGTGCAGTTTTTGTTCATCACCTTCGGCAGGCGTATATCCTTTCCCTTTTTCTGTCATAGCGTGTATAAGTATAGGTCCTTTTAAATCTTTTACTTGTTCAAAAATTCTTACAAGTTTGCCTACATTATTTCCGTTTACAGGACCAAAATATCTAAAGCCCAATGCTTCAAACAACATTCCGGGAGTAATTATAGCTTTTATACCTCCCCCGACTTTCCCTACAATTTTTCTTAATCTGTCACCGAATTGATCTAATTTCCCGGTCAAATCCCAAACTTGCCCTTTCAATTTATTATAATCGGGATGAGCAATCATCTCAGTAAAATAGTTAGCAATTTGCCATCTGTTTGGTGCTATTGACATACGGTTATCATTAAAAACAACAATAAGGTCGGAGTGTAAAAGTCCTGAGTTATTTAATGCTTCATAAGCCAAACCACCTGTCATTGCTCCGTCACCTGTAATTGAAATAACTTTTCGATTTTCTTTTTTCATATCGCGGGCAACAGCCATTCCCAAAGCTGCTGAAATAGATGTGGAAGCATGCCCGGCACCGAAAGTATCATATTCACTTTCACTTCTTTTCAGAAAACCACTGATACCGTTTAACAATCTAATTGACTTCAATGCTTCTTTTCTACCGGTTAATATTTTGTGTGGGTAAGCTTGATGACCTGTATCCCATACGACCAAATCATGAGGTGTATTAAATACTTTATGAACAGCTACTGCAATTTCTACTGCACCAAGACCGCCGCCAAAGTGTCCCCCAATTTCAGAAATTGTGTCTATCATATACTGTCTAATTTCTGAACATAAAGTATTAAGTTCTGCAATACTTAAGTTTTTCAGATCAGATGGGTAATCTACTTTTGATAATATTTTAAATTTTTTTTCATCTATCATAAATTTATTTCTCCGTCATCTGCAAATTCATCAGATTGCTTTTTTTCGTTTTCTATTATTTCGTCAAATTTTTCTTTTAATTCAGTGATTTTGAGTTCTGCTTCTTTTAAAGATAACATACATTCTTTAGAAAGTGAAACACCTTCTTCAAATAACTTTATAGCTTCATTCATACTTACTTCTTCATTTTCTAAAATATCGGATATTTCTTCTAATCTTTTCAGTTTATCTTCAAAATTATCGTCACTCTTTTTTTTCTTCATAATACAAAATATTTATTATGTTAATCAAGTTTTATTTCTTTATCATAAAATTTTAAGATGGCAGGCTTTTTAGAATTAAAATTTTTTGCCCTTGTTATAAATTTAGAATCTTGTTTGACCAAAGCAAATCCTCTCTTTAATGTTTTTTTCAAATCAAAACTTTCAATTGATTTTATCAATAGATATAAATTGTTTTTAGTATAAGCCATTTTCTTATCAATATTGTTAAATAACTTATACACTAAGTTATCAACTTTTTGATAATTTTGTTTTACAAAATTTTCAGGTAATTTAAATCCGTATGAATTTATTACTCTTCCAATTTTAATATGCGAATATGAAATTTTTTCTTTTACTCTTTGTTCTGAACTTTCAACAAAATCTTCAATAAAAGAAGCAATTTCATTTTGATTTGGTGTTGCCAATTCCATAGCTGCAGTGGGAGTAGGAGCTCTTAAATCTGCTACAAAATCAGCAATAGTAAAATCTATTTCGTGACCAATACCTGCAATAATAGGTATTTTTGAATTGAAAATTGCTCTTGCTACAATTTCTTCATTAAACGCCCAAAGATCTTCAATAGAACCTCCTCCTCTTCCAACTATAATTATATCGATATCATTTTTTTTATTTAACTTTTTAATGCTAATTGCTATAGATTCAGCAGCACCGCTGCCCTGAACTTTTGAAGGTGCAATAACAAGTTCAACAAGCGGATATCTTCTCTCGGCAACACTTATCATATCTTGAAATGCTGCTCCGCCAATAGCAGTAACTACACCTATTTTTTTAGGAAATGCTGGGATGGGTTTTTTGGACTCTACATTAAAAAGTCCTTCATCGGAAAGTTTTTTCTTTAATCTTTCGAAGGCTGCCTGCAATTCACCCACACCGGCAGGCTTCATAGAACGAACATCTATTTGATAGCTACCTCGAGGAGGGTAAACTGTCAGCTTTCCGTTCAACGTTATCTTCATCCCATCTTCAGGGGTAAAGAAAACATAGTTGTTGAAACCTTTCCACATTGTACAAGATATTGCAGCATTCTTATCTTTTAGACTAAAATACCAATGTCCTGAAACATGAGCTTTAAAATTTGATATTTCACCCTGTACAGATATCTTTTCAAAATTAGTTTCTAAAGTTTGTTTAATTTGTTTTGTTAACTCTGAAACTGTAGGTATGTCGTTAAATAAATCCATTACTAATATTTTTATTTTTCTTTCCTAAAAATTAAGCAATACTGATGATGTCTGTTTGATACCCATGCATTATTAACACCTAAGGCAATTAGAGGTTTATCGTCCTGAAGCCAGATTTTTTCATCTTTTAAAACCCAGCTTTTATCACCCCTTTTTGTTAAGGATATTGCAGTATCAAATGCCAAAGGAAATAATTTACTTTTATAATACACGTTATTTGTAATTATTGTTAAATAACCGTCCTCTTTTGTGCATTCAAATACTTCATCAAATATTTTCGCCTGTTCTTCAATAAATTTTTCATAATTTTTTATATTGCCTATATCTTTTTTATTGACAGAATATTTTGTAGCGAGATCTTTCTCGCTTCTGTTTTTTTGTCTTAAATTATTTCTCTCAAGTTGATTCCAGTAAGGTGGTGAAGTTATAACATAATCAAACTTAATTTCATTTAGTTTATTTTTTTTAAGTATGGTACTAAGTTCTTTCGAATCACCTTGTAAAGACAAAATATTGGACTTACAGTTTTTTTCTTTTAGCCTGTCGTTTGCTATCTTAAAAAACTTTTTTGTTAGTTCTACACCAACGGCATTTCTATTTGTTTCACCCGCGGCTAATAATGTACTTCCACTTCCTAAAAAGGGATCTAAAACCCATTCATTTTCTCTTGTAAAAAACTCGATGAATTCCTTTACTAAAGATTCCGGAAATTTTGCAGGGTGCAATATCTCTCTATTATTTCGTCTTGCAGGACGGTGGATAAACCAGGATTTAGTAAACTTAATCCATTCTTTCCCGGTTAAAGAATTGAGTTTATTGTTCTTGTTTAACCTTCCTTTTTTACCCAGATCAATATAATTTTTTTTTGATTTTGCCATAACTAAAGATAAAAAACAACAGCCCCATCTTTTTTATAATTAAGGAATGAAAATAATTAAAAATGTACAGAAAAAAAGTTTGTATACAGTCCTAACGATATTTCACTAAAATTTCTTTCCGAATGTGACTGCTGAAAATTATATCTGTAACGAACGTATAAAGTGAATGTATCAACCACATTAAATAAACCCAATGATACGCCAACACCGATGCCGTTAAACCCGTCAAAATTTGTTACTATATCTATACCAGGAGAAATAAATTTTACAACCGGTATTTCTTTAATATATTTATATCCAATCCTTAAAAAATTACTCCTATCTGTATTGTAAATGTGAGTATATTCTAAAGCGAAATAACTTCTAGGGAAGTTTATGCTCTCCGATCTAAAAGATATTAATGGGATTTCTTTTGTAATGCTGAAATGATTTCCGTCTTCCGTAAAAGCATAACTTGGTGTAGGGATAATAAATATTGAAGCAAATAACATTCCGAATAAAAGAAAATTAGATTCCTTGCCAACAGAAATAATCTTAGGATAATCAACTAAGTATGTTTGACTCTCAGTAATTACATAATTTGAACTTTTTACAATTATCTTAAAAGTCAATATTGTATCTTTTAAACCAAAATTTGAAATATCAATTTTAACTTTGTGCAGTGATGTTAATTTGTCAGATATTGTATATTCAAATTTATTTGAGATCAATATTTTTGAAGTTGTAGTTTGAGTCGTAAAAAAAGAGACATTCAATTTTAACGGTTTTTCAGGAGCAATATAAGAATCTATAACATATATTTGTACAGACTTACTTTGGCAAAGAATGGTGTCGGCAAAAAAAACTATTTGAAAACCTAAAATAAATAATATCAGCAGAAATCTTTTCAAAAAATATTATCCTAAAATATTATCAATATCTTCAATCAAATCTTCAATATCTTCAATGCCTACTGAAAAGCGAATAAGACTTTCTGTAAGTCCCATTTTATTTCTCTCTTCTTTAGGCACAGCTGCGTGTGTCATACTTGCCGGATGACAAACCAGGCTTTCCACTCCGCCAAGACTTTCTGCAAGAGTGAAAACTTTTACATTGTTCACAACTTTTTTCGCAATTTCAATATCACCAAAATCAACTGAAATTATACCACCAAATCCTCTCATCTGTTTTTTTGCAAGTTCGTGTTGTGGATGTGATTTTAATCCGGGGTAGTAAACTTTTTTTGCCTTTTCATTTTGATCAAAATACTCCGCTAATTGATTTGCATTTTTTTCGTGCCTTTCCATTCTTACTGCAAGTGTTTTTGTAGCTCTTAAAATAAGCCAGCAGTCAAACGGACCAGGAATTGCGCCTGCAGCATTTTGAATATATCTAAGTCTATCGTTAATTTTTTCATCACTTGTCACTATTATTCCGCTCACTACATCACTGTGTCCGTTAATATATTTTGTTGAACTGTGAAGCACAATATCGCAGCCGAGTTCCAAAGGATTTTGAAAATACGGACTCATAAATGTGTTATCTACTATAGAATTAAAATTATGCTTTTTACAAATTTCAGCAACTCCTTTAAGGTCTGTAATTGTAAGCATGGGATTCGTTGGTGTTTCAACAAATACAAGCTTAGTGTTTGGTTTAATTGCATCTTCAATATTTTTAAGATCCGAAGTATTCACCCACGAATAATCCAAACCAAAATCTTTTAAAACCAATTCATACAAGCGGTAAGTTCCGCCGTAAACATTGTTTGAAATTATAATGTGATCACCGGATTTTACAAGGTTCATAAGGGCATTTGTTGCTGCTAAACCTGAGCTGAAAGCAATTCCGTATTTACCTTTTTCAAGGACTGCAATATTTTTTTCAAGGGATTCCCTTGTTAAATTTTGCGTCCTTCCATATTCGTATCCTTTATGTTTACCAAGTTCTTCTTGTGCATAAGTTGATGTTTGATATATTGGTGTAATTACTGCACCTGTTTTTAAATCAGGTTCCTGCCCGGCATGAATTGCATCAGTTGAGAATCCCATAAATTTTTTCCTTTTAATAAAAATTTATTAATAATTATGTCATCCCCGCGCAAGCGGGAATCGTCTTGTTATTAAATTTAATTTTATAAATCTGAATGTTCAATAATATCATATCTTGTAACTATATCTATTATTCTTCCGTATTCGGTAACAAGAATTGCAGGCGAATCACTTAAATAATTTTTTACTGCTGAAATTTCAGTCTTATCATCAATAGGTGGTAAACTTTTTTCCATCACTTGTGAAATTGGTTTAGTCAACAATTCAGGTTCTTTTAAAACAAGAGTCATCAATTGTGATTCTCTCACACTTCCTACAGAAATTCCGTCATCAATTACAGGCAATTGAGAGAAACCACGTAAGTTAAGTAACTCTATGGCTGTTTTTATCTTGTCTGTTGATTTTACAGAAACGAGTTCCCTTTCTTTCCCCAAGTTTTTTGCTTCAATTATATCTTTAAGAGTTTTTGTGCCGCTTGTTGATAATCTTTTATCCCTTAACCATTCGTTGCTGTGAAATTTAGTTAAATATCTTTCGCCTGTATCGCAGACTATAAAAACTATTACAGCATTTTCATCCAACTCAGCGGCTACTTGAAGCATGGCTGATACAATTGTTCCCGTACTCCCACCGCTGAATATCCCCTCTTCAATTGTCAATAAACGTGCATACTTAAATGAATCCTGATCGGTTATATTAATAATTTTATCAATATACTGAAAATGAACATTTGCCGGCAAACAATCCTGCCCGATACCTTCAACTAAATAAGGTTCACCTTCAGCTAAATTCCCGGTCTCTTTATATTCTTTAAAAATTGAACCGAATGGATCCGCACCAATTATTTGAACATCAGGATTTTTTTCCTTTAAATATCGTCCGACTCCGCTTATAGTACCGCCGGTTCCTATTCCCGTTATAAAGTGAGTTATTTTTCCATCGGTTTGTCTCCAAATTTCCGGTCCTGTGGTTTTATAATGCGCCTCAGGGTTTGAAGAATTTCCATATTGGTACAAATAAATTGAATTAGGCGTTTCCTTTTCTATTTTTCGTGCAACATTTATATAAAAATCGGGATGGTCGTGTTCCAATTCATTTGATACAACAATTACATCAGTACCCAAAGCTTTTAAATAATTGATTTTTTCGGCACTAACTTTGTCAGTTAGAACGCAAATTGATTTATAGCCTTTTACGGCACAGGCAAGTGAAAGAGCAATACCCGTATTTCCGCTTGTTGCTTCTATGATTGTTCCGCCTGGTTTTATTTTTCCGTCTTTTTCTGCGGCTTCAAGCATAAAAATACCTATTCTGTCTTTAACGCTGCCACCCGGATTTAAAGATTCCAATTTGGCAAATATTTGTGGTTTCAATCCTTTATTAATTCTATTAATTTTTATAAGGGGTGTGTTGCCTATTGCTTCTAAAATATTGTTCTTAAATTCCATTCAAAAATTCCTGTTTTTTTTGATATTTCTTCCCGGTATTTAAATAATTATTTAAATAATTAACAATTATAAACAAATGAATTGAATGATTAAAGGTTCATTTTTGTATGTTATCAAATATTATTTAATTCTTAAAAGAAAATAAGTTTTATATTAAAAAATAAATGAAATTTTTTAACTTACATTCTGAAAATATTTTCAGCCGTCTCTCCGTAGACTTCGTCACCGAGACGAGAATAAATAAAATATTATTTCTTGTATTTATTTCCTTATTTGGTTTAGCTTGCGAAAATAAAACCGATAAAGAATTAACTATCCAAAAAATTATTACGTATTCAGTAAACTCAAGTATTAGAGCATTGGAAGTTGTAAATGATTCCACAGTTTGGTTTGCCGGTTCGGGAGGAATTTACGGCTACACAGAAAATAATGGAGATTCTTGGAATATTGACAGCATAAAAACCGGGAATATTGTTCCGCATTTTCGTTCCATTGCAGTTACAAATAAAGCCGTATTCCTGCTGAGTATTGCCTCCCCCGCTTTGCTCTACAAATCAAATGATAAAGGAAAAAACTGGGAAATTGTATTCAGAGATAATGACTCAACTGCATTCTATGATGCTTTAGTATTTTGGAATGACAAAGATGGTATTGCTATGGGCGACCCGACAGAAGGTTGTTTATCAGTAATATTAACAAGAGACGGGGGAAACTCTTGGCAGAAAATTCCCTGCAGTAAACTTCCACAAACATACAAAGGCGAAGCAGCATTTGCAGCAAGTAATTCAAATATAGCATTATACGGAAGTAACCTTTGGATTGTAACCGGAGGCAAAAAAGCAAGGGTATTTCATTCAGCAGACAAAGGAAATAATTGGGAAGTTTTTGACACACCTATTATTCAAGGCGGACAGATGACAGGTATTTATTCGGTTGATTTTTATGACGACAAAACCGGGATAATATTCGGCGGCGACTGGAATAACAAAGAACAGAATACAAAAAATAAAGCCGTAACAAATGATGGAGGGAAAACTTGGAAATTAATTGGAGGTAGTAAAAGTCCGGGTTACAGATCTTGTGTAAGATATGTACCTCACACTGGGGGGAAACAAATAATTGCTGTGGGAATCCCGGGAATTTCAATATCAAAAGATGGGGGCAAAAATTGGCGAAAAATAAGTAATGAAAGTTTTTACACAATTAGATTCGGCAGTTCATTTAAATCAGCTTGGCTTGCAGGAAATAAAAAAATTGGTAAAATTATTTGGGAATAATTATTTCAATTACAAATTATTTTCACACTTTCGGGAAAAACATCCCTTTACTTAAAACTAAACCCTCTTAAAAAGTCCTCTGTTGTCATTCTTCTGCTTCCCTCTTTTTGAAGTTCAAGAATTTTCAAACACCCGTCACCGCAGCCAATATAAAGTTCTGTTTTAGTTTGAAATATTTCAGAAGGCGATAAATCTTTTTTGTCAACTAATTCAGATTTATAAATTTTTATCATTTTTTTATTGTGTATAAAAAAAGTACAAGGGTAAGGTGAGAGTCCGCGTATTTGATTATGAATATACTCTGCAGAATTATTCCAATTAATTTTGGCAGTTTCTTTTTTAATCTTTGGTGCGGGTGAAGTACAAGAATTATCCTGTTGCAATAATTTAAATTTTTGTTCTTCAATCAAATCAACTGTATCTAAAACTACTTTTGCACCAATAATACTCATCTTATCGTGTAGACTGCCGAAATCATCTTTTTCATCAATATTTATTTTTTCTTGGAGATAAATTTTCCCGGTATCAACTTTTTCTTCAAGAGCAAAAGTTGTAACACCTGTTTCTTTTTCGCCTTTCATTATTGCCCATTGAATTGGGGCGGCGCCTCTAAATTTTGGCAAAAGAGAACCGTGCAGATTAAATGAACCGAATTTAGGGATAGTAAAAACTTCAGGCGGTAAAATTCTGAAAGCAACCACTACGAAAATATCGGCATTTATTTTTTTTAAATCAGATATAAAGTTTTCATCTTTTAATTTTTCAGGCTGTAAAACAGGCACATTATTTTTAAGTGCAAATTCTTTAATCGGTGTATATGATATTTTCCTACCCCTTCCTCTTTGTTTATCCGGTGCCGTTACAACTGCCGATATTTTATGTTTGCTATTATACAAGGTTTCAAGAGAAGGAACAGAAAAATCCGGTGTACCCATAAATATTATGTTCATATCAATTGGTAATCAACGCTTGTACTTGTAGGGTATTCAAATTCTACTTTGCGTCTTTTAATATTATTGAGAGGTTTTTTAAATTTCTTTTTAAGTTCATCTGAAATCAAATCAGTAAATAAAATTCCCTGAAGATGATCATACTCGTGCTGTATAACTCTTGCAAGCAATCCGTCTACTTTTATTCTATGTTTTTTGAAATCCGTATCTTGATACACAAGTGTAATTGATTTCGGACGAACAACATCACCCCTAACATCAGGGATGCTCAAACATCCTTCTTCTATAGTAATTGTTTCATCGGAACGCTTTATAATTTTTGGATTAATAATTGCCATAGGCTTTTTATCTTCTTCACCTTCCATTTTAGATATATCAACCAAAAAAATGGCTTTATCTGCTCCGACCTGGGGAGCCGCCAAACCGATACCGTATGCATTATGCATTGTTTCAAACATATCGGTAATAAGTTTGATAGTTTCAAAATTGATTTCTTTTACTTTAGAAATTTTTTTCCTAAGTATTTTATCGCCATATAATGTGATCGGCAATAATGACATTCGTTCTCCTCATATTTTATTTCTGTAATTCAGTAAATAAACAATTATTTGATAGGTGTACAATAATTTATTATGTTAAATAAATAATGATTTTACTTACATAAAATAGCCAAAATCAATCTTTAAAGTAAAATATAAAGTATGGACACTAAAAAGAAAACAAGAACACATTTCCGTACTTGCAATCTTTGCGAAGCTATGTGTGGTATTGCTATTGATTTGAAAGATAACAAAATCATCAAAATTAGGGGCGATAAAGATGACCCTTTTAGCAAGGGATTTATTTGCCCAAAAGCCGTTGCACTTCAGGATATTTACAATGATCCCGACAGGCTCAAACGCCCTGTGCGTCGCGTTAACGGTAAATGGAGAGAAATAAGCTGGTCGGAAGCATTTAACGAAGTTGTAGTTAAACTAAAAGATATTCAAAAAAAATACGGAAGAAACTCAGTCGGTATTTATCAGGGCAACCCGACTGTTCACAATTCCGGTACAATGTTGTTTGCTCCGCAATTCTTTAGAACCCTGCGTACAAAAAATCGTTTTTCCGCAACTTCAGTAGATCAACTTCCTCATCATATAGCTTCGTATTTTATGTTCGGAAACCAATTGATGCTTCCAATACCGGATATTGACCGCACGGATTATTTCTTAATTTTAGGTGCAAATCCCATTGCTTCAAATGGAAGTATGATGACAGCACCGGGTTTTGTAAACAGATTGAAAGAACTTCAAAACAGAGGCGGAAAGTTTGTTGTCATTGATCCCCGGAAAACAGAAACTGCCGCAAAAGCCGATGAACATCATTTCATTATACCTGGCAGTGATGTATTTTTTCTGTTGGCAATTCTTAATACTGTTTTTAAAGATAAGTTGTCTACGCCCGGCAGACTGTTAAATTTTACTGAAGGTTTGGAAGATGTTAAAGATATTGTATCGGATTTTCCACCCGAAAGTGTTGAGAAAAGAACCGGTATCTCGGCAAAAATTATTAAGAAAATTGCATACGATTTCTGCGAAGCAAAATCCGCCGTCTGCTACGGAAGAGTCGGTGTTTCTACCCAGGCATTTGGTTCGCTTTGCCAATGGTTAATTAATGTTCTAAATATTGTAACCGATAATATGGATAAATCCGGCGGGGCAATGTTTACACTTCCCGCCATAGATGCCGTTAAACAAGCAGTAAAAGACGGCAAAGCCGGACACTACGCAAAATGGAAAAGCAGGGTTAACGATTTACCGGAATTTGCCGGAGAATTACCCGTTTCGGTTTTAGCCGACGAAATTCTAACCAAAGGAGAAGGTCAAATAAAAGCAATGATTACATCTGCGGGTAATCCAGTCTTATCCACACCAAACGGAAGAAAGTTGGAAAAAGCATTTTGTGAGTTGGAGTTTATGGTCTCAATAGATATTTATATAAATGAAACAACAAAGAATGCAAATATCATACTTCCGCCTACAACAGGACTTGAAACCGAACACTATGATTTGGCTTTTCATTTTCTTGCAGTACGTAATACAGCAAAATACTCCACTGCTTTATTCGAACCGGAAAATGGCACAATGCACGACTGGCAAATCTTTAACGAATTACGGAAAAGGATGTCATCTGATAAAAAGCAGAAAAACATTTCGGGATGGATAAAGAAAAAATTAACTGACAGATTAACTCCCGAAAAAATGCTGGATTTGGGGTTGAAATTGGGACCTTACGGAATTTGGGGCGGAAGGTTTTTATCAAAAAATGGTTTAAGCTTAAAAAAATTAAAACAAAACGTACACGGAATTGATCTCGGACCGTTGAAAGAATGCCTCCCTAATAGACTGTTTACTAAAGATAAAAAAATAAATTTATCAGCAGAGATTTTTAAAAACGATATTAAACGTGCAAAAGAAAATTTACAAGCATCAGAACCTGACAATAATTTTAATTTGCTTTTAATAGGCAGACGTCATCTCCGCAGTAATAATTCCTGGATGCATAACTCAAAGCGATTAGTGAACGGGAAAGACCGTTGCACATTATTTATAAATCCCAAAGACGCTGAATCAAATAATATAGAAGACGGTAATACAGTTAATGTAAATTCAAAGACAGGGCTTGTTAAAATAAAAGCCGAAATTACAAAAGATATAAAGCCCGGTGTGGTCAGCATCCCGCACGGATGGGGACATAATAGGTCAGGTATTGTTTTGAACGTTGCTAAAGAACATTCAGGAGTTAGCATAAATGATCTTACAGATGATAATTTAATTGACAAACTTTCCGGTAATGCCGCTTTTAGTGGGGTACCGGTAAAAGTATCACCTTATTAATTCTAAAATGTAAATCGGAGTGACGAATGGCAAACATAGAAATTAACCAAGAGGAGTTACAAAAATATATGCAGCATCCGGATAATCAGCCGGTTGTGATGATAAATTTATTAAAGTTTAAAAATGAAACAGAAGATGGTGTTGATGGCGCAGAACTTTACAAATGCTATAAACAGAAAGCTGCGGAATTGTTAAAGCAAGTCGGCGGTAAATTATTGTGGATCGGCAATTCAGATCAATATATAATCGGAGGTGATAATGACAAATGGGATGAAGTGTTATTAGCTGAATACCCGTCTCGTGCTGCGTTTTTAAAAATGATAAGTCTGCCTGAATTTGAAGAAGTTCAAAAAGACAGAAAAGCCTCTTTGAATAGTACGGTGCTTATTGCGTCAACTACTATCGATAGTGCATTACACCAAAAATAAAAAATTTAAGAATAGATAATCTTAAAATTAATTTTAATTAATATTTAACTATAAACATCTTTACTGTGTCCGATTTTCAAAACAATAACAGTAAGTTTTTTGTCTATTATCTCGTAAAGAATTCTATATCTCCACATCCTTATTCTATATTTTTCTTCATTGGTCAATTTTATGCAATTATTTAATGTTGGGTTGTCGGCTAATTCATCAATCTTTAAAATAATTCTTTTTAGTTAAACATGAGGTAATTTCTTTATCTCTCTAACTGCTGATTTTTTTATTTCGATCTTAAATTTTGCCATCTTTTTTAAGATCATTCAGTAATTTTTCATAGGTAATTACCGGCTCGGATACTCGTTCTTTAAAAGCCTGCAAGTCTTCCTGATCCTCAAGCAATTCACTTCTGATGGTTTTATTTATTATTTCTGAAATAGTTGTTGAAGTTTCCGCAGCTTTGATTTTAAGAATTTTATGAATTTCCGGGTCAAAATACACGGTGGCTCTTTTTGTTAATCCCATTATAATTTCCTTTTTATTTTAAATAAAACGTTATAACGTTATAATGTCAATTATATTAAAGATTAGACAAAAAGCTTTCCATTATCCATTAAAATATTATCGTCTAAATAAACAGTAGGTTTTTTTATCACTCCGTCCAAATGAATAGGTACGTTTATTTTTCCGCCCATCGATGTGTTATTACCCAATGCAATGTGAATAGTACCTAAAACTTTTTCATCTTCCAAAAGCACTCCGCTTAACTTAGCGCTGTCGTTCGTCCCGATTCCAAACTCCGCAATGTTACGTGCTTTTTTACCAACAGCATCTAACATATTATTCAGTTTCTTTGCGAGATGACCGCCTGTAATTTTAAGGGCGTAACCATTATTAACTTCTATTTTTAAGTTGGTATTTTTTAAAAGTCCCAATCCTGCCATAGAGCCGTCAACAATGAATACTCCGTTTGCAGTCCCTTCACAAGGAGTTAAAAATGTTTCACCGGTAGGAAGATTCCCTGCATCACCTTTCTGATGAAACAAGCCTTTACTTGCTAAAACATTTCTTCCTTTAATTGAAAAAGATAAATCGGTACCGAGCTTTGTTGTTATTCTAATCTTGCTTCCCTTTTCCAAAATTTTTTTAAGTTTTAATGATAATTTTGAAATCTTCTTGTAATCCGCATTCATACCGCGAATCATTACTTCCTTTGTTATCCCGGGAAAGGTGGCTATTCTTGCACCCAAAGCAGAAGCCTCTCTCCTGGCATCGGTATGTGTTAAGGATTTATCAGTTGGACAAAACACCACATCAAATATTTTCATCAAATCTGCAATTGCTTTCGGTGGTTCTTCACCGTCGATTTTACCGGATTTCATCTCCACATAAAGCGATGTAAAGCCCATACGCAGTGCGTTTTTGTGAATAGAGTAGCCAATTTCTCTTTTTAATTCATCGGAGATTACAAGTATGTTTTCATTTTTTTTAACCCCCATACAGGTTTTAATTGCTATTTCTGAAGCTGTATCAAGTTTTGTTTTTTTCATTTTTATCCCAAAATAATTTATAATTACAAACCACTACCAAAATTTCTAGAAAGCTCAATTTCATAACCATTGGGACATTGGATTTTAGATTTATTTTTTAAAGTCTTTCCAATGGAAGTAAATATTGCAGTTAATTCGTCAGCTTCCTTTAATAGAGGGTTTAGTAATTCTTTATTTGCTAATTCTGACTCTTCAATTAATTCTAGCCAATACAATGATTCATCAGCTTCTTCTTCAATAATCTTTATCTTATAAATAAAATCTGCACTAGATTTTGCTCTGCAAGCCTCCATGTAATTAGCACCTACATAAGTTGCTGATCTTAATAATTGATTACCGATGACTTTACCAAGGTTTGTTTTAGGAAGTAAATTATAAAATTCAATTATATCTAATGAAAATTTTTTTGTACGTTTTTTTAATTCTTCAGAACTCATATTTATAAGCTAACTAATTTAAATCCCTAATTCTAAAATCTCAGCTTTCTCATTCCGATATGACAAATAGCAAAGTCATATTTTACGGGGTCATCAGGATCATATTTTTTCAAATTTTCAGTTATCTCTTCGGCCATATTCCAGTTTATATTTTTCTTTTTTGTTAATTTTAATTTTCTACAAATCCTTGCAATGTGTGTGTCAACAGGTATTATCAATTTACTTTTATCAATTTCATCCCACAGCCCAAAATCAAGTTCATCTTTGCGGACCATCCATCGTAAAAATAAATTCATTCTTTTACATACGCTCCCTTTTGATGGTAACGGAAACATAAATTTTATTCCTTGTGTAACGTTTTCTTCCCCAAATAAATTTTGATATAATTCCAACATATATTTTGAAAAAGATTCTAAAGCAAATTTAATGTTGTATACCTTCGTATTATAATTAGATAAAAAAATATTCCCTAACGAATTTGATTTTGAATAAACATTCTTCAACAAAAGAATTAGATTTACAATATCTTCATTGGTAAAGAATCTGTGGATAATTCCTTTAAAGTCTCTTTTTATCGTAGCTTTATTTTTTTCTATTAAGTAATTAGTAGGATGTTCACCAAGTATAAAAGTTATTTTATTTAATGTATTAATTATTTGTTTAATATTTCCGTATGCAAAAATTGAAGAAATAAAGGCAATTAGTTCAATATCTTTTTTATTTTTGAATTTATGTGGAAATTGAAGCGGATCTGGTTCAAGTTGTGATTTATCAAAAGCTTTGTAGTGATAATCTAATTTCTGTTTAAGTGTTTTGTACAATTTAATTTTCTTTTTTATTGTAAATAATAATTTAATTATCTTAACAATTAAATAAGATATCCATTTATAAAAATAAACATAAAATGAAATTTCAATGTGGGCATATTTTAATATTCATACTTTTTCTAACAGTTGTAACATATACACAGCAGATAAAATTATACGGCACTCTTAGTCCGGGCAATTTAATTATTGGTAAAGTTAACAATGCAAATGTAGTTATGCTTGATAACAAAACTTTAGATATAGACACATCCGGAATATTTATTTTCGGGTTTGACAGGGATGCTAAAGGCACTTACACTTTGAAGGTTATATTCAATAACAATAAATCTGTTATTAAAAAAATTAAGTTGAAAAAAAGGAAATATAAAATACAGCGTATTAACAAAATGAAACAAGCGCTGGTTACTCCCCCCAAAAATGCACTCAAAAAAATAAAACAAGAAAGTAAAATGATGAGAAAAGCCAGAAGTAAAGTTGGAATATTAAAAGTTCCACATTTTACCCAAGGATTTTTAATGCCTGTAAATGACGAAAAAATAACAGGTGTATTCGGAAGCCAAAGAATTTTAAATGGAATTCCAAAATCGCCGCATAACGGAATAGATTTAAGTGTGCCCAAAGGTACACCTGTAAAAGCAGCATCCGGCGGAAAAATATTAATCGCTGGCAATAAATTTTACTACAACGGGAATTTCGTTTTAATAGATCACGGTTTTGGTTTGACAACTGTTTATTTACATTTTAACAGACTTAATGTTAAAACAGGACAAATGGTTAAAAAGGGTGATATCATTGGTTACGTCGGTGCAACGGGCAGAGCTACTGGCCCTCATCTGCATTGGGGTGCAAAATGGTTTAATAAAAGGATAGACCCAATGAGTCTTCTGAAATTGAAAATCCCTGACATAAAGACTGTCATTACGAATCCGTCAGCTGACGGATAAAGTAATCTGCCACATTTTTTGTTAGCACATTAATACTACAGATTGCTTCCGCCTTCACTAAAGTTACGGCGGACAAGTCGTCGCTAACTCTCCTCTCAATGACTGTTATCAATTTATTGTGATTAAATTACGACCCTATAAGTCTCATCATTTCTTGAACAGCTTCTTTCAGTCCCACAAAAACAGCATGCGCAATTACAGCTTGTCCAATGCTCACTTCATCAATTCCTTCTATTTCTCTGAATATTTTTATATTCTGATAATTTAAACCGTGCCCTGCATTTACTCCGAGACCTAATTTTCTTGCATGATTTACTGCGTCTCTTATTCTTTCCAACTCATCAAATTGTTGTTCTTCCGACTCTGCATTGGCAAAAACACCTGTATGTATTTCTATAATATCAGCACCAATTTCGGCAGATGCGTCAATTTGGTTTATATCAGGTTCTACAAAAAATGAAACTTCTATATTTGCATCTTGAAGACGAATTGTTGTATCCTTCAGCAGTTCAATTTGATCTAAGACATTAAGTCCACCTTCCGTTGTTAATTCTTGTCTTTTTTCAGGAACAATAGTTACCAATTCGGGTCCAACATCACAGGCAATTTGAATAATTTCTTCGGTGGCAGCCATTTCCAAATCTAATTTTGTGGAAATTAATTCTCGAAGGAGGCGAACATCTCTTTCATTTATATGTCGTCTGTCCTCCCTAAGATGAACAACAATTCCGTCCACACCGGCTTGTTCTGCTAAAAGAGCAGCAGTAATCGGTTCGGGCTGTAACTCTCCCCTTGCATTTCTTAATGTTGCCACGTGATCAATATTTAATGAAAATCTCATAATAATAATCCTTTTTTAACTATTCCAAATATAATTTATTTTAACACATTTTAAAAAAAAATTTTACATCTAAATAGCAAATAACTCTTGACAAAAAAATATAAGAGTGTTAAATTAGCACTCGTTAAATAAGAGTGCTAATAATTTTTTAAATAAAATCTTAAATTAAAGGAGTAAAAAATGGCCAACCTAAAATTAAAGCCTTTAGCTGACAGAGTTATTGTAAAACCTATGGAAGCTGATGAACAAACAAAAGGGGGAATTATTCTTCCTGATACTGCAAAGGAAAAACCTGTTGAAGGTACTGTTGTTGCTGCCGGTCCGGGCAGAGTATCTGACGAGGGTAAAGTAATAGCAATGCAGATTAAAAAGGGAGATAAAGTTTTATACGGTAAATACAGTGGTTCAGAAGTTACAGTTGAGGGAGAAGATTATTTAATAATGCGCGAGAGTGATATCTTCGCAATCATTAGTTAAAAACAACAAATAAAAACCTGGAGAAAATAAAATGGCAAAATTAATAGATTACGATAGCGAAGCTCGCTCAAAGATTAAAGCTGGTGTTGATAAGCTTGCTAACGCTGTAAGAGTTACATTAGGTCCAAAAGGACGTAACGTTATTTTAGAAAAAAAATTCGGTGCACCAACCGTAACTAAAGATGGTGTATCTGTTGCAAAAGAAATTGAACTTGACGATCCTGTTGAAAATATAGGCGCACAAATGGTTCGCGAAGTTGCATCTAAAACCAGTGATGTTGCCGGTGACGGAACTACAACTGCTACTGTTTTAGCTCAGGCAATTTACCGCGAAGGTTTAAGAAATGTGACTGCGGGTGCAAATCCAATGGATCTTAAAAGAGGAATTGACATTGCAGTTAAAAAAATTGTAGAAAATTTAAAATCAGTAAGCAAAGACGTTGGCGGTAGAAGTGATATCGCTCAGGTAGCTTCTATTTCTGCTAACAACGATTCATCCATCGGTGAATTAATTGCCGATGCTATGGAAAAAGTCGGCAAAGACGGTGTTATAACAGTTGAAGAAGCAAAAGGTACAGAAACCGGTTTAGAAGTTGTAGAAGGAATGCAGTTTGACCGCGGTTATCTTTCACCTTATTTTGTTACCAATACGGAATCAATGGAAGTTGATTTAGAAGATCCGTTAATTCTTATCCACGACAAAAAAATCTCTGCAATGAAAGACTTGCTCCCTATATTAGAAAAAGTTGCTCAACAAGGTAAAGCATTATTAATTATTACCGAAGACCTTGAAGGTGAAGCACTTGCAACATTAGTTGTAAATAAAATCCGTGGAACTCTAAAAATAGCTGCCGTTAAAGCACCGGGATTCGGTGACAGAAGAAAAGCAATGTTGGAAGATATAGCAGTCCTTACAGGCGGTACAGTAATCTCTGAAGAGAGAGGATTCAAATTAGAGAATGCTACAGTTTCTTACTTGGGTACAGCTAAAAAAGTTGTTATTGATAAAGACGATACTACTATAGTTGAAGGTGCCGGTAAAACTGAAGACATTAAAAAAAGAATCAACGAAATAAAAGTACAGATCGAAAAAACCACATCTGACTATGATAAAGAAAAACTTCAGGAAAGATTGGCTAAACTTTCAGGAGGTGTTGCAGTACTTAAAATAGGTGCTTCAACAGAAATTGAAATGAAAGATAAAAAAGCCAGAGTTGAGGATGCTCTACACGCAACACGTGCTGCAGTTGAAGAAGGCATAGTAGCAGGCGGAGGTGTCGCTTTTGTAAGAGCAATCTCAGCCCTTGATGGACTTAAAGGTGAAAATTTAGATCAAAACACAGGCATTAAAATTGTTGAAAAAGCTCTTTCAGAGCCATTAAGACAAATAGTAAACAATGCAGGTTTAGAGGGTTCTATTGTTCTTCAAAAAGTTATGGAAGGAAAAAATGATTTCGGTTTCAACGCTTACACTGAAAAATATGAAAACTTAATTAAAGCAGGAATTATTGATCCTACTAAAGTAACCAGGATAGCATTAGAAAATGCCGCTTCTGTAGCTTCTCTTCTAATTACAACCGAAGCTGTTGTATACGAGAAAAAGGAAAAAGAATCATCTATGCCGGCTATGCCAGGCGGTATGGGCGACATGGGTGGTATGGGCGGAGGCGGAATGATGTAATCATCCCCATAAAACAAAGACTTAAAAACCCAATCCGGCAACTGCCTGTACTTCGTACTAAAGAAGGCGGGACGGATTGGGTTTTTAATTTTCGATAATTCATTTCATTAAATTTCAATTTCTCATTTTACAATTAAATTGTATATTAAAGCCCTACTATAAAACTTATTCATTAATGTTCGGTAAATACAAAAATGAAAAGAAATTATATATCTTTAGATAACTTTTTCAAAAATTCAATATTAAAATTCATTTTATTAATAATTCTATTTTTATTTCCTACCGAAATTGTTAATTCACAAACTATTCCTGCAAACGCTTACTCTGATTTAAGATGGAGACAGGTTGGACCATACCGCGGCGGCTGGGCTACGGTTGCTGAAGGTATACCTGACGATCCAAGCACATATTATTTTGGCGGTGCCGGCGGAGGTGTTTGGAAAACGACCGATGCAGGCATAACCTGGCAGCCTTTAATGCAGCACGAAAATTCTGCTGCTGTCGGCGCTTTAGCAATTGCTCCCTCTAATTCAAAAGTAATTTATGTCGGTACGGGACAAGTTACATACCGCTATGACAATTTAGGCGGTGACGGTGTTTACAAAACAACGGATGGCGGTAAAACTTGGAAACATATCGGACTAAAAGACAGTCGTCATATAGGAGCTATAATTGTAAATCCCAATAACGAAAATAAAGTTTTAGTTGCTGCTTTGGGTCATGTTTTCGGACCAAATAAAGAAAGAGGTATTTTCCTTACGAATGACGGAGGAAAAAGCTGGAAACACGTTTTGTTTGTAAATGAAAATACCGGCGCAATCGACCTTGCAAGTGACCCAACAAATCCTTCAATAATTTATGCAGCTTTCTGGAAACTGCGAATGCACCCCTGGCTGGATTATTATTTACCCCAAAGAAGCGCAGACGGGAGCGGTATTTACAAAAGCACGGACGGCGGAGAAACCTGGAAAAAGTTGAACAGTAAAGATTTACCTTCCGGAGACTTGGGAAGGATTGGATTAGCTGCAACACAAGGACACAACGGACAGATTATTTATGCAACTATTGATGCCGGGAATAATCAGCAGGGGCTATACAGATCAGATGACGAAGGAAAAAATTGGACGCATGTAAACAATGACGGTGTACTTTCAGCAAATTATTTCAGCAAATTAACCGTGGACCCGCAAAACCCGGATATAGTTTATTTTACGGGACAATCAATAAGAAAATCCATTGACGGCGGTAAAACCTATACAATTTTTAGAGGCTCCCCCGGTGGTGATGATTACCATCATATTTGGATAAACCCAAAAGATTCAAGATACATTATTACCGGTTCTGATCAAGGAGCTATAATCACAATAAACGGAGGTAAAAGCTGGTCAAGCTGGTACAATCAGCCGACGGGACAATTTTATCATCTTGCCGCAGACGACCAATTTCCATACAGAATTTACAGCGGACAGCAGGATAACGGAACTGTTTCTATTTTAAGCCGTGGACCATACGGAGTTATAGAGGAGAGAGATTGGCACCCTGTAGGAGGTGACGAAAGAGATTACCAAATTCCAAAACCTGGTAACCCGAATATTGTTTTCGGTACAGGTTTAGGCGGACACATTACACGTTTTAATAATTTGACAAGACAATCCGCCGAAATTTCACCTTGGCCGGTTTCAAGTTATGGTGCACTGCAGACCACTGTAAAATACCGCTACACCTGGATTACACCATTGGCATTTTCACCGATAGGCAAACACGCAATGTATTTTGGTGCACAAGTTTTATTTAAGTCTTTAGATGACGGTGAACACTGGAAAATAATCAGTCCTGATTTAAGCGGAAAGAAAAAAGGTTTTAAGGATTGCGATAACCAAGAATTAGCAAATGCCCGTGACTGTGGATTTGGTGTTATTTACACAATAGCCCCTTCCCCGTTAAAAGAAGATATGATCTGGATTGGTACCGATGACGGTTTAATTCAACTTACAAACGACGGGGGAAAAACTTGGAATAATGTAACCCCGCCTTCAATTCCTCTTTGGGGTAGAGTTGATGCAATATCGCCTTCAGTATTTTCAGAAGATATTGCTTATGCGGCAGTAAATACACTAAGACTGGATAAATTAAATCCAATAATTTTAAAAACAAAAGATCGTGGAAAAACCTGGCAGAAAATAATAAACGGAATGCCTGAAAATGAATATGTAAATGTTGTTCGGGCTGACCCGGTTAAAGAAGGACTTTTATACGCCGCTACAAACAGAAGCGTTTATGTATCTTTTAATGACGGAGAAAACTGGCAGACGCTTTCGTTAAACTTCCCCACAACTCAGGTAAGAGATTTACTTGTGCATAAGGGAGATTTAATTGCAGGTACACAGGGAAGAGGAATTTGGATTTTGGACAACCTTAGTATTTTAAGACAGGTCAATTCAGATATTCTGGCTAAACCGGTTTACTTATTTTCGCCTGCTCCAACTTACCGATTAAGAGGTAATGAAAACAGGGATACTCCCCCACCGCCTTCAACACCATTGGGAGAAAATCCGCCAAAAGGTGCTGTAATAGATTATTGGTTGAAGAACAATGTTAATACTACCATTACACTTTCTATTTTTGATTCTGATAACAATTTAATAAGAAGTTTTTCAAGCGAAGATACAGAGAAGAAATTAAATGCATACCGTTACTTTGACAAAAGATGGGTGGGCGAACATAAGAATTTATACAGAAGTGCCGGTATGCACAGGTTTATTTGGGACCTCAGATATCCAAGACCGAAATCTTTAAGATATAGTTATTCCATTGCAGCTGTTTGGGATCAGGGAGCTCCCGTTTTACCCGAAGGTCCACTTGTTTTGCCTGGAAAATATAAAGTAGTTCTTTCAGTAAACGGAAAAGATTATTCAAAATATATCACTATAAAACTTGATCCTAGAATTAGTGTCACAATGAATGACTTAAAAGAACAGCTCCGGTTATCAAATAAAATACGAGCTGTGATGGAAGCTATTGTTTCAAACGTAAATGAAATAGATAATTATTTAAATGACAAGAAGGGCGGAAAGAAAATTATTGATATTAAAAAGTTGAAAAGTGATATGACAAGAGTTTCGAATGTATTTGCAAGTTTAATGAGCAAAGTGCAAAGTGCGGATAACAGACCTTCACAAGGACAAAAAGATTTATTTGCTGATTACAAAGAACAGTATCATAAATTGTTAACGAGTTGGTATAAAATTCGGAATAAACTTCCGCCGAAATTGTAACGTTGTTGCAAATAATTTTTCCGCCAAAAACGCAGTGGCTGTTTGCATAATGTGGCTTGGATCAAGATGTTATTTCATTGTTCTTTCTCCATTGATAACTGATATAATTTATGTACTGATTTCCAGTTTCTAGTTGTAGCCTTAATCCCTAGTTTGTGTTCAAGAAAGGTATTTGACAGCTTACTTTTACCATAGCCATTGGGGCAATACAGGTATACATCTTTTCCTCTTATTACTAATTTTTCAGGTGCAACAACATATTTTAAAACATCTTCTATCTTTTCTTTTAACGGTATTGAGGACAAAAACGTTACTAATATTTTCGTACCATCTTCTGCCAAGTCAATACAACCATAAGGACAGTTTTTAATAATATTTGCAATTTCTTGATTTGTACGAATCTCTACAGGCACATGAAATTTATATTTTTCCTCAATAGCATTTTCTATCCTTGCTTTCAAGTTAGTTTTACTTTTGAATAAGGTATCGAATATTACATTGCCGCTTTGGATATAGGTCACAACATTCTGGAATCCAAGTGTCTCGTAAAGAGATTTTAGATCGTTCATTTTAATCTTCTTTTGACCGCTTACGTTTATTCCTCGAAGTATAGAAATATATTTCATACGTTACTATTCCTTAAGCACATTACATATTAATAACCCGCAAGAATTATCTGTTTAAAATAAACCCATCTTGGGTTTTCAAATTTAAAATACGTGGAATAATATTTATTGGCAAACCGAATAACGATTAGCAGGAAAAAAATAATTTTTTTTGAAAATCTTTTATATTGTGTAATAAGTTTTAAACTAAAGAAGGCAAGATAAATATCTTGTCTTTTCCTCTAATGTTAAAATAACCTGTCTCTATGTATCGAGTTCAGATTGATTTTTTTTGTGATGTGTTCTGTACATTTTTTAAATTCAACGCTTGGTGCAAACACTGTAGCCATTGTATGGGAGTTTTGGAAATTTTGCATTTTATTGGCAGCCGGCGTTCTTAAATGCTTCCCAAGTCAGCTAACTTAATTCCTTCATTTTGAACAGCAATCCATTTAAACTCAAATTGCTTTTTAGGAATTTTAATTCTTTCAGCAACACGCTGGAATCTTTTGGGTAAAGTCATTAGATATTCCCTGGCTTTTTCTGCTGAATCATTTATACCGGCTATATTTTCAATATTCCATTCCTTTAACAGCGACTTCATAATATCAATATAATCATAAGTTGTATAGACCTTCATACGTTGAGCAGCATTAGAAAAATGAGTAAATAGATCTCCAATTTTTCCCCCGGATTCTCTTAAAAAATGTGCAGGCATCACTATTCTCTTTTTCATCATATCCTCAAAGGCCAATATTAATTCGCTAGGATCTATTTCCAATATGCGTTTGACAAAATTTATATAGGCATTGGCATGCCGAGCCTCATCAGCAGCTATGACACCACATATTTTTGCTAATAAATTATTTTCGGTTTTTTTGGCTAATGCAGCTACTCTTCGGTGAGAGATATTTGTGGCCAATTCTTGAAAACTGGTATAAATAAAACTTCGGTACGGATCTCTTCCTGTTTGAAGATCAACTCCATCATTTAGTAAGTATTGAGTCGAAATTTCCATTTCTCTCATATTTACTCGCCCGGATAGATAAAGATATTTATTGAGTAAATCACCATGACGGTTTTCCTCAGCTGTCCAGGTCCTTACCCATTTCGACCAGCCGTTTTTGTTGTCCTGATCAATACCTTCTATGTCCATTAACCATGATTCATAGGTAGGTAATGCTTCTTCAGTAATTGTATCACCAATTAATACTGCCCACAGATCATAACTCATTTCTTTAGCTAGTGCTTGTATTTCTTCTATCTTTTTAAAAAAACCGGGTTCTTTTGAGTCTGGCAATAAATCTGATGGTTGCCAATTTTCTTCAATCGGCTTTAAATATTTAGTAAGCAATTCATCCAACGATTTTTCAATGGTTTGCATTACTTCCAGACGAATATTTGATAATTTCATGTTATGGCTCCTAAATACGATTAGTTATTATAATTTGTTTTTATTTACACACTAACATGTCTTTTTTGATATATAATTCCTAAGAATTTATCTAAGCTCCTTTGTTTCTCATAAAAGGTCGAATACACTCAAAATATATAATCACATGTGGCTTATTCAAATACCATTTGTAACAAAGAAAAAACTCTTGTGAGAAAAGATAAATCTATTTCATTAGGCTCTTTAATATATAGGCATATAACCTATTAATAACCTACAAGAATTATCTGTTTAAAATAAGTCCATCGTACATTTTTTAATTCAAAATACGTAGAATAATATTTATTGGCAAACCGAATAAAGATTAGTTAAAGAAAATAATTTTATTTAGAAATAATTTAAATGTTGTTTAAATATTTTAAAATAAAAAAGACAAGATAAATATCTTGCCTTTTCTTACATCATATTCAAATTTATTAGTTACGACTTATTCCTTCTTTTAGTCCGCCTGTCGGTTTTAGATCTTCGCTATTAATAATTGTTGCACCGGCTTTTTCCATTTCTTCAAAAGCATCTTCAAAATCACCTTCGTTCTGTCTTATTCCTTCAACTGCATCTTTAATTACAAATGTTTTAAATCCATTTTTAATTGAATCAAAAACGGTTGACAGAACACAATACTCTGCCGTCAGCCCGGCAATAAATACTTCATCTACGTTTTTATTTTTTAGATATTCAACCAAATCTAAATTTGTTGCTTCAAACGCAGAATAACCGTCATCAATATTTCTTGTGCCTTTTACAAATATTTTGTCAAATTTATCTTTGTCTAATTCTTCGTGAAAATCAGCCCCCTTGGTGTTTTGCACACAATGCACAGGCCATTTATTAAAATGGACTGTTACCTGAGGATGCCAGTCGCGCGAAGCTATGATAATAGAAAAACTCTTCATTATCTTATTTATAACAGTAACTACTCCATCACCCTTAGGTGTAGGTAAAGCACCGCCGGGACAAAAATCATTCTGTACGTCAACTATCAATAATGCTCTATTCATCTTATATGTTTTATATTATTTCTCAAAATCGTTAATTAATTCATTCTTTAAATTAAGTAATTTTTTGCTAATTCCTATCTTGTAAATGTGAGGATTATCAAACCTTTTATGTTCTTCGGGTAATAATTCCAATCTTTGTTTTACATATTGACTTATTTCATATACACTTTTATTTTTGATTTTTGTTTCACCCTTTTCAACAACTTTGTGCAATAATTCTTCTTTCTTTAATCCTGAAACAGTAGTATACCTATGCAAATCAATAGGGTGACAGATAATGTCAATATCATCTTCGTCATCCAATACTATTCCATCGGCATAAAATTTTCCGTCACCGTTATAAAGCCTATATATTTTTTTTGCACCGGGCAATGTAATTTTTTCTATATTTTCAGATATTTTAAGAGTAGGTTTATTATCAATAACACTGAGTTTATAAACACCGTCAAGAGCCGCATCGCTGTGCCCGGTTATTAAATTTGTACCAACACCGAAAGCATCAATAGGAGCACCCTGGTCTATCAAGCTTTTAATGAGATGCTCATTGAGCTGATTGGATGCAACAATTCTGACATATCTTAAATTTGCTTCATTTAAAATTTTTCTTGCCTCTTTACTCAAGTAAGCTAAATCTCCGCTATCCAAACGAATTGCTGAAAGCCTGTGCCCTTTTTCTTCCATCTCTTTGGCAACTTTAACTGCATTGGGCAAACCGCTCTTTAATGTACTATAAGTATCTACAAGAAAAACACAATTTTTAGGAAATGCTGAAGCATATTTTCTGAATGCAGTAAGTTCGTCACCGTAACTTTGAATCCACGAATGTGCCAAGGTACCTGAAGATAATAAATCGTATTTGAAAGCACTGTAAACATTCGATGTGCTGTTTATTCCACCGATTATTGCGGCTCTGCTTGCGTGTATTGCAGAAAGCCCCTGAGCCCGTCTTAGTCCGAAATCCATAAGCAATCTATCGCCTGCAGAATAACGAATACGTGAAGCTTTGGTTGCAATCAAGGACTGGAAATTCAATACATTCAAAAGTAAGCTTTCTATTAATTGAGTCTCAATAATATTTCCTTGTACACATAAAACCGGCTCATTACTGAATATAACTTCCCCTTCATTCGGTGCGTAAATATCTCCGTTGAATTTGAATTCCTTTAAGTATTTAAGGAAATTATCATCGAAACCTATTCTCCTAAGATGCGAAATTGATTCGTTGTTAAATTTATAATTAGAAAGCATTTCTAAAAAATCATGTAACCCGGCAAAAATTACATAACCGGAATTAAAGGGATTTTTACGGAAGAAATAATCAAAACAAGCTTTTGTATCTTCTCTACCGTCAAGGTAATAACCCTGAGCCATTGTAAATTCATAGTGATCTGTAAATAATCCTATATGGTCATTAAAATTTTTTATCATTTTTTATCTTATTTATATAAACATTCTATTTATATTTTATTAATTTTAAAAAGTAAGATAAATAATTACTTTCTTTATTTAGCGTATATTTACTGTTATATTTATTTTTTGTAACATCTTATTCAAAATAAAAAATTAAGTACTGTAAATTATAGAAATTAAAACAAATTTAATCTTATATGGAAACAATTTCTGAAGATTATAACACAATTTTAGAAGAAGCATATGAGCATTTGCGCCAGGGCAGATACAGAATGGCGCTTACTTCTGCCAAAAAAGTGTACGAAGAAAATTCCGATGATTTTAACGCTGCTTCCTGCCTTGCTTGGGCATACTTAGAAAACGGTGAACCCGCAGAAGCACTTGAAATGGCTAACTATGCAGTAGAAATTGGAGGCGATGATGTAAACCCAAGACTTTATCGTGGTTATATGCTGATGAGGATGAGTGTGTTTGAAGGAGCTATTGCCGATCTTGACTGGACTATTTCAAAAAAACCAAATTTACTTTCCTGGGCTCATTTAAACAAAGCTAAAGCATTAGCCGGATTAGGCAGATACTTTGAAGGATTGGAAGAAATTGAAAAAGCTATAAAAATAGATAAAAAAGACAGTGAGAAATTATTACAAATAAAGAAATGGCTGCAAATTACACTTGGTTACGGGGAAGGTTTCCTCAAAGGAATATTCAGTAAAAAAAGAGCTTATTTAAAAGAAGGACTTCTTGCACTTAAACAAAAAGAATATTGGCTTTCACTATGGAGTGCTAAAAAAATATTAGATACTCCATCCTTAAAAGGTGAATTTACTGAAGCTTATATTATGGAATTGGAATCACTTTTCGGCATGTTCCAATTTAGACAGGCACATTCAATAGCTGAAGAATTAAAACCTAATTTAAGCGGTGATAAGTATTTTGATAATATTTATCAAAGAATATTAAAAGCAATTCCACAAAGTGATATTGTTTCTGCACCACCGGTCACTGTACAGCAGAATAATTTCAGAACAAATTTTGAAGAAAGTGATAACCGTTTATATAAAATTTTATCTGCTAAGACATATAATCTTACCGAAAATTTACGGACAAATAAACGAACATATTTACTTGAATTCAATGAAGATGCCACAAAATATATAGGTGTTGAAGTAGTATCGGAAAATCCATTTTATTCAAATAAAACAGTAGAACTTGACGGCTTGGCTGTATGGAAATTGAACGGTGTAGAAGTCGGTAGTCATCAATTTTTACTTACAATGGAAAAAGATTGGAAAATCATCGAATTCACACAAAGCTGGGGAACAGAGACACCCGGATTCTGGTCCAGAGGTCAAGGAAGTGTAGACATTCATTTAGATAATCAAAAAGTCTGCACAAGATGGTTTGCAATCGGGGGTTCGGATGTTGTAAACTTTGAGGATATAAAATACCTGGAAGAAGATTCAAAAAAATTAGAAATGCCTGACATTAAGTTACCAGAAGAAGTGATCATTGAAAAACCAAAACCCATAAAGACAGAATCACTAAAAGAATTGCTTGATGATTTGGACAATTACGTCGGGCTGGAAAGCGTAAAAGAATCAATGAAGGATTTTGTTGCTTATCTTGAATTTATTCGTGACCGCGAAAAATCCGGATTAAAAACCGACGAAGATATTTCAGTAAATTCAATATTTCTTGGAAATCCCGGAACAGGTAAAACTACAATTGCTAGATTGATGGGTAAAATTTTCAAAGCAATGGGTCTTCTTAAAAACGGGCACGTAATTGAAGTTGACAGAACAAGTCTTGTAGGGCAGTATATTGGTGCAACAGCGCAAATGACCGAGAAAGTTATAAATGAATCCATTGGTGGTTTATTATTTATTGATGAAGCATATACATTAATCAAACCAGATAATCCGCAAGATTTTGGTCAGGAAGCAATTGATGTTTTGCTTAAAAGAATGGAGGACAGAAAAGGCGAATTTGTAGTTATTGCTGCTGGTTATCCTGATAAAATGCAATCGTTTATAAATTCTAATCCGGGATTAAAATCAAGATTTACCCGTGTTTTTTATTTTGATGATTACACTCCGGATCAACTTCAATCTATATTTGAACTAATTGCAGAAAAAGAAGATTACGAAATAAAAGAAGACGCTAAAACTATTCTAAAAAAAGAATTAATATCATTATATAGAAAAAGGGACGAATCATTTGGTAATGCACGATTAGTAAGGCAGATCTTTAACGAGTCTAAAATTCAATTGAGCAAAAGATATTTAACAATTCCAACTGTAGAAAGAACAAAGGAAGTAATGTCAACCATTTGTTCTGTTGATATAGAAGCAGCATTAAAAACAAATGTGAAAGGTATAGTTAATATCGGGATTGATGAAGATAATCTTAAAAAAGCTTTGGATAAATTAAATGACCTTTGTGGACTTGATTCTATTAAAAGAGAAATTAATGAACTCGTAAAATTAGCAAGACTTTACTGCGAACAGGGTGAAAATCTGCTTGATAAATTTTCTTCACACTTTGTGTTTTTAGGAAGCCCCGGAACAGGCAAAACAACCGTTGCTAGAATCTTCAGTGAAATTTATTCCGCTTTGGGAATATTACCCAAAGGTCACCTTGTTGAAACAGACAGACACGGTTTAGTTGCCGGTTATATAGGTCAAACCGCTCAAAAGACAACAGAAATGATTGACAAAGCAATTGGAGGTACTTTATTAATTGATGAAGCTTACAGCTTGGTTAAAACTGATAACGGTGGTTCGGATTTCGGTCAGGAGGCAATTGATACACTGCTTAAAAGAATGGAAGATGATAAAGGAAGGTTTGTAGTTATTGCCGCTGGATACACAGAAGAAATGAGAAGTTTCCTTAAAAGTAACCCAGGATTAAAATCACGTTTTACAAAGGAATTGGTATTCGATGATTTTACTCCTGGAGAGCTTCTGGAAATAATGAACAATTATATTGAAATGAAAGGACACAAATTTGACAAATCCGCAATTGAACCATTAGTAAAATATTTCAACGAAACCTACAGAACTAGGGATAAAAGTTTCGGCAATGCAAGGCTGGTAAGAAATATAAGTGAAGAAATACTTCGTGCTCATCTTTTAAGAATTGCAGATATTCCATCCGAAAAAAGAAACGATGAAATAATAGAAATAATTACAAAAGACGATATTGAAAAGATAGTTTTAAATAGAATCAAAAAAACCAAGGTAAATATTGTCGGAGATGCAGACCTTCTTAATAAACACCTGAATGAACTTTCAGAATTAACAGGACTTGAAAACGTAAAAAAATCTGTTGAAAAACTGATTAGCAGTCTCAAAGTTGCAAAACTTCGTAAAGAAAGGGGATTGCAGGTAATCCCTAAAAATCTCCATTCTGTATTTATGGGAAATCCCGGAACCGGTAAAACAACAATTGCCAGGCTGTTAAGTAAAATTTATAAAGAGATGGGAATACTGGAAAAAGGTCACTTGGTCGAAGTAGACAGAACGGGTCTTGTTGCCGGTTTCGTAGGACAAACCGCCGCTAAAACAGAGGCAGTGATTGAAAACGCTTTTGGCGGAACTTTATTTATAGACGAAGCATATTCACTTGCAAGAGGAGGTAATGATTTCGGACAGGAAGCTATTGAAACACTTATAAAAAGAATGGAAGACTACAAGGGTAAGTTTGTAGTAATTGTTGCAGGCTACACTAATGAAATGAAAGAGTTTATTGATTCAAATCCGGGTCTGCAGTCACGTTTTACAAATTACTTTTCTTTTGAAGATTACACACCAAGACAAATGCTTGAAATTGCGCTTGTTATCAGCAGCAAAAACGGTTATCAATTAGATGAAGGTGCTTGGCAGTTGTTCCTTGATACTTTTACAAAACTTTATGATGAAAGAGATAAAAACTTTGGTAACGCACGCACGGTAAGAAATATCCTTTACAAGGCAATAAGCAACCAGGAAGAAAGAATTTTAACACTTGTTGATTTAAGCGACGAGGATCTAACAAAAATAACTTTTGAGGATGTGGAGAAGATAGACTATTCTGAGTTGAAATAACTACATGTTCCAAGTAAGAATTTAGTTGCCAAAAAATAAATAAATTATCTCAGCCAATAACCCACACCTGCACCAATAAATGTTACAACAGTAAACAATACAGCCAAAATTGCCCAATGCTGATCAGCAGAAATTAATGTACTTGTAAACATTTATACTCCTTATTAATAAATAAAATTGTTGGAAATATAACGTGTTTTACAGTCGTTGCCGTATGCGGTCGGCTGCAACGATTAGTTAGCAATTTTTCATTTTGGTTGCTTAACAATTCTCAAATAAGGTTTTACTGTTTCCCAACCTTCTTGAAACATTGTTTCAGCCTCTTCATTGGAAACAGCGGGTAAGATGATTACATCGTCACCATCTTTCCAATTTACAGGGGTGGCTACTTTGTACTTTGCTGTTAACTGCATAGAATCAAGGACTCTTAAGATCTCATCGAAATTACGTCCTGTCGACATTGGATAGGTTAACATTAATTTAATCTTTTTATCTGGACCAATAATAAATACTGATCGAACTGTCGCATTTGTCATCGCTGTGCGTCCTTCTGATGTACCTTCTTCTTCAGCAGGTAGCATGTTATATAATTTTGCAACAGCTAAATCACTATCACCTATCATTGGATAATTAACAGCGTGCCCTTGAGTTTCTTCTATATCCTTAGCCCATTCAGTATGGTCTTCCACTGGATCAACACTTAAACCAATAATTTTACAATTCCTCTTTGTAAATTCGGGCTCCAAACCAGCCAT
>JACZTL010000004.1 GCA_022573715.1 Bacteroidota bacterium
AGTGACGGCTTTTTTCTTGATTTTAGGAAAGACCTCAAGTAATTTATCGGCAGGTAATCTCTCGATGTTCTGTGCAACAAAGACCTCGTACTCTTCATTCAAAAATGGAGAGGGATCAAAGGAGGCAGCTCTGGTGAATGGTATAACTTCATTGACACGAAAATTCCTGATTACAAAATCTTCATCCTTTTGAAGAGTAGGCCTGGCATCAGGATGTTTCTCAGCAGAAAACACTCTGAGCTTGTGACCCAATTTCACCCAAGCCCTTCCAACTAATTCCGCGTGAATCGCGGGTCCGTTGGCGACATTCCATAGACACATCATTCCTATTTTCATTTTTATTGCTCCTTTTTCTGCTACATAAGTAAATTAAATACCGTTTAATAATAAGCCTGCATTAACATCCTGAAAAATTTGTTTTTGTAGACAAAGAAATCCACTTGCTTTTTCCCCCTCAAGAAAATCACTTGCTGCCTAACGGCGTTGTGGCTAAGGCGCAGCCCAGAACTACAATGCCGACTTGTTAAACAATTTTTATAATTAAAAAAATCTTTCATAGCATAACAACTTTGAACAAGAAACTTAAAAATTGCTGAATGCGAAAACGCTGTCGCCTTGAGTCACTGGTTATACCGTTTTTTTAATTATTACTAAACAGCACCCCGTCTTTACAACTTATCTTGAAAAGAGATTTTAAATTATTATCATCCGTTGCTAAGCTTTTGTTCAAAACACCTAACATAAGATATTCAACATCTATATGGTCGTGACATAGTGTTTCATAATTAATTTTATTTGCTGGAAAACCATACTTTCTTTTATATTCTACAGCATAGATTAAGTGCAATTGCAACCAACAATATACTGCCCAATTATTATCTATTAATGACGCAGTAGGAAATTTTGAAGGTTTTACCTCATTATATATTCTCAATAATAAATTTTTATTTTCACAAAGTTCATTTAGAGTTTGACTAAATATTTCACGCTTGCTCTGTTTTTCCAATAGAGGAAAATAATTATGAATACCTTCCAGTATATGTTTAAATTTATTTACACTATAACGACTTTCCCAAATGATTTTATACCAAAGCAAAATGATTTTTTGTCGTATCTTCAAACCTTTTAGAATACGTTCAATGTTTGCATCGAAATTCATTTTAACAAAGAATCTATCTATCGAACCAAAAGATTCCTTATGTTTAATTTCATATTTTATCAATTGATTAATTCTCTCAATAAAACATACCTTTTCTTTTACATAATTAAGTTTTCTCCAAATACTCAACGATTGTTCTTTATTATGACTTGTGAATGTCTCATAAGCTAAAGGTGATGGGAGAACCAAAAAATTATTTTCACAAATATTAATAAGTGATTCTTTTTTAATATTTATAATCCAACTTTTATCAATAATTATATACATTTTATGAACGGTATAACATATACATAAGCTGCAAAAATTATCTAATTTCTAGAATGATATCTTGCAGATATATATTATTAATTATTTGTATTTAAATTTTATTTAATTTTTTTAAAATTCTTATCTCTGAATATTGAAAAAATGGCGGATAAAAGAATATTATTTTCTGCAAGATAATATTCCGGTGTAATTTTTTTTAGTTTTTTAGTAGAGGAAGAAGGACAAGTAAAATATTTCAAATAATACCCCCAAAAATAAATGAGGTTAAATTTTATAAACGGAACAAAAGGAAAACTGTTTTGCTTCGTTCCGAATTGTTTAGTGTATTAAAATAACTCTTTTCAGTAATTCAAGTCAATAGTGTGGGGTAAATATTTTTAAAACTGAATACCTTGGCTTCAAAATAGAAAACAACAAAATTCAAATCTCAAATAAATATCAAACACTAAAAATCAATTACCAAAATTTTTTTTTGTTACGGTCGTACCGTGACATTATTGAATTTTAATGAGACTAAAGTACGGTTCTTTTTTTCTTCCTTCCCCCCCCCTCTCTCTAAAGAGCGGGGTTATAATTATCTCTTCAAAGTAAAACAGACAGGCTCCCTTCATCCGGAATGACTGAAGTATTTTAAGGTCATATCTTTTTTATCTTTTCCTTTTTTTATACTTATTTTAACACTCTATTTTAAAACTAAAAAATAGGAACGTATTGCAATGAAAAAATCAATTTATCTTTTTTTAATATTAGGACTAATTTCTATGTCTTGTACAAACAAAGTTTCAAATCCATTTTTAGTCGAGTGGAATACACCGTTCCAAACTCCTCCTTTTGATAAAATTAAAACCGAACACTATGTGCCTGCTTTCAAAGAAGGTATTAAACTTCACAACGATGAAATTAAAAAAATAGCAGATAACAAAGATGCCCCGTCTTTTCAAAATACAATTGAAGCTTTGGACTACAGCGGTAAAATTTTAACAAGAGTCCGCAGAGTTTTCACCGGTATGAACGAAGCGATGACAAACGATGAAATGGGAAAGATATCAAAAGAGATTTCAACCCTTCGTTCAAATCATAGAGATGACATTTATCTGAATGCAAAACTTTTTGAAAGAGTTAAAGCAGTCAACAGGCAAAAAGATAAATTAGGTTTAAATAAAGAACAGCAGATGCTTATGAATAAATATTACAGCCGGTTTGTTCGCGGCGGTGCAAATTTAAGCGATAAAGATAAAGAAGCATTCCGTAAACTTAACACCGATATTTCATTGCTTACTTTAAAATTCGGTGAAAATGTATTAAGTGAAATTAACAAATTCGAATTAATAATAGATAAAAAAGAAGACCTTGCCGGACTGCCCCAAGGTGTAATTGATGCTGCAGCCGCAACGGCAAAAGATAAAGACTACACCGGCAAATGGGTTTTTACAATTCACAAACCGAGTATGATTCCCTTTTTACAATATGCAAAAAACAGAAAATTAAGAGAAAAAATTTATTACGCCTACACTCACAAAGGTGATAACAATAACGAATTTGATAATAAAAAAATATTATCACAAATTGCATCTCTCAGATTAAAAAGAGCAAATCTTCTCGGCTACAAAACTCACGCAGGTTATGTGCTTGACGATCAGATGGCAAAGAAACCCGGGAATGTATATGAATTGTTGAACAAGGTTTGGTCACCAGCCGTAAAAGTAGCCAAAAAAGAACTTACAGAAATGCAAAAGATCATCTACAAAGAAGGAAAAAAATTCAAACTTGCGTCTTGGGACTGGTGGCATTACGGCGAAAAATTAAAGAAACAAAAATATGATTTAGACGAAGAGCAACTAAGGCCTTATTTCAAATTACAAAATGTAATCAACGGAGTATTTAATTTAGCTGCAACTTTGTTTGATATTCAATTTGTTGAAAGAAAAGATATACCAAAATATCACCCCGAAGTAAAAACTTTTGAGGTGAAAGACAAACAGGGTAATCACATCGCTATACTTTACACAGATTACTTCCCTCGTGCGAGTAAACGAGGCGGTGCCTGGATGGATGCATTCAGAAAACAAAGCAAAGAAAACGGGAAGTTTATTCATCCTGTTATTTATAATGTTGGTAATTTTACTAAGCCTACACCAGGCAAACCCTCACTTTTAAGTGTTGATGAAGTGGAAACTTTATTCCACGAATTTGGACACGCTATTCACGGAATGCTTTCAGACTGCACTTATGAAGCAATATCAGGTACAGACACACCGAGAGATTTTGTTGAGTTCCCTTCTCAGGTAATGGAAAATTGGGCAATGCATCCCGATGTGTTAAATAAATATGCAAAACATTTTGAGACCGGGAAAGTAATCCCCATAAATTTAATTGAAAAGATCACAAACAGCAGCAAGTTTAATCAAGGGTTTAAAACTGTTGAATATTTAGCTGCCTCTTATTTGGATATGGCATGGTACACAATCACCGATACAACTTTAATGGATGCTGCAAAATTTGAGAATAAAACTTTAAATGATTTAGGATTGATTCCGGAAATTTATTCAAGGTACAGAAGTACATATTTCAACCATATTTTCTCGGGTGATTATTCTTCAGGATATTACAGTTATATATGGTCAGAAGTTTTAGACGCAGATGCATTTGCAGCATTTGTAGAAAGCGGAGATGTTTACAACAAGGAATTAGCGGGCAGATACAAAAAGTATATTCTTTCGGCGGGCGGAACTGATGATGCAATGACACTTTACAAAAAGTTCAGAGGCAAAGACCCCATTATTGAACCATTGTTAGTGAGAAGAGGATTGAAATAAAAGTTGTAAAGCGAATCGCCTGCCTCGGCGCCAGACGGACTGATTCGCTTCCTAAACCAAATTGAATTGAGCGAAACATCGTTTCGCTCTGCAAATTTTTGATTTAAGAATCTCTTTTTTATTGAAATAATAATGTATGAATTTATTTAATTGTACATTGTACAATGTTAATTGATTAAAACTTAAATCCTTTAACCGGTTCCCATAATTCTATTTTTCTCCCTTCGGGATCTATTATCCAGCCGAATTTACCATAGTCATACTCTTCGATTTCTCCGCAGATTTCAACACCCTCTTCCTTTAATACTTTCATTAATTCTTTTAGATTTTCTACTCTGTAATTTATCATAAATTCAGACTTGCTCGGATTCATATAATCTGTATCTTGTTTAAAAGCACTCCAGACAGTATAACCAATTTCTGAGGGGTCATCTTTTTCAAGCCATTCAAAAGCAGTTGAACCATCTTTTAGTGTAGGTAAACCCAAATGCTTTTTGTACCATTCTGCAGTTTCTTTTGATTGTTTAGACTTAAAAAAAATACCGCCTATTCCAGTTACTCTTTTCAAAAGATTCTCTCTTAATTAATAGCAAAAAACATTCTATACTTATCCGGGATTTCTGCAGAATTAAGCAAACATCCTTTTTTAATAGGCGGATATAATTCCAAATAGTTACTAACTTTTTCCATACTAATTCTTCTATTAATATGGGCCCTGTTTAACTCAGATGGTGAATTTAATCCGCACGCTTCAACTAATTCTATCAAACTTTCCAATGTCTGATGATGAAAGTTAGCAACTCTAACTGATTTATCATTAACATTTAGTCCTTTCATTAGAGATATATCCTGTGTAGTAACACCTACAGGGCAAGTATTTTTGTTGCATCTTAAAGCCTGTATGCAACCCAAAGCCATCATCATTCCTCTTGCTGAATTACAAAGGTCTGCTCCCAGGGCTAATATTCTTGCAATATGAAAACTTGAAGTAATTTTACCGGATGCAATTATATTAATATCCTTTTTCAAATCAAAGCCTACAAGAGTATCATAAACAAAACAAAGCCCTTCTCTTAGGGGATATCCCATTGAATTTGTAAATTCAACCGGAGCTGCACCAGTACCACCTTCCCCACCATCGATTGCAATAAAATCAGGTTTTATCCCTGTTTCTAACATTGCTTTGCAAATATCAATAAACTCTTTTTTTCTGCCAAGACAAAGCTTAAATCCTATTGGTTTTCCGTTTGATAGTTCCCTTAATTTTTTTATAAATTCTACAAGTTCTGTTGGATTTGAAAAAGCTGTATGCCCGGAAGGTGATAAAACTTCTGTATGTGGTTCAACGCCTCTTATGCGAGCAATTTCTTCAGTATTTTTAATGGCAGGTAATATTCCCCCGTGTCCGGGCTTGGCACCTTGAGAAATTTTAATTTCTATCATTTTTACATTATATAAATTAGACTCCTCTTCAAATAATTTTGGATCAAAGTTGCCATCTTTGGTTCTACAACCAAAATAAGCAGTACCAATTTGCCAAACTAAATCCCCTTTATTTTCTAAGTGGTATCTGCTTATTCCACCCTCGCCGGTATTATGATAAAAATCATCTATCTTTGCCCCTTTATTTAATGCTGAAATTGCATTTTTGCTTAATGAACCAAAACTCATTGCAGATATGTTTAAAATACTTGCAGAATATGGTTGCTTACAATCGGGGCCGCCAATAGTTACTCTTGGTAATACTTTTTCAACTTCATTTTTCTTTGGATAAATTGAATGTTCCATCCATTCATATCCTGCTCTGTAAACATCCATTTGAGTACCAAATGGAGTTGTGTCCGTAACTTTTTTTGCTCTTTGGTAAACAAGTGAACGGTATAAACGATTGAAAGGTCTACCTTCCGTGTCAGTTTCAACAAAATATTGCATTATTTCTGGGCGAATTTCTTCTAATAGATACCTTAAATGCCCTATAACAGGAAAGTTTCTTCTTATTGCGTGGTGTTTTTGTAAAGAATCAAAAACACCAAGTAAAATAATTGGTCCAAATATTAAAGAGATCCACCAAATATTTGGAAAGAAGTAAATTAAATCAGTAATAATAACCATTAAAAATACTGAGACTAATACAAATATTTGTTTTACACTCATTTATAATCCTTTTAAATTTTTTAATATTATAGAAAAAAAAGAAATTAGTTTTAATTAATATAGTAATATAGCAACGAAAATAGTTTATATTTTTTAATTGAGATAAATAGTAGATTTGAAATTATATTTAATTAATTGTTTCTGAGTTTACTTTTTTTAAAATATTTAGTCCCTATAAAAGTGATATTTAATAAGGAAATTGAACAAAAAAATAGATTAAACTTATGGTTTATACGCTTAAGGTGGATTGCCATAGTTATATCTTTTATGCTAATATTTATTGCGGATTCTTATTTACATTATTTACAAGAAGAAAGTTTTTGGCCTCTAATATTTACGGTTCTTTTCCTTTTAATAACAAATATTTTTTATAAAATATTTTTAACTAAAAAAATATTTCTTAAAAACCTTGAAAAAATTCAAATATTTATTGATTTACTTATCCTTTCTATAATGCTTCAATTTTCCGGAGGAATTGAAAACCCGCTTTCCTTTATTTATTTATTGCACGTTATTCTAAGTGGAATATTGTTATCCAAAATTGACTGCTATAAAGTAGTATTTATCGCCACATTTTTTTACGCTACAATTTCAATCGGAGAATTGTATCATATCTTGCCGCATTATACTTTATTAATATATCCTCACACAATAGATCAAAAGATTGAGCAAGTTGATTTAGTTACTGATGATGATTATCAGGTAATACGAGAATATTCATTTTTACACGCCGCTCATTATCCTTTATATGTTTGGAGCATGACTGGACTTAATTTTTTCTTAATGCTGCTTATCGCTTATTTCATTACAACAATTATGGAACGTTTAAGAGACAAAGAAAAAGAAACACAAGAAAAATATCAATGGTTAGAAAGAGTTCTTCTAGCAATTGGAGCGGGATTACTTATTTTAAATAAAGACCTGAAAACCGAATGGATGAACGAACCGATTAAAAATTGGCTAGATTTAAAAGAATCTGACGAAGAAAGAAATAATTTAGCTATCTCTGAATGGATAAAAGGAAAACATAATGAGGTTGCACAAACATTTGCCGACGGAGTTACAAGAACAATTGAACTTGATAAGGTAAACAGGAGCGGGACAAAAAAATATTTTCAAGTTACTGTTGCCCCAATGTTCGGTGCTGATGGTGAAATCTATCAAATAGTTGAACTTGTTCAGGACATTACTAAGAAAAAAATATTAGAAGCCCAAATGCTGCATTCTTCTAAAATGGCAACTATTGGAACTATGGCAGCAAGTATTGCACACGAAGTCGGAAATCCTTTATCATCAATAGCTACAAGGTTAAAGTTGTTAGAGACTCAAAAAGATTCTGCTTTTTTAGAAAATAGTATTCCGTTGATTCAAAAAGAAATTGAAAGAATAAAAAGAATTGTAAGAGGAATCTCGCAGTTTGGTAAACCAGCAAAAGAAGTATGGAATGTGTGTCAAATAAACAGTATTATTTCTGAAACAATTGAAATGCTTAAATTGCATAAAGAATCCAAAAATTGTGAGATTATTACAAAACTGGATAAAAAACTTCCGCAAACATTGGCATCCTACGATCAATTAAAACAAGTTTTCCTTAATTTAGGGCTTAATGCTTTTGAAGCTATGAAAGGCGGTGGAACTTTAACCGTAGAAACATTCTTTGAACAAGGTATGATTTTCATTAATTTTATTGATACAGGAAAAGGTATCACTCCAGAAATGATAGATAAAATATTTGAACCCTTTTTCTCTACAAAGGAGCAAGGAAGCGGATTAGGATTATTTATAGTTGATCACATAATTCAAGCTCATGGTGGGAATATCAGGACATTTAGCGAAAAAGAAAAAAGCACTAAATTTAGTATTTCAATTCCCATACAGCAACCTATAACAAAAAAATAAAAATATAGAATAGATGAGTATAAAGATATTACTTATTGACGATGAAGAACTTTTTAGAGAAGATTTTGCACTTCTACTTAGAAATGAAGGATATGAATGCTTAACTGCACCATCTGCAGAACAAGGACTTGAAACAGTTAAAAAAGAATTTCCCGATATTATTTTTTCCGATATCGTAATGCCGGGCAAGAGCGGAATTGATATTTTGGAAGATTTAAACAGAATTAACCCCGACGGCTCAGTTATTATTATGACGTCATTCGGAGCTTTGGAAACTGCAATTAAAGCCTTCAGATTTGGAGCTATAGATTATATTTTAAAACCAATTGAGTTTGAAGAAGTATTAATTAAAATTGAAAGAATTATTCAGCACAAAGAATTATTAAGTGAATTAAAATTTTTAAGAAAAGAAGTTGTTGAACACACCGAAGAATTTTCTTTTGTGGGCGAAAGCGAGCCTATTAAAAAAATAAAAGAATTAATCCAAATGGTTGGTCCTACAAACAGCACCGTACTTATTAATGGTGAATCAGGTACAGGAAAAGAAGTTGTTGCCCAAGCAATTCATCTAATTAGCAATAATTCGGAAAAACCTTTTATTGCGATAAATTGTCCAAGCCTTCAAGAAAATTTACTTGAAAGCGAACTTTTTGGGCACGTTAAAGGAGCATTTACAGGTGCAATTAAAGATAAAGTAGGTTTTATGGAAGCAGCAGGAAAAGGAACTATACTTTTGGATGAAATTTCCGAAATACCAATTGCATTGCAAAGTAAATTGCTTAGAGTACTTGAACAAAAAGAATTTTACAGAGTAGGCGGTACAAAAAAATATACCCTTAATGCCAGAATTATTGCAGCAACCAACAGAGATCTGAAAGAGAGTATAAAAATCGGTAAGTTCAGAGAAGATTTGTTTTATAGAATTGCTGTTTTTGAAATAGAAATGCCAGCTTTAAGACAAAGAAGTGAAGACATTCCATTATTGATAGACTTTTTTTTGAAAAAGTTTAACAACGAAATGAAGAAGAAGTATATTGGTGTTTCTTCAGAAGCAATGAAAGCAATGTTAAACTATGATTGGCCCGGAAACATACGTGAATTGAGGAATGTGATTGAAAGAGCTATGATTTTGTGTGAAAACAAAACAATAAATATAAACGGACTGCCTTCTAATATACTAGGAATTTCACAAAATATAAGCGAATCGAAAAGTCTTAAAGCAACATTAAATTCGTACGAAAGAGCCTATATAACTCAAATACTCAAAGAAAATAACTGGAATAAAGAAGTATCCGCCAAAATTCTAGAAATCAATTCTTCCACATTATACAGAAAAATAAGCGAATTGGACATTTCAGAAAATAATTAAAATTTTATGCTTATCTGGGCGACGGAGTCTGACAGACTTTTCTGCAAAATAAATAAAATTCCACTTTATACTCTTGCAAAAATGCAAGAGTAATATAAAAACCTAATTTTACTTCTCCCACTAATTTCTTATTTATAAAGAAGTTACAAATTTTTAAACATATGTTTTTATTTAGGCATAATAGTTGCTTTTATCAGAACGATTACAATATAAATATTATAATTAAACCTTATGAGTGTAGAAATGAAAACAACAAAATTAAATCTGACTTTTTTCACAATAGTTTTTGCAGCTTTATTTTTAATTTTTTCAACTAATAACTTCTCTAATCCGAATGGAAAAGATTGGAAAGTACCTGGAATTGCTAAAAAAATTAAAAACCCTGTCCCCTCTACACAATTATCCATCAAATTAGGGAAAAAATTATACGCACAAAGCTGTGCAATCTGTCATGGAGAAAGTGGTATCGGTGATGGAGCAGCAGGAAAATATTTAGGAAAGAAAGTTACTGATCTAACTTCAAAAACTGTCACGGATCAAGAAGACGGTGTTTTATTTTATAAAATATCCAAAGGCAGAGCACCGATGCCTGCTTTTAAAACAATATTAAAAACAAAACAACGCTGGGCTGTTATTAATTATCTCAGAACACTTAAATCTAACTAATCATCAATACGGAGAAAAATAAAATGAAAAAAAAACGTTTTATACTATTTGTAGCAATTATAATTTTAATTACATTCACAACTCAAAATATGGCTCAGGAGGATACTGATTTACAGAGCCAAATACAAAAATTCCAATCCGGAAGTCATCAATTTATGGTAACCGGTTACGCTTTAACTAATTTTATTAAGCCACAAAATGAACCATCACAATTTGAAACAGGGTTTAATCCTATTTTCCTATATAAAGCTAATGACAGGTTGTTTTTTGAAGCTGAAATAGAATTAGAAATTGAAGACGGAGAACAAAATATTACTTTGGAATATGCTCAGATATTATATACCCTTAACGACTATTTAATATTTGGTGCAGGTAAATTCTTAAATCCAGCCAACTATTTTATAGAAAGACTTCATCCAGGATGGATCAATAAATTACCCACTATGCCTATGTTTGTTGGCCATCACGGTGGAATGCAAGCTGCACAACATTTAGGTTTTCAACTAAGAGGCGGAACACCAATAAAAGGCAGTAAAATTGAATATGCGTTTTTTATGAGCATGGGTCCTACTCTTGATTTACATGATGGGTTTATAGACTTCAAAAATTATGAAGATAATAATAATAACAAAGGAATTGGTTTAAAATTTGGATTTTTACCTATCCCGGAATTAACAATAGGATATGCTTTTGAAAACGCTACAGTAGGTGAAGAGAATACACAGTTTGAAAATGTAAGTGCGACTACACACGTAGTTGATTTTTCTTATGCTAAAGATATTAGTGGGTTAAAAGGTACTATTGATTTAAAAGCACAAGTTGTATGGTTGAATATAGATAATCCAAATATTGCACCTTTAACATTTGACAATAATTCAAATGGTGGGTATGCTCAGATAGCATTTCGTCCTGGAAATGTGGATAATGATTTCTTTAAGAATTTAGAGTTTGTTTATCGTTATGACTGGACAGATAAACCTGATGACGCACCTGAAAATGAATTAGTGAAACGTTCAACTATTGGTATAAATTACTGGTTATCTTCAAGTAGCCTATTCAAATTTGCTTATGAAAACAAAGATACAATAGTGCCTGGCGGTAGTACAACTAATGAACACCGTTTTGTAGGTCAAATTGCATTTGGATTTTAATTATAAGGAGATAAGAAAATGAAATTCATAAAAAAATATATGGTAAATCTAATTTTAGGACTTGGTTTCTTTGCAGTATTAACAATTGTAGGTTGTGCATCTACAACTAACATTGTCGATAGATCCGGTGCTCAATTATGGGGCGAAAACTGTGCACGCTGTCATAACATCCGTCCTCCACAGAGTTTAACTGATGCTCAGTGGGAAGTTGCAGGAATGCATATGAGGACAAGAGCTAATCTTTCCGGTATTGTAACACGAAAAATTATTGATTTTTTAAAAACGGCGAACTAATTAAGAATTAGACAACACTAAAAAAACCGGGTTTCAATAATCATCCGGTTTTTTTATTTTAAATGGATGAGTATAGATTTAACCAAATGGAATACTATTTTTTATCAGTTAATACTTTTGGCAAATAATAAAGACTTGCAATAAAAATTATTGATGTAAACGCAGCACCAGTTAAAAAAGGATATTGATAACCGATATATTCAAACGCGAAACCACCCCACAAAGGCCCCAATACTCTTGCAAATGCTGAGAAAGATTGATTAACACCGAGAGTAAATCCCTGTTCACTTTCAGATGAGTTTTTAGATATCATGCTTAACATTGTTGGTTGCAGACTGCCGCTTCCCAAAGCAAGTATAACAATTACTACAATAAGTCCAGTCATATTACCGGCATACGGTACCATTGCAAGACCAAGCATCAAAAGAAATGATCCTGCGATCACAATTATTTTATCATCCATATATTTTGTAAGAACACGTAACAGCCCGCCTTGTACTATAGCAGAGACAATACCAATAATACCATACATAATACCGATCTGCATATCAGTAAAGTGATATCTTTTATAACCGATTAATGCAAATGTTCCGTATATGTTTGCAATAGAGAAAATAAGAATAAAATACATTATAATGAGAGTTGCTAATTTATGGTTTTTAAACAATAATTTTATAGCTGGTAAGTCAATAAGTTTTCTTGTTTTAATCTCGACTTTATCTTTAATCTTTTTCAAAGATTCAGGTAAGAAAAATATAGTGAATAAAAAAGCAATGAATGAAAAAGCTGCACTTGCAAATCCTGTTACTTCATATCCGTATTTTGAAAGGAATCCTCCCATGATAGGTCCGAATACAAATCCTAAACCAAAAGCGACTCCAATCATTCCCATTCCTTTAGAACGATCTTCTTTTGATGTAACATCAGCTATATATGCTTGAGCAACGGCAACACTGCTGCCGCCAATCCCGGCAACTATACGCGATATTATTAACAGCATAAATGAATTAGTAAATGCAAAAATTATATATCCGACAGCATTTAGAAAAAGACATCCAACAATTAGCGGACGCCTCCCCAATCTATCCGAAAGGTTACCAAGGATAGGACCGAAAATAAATTGAGTAAGTGAATAAATTGCAAGCACAAGTCCAATTGAAAATTCACTTAAGTTTAATTCGATAGTAGAAAATGTAGGTAAAATGGGTATAAGAATACCGAAACCCAAAAGGTCTATAAAAACAGTAATAAATATTAATGAAAGTGAGGCTTTTCTTTTCAATTTATTTTTCTAATGATTAAACTTTTTTGAAGTATTAGTTTGAATTGTGTTTTCAAAATAAGAATTTATATTAAAAAATTTTAGCGATAAAGATACAAATATATTTTCAAATATTGGAAATGTTATTAATCATTTATAATCGGTAGGCCGCTATAATTTTTTAATTTTTGGTTAGTATCTTCAAAAGATTGAAACATTTCTTTAAATGTAGAATCACTAAAAAATTGATAAATTGGAGAAGTGTAATAATATGTGGAAGGAATAATTACAAATTCGAATTTATGTTTTGTTTTCCCCTTAAAAACATACATAGGTAAATAACTCACTTTTTCTATTGAGGAAGATTTGTTATACAAATTTTTTATAATTTTAATAGAAAGAATTACTCCTCCGTTTGAATAACGCCATCTTTGATTCGATATAAAATTACCTAAAGAATATGCTACAAATCCTTTCCTATTTTTTTGGTTCTTTATCATTATCGGTTGAACAGTATGTGTATGTGAACCGATTATAATGTCCGCTCCAAATTTTAATGTCGAGTCCACTATTTCTTTTTGATATTTACTTGGTTCTCTTTTGTATTCTTCACCGAAATGGTAATATACAATGATCATATCAGCTTCTTTTTCTTCTGATTTTTGAATATCATTTTTAATCTTATTAAAGTTTATTCTGTTAATCAGGTATTCTTTACCTTTGGGAATTATATTACCATTGGTTCCATAAGTATAACTCAAGAGAGATAATTTGATTCCGTTTAAATCAATTAATTTTACAGAGTCTCTTTCTGATTTTGTTAATGATGTTCCGCTGTAAAGCATCTTGTTTTTCTTAATCTGTTCAATAGTTCTTCTTATGCCGTATTCACCCATATCTAAGGAATGATTATTTGCTGTTATTAATAAATCAAAACCGGCGTATTTTAATGCTGTTAAATATTCATCAGGTGAATTAAACAAAGGATATCCACTGTAATTTGTGGAATCACCCCCCAGCACTGTTTCAAGGTTTCCAACTGTTAAATCTGCTTGATTTAAATAATCTTTAACATACCTGTATACCGGCTTAAAATTATAAGTTGAATCTCTTAGCATAGCATATTTGAATTGAGTTGAATGACACATCAAATCACCGACAAATGAAATTGTTGCCGTTGTTGTTGAATCATCTAAAAAAATATTAAATTCGTTTTTATTAGCTTTTGCAGTAAAACTAAAGACTAATATTAATATGAATGTAATTGGTGTTTTTTTCATTATAATAAAAAAAGGCTGAATCATCATTGATAACTCAGCCTAAAATAGTACAGGTAAAACAAATAGATTTTTATTTATTTGCTTTTCTTTGAACTTTCAATTCCTGTATGCTTTTTCTTAATGTTTGAGCATCTTTTCTCATTTGGCTCAACCCCTTTCTTAAACGAGTACCGGCTGCAGCTTGCCCCTTAGTATAGAATTTCTCGAAATCATTTTCCATATTTCGAACAGCCTGTAAAAGATCTTCAAATTGTTGCATATTGTACCTCTTTAGTTGGTTAGAAAAAAAATTATTTAGTGTTCTCTAAAATAATTTCGGCAATATCTTTTACTTCAACTTCTTCGGACTTTTCAAAATGTTTAACACCGTCTGTAAGCATTGTCATACAAAAAGGACAAGCAGATGCAATGGTATCGGCACCGGTTTCTAAGGCTTCTTTTGTCCTTTCGATGTTTATTCTTCCGCCTTCTTCATCTTCAAGAAACATCCTTCCTCCTCCTGCACCACAGCATAATCCACGTGTTTTGCTTCTTTTCATTTCAATATAATTGATTTTTTCGACTTTTCCCAATGAATTTCGCGGAGAATCAAAAATATTATTATACCTGCCTAAATAGCAAGAGTCATGGTAGGTCACATCTATAGCTGTTTTATCACCATTATTATTCAATTCCAATTTACTTTCACTTAACATTTCATCTATAAATTCTGTGTGGTGAACTACCTCAAAGTTTCCTCCGAACTGCTTATATTCATTTTTTAGTGAATGAAAACAATGCGGACAAGCTGTAACTATTTTTTTAACATTATAATTATTCAACTTTTCAATGTTTTCTTTCATCATTGTTTGAGCAAGATATTCGTTGCCCAATCTTCTGGCAGTATCACCGTTGCATTTTTCTTCAGTTCCTAAAATTCTAAAATCAATGTTACCCTTTTGCATCAGTTTAGCAAATGCTTTTGTTACCTTTTGGTAACGTGCGTCATAGGATCCAGCACAACCCACCCAAAATAGAATTTCACCATTAGGATCTTGCGCCATAGTTTTTATGTCCATTCCTTCTGCCCAGTTTGCTCTGTCAGCCGGATTAAAAGCCCAAGGTGTAAAATTTGTTTCAATGCTTTTAAACACATTATTTAAATTTGATGGAAACTTAGCTTCAGTTAGCACAAGGTCTCTTCTCATATCAACTATAGAATCAACGTGCTCAATCATAACCGGACATTCCTGTACACACGCCATACAAGTTGTACACTGCCATAGATTTAAATCGGGTATATAATCGTGAACCAGCGTTTTGTTCATCACTTCTTCATTTTCAATTCCGTTAGCAAGTAAAGGCGCTTTATCTTGAGTTCTTTTTCTAATTTGAACAATTATGTCTCTTGGAGAAAGAGATTTACCTACAATTACAGCTGGACAAACAGTATCACATCTTCCACATTCTGTACAAGAATATCCGTCCAAAATTTGTTTCCAAGAAAGATGTTCAATATCAGCGACACCAAAAGTTTCGAGATTTTCATCTTCTAAATCAATTGGTTTTAATGTATTTCTAACCGGTTCTAAATTAGTAAAGAATGTATTTGGTATTGATGTTAAAACGTGCAAGTGTTTGGAATAAGGCAAATAATTTAAAAAACCTAAAACTACTACTATATGCATCCACCAAAATACTTCGTAAACCATGCCGGCAGAACTTGTATTACTTGAATAAATAAACTTGCTTAAATAATATGAAATGGGCCTCAACTCGTTGGGTTGAAGTACAAAATTATGCTGTGCAATTAGCGCTGTGTTTTGTCCGAACATTGAAAGACAAACAAGAAATATTAAAGTAAGAATAATTAAAGCGTCGAGTTTACCTGCTTTTCCAATTTCTAATCTCGGTACTTTAAAAATTACTCTTCTGTATAGTGCTGCAAATACAGAGAGTATAATAAGCATACCAAAAATATCTCCTACAATGGTAACAACACTAAAGAAAATACCTGTTGATTCATAACTAAAAAGTGGATAAAACCCCTGGATAAGTGCTTCAACAACTGCAAATATAAATAGAATGAAACCCCAGAAAATAATAGAATGCAGAATACCTGCTAATGGAAATCTGAATAATTTTTTTTGACCGAATGCATAAATCAATACATTTAGTAACCTTGTTCCAATTTTGTCAAACCTATTATCGGTTTTTTTTGCAACAAGCATGTAGCGGATTAAATTTCTAACGCTGAAGATAAAAAATCCAAAAGCTAAAAAAAATAAAATTAAATAAAATATATTCTTTGATTCCAACTATTAACCTCTAATTTATGAGTTATTTACAGGTAATTTTTTGTATCTGTCAGACATATTAAAATAAAGTGAAGCTGCGAGAAAAACTTTTATTACCATCCAAATTGAAAATATAGCAGCACCTAATTTAATGCCTTCTAAAATTCCGCCTCTGAAAAATAATCCAAGATATAAAGAACCAAATAAAAGGATAAATATATTTGCTGCAAACATAGAAAGTATTGTACTTAAATAGCTTTTGTTTTTTTCAATAAAATAACCGGCAAAAAATGCTGCTAAAGGAAATGATAATAAATAACCGCCGGTTGGCCCGAATATTCTTGCTATTCCTATTAACCCGTCAGGTGTTTGAGCAAAGACAGGTAATCCTATCACCCCCATCATTAAATAAAGTATTTGACTTAACGCACCATTCCTTGCACCAAGAAAAGCACCCGCAAGCAGAACCATAAAAGTCTGCATTGTAAAAGGTACGGGCTTAACCGGAACTGTAATCTGAGCTGCGAGAGCTGTTAATATAGAAAAAGATACTATCCAAAATAATTGTGTTGCAAAAGCGGTTGATATATACCTTGTTAGTATGTTCTTATTTACATTTTCTGTTGCGGACATATTTATTCCTTAATTTAAATTACGTTTAAAAAATTCTGTTGTCTTATTCAGTAATGCATCAAATTTATTATTACTTCCTTTAAATGGATGTTGAATATCAAAAGTGTGCCCGGTGTTTTCAATTGGATAAAATTCAGTCAGCCGTTTATCAGCCCATTCAAATAACTTTTCTCCTTCATCAAAAGAAACCGCTAAATCCTGTTCTCCGTGAGCAATTAACAATGGTTTGTTTAATTCTCTTACAGCTTTTTCAATATTTAATCTATCATTAATATTTTGTTCAATGTCTTCTAATAAAGATACATTTAATTTCATTACTTGTTTTGTCCTTGTGTTTAGAACTTCAAAAACTCCTTCCTTTCTCCATTTTTCTTTTTGTTTTTCCGAATACCTATCCAGTTTTGAAACAGCTGACCAGGTTGCTACCGCATTTACATACTTATTTTTTTTTGCTGCTAAAAGTGAAATTGCACCACCTCTGCTGTGCCCTATTATACCTATTTTTTTATTTTCTACTACGCAAAAATCTTCCTTTAAATAGGCAGATATAAGTTCATTTAATTCATTTATTTCTAATGAAAAAGTGTTATCGGCAAATTTATCAAGTTCAGTAAATTCTGATAAATTATCACCAACACCATTATGAGAAAAATTAAAAGTAATAACAAAAAAACCCTTCTTTGCTAAGTATTCAGCTATATAAGGACCGAAGCCCCAGTCTTTAAAACCTTTAAATCCGTGAACTAAAATAATGCAAGGAGCTGTCCCTGCATTTGCAAAACTATAGGAAGTAATCCTTAGTTTTTCGTTTTGCGAAGTGATAAGTTCAAAATTTTTACTCATTATGTAGAAATATGCCGATTATAGCCTAAAGAGTCAAGAATACAGTTAAATTTTTAACATTTTATTTTAATTAGAATTATAAATAGAAAAAATAAAAAATTGTAATAATATTTATACTCAATAAATATATTATATTATTTTGCATTTAATAATTAGAATCAATTTATTGAAGATTATATTATAAGTTTTATGAATAAATTACTTGTTATACCGTCTATAGATATCAAAGAAGGAAAAACAGTGAGAGTAGTTCAAGGAATTCCTGAATTAGATTGTAAAGAATATGGAAGTAATCCTGTTGAAATGGCAAAATTATGGCGTAAAGAAAATGCAAAAATGATTCACGTTGTTGATTTTGACGGCGCCTGGGAACATTCAAATAAGAATTTTAAAGTAGTGGAAGAGATGTGTTCATCGATAGTTATTCCTGTTCAGTTTTCAGGCGGGATAAGAAATATTGATGATGTTAAAAATATAATGAATTGCGGAATTATAAGATTAGCCATCAATACAATGGCAATTGAGAATAGGAAAGATTTAATTAAAGCACTAGATATATACGGTCCCAAAAAGATTGTGATTGCTCTTGATATACTTGATGATGAATTAGTTATTAAAGGAAGAAAAATAAAAACGGGAATTCACTATTTACAATTTGCGAAAGAAATGTTAGAATTAGGTATTGAAAGATTTTTAGTTACAGATATTTCAAAAAACGGAATGATGTTAGGACCAAATTTAGCTTTATCAAAAGAAATTGCAGAACAAACAAAAGTTAAAATTACACATTCAGGTGGAATAAGAAATAAAGATGAATTGATGGATTTTCAAAATCTTTGTGATATTGGTGTAGACTCAGTAATTATTGGTCGAGCTTTTTATGAAAACAGGTTCCCCTGCCAAAAATTGTGGCGTGTAGCAGAAAGTGGAACAATTCAATAAGGAATAAACATGGACAACAAACAACAAGTAATTCACAGTAGTTTTTGGACAAATTTTTTTACTTCAAACACTGATGAAACAAATTTAAGAGAAGCTTTACAATCTTTACCTTTATTTAAAGATTTGAGCAAAAGAGATTGTACACTTTTACTTAATATTGTTCATAATAGAATTTATGTCGCTGGTGAATATATTTTTTATCAAGGTGACCCGGGCTTAGGTATGTATTTAATTAGAGACGGCGAAGTTGAAATTAAAAGAGAAGGAACATCAAAAAAAGCTGTACAATTAGCTAAATTAAAAAAAGGAGATTTCTTCGGTGAACTTGCTCTTGTTGACGGAGAGAAAAGATCTGCTTCGGCTATAGCTATAAAAGATACAAAATTAGCTGTCATTTTTAAACCGGATTTAGAAGATTACATTGAGAAACTTCCGAAGAAGGGCATAAAAATAATGAGAGGTATTGCAGAAATTATAGCTGCCCGCTTAAGAAAAGTAAATGAGGAATTATATAATCAATAAATAAATTAGGAGTAAACAGAGATGGAATCTGACATAAAAAAAGTTTTAGTTCCGATAGATTTTTCTGACTACTCAAAAGATGCATTAAACTATTCAATTAATTTTAATAAATGTTTTAATGCAGAACTTATTCTTATTTATGTAATTGAACCTGTTATTTACCCGACTGATTTTAGTGCAACCCAAATAAGCATTCCTCCTACCGATGTTGAAATAACAAAAAATGCTGAAGCAAGTTTAAAACAACTTATCAATAAAGAAATACCCCTGGACATAAAAATAAATACCATTATAAAAATCGGGAAACCATTTGTTGAAATAGTGGAAACCGCAACAGAAGAGAACATCGATTTGATCATCATCTCCTCTCATGGTCATTCCGGAATAGAAAAAATACTATTCGGCAGCACCGCCGAAAAGGTTGTAAGAAAAGCACCCTGCCCTGTCCTTACTTTGAGGACACCACTTAAAGGATTTAATTATAATGATGAAAGAAAAATTCAGAAATGAGAAATTATAAATTATAAATTTAAGTTTGGAATCAATTTTTTCTACTAATAACAAAATCAACTAAAGATTCTAATGCAATCTTGGAGGGAGAATCCGGAAAAATCTTTAACGCTTTTTTCGCTACTTCTGAAAATTGATTTGCTTTCTCTAATGCGAATTCAATTCCATTATTAGCTCTAACAAAATCAACAACTTTTAGAATATCTTCCCTGCTTTTACCTTTCTTAATAATTTTTCTAATTTTGTTCGCTTCAGATTTTGATACATTATTGAGCGAATAAATAAGAGGCAATGTTATTTTCTTTTCTTTAATGTCACCGCCAACCGGCTTACCGATAACACTGCTCTTACCATTTAGATCTAAAACATCATCCGTTATCTGAAAAGCCATTCCAATATTTTCACCAAAGATTTTCATTCCATTTAAATAGTCTAAATTATCAGAAGCGCTCATAGCACCAATTTGACAGCAAGTTTCAAGCATAGAGGCAGTCTTATCGGAAATTATTTTGTAATATGTTTCCTGATCAATATCTAATTTTCTTGTTTTTTTAATTTGAAGCAATTCTCCCTCAGACATTCTTTTTACAGTATTTGTAATAACCTCTAAAAAGTCATAATCTTTACCTTTAACAGCTATAATCAATCCCTTTGAAAGAAGATAATCACCCATTAATACGGCAATTTTATTTTTAAACACTGCATTTATTGACCAGAAGCCTCTTCTTTTATCAGCATTATCTACTACATCATCGTGAATTAAAGTTGCAGTGTGAAGAAGTTCTACTAAAACCGCACCTCTGTAAGATCTTTCTGTAATACCTCCAGTAATCTTGGAAGAAAGTAGCACCAACAATGGTCGTATCTTTTTCCCCTTTTGCCTGAGTATATATCGAGTAATTAAATCTACAATACCAACCTTGGAATGCATAGATTCTTTAAAATGTTTATTGAACTCTTCAAGCTCAGAGCTAATTGGAGCACTTATTTCTTTTAGTTTAGGTTTTATCACTTTTTCTTATAAACAAATTTTGAAATTAATATACTGAATTCATATAAAAATCCAATCGGTATTGCTAAAATAATTTGTGAAACTATATCAGCAGGAGTTAAAAAAGCTGATATAATAAGAATTATTAGGACAGCATATTTCCTATTTTTTGACATAAACATAGGGGTAAGTATTCCTATCTTAGTTAGGAAGTACGTTATCATCGGTAATTCAAATACTACACCTGCACCTAACATAATACTTATTATTACACTTAAATATTCATTTATTGCAAATTGATTTTTTATATCCTGCGAGCCAAAATGCGCGGCAAAATCTAAAGTAAAAGGAAGCATTATAAAATAAGCAAATGCAATACCTATAATAAAACAGAATGAAGAATAAATAACAATGCTGGAAATATATTTCTGTTCATTTTCTTTTAAAGCCGGTACTATAAACTTCCAAAACTGATAAAATATATTTGGTATACTTAAAATTATACCGCAAATTATTGCAACTTCTAAATAAACATATACTTGTCCAAATGGTTTTAAATTCTGAAGTTTAATTCCTGCATCAAATGCAGGTTTAAGTAAAATTACATTTATTAAATAATCTATAAAAATCCAACTTAGAATTGTACCTAGAACAATTCCCAAAAAAGAATAAATTAAACGCCATCTAAATTCTTCAAGATGTTCAAGAAATGTCATAGAACCTTCCTGGGGTTCTTCTTCGTTTAAATCTTTTGGTATTTCTTTTTCTGACAATTTTTAATTTCAGTTGTTATTGAATAATGGATAATTTGAACAAAGTTCTTTTACACTTTTTTTGATCACATTTAATTCGTCCTCGTTTACGCTGTTGGTTATTGCCCTATTTATAAATTCAGCTATTGTATCCATTTCATTTTCTTTCATACCTCTTGTAGTTACGGCTGCTGTGCCAACTCTTATTCCACTAGTTATAAACGGACTTCGTTCATCAAATGGAATCATATTCTTGTTAACTGTTATGCCTGCTTTTCCTAATGCTATTTCAGCATTTTTCCCTGTTATATCTTTATTGATTAAATCAATTAACATTAAATGACTGTCAGTCCCACCTGAAATAATGCTAAATCCATATTCATTTAATTTTGCTGCTAATGTTTTTGAGTTGCTTATAATTTGTTTAGCATAAATTTCAAATGAATCACTTAACGCTTCACCAAAAGCAACAGCTTTAGCCATAATTATATGCATTAAAGGTCCGCCCTGAATGCCAGGCATTACTTTACTATCAATTAATTCTGACATCATTTTAACTCTTCCGCTCTTTGGCGCTGTTACACCCATTTTATTTTCATAATCTTTACCCATTAAAATAATACCGCCTCTGGGGCCACGTAATGTTTTGTGTGTAGTTGAAGTTACAATATCGCAATAAGGAAGCGGATTGTTCAACAACCCTTTTGCAATTAATCCTGCCGGATGTGCCATATCACACATTAAATATGAATCTACAGAATCAGCAATTTCTCTAAATTTTGCATAATCCCATTCACGTGAATAAGCGCTGGCTCCCATAACAATTACTTTAGGTTTTTCTTTTTTGGCAGTATCTGCAATTACATCATAGTCCAATATCTGTGTTTCTTTATTAAGTGTATAACCGACAGCTTGATAAAGTTGCCCGGAAAAATTAACCGGTGAACCATGTGTAAGGTGACCTCCGTGTGCTAAACTTAATCCCAAGAATTTATCACCTGGTTTTAAAAGTGTCATTAAGACAGCCATATTAGCTTGCGAACCGCTGTGCGGTTGGACATTTACATATTCAGCATTATATAATTTTTTCAATCTATCTCTTGCAATGTCTTCAGCCATATCAACGAACTCACAACCACCGTAGTATCTTTTACCTGGATAGCCTTCTGCATATTTATTTGTTAATATTGTACCAGCCGCTTCTAATACAGCAGGACTTACATAGTTTTCAGAAGCAATTAGCTCAAGGTTTTCTAATTGTCTTTTTGTTTCAAGTTCAAGTACTTTTGATATTTCTTCATCTGCCTGCAATACGTTACCTTTTATAGTTATATTTAAAATAAATTAACATTCTAATGTAACTATTTATCAAATTTTTATCTACAAATTAAAGTCGATGATAAACTCATTTCAAAAAAAAAGGTTTCAAAATATAAATCTTGAAACCTTTTAAAAATATTCTATTTTAAAAAAAATTATTGTGTAATTATACTGCGTCCTATCCACCTAAAATTTTTGCCTGATATTTTGAGGGTAGTTCCTTTTTTGTAACCCCTAAAAAAATAATCTTCTTTCGTAGGGAGAGAAGAACGTAAAGCTTTTATTCTATTTCTTGCTTGATCAAGTGTGGGTTCAATCCTTAAAGCTTTACGATATGTTTGAACTGCTAATAGATAAACAAGTTTAGCTTGAAAATCGAATTTATGTTTTCTCGCGCTCAACTCATATAACAATCCTTCATAATAAATAGGTAATCCCCAGCTATTATCTAGATTATAAGCTTTACGATATTCCACCCTTGCTTTGGAAAATATTTTCCTGTCTTTATAAATTATACCCAAGTTCAAATGGTTCTCTTTTTTACCGGGTTCTAATCTTATTAAAGTTTCATAAGCTTTTACAGCTTTTTTTAGATCTCCGATTTTTTGATATGCTGTTGCTAACTGAGTCCAATAATTAATAGTCTTGGGAGCTTTTTTTGTCAAAAATACCAAGCCTATAATTGCTTTGTTATATTCACTTGCTCTTTGGGCAATAGATACATATTTCCAAGCTTTGCCAAGATTATTTTTATCAAAATCCCAAGTTTTTTTAGCAAGTTGGATAAGTTGATCAATATTCTCAACCATAGATTCTAACTGAGCATTCCAGGTAGGATTATCAGGTTCTTTTTCACTTAATTGAGTGTAAATATCAATTGCTTTAGCTTTATAATCATTTTCATCTGTCGCATTATTTTTATAAATCAAGCCAAGTCTGTTAACCCAGTATAACGAAATTTGAGGGTCGGCTTTTATTGCTTCTAAGTAATATTCAATCACTTTTTCAGGAGGCAATTTAAGCCAGGTTTCAGCAACAAATGCTCGCCTCGGAAGGAAAAAACTTGCAGAGGATTTATCATATTTTAATGCAATATCATATACAAACATTATGGTATCTTCTATTGCCTTTTTTTCTTCAGGAGCTACAGTTGAAGAATCGTGTAATTGCCAGAAAATATCTTCCATTTTATAATAAATCCATTTGCTGAATTTCTGAGGATCAATACTTAATACTATCCAGCCGTAAGGTAATGCACTATCAAAGTCTTTATTTTTATAGTACTCAGAAAATAAACTGTATTGCTCAAGTATATTAACTGAGTCAGCCGGAGTATTATAATTACATTCTATATGAAGTTTTGATGCAAAATTATTATTAGTAAAAACAAATAATAAAATAATTATTCCAAATACATATTTTGTTATTTTATCCAATGTTATGCCTGTATTTGTTATTAAATTTATCTATCTATCTTCTACGAACAAACCAAAGTTCGCCTAAACTAAAACCAACACTAAATTTTATACGCTTTTCTTTTATTAAATTTGAACTAGTCGTTCCTCTAATTGAATATTCAAGTCCAAAATCTAATGAATTTTTAAGGCTTAAAGGTAAGGATAAACCAGTATAAAATGCCAAATGATTAATACCTTCACCATTAAATTCATAAAGAGTTTTTTCGTAACTTACACCTAAACGCCAAACCATATGTTCCTTATTAAAAACTGATCTTTTATTTTGGTTATCGTGTTCTATACCAATACTGTAACGATACGAATCCTGTAAATTACTTGATTTTAAGCCATTAAAAGTATAGTTAGTCCATTTTTGAGCTGTATAATCAAATGTAAATAAATATTCTTTATTAACAATAAAGCTCATGCCGGCAAAAATTCTCGTCGGTAAATGCATATTTACATTTTCATTTGATAATGTATCAATTCCAAGAACAGAAGTTCTAATTAACAACGTATCTGTAGATAAATCAGAAAAGAGATTTACGGAAAATCCTAATCTAAAATCAGATAAAGTATTAGAGGAAAATAACTTCGCAATATCGGGTGTTATTATACCAATTGTGCTTCCAAACCCGCCGGGTCTTCTTTTGTTATTGAATTCAGAACTACGCATAGATACATTATTAGTAAATTCAATTCGTGAAAAATATGTTATATTCCCAAAATAATAATCCATTGTTACACCAAGGCTAAGATCAAAGGGCAATTTTAATGAAGTACCTAAAAATAATTTAGAAAGACTTCCAGAGCCCTCATATGTAGTAACAAATCTTTCAGATATATCACTACTTGGATTGGTTGTTTCTACATTTAAATAATTTACATTTGAAAACGGTAATAAACCCATAGATAAAGTTATACCGTTAGCTGTACTTACAGGAAATGCCAAACTGATACCGTCAAATCCACCGCTGCTATAAAATCCACTATTAGAATTATCAGATAAAAATAGACCGTTTAAATTAGCACCGAACTCAACTCTTGTGAGTTCTATTTTTGTTAAACTTGCAGGGTTTATAAGGCTAATATAATTTCCATTTGCAACGGAAACACCTAAGCCCCCAAGTCCTAAATTCCTCGCGGAATAAGAATAAACTATTTCACCGACACCAAATCTTGTGTAATTTGAACTTGTTTGGGCTGGTATAACTAACTGAATTAATAGTATTAAAACTATAATATAATTTCTTTTAAGATTCATTCTATTTCTTAGTTGTATAAATTATTTCTAATTTTGGTCTGTCAGCAAAAACCGTAACTTTACTGCCTTTGAATACAAATAAATCGACTCCGTCAATTCCTCCACTGGGTGCTAAAAGCATTCCTTCATTTTTACCTGTGTTTAACCAAGTTTGAACAAATGTTGTTACTAACCCGGAATAACTATTCCCATCAGGTAGTAAAATTTCTTGAGACAGAGTTGAATCTATAATTTTTGTAGAACTATCAACAATATTACTTACTGAAATTGCATCTATTAAATTGGTCCCTTTAATAGTTAATAATGAATCGGTTTTAAGAAAAAGTTTTGCCCTGTTGATAATAGCATTTTTGGGTAAAGACGATATGTCAAACCAGAGTTTAGAATTTACAACAATTCCGGATTGTAATGCTATGTTCTCTGGGCCTATAGCCGGTAAATTTCCATCAATTATACTTACATCTGCTTCGGGGAAAAATGTTAAAGTATCAGTATAAACACCAGGTTTATTAACTATCACCTGTAATTCAGGTTGATTGATTAAAAAAGAAGTTTTTGCCTGGAAACCTAGTACTCTTTGAGAAATTGAAGAAGATTTTACATACAAGCCTTTATTGTTATTCAAGGTAGTATCAATTACAGATTGGAACCAGGCTTCAACAAGATTTACATCAAGATTAAATGTCTTTATTGAATCGGTTATATTTAATGAGGAACTTACATTTGCAAAATCATAAAACAAATTTGACAAACTATCGGATGTAAACCCAATTGAAGACCAATCTGAAGTTACATTATGTGCCGTAATATCGAAAGCAGCTGAACTATCACCGAATTGATAAGTATTAATTAAGTTAACCTTAGCTTCAATAATAGTTACTGCTCCTGATGAAATATCTGTTTTTATAGAATCCGTTAAAGGAAATAAAAATTTGATTAAGAATGATGCATTTACATTATCTTTTTTTCCAACAAGCAAGTTTTGGGAAGCACCTAGCGGTATTACTGTTTTAAATGTTGATGAAGTTTGTGCAACGGAATCTTTTGTTGTATCAAGTGTATCTAAAACTATAAAATCTGAATTTAAGATATCAACACCGAAATTTGAGGGTGCATCACTGCACGATGATAACTGAAAAACAATAATGCCGGATAACAAAAATAAGAATAATCTTATAGTCAATTAAGATACTCCCAAAAAATCATTTTGAATAAAATTACAAGAGTCAAATATATTTTGAGCAACAAAACTGGGCAAATTATTTTGTATTTTCAAGATATCTAAGGATTTTTTTCCGTTTCCAGTTTTTACTAAAATTGTTTTTAATCCAGCATTCTTGCCACAATCAATATCAGTTACCATATCACCAATAAAATATGATTTACTTAAATCAATATTATGTTCTACCGCTGCAACTTTAATTAACATTGGTGAAGGTTTGCGGCAACGGCATTCTTCCTCGCTGCTGAATTCAGGATGATAAGGACAATAATAAAAATCATCAATCTGAACATTAAATTTCTGTAACAATTCATTTATTTTATTGTTGATGTTTTTTACCATCTCATTAGTCAAAATTCCTCGTACAATTCCAGATTGATTTGAAATGACAATTAATTTAAAATTATATCTTTTTTTTAATATTGAAAGTCCTTCCCCTGCACCGGGTAGTAAAACTACTTTATTTGGTTCACCAAGATACCCAGGATCATCATTTATAGTTCCATCTCTATCGAGAAAAATTGCATTATTGGGCATCAATTGCCATCAAGAATTGTTTTATAAAGATCGATATATTTTTTTGCAGAAGATTTCCAGCTAAAATCACATTTCATTCCTGTTTTCATAATCTTCTGCCAAACTTTTTTATCCTTATAGATTTTAACTGCTCTTTTTATCTCTTTAAGCATTTCTTTATCGTCATATTTTTTAAACATAAAACCATTGCCTTCGCCTTTCTTCTCATCATATCTTATCACAGTATCTGCCAATCCTCCAGTTTCTCTTACAATAGGAACGGTTCCGTAAACCAAACTATACATTTGGTTTAAACCGCAAGGTTCATATTGAGAAGGCATCAAAAACATATCAGCACCACTCTCAATAATATGAGCTAATTCATCGTTAAAACCTAAATAACATGCAAATTTACCTGCATATTTTGAACTCATTTTATTAAAGAAGGTATGATATTTTTGATCACCGGTTCCAAGTAAAACCATTTGAATATTTAGTTTCATAATTTCCAGAAAAGCTTTTTTAATTAGGTCAAAACCTTTGGAGTCATACATTCTGGCAATAATACCTATAATCGGAATTTCGTAATTAAGTTCAAAGTTAAATTTTTCAGCCAACACTTCTTTATTAATTCTCTTACCATCCAGATTTTTAATAGTATATTTTTTCTTTATATGTTTATCTTTTTCCGGATTCCATACTTTAATGTCAATTCCGTTAACAATTCCGTAAAGATCATTTTTACGTTTAGCTAAAATATCTTTAAGCCCAGCACCAAGTTCATTGTCTGTCCTAATCTCTTCAGCATAAGTTTTACTAACTGTATTTATTACGTCTGCATAAAGTAGGCCGCTTTTCATTAAATTAACTTTTCCGTTTTTTAATATTCCGGATTCTGAATTTAATTTTTCATCTAAGCCGAAAGTTTTAAATTTAGATTTCTTAAACTCACCCTGATAAGCTAAATTGTGAATTGTAAACAAAGTTTTAATCTTTGTAAATAATACATCATCTTTATATATAGTTTTAAGATAAGCAGGTATTAGTGCAGTCTGCCAATCATTACAGTGAATTAAATCAGGTTCCCAGCCAAGTTTACTAATAAGCTCAAATACAGATTTTGAAAGTAATGTAAATCTCTCGTCATTATCGGGATAATCATCACCTGTTAGCGGGTCTGTATATAAACTATTTCTACTTTTGTAGTAATCTTCGTTATCAAGAAAATATATCTGCACTCTAACTCTTTGCCCGGGTAAGAAACAAGATTTTAATGAAAAAGTAACATCATTATCTCCAATTTTTACTTGCAGATCTTTTAATCTTACAACTTCATGAATTTTATATTTTCTATCATCTACAGCACCATATTTTGGTACAACAATTCTAACTTCGTGCCCCAGTTCAGCTAACATTTGAGGAAGAGCTGAAGAAACATCCGCTAATCCCCCTGTTTTAACAAATGGAACAACTTCTGAAGTAACAAATAGAATTTTATATTTTTTTGCAGCCATAATTTTTCAAATATTTTTTTGTAGAATATCGAAATTTACAAAAAAATAGTCTCTTACTCAAAAATTTATTTGCTTTATATTTCACTTTGCTTATATTAATAATTTGTATTATCATTTTAGGGTTATAATTCCCTTCATATCTATTACTAATCAATTACTTTGACTCTTGTTAAGATTTCTTATATTTTTTGATTATATATCACTAAAAAAATTATATTTAATTTATGCGTAAAATTTTATTGACCTTTTTATTATTTTTAATACTTTCAATCATGCTAATTTCTTGCAGCTCTTCAACCGAAATAAGTAATAATGATAAAACCGTTGAAAAAACAAATAAAAAAATAAGTATTAAAGAAATTAAAGAAGACTTCATTATTACTCCTTACAGGACAAAGATAAAAGTTAAACCTAATACAACCCAACCTTTACATCTTAATATTTGGTACGGTTACAATAATAATCTTTCTAATGACACTGATACTTCTAATGTTTTTGAAATGGTCAATGGTTTTAGAGTACAAATTTTATCAACAGACAACCTTGAACAAGCAAGAAGAATTAAGAAAAGAGTTTTACAAAAAATAAATCAGAAACGTGTGCACATTTTATTTGACCCACCTTTTTATAAAGTACAGATCGGAGATTTTACTGTTCATTCATTAGCTGAAGATTTAAACTTAAAATTAAAGCAGTTAGGTTACAGTTATGCTAGAGTAGTCAGAGAAAAAATAAATCATTATCGCTAACATGAATATGAAATTCTAATGCATTTGCTAATCTTAAATCCCTCACAAATAATTACTGTAAATACAAAAGGAATCGGTTATAAAAGGGGAAATGATTTAAATAATATTGAGTCTATCAAAGACCATTCGATAGTAATAGAAAATGATTTAATAAAAGATTTTATTCCCAACACTTCTGTTAAAAAAAATCAATTTGATGAAATTATTGATGCTGAAGATAATATTGTATTACCGGGATTAGTTGAATGCCACACACATCTAGTTTTTTCGGGTTCACGTGCAGATGAATTTAAACAAAAATTAGAAGGAGTTTCTTACGAAGATATTTCCAGAAGCGGTGGAGGAATAAACAAGACTGTTAACTCCGTAAGAGAAACGTCCTTCACAGAATTAGTTAATATTGCTTCTAAAAGAGTTCAACATTTTATTAAACAGGGCGTTACAACTTTAGAAGTTAAAAGCGGTTATGGACTTGATTTCAAAAATGAAATAAAGCTTCTAAAAGTAATCAATCAACTCAATGATAAATTTCCCATTGATATTCATTCAACATTTTTAGGTGCTCATACAATACCAAAAGAATTTTCTTCTAATCGAAAAGAATATATAGAATTAATTGTTAATGAAATGCTTCCTGCTATAAACAAAGAAAAACTTGCAACCTCTTGCGATGCTTTTTGTGAATCTACAGCATTTGCAAAAGATGAAGTTGATTTGATTTTTAATAAGGCAAATGAATTGGGATTGAGATGCAAACTTCATACAGATCAATTTAACAGTATCGGCGGAATTGATACGGCTATAAAAAATAATGCACTTAGCGTTGATCACTTGGAAATAATATCCGACGACAATATTTCAAGACTTTCTAATATAGAAATGGTTTGTGTTATACTACCCGGAGTATCTTATTTTCTTAATCATAATTATGCACCGGTTAAAAAACTGGTTGATAAAAATGCGATAATAGCCTTGGCAACTGATTTTAATCCTGGTTCTTCCAATATTTCAAACATCAGTTTTATAATGAGTTTGGCGGCAATAAAATTGGGAATGAGCATAGAGCAGATAATTTCCGCCTATACTATCAATTCTGCAAAAGCACTAAATTTAAGTGATAAAATAGGAAGCCTAGAAATAGAGAAGCAGGCTGATCTATCAATTTATAATACAAATGATTACGCGGATTTAATTTATCAAACAACAGAAAATTTAAACATAAAAACAATTAAAAAAGGTATAATTATTTTTGATAAAAACGGAGGATGATTTTGAAAATTATTGAATGTGTCCCAAATTTTAGCGAGGGAAAAAAGGACGAAACTTTTGATGCTATAAAGAATTCAATAAACAAAACTGAAGGTGTTAAATTATTAAACTTTGAACCGGATGCAGATTATAATAGAGTAGTTGTTACTTTAGCCGGAGGTGAAAACGGCATAATAGAAGGAGCTATAAATGCCTGTAAAGCAGCAGCAGAAAATATTGATATGCGTAACCATAAAGGAGAGCATCCCCGCCTTGGTGCAATAGATGTGGTACCATTTATCCCGGTTAAAAACGTTACAACGGATGATTGTGTAAGAATTTCAGAAGAGTTCGGTAAGCGCATTGCTAAAGAATTAAATCTTCCCGTGTATTTATACGAAGCATCAGCAAGAAAACCTGAGAGAAGTAATCTTTCAAATATTCGTAAGGGTGAATACGAAGGGCTTGAAGAAAAATTGAAAGATGTACAATGGACACCGGATTTTGGTGAAGCTGTTTTTAATCCTAAGCTTGGTGCATTAGTTACAGGTGCAAGATTTTTCCTAATTGCTTACAATGTTAATATAAAATCAACCGATACAAAATATTCAAAAAAAATAGCAGAGGTTTTAAGAGAATCCGGCAAACCTAAAAAAGACGAAGAAAATAAAATTATTAAAGTGGATGGTAAAACTGTTCGCATTCCCGGAAGATTGAAAAATGTAAAAGGTATGGGTGTTGCTCTTGAGAAACATAATATAACCCAGGTTTCTATGAACTTAACAAACTACACTGTCACCCCTATGCACGTTGCATTTGAAGAAGTTAAAAGAGAGGCTGATAGACTTGGAGTTGAAGTTATGGGTAGTGAAATTGTCGGTTTGGTACCTTTGGATGCAATGATATTAGCCGGAAAATATTATTCCGAAAACGAATCGACAAAAGAAAATGAATTGGTAGATTTGGCAATTGAAAAGTTGGAACTTAACAGCATCACACCGTTTGAAAAGGATAAAAAAATTATTGAATATATGATAAAAGACTAAAATATTTTGGATTTTGAAATTTGGAATTTTAATTACATTAGATAAAAAATAATTTATAATTAAAAAGAAGGTATTATGGATTACTCTATGACACTAAATGATTATCTTGAAAGTTTATCATCAAAAGCTCCTACTCCAGGCGGAGGAAATGTTTCTGCATTCTGCGGAGTATTAGCAGCAAGTTTGGCAATAATGGTCTGCAATCTTACAATTGGAAGAAAGAAATATGCTGATGTTGAATCAGAGATGATAGAAATAAAAAATGATTTAGAAAATCTTAAAAATAGATTCTCCGAATTGGCAGATGAAGACAACAAGGCATTTGAAAAGGTAATGGAAACATTTAAATTGCCAAAAGAAACTGACGAAGAAAAACTGGAAAAAGCTGCAAAAATAGACGAAGCTACTCTTGGTGCAGCAGAAGTTCCCTCAGAGGTTGTAAATGTATGCAAACAAATACTTCCAAAAATTAGAACCATTGTTATTAAAGGAAATCAAAATTCACTTTCAGATACAGGCGTTGCTGCTTCCCTAGTAAACACAGCGGCAGAAGGTGCGTTCTTAAATGTTTTGATTAATTGCACTGCCTTATCTAACCAGACTTTAGGTAATGAATTTTTGAAAAGGACAGAAATAATTTATGAGGAAGTAAAAAACTCTTATATTGAAATAATTGAACTTGTTAATAATAAATTAAGAAGTTAAGCCTTCTATTTAAGGACGCAAAGCAATACTCCCTAATTTATTTTATTTTCAAAATCAAAGATCAAATCTGTTTGCATCCATCTTGGTTTTAATTCTAATGTAGATTTTAGATATGAAAATTTTTCACCCGGTTTAAAAGGTACGGCAGTGCCAAAACTATACTTCCCGTTTTTATCTGAATCTATAAAACACCAAAGTTTATAGCTTCCCGAAACGACCCTATTAATAATAAATTTTCTGTCTTTTCTTAAAAGTTGTTTATAAATCTTTTTGCTTTTATCTAATCCGATTAAAATAATATAAACAGGATCATCTGTATTTAGATTTTTTAATTCGCCGGAAACACCGGAAAAATTTAGCCCATTAATTGTTGTAAAATTATACACATAATTTGAGTCAGCAGATGTACGGTTTTTGTTTCTAATCTTTGAAAGATCAATTATTATTTTATAATTTTTTACAGGTAATAAATCAATGTTAGCTTTAATTGAAAACGAAGCATTATCAAAAAAAATTGTGCTGAATGCAATATTATTGCTGTTAGCATCCGTAAAATCTATTCCGGATTTAGCAGTTGATGTATCAAAATAATCAGAAAAATAAAATTCAAACTTTTGTCCGACGTAATCTGCTTCACTATTCCCCAATGGTGGAAAAGTATTAATCAAACCTGGTTTTGAAGTATCTTCTCTATTGCTATAGAGCAATCTTACAAAATCTTTTTTAGTTGTATTACCTTGCACATCTTTTAAATTTGAGGTATGTAAAAATAAGTTTGAATTATCAACTAATTGGTTATCATTAATCAATACTATCTGATTTTTTTTAGGGTACTTCCTATAAATGTTTCTAAAATAGTATGTCTTATTTTGTGTAGAATCTATAATAGAAAAGTTCTTCAATTTAATAGAAGACTGGGCTAAATCTTCACTAAAATTTATAAGAACATGCTTACTATCCGTCATGATTGCCTTCATTATTCTTGGCGGGAAGGAATCATTCATTGACAATTTGAAATTTATATTTTTGACAGTAGTATCATTTTTTATAAAGATAACATCTTCATTACTTATCCCAATTTCATCCTGTTTTGGTTGGAACAAAAAATCTTTGAACTTATCCCGAACAGCAAATACTCTGAATTTACCAGCTGATAAACCATCAAGTTTATATGAACCGTTTTTCCCGGATTGTGTTATATAGGTTGGTTTAATTTTATGGGGGTCCAAAGTATCGGCATTTATTTTATAGGCATAAATCATTACACCTGAAGGATTATTGTCAAAAACTTTTCCTATGATTGATCTTTTATCTATCTCATTACCGGTAGAAAATGTTAACGAAAAAGATTGAGCCATTTTGTTTCGATTATTAACATCAGCAACATCAGTCCCTATAGTAACTACATAAGTCGTATTAGCTTTTAAAGTATTAGGGAATTCAATAGTAACATTTGTACCGCTCCAATTGTATTTCAACTCTCCTTCAATTTGAGGTGAAATAAAAACCGCTTCTTTGAAAGACCTTTTGTCAACATATTCAGAAAAGTCAAAGCTGATATGATCATCTAAAAAATTAATTGTTCCATTTGGCGGATAGAATTCTTCAATTTCTGGAGGTATTTTATCTACCTCTCCCCCTTCCGGCGGCAACTGGTTTGCACAACCTGATAAAAACAAAAAAGATAAAAAAATTATTATGATTTCTGTTTTGAATTTTTCTTTTGCTGTCTTACCCATCTTCTAAACTTTTTTACATTTCTTAAATGCTGATTGTAATTTCTTGAAAAATTATGTCCGCCTTCTCCGTTTGCAACAAAATAAAGGAAACGTGTTTTAGCAGGATATAAAACTGCTAATATAGCTGCTTTACCTGGATTGTTTATCGGACCTGGTGGCAAGCCGGTATATTTATATGTATTATAAGGTGAATCAATTCTTAAATCATCATATAATAATCTCTTCCAGCCATTTGTTTGCAAATATTGTATTGTGGGGTCTGCTTGAAGTTTCATACCGATTCTGAGTCTATTCAAATACACACTGGCAATAGTCGACATTTCATCTTTGTAATTTGTTTCCCCCTTTACAATTGATGCTAAAGTAACAACCTGTTCAAATGAATATTTTGATTTTTTAGTCTGCTCCCAAAGTGAATCAGACATAAACTCTTGAAATGATTTATACAGTTTTTTTATCACTTCTCTGGCTGTGCTCCGGTCATAAAATTCGTATTGTCCCGGCATTAGAAAACCTTCAAGTGAATTTCTCCGTAATCCCAAACTTCGGATAAAATGTTCATCATAACTTAAATTTACAAATGATGTAGTGTCCATAAGTATTTTGTTTTTAAGAACATATGCCATCCATTTAACTGATAACCCATCCCTTATATTAACTTGTCTTAAAAAATCTGCTTTTCCTTTTGTAAAAAGATCTACCAAATCTAAATAGCTCAATCCATTTGGAATATGATATCTTGCTGCTCTTAATTTGTTCTGTGCTCCATAAATATAACATGCTAAAAACATATTTTTTTTGCTCGGAACTACCCCAACATCATATAACCTATTAATAATACTATTTAAGAGTTCTCCTTTATGAATTTCAAATTTAACAGGAGAGGACTTATCGTAATAATTAGGAGTAAAAAGAATAAGATATAGACTCATCCAAACGATTAAAAAGATACTTGCAATAAGTGCTACTTCTTTTTTGTTTACTACAGAAATTAACTTTTCTAATATTCTATTTATCCTTTCTATATTCAATTTAATTTTCCTCAATATCATTCTTTTGGATTGCTCTTGATTCGTCTAATATCCTTTCATAGATACGCTGTAAAGCTGAAGTTGTAAGCGGTATTTTTGCAAATTTATTTATCTTTTTACTAATTTCTCTTTCTCTTTCGGGACTGTATGTTGGCATTTTTAAAGCACGTTTAACACGACCTATCATCACAGAAAAGTATGTTCTTTTGTTTAATAATTTCGCTAATTTTTCATCCAAAGAATCCATCTTATTTCTTAACTTAGAAAGAAGGATTTCTTTTTCATCTTTGTTTAATTCGTTTAATTCATCAAACAATAATTTATAATCTTTATCATTCATTTAATCTAAATTAGAATTAGCAGAAAAGGTTAAAACTATTCCTTACAATTTTATTTTTTTTTATTACAAGATAATACAATAATTAAAAATTAAAACCATCTTTTGAAAGATGCGGATAGGGTTTACTTGATAAATCAAATCTTTTTCCCTCATTAAATATTGTCATTCCTCTAAACGCAATCATTGCAGCATTATCACCACAATATTCTAATTTTGGAATAATTGATCTTTTACCGTACTTATTACCCAAACTTACTATTGAATCCCTTAAACTTTTATTAGCTGCTACTCCTCCGACTAATGAAATAGAATGAACATTAAATTCCTTCAAAGCTTTTTCAGTATTTTGTACCAAAGCGCCAATCACAGCATTCTGAAATGCAAAAGCAATATCATTTTTCAATTTTGAATTTAATTGTTTATCGTCAACACTATTTTTTTGAATATATCTTAAAACTGAAGTCTTAACTCCGCTGAATGAAAAATCATAAGGTTGCTTTAAATCTGCAATCGGAAATTTTATATCAGTACCTTTTGACTTTGAGGCAAGTTCTTGAATTTTCGGTCCGCCCGGATATTGAAGTTGCAGCATTTTTGCAACCTTGTCAAAAGCTTCACCGGCAGCATCATCAATTGTAGAACCGAGTTGTATAATTTCAGTAAAGCTTTTAACAAGCAAAAGTAACGTATGTCCGCCGGAAACAACAAGGGTTAAGAAAGGAAATTCAGGTTTTTCATTCATTAAAAAACCGGAAAAAATATGTCCTTCAATATGATTAACAGGGACAAATGGTTTATCAAGAGAAAATGCCAAACCTTTTGCAAATGTAAAACCAACAAGCAAAGCTCCAATTAAACCTGGGCCTGCTGTTGCACAGATTAAATCAATATCTTTCAATTCTAAATTGGATTTTATTAATGCTTGTTTTACTAAGGGTATTATTATTTGTAAATGAGCGCGACTTGATAGTTCAGGTACAACTCCTCCATATTCTTTATGAAAATCTTGAGAAGAAATTAAATTGGAAAGTAATTCATGGCCAGATAGTATTGCTACTGAAGTTTCGTCACAGGAGCTTTCAATTCCTAATACATTCATTATTTAAAAGAAAATAAATTTTTGAATATATATCCGGCAATAGTCGGATTTTCTTTCAGTCTGCGTATTGAATAGCTATACCAATGTTCACCGTATGGTATATAAATCCTAATTTTATAACCGTCTCTAACTATCTTATCTTTTAAATCTTCTCTTACACCAAGCAGCATTTGAAATTCAAAATTATCATTAGTTAAATTATATTTTTTAATCATTTTGTATGCTTCATTAATAAGATACTCGTCATGTGTTGCAATACCAACGTAATTGCCCGATGAAATAATTTCTTCTAATAGTTCTAAATAATTTTCCCTTATAGTTTTTCTTTTTTTGAAAGCAATGTCTTGTGATTCAACATAAATGCCTTTACACAATCTGTAATTAGTATTCATTTTATTTAAATCTTTTATATCATCCAAGCTTCTTTTAAGATATGCTTGTACAACAACACCTACCCTGTTATATTTTTCTCTCAGTCTTTTTAATAAATCGAAAGTTAAAGTTGTGTAAGGTGAATCTTCCATATCAATACGTATAAAATTATTTACCTTTTCAACCTTTGCTACTAATTCAGAAATTTGCTCATAAGCAAAATCACTGTCTATACTAAGCCCCATTTGTGTAGGTTTAATTGATAGATTCGCCTCTAGGTTTTCGGAAATAATTTTATCAATAACTCGTTTTGCTTCTTCTTTCGATTCTATTGCTTCATCTTTATTTGTTACAGCTTCTCCAAGTACGTCCAATGTTGCAAGAATTCCTTTTTTATTAAGTTTTTTAACTAGATCAACTGCATCTTGAAGTGTTTCCCCCGCAATATATTTTTTGGAGAATTTCCAGACTAATTTCTTAGGCATAAATTGCACAATAGTAACAATCAATTTATTTAGCGGATTCAATATTGTTTTCCTTTAATTTGATAAACAAATTTACTTTAACAGTTTTACCATTTCAATTACATTAATTACAATTATTTTAAAATAAACTTACCGGTTTCATAAGTGCCAAAAGATTTTATTTCAGACGAAATTTCTTTAAGGTGATCAATTGCTAATTTTATTTTTCCATCTTTTAGATCACCAACAAAATCAATATAAAATAGATATTGAAATGGTTTATCCGGTAACGGTCTTGATTCAATTTTTAAAAGGTCGATATCTCTTAGTGCGAATACACTTAAAGCTTTAAATAAAGCTCCGGGTATACTTTTTAGCTCAATACTTATAGACGTTTTTGGATTATTTAATTTCCCCCTATGTGGACTTTGAGCAATAATTAGAAACCTCGTGTAATTTTTCTTTTTGTTTTGAATATTTGATCTAACTATTTTTAATCCGTAAATTTTCGCTGCTTCCCTGCTAGCAATAGCAGCTGAGAATTCATCTTGATATTTGTTTAGCATTTTAGCTGAACCGGCTGTATCATAATTTGGTATTATTTTCACTTTAGGTATTGAGTCTAAAAATATTGAACATTGACCTAAAGCCTGGGGGTGGGAATAAATTATTTTTATCTGTGAAAGCTTATATCTTTTGTTAGAAATCAGAAAGTGACTTATCTGAAGATTAATTTCACCGACAATATAAAGAGAATTCTTTTGAAGCAAGTCAAGTGAATCAATTACGCTACCGTAAAGTGAATTCTCTATAGGTACAATGCCATAGTTTACTTTTTTATTTTTAACTTTATGAAAAACATCACTAAAAGAAAATGAAGTAGAAACTTTTATATTTATTCCAAAAAAACTTTTTGCAGCAATTTCACTAAAAGAACCTTTTTCACCTTGAATAGCAATCAATTTCATACTATGTAGCTATACCTTTTAGAATCATTAAAAGCAATTCTGCCTTTTGTTCAAGCTCTTGAATACTACCATTGTTCTTAAATTCAAAATCCGCTCTTTTACTTTTTTCTTCTTCTTTTATCTGATTCTCTTCTCTTTTTTTAAATTCTTCAAAAGTATATTTATCGCTTTTTTCTTTTCTCTTGAATCTGTTCCTAAGTTCAGAAGAAATTAGTACAACGTAATCAAAAAAATCTTCCATATCTGCTTCAAATATTAATGCAGCTTCAACAAAAAAAAAAAATTCATTCACAAGTAATGAATTAAATTGTTCATTAAGATTTTTTAAAACGGCAGGATGAATAATAGAATTTATTAATTGAACTTTTTGTGGGTCCGCAAATACCTTTTCAGCGAGAAACTTTTTATTTAATTCCTTACCACTAAATGTTTCAGGACCAAATACACTAATAATATCCGATTTTACATCTTCATCATTTACTAATAGAACTTTTGCAATATCATCTGCTCTTAAAACTTTGTAACCTTTAGATTCAATATAATTGCAAAAAGTCGATTTACCTGAACCAATATTTCCTGTTACAGCTATTTTAAGTTTTTTATTGTTCATTTAAATAAATTTAGAAAATGAAAGTTTATTTAGCGTAACTTATTTTTCTAATTTCTCTGATAACTGTAACTTTTATTTGCCCGGGATATTCCATTTCTTCTTGAATTTTCTCGGCAATATCGTGAGCTAATTTATCTGCAAGTGTATCATCAACTTTATCCTGTTCAACAACAACCCTAACTTCTCTCCCCGCTTGTATTGCATAAGTTTTTGCAACACCTTCAAACGATTTTGCCAATGCTTCAAGTGTTTCCAAACGTTTTACATAACCTTCCAACGGTTCTCGTCTGGCTCCAGGTCTTGCTCCGCTAATAGCATCAGCAGCCTGTACTAAAGGTGCAATGGGGTGTTCCATTTCTATATCTTCGTGGTGAGAACCTACAGCATTGGAAACAATAGGATCTTCATTATATTTTTTAGCTAAATCATAGCCAATCAGAGCGTGCGGTCCTTCAATATTTTTATCCACAGTTTTGCCAACATCATGCAATAATCCTGCACGTTTTGCCAGATTCACATCTAGCCCCACTTCAGCAGCCATAATTCCTGTCAAATAGGCAACTTCCACGCTATGCTGTAATAAATTTTGACCGTAACTTGAGCGATATCTCATTCTGCCGATGTGTTTGGTCAATTCAGGATGCATACTATGCAATCCTAATTGAAGTACTGTGTTTTCTCCGTCTCTTACCAGCTCTTCTTCTAATTCAGTTTTAACTTTTTCAACAACTTCCTCTATTCTTGTCGGATGGATTCTTCCATCATTAATAAGTCTCTCTAAAGAAACTCTTGCAACTTCACGACGGAATTGATCAAAAGATGAAAGTATTACTGCTTCGGGGGTATCATCAACAATAACGTCCACACCTGTTGCTGCTTCAAATGCTCTAATATTTCTTCCTTCCTTACCGATGATTCTTCCTTTCATATCATCGCTTTGAATTTGCACAACAGAAACTGTTGTTTCAATTGAATGGTCGGCTGCCGTTCTTTGAATTGCTTGAACTATAATTTTCTGAGCATCTCTTTTTGCTTCGGCTTTTGCCTCCTCGTGTAAATCTTTAATAGTCTGTGATGCTTCAACTTTTGCATCTTTAATCATATTATCAATAAGTATTCTTTTGGCTTCTTCTTTGCTAAGCCCTGAAATTTTTTCTAGTTTTTCATTCTGTTCTTCTTCTGTTTTTTTGATTGATTCTAAACGCCTATGAATTTTTACTTGTGACTCATTTAATTGCTTTTCAAAATCTCTCGTCTCTTTTTCTTTCTTGATAACAAGATCAAATTTCTTTTCAATATTTTCTTCCCTGTTGCTAAACTGTTTTTCAAGATTTGCAAACTTATTTCTTTTATTAGAAATTTCTTTGTCAAATTCACTTTTCTTTTTATACCATTCATCTTTAACTTCAAGAAGTTTTTCTCTTTTTAAATTGTTTACTTCTTTTTCAGCATCTTTTAAAATTTGTTTTGCTTTTTCTTCAGCTGATGAAAGACTTTTCTTTCCTAATTTTGCATTCAGTACCCAACCGAGATAAAAGAATAATGCAACTATAAAAACTGTTACCCCTATCATAATAACCATATTCTCAGTAATAGACATTTTTCCTCCAAGTATTTGAATTTAAACTCCGCTTCTGCCAGCCACTTGTTAATAAGGAAAAACCCTATTAAGACAATGTGGGAACCTGCTCGAACGCTTTTTGCTTCCCCTGCTGCAAAAGGCAATCCTCTCATTTAACTGAAAGGTGGGGCCTGCAATAGACGCCGTAAGTCAAACTCCCTAATAATGAAAGTTAGTTTTTCATTTATTAAGGACTGACAGAGCGGAAAAGATTAAGAAGGGTTAGATATTTCCGGTTCGTAAAGATTTAATTTTATTTTCTTTACTATATCTGAAGCTTGGATTAGGAATTCTCGGTTTTTATTTTTCTCAAGGAACAAATCATAAGCAATATTTAAGCAAGCAATAATTGCAATGGTTTGTGCCGGTTGGTCAGGAAGTTCTTCTTTGGTCTCTTCCATAACTTTATTTACGTAAATAGCCAGTTCTTTTGCTATATCTTCATTTTCAACTAAGAGAGAATATTCCGTATCAAATATTTTTACTTTAAGCTTCTTTTTGTCTGCCATAAATATCTAATCCTTCAATAATCCTTAATATTATATTAAGAACTAATATGATAATCAATCCTTGTAAGCAAATTCTGTAATCTCGATTTAAGATTTGCTCTTTCTTCACTGCTTAACGAATTAAACAAGGTGTTATTATCTTTTTCATTTTTCACCTCAGATAACTCTGATTCAAGGGCTACTACCCTTTGAGTTAATTCCGAGATATCTATCTGTGCACTTTCTAATTGTTTTTCCAAATCTGATTTTCTACTCGTAATATCACTACAATTAGACACTAAAATTGATACTTGTGTCTCTATAGCATTTAGGTCATTTAATAAAATCTCAGATTTTGTATATTCAGACAATTAATTACCTCTTAATTGTGCACTAAATTTTTTTGTAACCGCAGCAATTAAACTACGGAAATCTTTTTCAACTTCTTCTTCTGTCAGCGTTTGTTTATCGGAATAATACTCTAGGGCAAACGCCAAACTCTTTTTGTTTTTCCCTAATGATTCATGTTCAAATAAATCAAAAAGAAGAACAGATTTAAGTAAATCAGAACTTTCTTTATTTATAAAATCTTTAACCGTTTCAAAATCAATTTCCTTATCAAATATAAAAGCAAAGTCTCTGTATATTTTAGGAAATTTCAACGGTTCAATATAATATTTTTTATCCGGAATTATGCTTTTTATTAACTCCAAATCATACTCAAACAAATATACCTCCTGCGCAATATCGAATTGTTTAAGAATGTTTTTATTTAACTTTCCTCCTTCTCCTATTTTTGTTTCTTTATATTTTTTTTGAATGTAATAATCGTAAAAATTACTTACAACATTATTATAGGAATCATTTAAAACATTGTCAAGTAAAATTTTTCTTTCAAAGCTATTTAACAAGCCTTTTAAATTATAAAAATCATATTCCTTTTCCTTCACGAACCACTGTTTTTTGCTTGATTTGCCTGTCAATATAAATATTAATTTCTCTTTTTCAGTAAAATCATCAAAATTTGATATCTTCTTATCATTAAGTTTATTAAACACATTTCCAATTTCAAAAAGCAGTAAATCTTTTTCACCGTGCTTAATATTTTGAGATACTACTTTTAATGCGCCCTGAATTAGAGATGTTCTTAAATATTCCATATCCAGGCTTTGAGGATTTTTAACCAAAACCGGGGTACCAATAACTGAAGCTGTTTCTTTATTCTGCAGAGGATTGGTTATCATTTCGTAAAATCCCAAACCATTTGCAGTTATTCTTATTAATTCGGCAAACGTTGTTTCATCAGTTTTTTTATTGAGTGTGATTGATATTTTTGAAATTGTTGGAATATTTTCATACCCGTTTATGCGGGCTATTTCTTCTATCACATCCACTTCTCTTTCAATATCCGGTCTGAATGTGGGAATTGATACAGTGAGATTGTCTTTTTCTTCGGAAACAATTTTTAATTCCAAATTGTTTAGAATATTTTTAATTTTTTCTTTGGCTATATCGTAGCCCAATAATTTTGTAACACGGGAGTAACGTATTATTATTTTTCGCGGTTCAATTCTATTAGGATAGTTATCTAATATGCCATCAATATTTATCCCACAAGCTAATTCTGCTATTAAACTTGCTGCTCTTTCCACTGCATAATCCGTAATTTTTGGATCTGTTCCTCTCTCAAATCTGTAAGAAGCATCTGTATTTAACTGAAGTGATTTTGCAGTTCTTCTAATAGATGAAGGATTGAAATATGCACTTTCAATTAGTATGTCTTTAGTGTTTTCATTTATTTCGGAATTCTCTCCGCCCATTACTCCGGCAATAGCTATATGCTTTTCACCGTCACAAATCATTAATGTATCTTTAGGCAGGACCCGTTCTTTTGAATCTAAAGTTATAAACCTTATTTCTTTATCCGTACTTTTAACAACAATTTTTTGTTTTGCTAATTTATTTAAATCAAAAGCATGCAGAGGCTGACCTATTTCGTGCATAACAAAGTTAGTAACATCAACAATGTTATTGATCGGTTTTAGCCCGATGTTTTTTAGCTTTTCTTTTAGCCAAACCGGTGATTCTTTTATCTGAATATTCTTAATAATCTTAGCAGAATATCTTAGACAATTTTCTACATCTTCAATTTCAACAGTAGCAAATTTTGAAGCTTCACCTGAACTTTTTGATATTTTAACTTCCGGAATTTTCAATATTTTTCCAAGTAAAGCACAAACATCTCTTGCTACACCGATATGAGAAAGTGCATCCGGGCGGTTCGGAGTAATTGCTATTTCCATAATAACATCATTTAAATTCATTACATCACATAAAGGTGTGCCCTCTAACAGAGAATCATCCAACACCATTATTCCATCGTGATCGTCACCAAATTCTAATTCATCTTCGCTGCAAATCATACCGCAGGATTCAACTCCGCGGATTTTTACTTTTTTTAGTTGGAAATTACCTTTTGGAATTACCGAACCAATAGGCGCAAAAATTATTTTTTGACCTTTATCAACATTAGGCGCGCCGCAAATAACCTGTAAATCTTCTTTACCGTTCGATACCGTACAAAGTGATAATCTATCTGCGTTTGGGTGTTTGTTTTTTTCTTTTACGTATCCAACTATAAAATCTTTGTAAATCTCTTTTTGATCAACGTAATCTTCAACTTCCAAACCGGACATTGTTAAATTATTAACAAGATCCTCTACAGGCATATCACCGATGTCTACATATTCTTTTAACCAATTAAGTGAGATTTTCAATCTATAAGCTCCGTATTAAAACTGTTTTAAAAATCTATAATCATTTTCAAAGAAAACCCTTATATCCGTTATCCCGTATTTTAACATAGCAATTCTTTCAATTCCCATTCCGAAAGCATAGCCTGTATATTTTTCATTATCATAACCAACATTGTCAAATACATTCGGATCAACCATACCGCAACCCAATATTTCCAGCCAGCCAGTATGTTTACAAATTTTACATCCGTCACCGTTACAAATAAAACAAGTAATATCCATTTCAGCACTAGGTTCCGTAAAAGGAAAGAAACTAGGTCGAAAACGGAATTTTAAATTATTTCCGTAAAATTGTTTCGCAAAAGAAACCAATGTTCCCTTTAGTTCAGAAAATGTCACATCAGTATCTACATATAAACCTTCAACTTGATGAAACATACAATAACTTCTGGAACTAATAGCTTCATTCCTGTAAACACGTCCCGGCATAATTGCTCTTACAGGTGGTTTCTGTGCTTGCATTAGTCTTATTTGAACCGGAGAAGTGTGTGTGCGTAAAACAAAATCATCGCCTATAAAAAAAGTGTCTTGCATATCTCTTGCAGGATGATCGGGTGGAAAATTTAGTGCTTCAAAATTATTGTAATCGGATTCTAGTTCTGGCCCTTCAAAAACAGAAAACCCCATACCTTTGAAAATTGATTTGATTTCATCGAGGGTTTGAGTTAAAATATGCTTGCTCCCGATGTTTCTTTCTAATCCCGGTAATGTAAAATCAATATCAATATTTTTACTATTGTTACTCTTAGAAATTTGTTCATTTACAACATTAAATTGACTTTGAAGTTCCGAACGAAATATGTTTAAAACCTTTCCTAATTGAGGTTTTTCATCCTTGTGGGCATCTTTTAGCAGAATAAATAAAGAAGCTACTAAACCATTTTTACTAAAGTACTTAACTCTTAATTCTTCAAGTTGTTTATCGTTATCTATATTAGAAATTTCATTTGAAAAATCTTTTTTTATCTGCTCTATTTTTCCTTGAAGCATTACGTTTCCCGTATATATACTCACTCTTCTTATTTTTTTTATTTGGGCTTTGATGCTTTTTCTACATTCAATAAATAAAGAATTGTGAAGAGGATACTTGTAAATTATTTAAAATGATGCCCCCTAAAAAATTAGGAGGCAATAAATTAATTTTTAGTAAATAAAACTAATTCACTAAAAACAGATGGATTTTCGAGAGCTAAACTTGCCAATACTTTTCTATTTATATTTATTCCTTTCAAACTTAAAGCATGAATAAGCCTGGAATATGTAATACCGTTTTGCCTTGCAGCAGCATTTATTCGAATTATCCATAATCTTCTAAAGGTTCTTTTCTTTAATCTTCTATCTCTGTAAGCGTGAAGAAAACCTTTTTCGACGTGGTTTTTAGCAACAGTATAAACTTTGCTTCTTGCTCCCCAATATCCTTTAGCAAGTTTTAGAATCTTCTTTCTTCTTTTATGAGAAGCTACTTTATTTTGTGAACGAGGCATATTAATTATCCTTTATCTTATTGTATCATAGTTTTTACGCGCTTTTCTTCTGATTTTGAAACAAGAGTAGCGTGGCGTAAATTACGCTTTCTCTTTGTTGATTTTGAAGTCAAAATATGACTTGTATAAGCTTTTTTTCTTTTTATTTTACCGGAGGCAGTTTTCCTAAAACTTTTACTTGCGCCTTTGTTACTTTTCATTTTTGGCATTTTTTTAATCCTATTAGTTTTTCTTTTTTCCTTTAGATTTTAATGGAACTAAAATTAAATTCATATTCCGCCCTTCCATTTTAAGCGGAGATTCTATTTTGGAAATATCTTCAACTTTTTCTACAAATCTTGCAAGTAATTCTTCACCTTGTTCCTTATATGCCATTTGCCTTCCTTTAAACATAACTGAAATTTTAACTTTGTTTCCGTCTTCCAAAAAATTCATTGCATGCCTAGCTTTAAACTCAAAATCGTGCACATCAGTATTGGGATGAAGTCTTATTTCTTTTAAAATAGATACAGCTTGATTCTTTTTTTGTAATTTTTCTCTCTTTTGTTGTTCATATTTAAACTTACCGTAATCAATAATTTTGCAAACAGGAGGAGCAGCTTGCGGTGCTATTTCTACTAAATCCTGTCCTCTTTCTTCAGCTATTTCCAATGCATCATTTATCAGCATTATTCCTAATTGTTTACCATCAATATCTATTACTCTTACCTGTTCAGAAACAATTTCTTCATTCACTCTAACAAAATTTTTTTTAGCGATTGAATACCTCTCAGTTAGTTAATCAATTTATTTTTTATTTCATCCGTAATATTATCAATAAAATCATTTAGAGACAAAGTTCCTTTATCGCCTTCTTTATGTTTTCTAACAGAAATATTACCAGCAGTTTGTTCCTTTTCACCAACTATTAACATATATGGAATTTTATTTTTTTCACATTCTCTAATTTTATAACCAATTTTTTCATTCCTCTCATCAATTTCAGCTCTTAATCCATTTTCTTTTAATGAATTTAGAACTTTTTTTGCATATTCAACATAATTTTGAGAAACCGGAATAACAGTTACTTGAACAGGAGTAAGCCAAGTAGGAAAATAACCGGCAAAATGTTCTATGAGTAATCCGATAAATCTTTCCAGTGATCCAAACGGTGCCCTATGAATAACAACAGGACGGTGTTTCTTTCCGTCACTTCCAATATACTCCAAATCAAATCTTACGGGCATAACATAATCAATTTGAACAGTGCCAAGCTGCCATTTTCTTCCAAGAACATCTTTAACAATAAAATCAATTTTGGGTCCGTAAAAAGCTGCTTCACCTTCTACTATTTTATAATCTAAATTCATCTTATCGGCAGCAGCTTTAATTTCTTTTTGAGCTTTTTCCCATAATTCGACCTCGCCGCCATATTTTTCATCATTGTTATCTCTGTAAGAAAGCTCAGTTGTAAAATCGGCAAAACCAACTGCTGAAAAAACTGTCTGAACCAAATCGATTACATTACATATTTCATCCTTTAGCTGGTCCTGACGGACAAATATATGTGAATCATCTACAGCAAATGAACGAGCTCGTGTTAACCCGTTTAATTCACCAGACTGCTCATAACGGTAAACCGTTCCAAATTCAGCGAGACGAAGAGGCAAATCTCTGTAGCTGCGCATCTTCGAAGAATATATCTGGAAATGATGAGGACAATTCATCGGTCTGAGTAAATACTCTTCTGCACTGTTTTCAAATTTTAAAGTAGGAAACTGACTATCTTTGTAATAAGGATAATGACCGCTGGTTTTGTATAATTCTATATTGCCTATATGCGGTGTTATAACAGGTAAGTATCCTCTTTTCACTTGTTCTTCACGCAGAAAATTTTCTAATGTTTCTCTTAAAACGGTACCTTTAGGTAACCATAAAGGTAAACCCGCTCCAACTTTTGGAGTGAAAAAAAATAATTCAAGTTCTTTTCCTAATTTTCTATGATCACGTTTTTTTGCTTCTTCTAACAATGCAAGATGTTCATCTAACATTTTCTTTTTGGGAAATGAAATCCCGTAAATTCTTTGAAGCTGTTTATTGTGTTCGTCACCTCGCCAGTATGAACCTGAGATATTTAACAACTTTATATATTTAATTTTTCCTGCGGATGGTAAATGTGGACCTCTGCATAAATCTACAAATTCACCTTCTTTGTACAAGCTAACACTTTCTGAATTTTCATCTATTCCTGATAATATCTCAAGTTTATATTCATCACCTTTTGCTTTAAAAAATTTAATAGCTTCATCTTTTGAAAGATCTTGTCTTATAAATTGATCGTTACATTTAGCTATTTTTAACATTTTATTTTCAATTTTAATGAGATCTTCTTCTGTAATAGGTGAATTTATATCAATGTCATAATAAAAGCCGCCTTCAATAGCAGGACCTACTCCAAATTTAGCTTCAGGATAAATTTCTTGAACGGCATGAGCCATTAAGTGAGAAGTTGAATGCCAATAAACCTCTTTACCTTCTTCATCTTTAAATGTTAAGAATTGAATAGTGGAATCGGTATCCAATTTGCACTGTAAATCTTTTGTTTCTCCGTTAACTTTAACAGCCAAAGCATCATCGGCTAAACGATGTGAAATTGATTCGGCAATTTTGAAAGCAGTAATTCCTTTTTCAAATTGCTTTACAGAACCGTCTGGAAATGTAATATTTATATTTTCCATATTATTTTACTGTTCATAAAAAAATCGGAGGCAACTCCGACTCTAACAACTGTGGGCTCTAGAGGAGTCGAACCTCTGACCTTCTGCACGTCAAGCAGACACTCTAACCAACTGAGCTAAGAGCCCTAGTAAATTTCTATGCCCTTACAATTTTTTTCCATCACTCTAATCAGCTTTCTTCAAGACCTTGTGCTTTGCACTAACTCCGTCTACTCCCGATAAATCGGGATTCGCCGGACAGGCAACTGAGCTAAGAACCCTGGAAATTATAAAAGAACAAGAATAATTAAATGTAATTTTTTCCTTTTACCTTTTTACTTGTTCCTTGTAATTAGTACCGAGGGCCGGACTCGAACCGGCACGGGAAAAAATTCCCACTGGATTTTAAGTCCAGTGCGTCTACCAATTCCGCCACCCCGGCAAGAAATTAAGTAATTAAAATTTTAAGGAACTCTTTTACTTATTTCGCTTTTTTGTAATAAATTTTAGCTTGTAAATATATAGAAATGTTCTTTGTTTTTCAAGAATTCACATTTTATAAAAAAATTATTTCTTCAAACTAAGTAGATATTTAGAGTGGAAAGATAAGAACTTTTATGATTTACCGCATTCTGAGATTTGTAGTTGGAAATGATATGAATCTATTTAATTATGAACAGTAATAATATAAAAAAAAGATTTATCAAAATTGTTTTAAAACAAAAGGTTAAGAATAATGATTTAATTTAAAATGATTTTCAAATTTTTGTGACTTAAAATGAAAACATTTATTTCTAAAATTTTCATCAAAAAAAACGACAATATCTATTTTCTATAGTACCATCTTCATCAAGGAAAACAACATCGATTTGTTTTAATTTGAAATAAAAAAAATTTACCTCCAAAATAATAATAGTATACACTAATTATTATTTTTATATTTTTATCGCACTTACTAATTAAATTTTAGAATAATATTTCAGATTTTTAATAAAGAATCATTTATATATTTTATTATTGTTAAAGAAGTTGTAAATTTTGATAACTTCATATTGATTATTTTCTTATTTTTATGTTATGGCAGCATATCAAAGTGAAATACTACTTACTTTAGTTAAATTAAGATATTTTCTGATCAGCCTTATTGAAAGTCCGGAGGAGTGTTACGATAATTTTAATATTTCAGAAGAATTTTTTGAAAGAAGAAATATTATAAATGGAAATGAACTATTAGAAAAGCTGCAGGATAATGGTATTAATAATGACTGTGATATAGCGTTCAACAAAGACATCCACAACATATTTAAAATAGTATCTCAGGATTTTTCATCCAATCCCGATCTCAAATCTATGCTGGAAGAATTTGAGATTGAGGTAAATGAGGCTCTTATAAAAGAGGACAACATTTCAAAATTTAGAAGAGAAAGAGAAGAAAAATTAAATGAAATAATTAACATACTTTTTAAGCTTGCTAAAGAGTGGTCTATGCACCACGAGATTGAAGACTCAATAGACGATTTTAATGCTTTAGATGATGTTGAACTTTTAAGACCTGATGAAGAAAAACAACTAGATGTCCTTGGAGATAATTCAGTTTATTCATTTGATATAATATCAAAACAAACTGAAAAATATATAGAATTGCTCTCTGATTATTATTTTAAATATGGAGGTGATTTAATATTAGCCGGTTTCGTTAATGATATCTCAAAGTTAAAATCGGTAGTTGCTAAGAAATATTCCAATCTATCTAAAGAAAACGGTATAGATATAGATTAAAATTTTGACTTAAATTACCCTCTCTTTTTACTTTCCCTCTTATTTTTTTTACAAATTTTATTAATTACTTTGTCGGCAAAAAAAATCCCAATCCCCCGGAATGTTTAAGATCTCTACAAACTTGTTTCTTTTCTTTTAGATAATAATAATTACCTGATAACAAAAGCAGCATTGACAACAGCAGTTATTTTTTTCTTTATAGTGCTTAAATCATTTATACCATAGTCAGATACTTGTGTGGACAATAACGGAGTTATTTGAAGAACTCCCATACGTGCATCGCGTAAGGGGCCCAATTCCCTATCTGTAGCATCTGCTATTTTTTCAGCTCTGATCATAGCATTTCTTGCAGCTAAGGCCTGTACTTCAACTTTAAGATCCGCAATTTTAGTATAAAAATATTGAGGCATATCAATTTTAAAATTTACCCCCTTATTTATAAGCGATGCTATTTCTAAAGATATTTCTTTAATTTTATTTACATCACTTGAAGATATCCCGAGTCTTTGACTATAATTATAACTTGAGATAATACCAGTGGAATAACCGTTAGCATTTAGTTTATAATTTGGATAATTGTTGATTGGTGAAAATGCTATTTTGTCTTTTGGGAATCCTTTTGACTCTAAGTATTTAAGCAATATTGGCATTTCATTATTTAATTTTTGATATGCCTGTGAAGCACTGAAAGCTTTTGCAGTAAGTGTCCCATTCAGAATGCCCAAATCAGAAGTAATCTCCATTTTAGCAGAACCTGTTACTCTTATTATTTGATTAGTATTATAATTTGACCTCCAAGCACTTACTATAAGTATAACAGAAATAATTAAACTAATTCCAATAATTGATGCTGATAAGATTGTTTGATTTTTAACTTCCATAATTACCTCTTTATGCATTTAATTTATTTTTAACATAATTAAAAAACTTGCAGTACACAATAAAATTTAAATTATTCCGACTTTGTTTCTTTTTTTCCTTCTTGAAGATTATCGTAAAACTGCTGAGTTGGACAAGCAAAGTCTATATTATTATGTTTCGAAAATTCATTCAGAATTATTTTTGTCATAATAGAAGATTAGAGATATTATCTTACTTTTCTGGAGTAACTTTGAGCCTCACTTAAACTATTAAAATAACCAATTCTTACCCTATAATAAGTCCTTCTGAATTTAGAAATATAAGCTTTCTGTACAAAGGCATTATGTCCTTTTGTTAGTAGAGACCTTGCAATTCTTTCAGCTTTTGGTCGAGTTCTCCAAGAAGAATGCTGAATTACATAAGAATTGCCGTCAGTCCAAATTCTACCTCTAACATTCCTTTCAGAATTTGGATTATAATTTCCGAAAATAGTGGAAGCTATTGTTTTAGGTATATAAGTTCTTGTCTCCTTTTTAACAGGAAATGTAATTTTAGTTTTAGGCATTATCGGTGTTATAGGTGCAAATCCTTTCGGACATCCATTTTCGTCAACTTTAATGCCTTCAGGTGTACCGATGCATTTATCTTTATAATCAGGCACACCATCCCCGTCTCTGTCAATCGGACAACCGAACATGTTCACAGACACATCGTTTGGCGTATCAGCACATTGATCTCTGAAGTCAGGAACACCGTCTCCGTCAGTATCAGCAGGGCATCCGTTTTCATCTACAAAAACACCTTTCTTTGTGTTGGGGCATTTATCTTCTATATCCGGGATACCATCTCCGTCGGCATCAATCGGGCAGCCGTCAACAGTGACTTTTGTGCCGGGAGGTGTTCCGGGACATTTATCTTGATCATCAGGCACTCCGTCTCCATCTTTATCACTTACACCGCCTCTGCCTCGACCGGAAAATGCAAATGAAAATCCAATACTTGCCGTTAGAACAGCATCATTTTTAGATCCGTTTCTTACAAAACCATCAAATAAATCATTTTTCCCCAAATGTATTCCCGCATTAAAATTTAAACTCAAGTTCTTTACAATAAAATAATCTATCCCTGCTCTGAAATTGAATGTAAACTCTGAAAGATCGCCAGGATTTACTAATGAATTTGGAAGTTTTAAACCGTTGTCATCTTTAGGAACGTACCAAAATTTTCCGGCTCCCGCAAATAAATAAGGCGTAAAATGTTCTGACATAAAGTAACTGTATATTATTCCGCCACTTAAATAAGAAATAGATGTATTAAATTTGTTTGGTATTATTACACCGTCCTTACCTCCAATTTTTCCTTCACCGCCAAAAAATTGTAAACCGATAGTATGTTTAGAATTAAGATCAAAAAAATATCCTAACCCCCCTTCACCTAAAAGTTTTGGTTGAGGTGTTCCATAATCAGAAAGAGGAATAGCTCCACCGCCGGCTAATGATAAAACTACTTTACCAGAAAAAGGATGCTTAAGTTTTTGAATGGATTGGGGATAGATTATGGCTGTTAGAAAAATTGTAAGAATTACAGTGATAAATTTTTTAATCATTGTTTTTGGAAATATTTTTGTAAGGTCAGTATTTTTCCATAAAGTTTTACCTTCACTTAAATAAGATAAACTCTCTCACTAAAATTTATCTTAAATATATTATAACAATACTTTTCTACTTTTCAAATAGAATATAATTATTTTTTAAAATTTATATGTAATTGGTTAATTAAATTTATAAACGGCATTGATTATAAATATAAAATAAGCAAATTTTAATTATTAAAAAAAAAGAGAACTAAATGAATATTCTTGAAGTAAAAAATCTCTATAAATCTTTTGATACAATTAAAGCGGTCGATGATGTATCGTTTAATATAAAGCAGGGTTCGGTATTCGGACTCATAGGTAGAAACGGCGCCGGAAAAACTACTACCCTAAGAATGATGATGAACATATACACCCCAGATAGCGGAGAAATTCTTCTTAACGGTAAACATATCGACAATGAGTTTAAGAAAAAAGTTGGATATCTGCCTGAAGAAAGAGGACTTTATAAAAAAATGACTGTAATGGACACTCTTCTTTTCTTTGCCGATGTTAAAGGTAAAAAAGGAACCAATATAAAAAAAAGAGCGAACGAGTTTTTAGAAAAGTTTGATCTTGCTGATAGAAAGACAACAAAAATACAGGACCTTTCTAAAGGAAATCAACAAAAAATACAATTTATTATTACAATATTACACGACCCTGAATTTTTGGTTTTGGATGAACCTTTTACAGGACTTGATCCCATAAATACAGACCTACTCAGGCAAATAATAATTGATCTGAGAGAATAAAGGTAAAGTAATAATTTTTTCCACTCATTTAATGGACTTTGCCGAAAAGATGTGTGATTATATAACCATGATAGATCAAGGTAAAATTATTCTTGACGGCAATTTAAGTGAGATAAAAGCACAATACGCTAAGAGAAATGTTACTTTAAATTATGAAGGCGACATATCATTCCTTAAGAACAATCCAATTGTTGAAAGCATAGATGATTTCGGTAACACGACCGGAATAAGATTAAAATCTGCATCAGATATTCAAGAACTGCTAAAATTATTGGTGAACAATAATGTTACCGTTAAAAAATTTAATGCAAATGATATTTCTCTTCACGAAATATTTGTTCTGCTTGCAGGAAACAGCGAAGTAAAGGAGGGAGAAAATGTTTAATCAAAGAATGCTATCTATATTAAAAAGAGAACTGAGAGATAAAATTTTAAGCAAAACATTTATCATTATGACTCTTTTGGTTCCTTTGTTTATGATTGTAATTTTAGCTTTACCCACATTTTTAATGACGATGGATAAAAATGATAATTTTAATATTACTGTTATTGTAGAGGACAACACATTAACGGATAATTTAAAAACTGAATTATGGAAATTAAAATCAGTTAGAGAAGGTAAATCCAGAATTAAATTTTTAGTTAAAGATGAAAAAGGTGTAAAAGAATTTTTAAAAGAAAATAAACAAAAGATTTTGGATGAAAAAATAACGGGTATTATTTATTTACCAAAAAAATCGGCATCTGATAAAAAATTAAAATTCTATTCAAAAAATCCGAACAATAAAAATTTGTTTAAACGTTTGAGAAACTCTTTCAATCAAGTTCTGACCAACAATTATTTTTCAGGTAAAAATCTTTCCGAAGGCGATATTAAATATGCAAGGACAAGAGTATTCTTCGATACTTTCAGAATATCAAAAGATGCGTTCATAAAAGCCGAAAGTAAAGGTAACAGGATAATATCATTCCTTCTTACATTTATGCTTTATTTTAGTCTGATTTTTATGGGTACTATGGTAATGCGTTCAGTTGTAGAAGAAAAGAACAGTAAAATAGTAGAAGTTCTTCTTTCCTCTGTAAGCAGCAAAGAACTTATGACTGGCAAGATTCTTGGGGCGGCAATAACAGGGTTATTACAGATGACTATTTGGATGACACCTTTAATTCTTTTAATTTCAACTTCAATTTTTGTACTACCGGAAGCATTTGCGATACAAATAGATATATCGTTAATTTTATATTTCTTATTTAACTTCTTAGTCGGTTTAATAACCTTTCTTGGTTTATTCGCTACTGTCGGTTCTATTTTCGATAACGACCAGGATGCCCAGTCAGGCATTTGGCCTATTATGATTCTGATTATGATACCATTCTTTATTGCAATTGCAATTCAGGATAACCCGAATAACTCTGTTGGCTACATTGCATCAATGTTTCCCTTTGCATCCATAATTGTTATGCCGGCAAAAATGACTCTAATAGATGTCCCATTATGGCAAATTTTATTATCTGCGGCTGTAAATTTAGGCACAATGTTCGGCATATTTATTCTTGCAGGTAAGGTTTACAGGATTGGCATATTATCGACTGGTAAAAAGCCAAAATGGTCCGAAGTAATAAAATGGTTAAAATATAAATACTAAAATTGAATACATTAGAATGATTATTAGCATCTACTCGATGATTTTAACCTCTTGTCGATTATATCAGTACGCTTGACGAAAAACACATTGTTTTAATGGTATTATTAAATACATTCTCATTGAAAAATTCTTTTCTGATGACAATATTGATGAAAAGAAGTTTATAACTATTTTTTCAATGAGGGATTAAATGACTTTGATGTCAATTGTGTTAACAACACTGATGGTTTTGTTCGGGGGCTTTATACTGTTTTTTATGTTTAGCTTTATCTTTTATAAATTAAAAGATAGATCAGGTTATAAAGTAAAACGTTAACAAAGAATTTTAAAAATGAATATTTATCCTACATTATTAATTTTTATAGGTATACTTTTCCTAATAGGAATTGGAGTGATGTTTATATCTTATATCTCCTATAGAATTAAAAAGCAAAAAAAATATAGAGGAATTTAAACTACCCCATTTCATTAACTCTTTTTTCTCTACCAATCATTTCATTTATAATTTTTTACCATTGTATAGTTTCATATTAATAATGCCGTCTATCAAAAAGTAGCACAAAATTTTTGGATATTATTAACTTTGTATTTATTTTCACAAAATTAAACTAGGGTAGTATAATTTTATATAAATAATCTAGGTGAAACTGATGAAATTGCTTCAAGCCTTAAAATTATCTTTTCTTTTTCTTATTCTTATATGTGTTAACAATTATTCACAGACCAATTCAAAATATAATCAGCACGATGTGTTTGACCCTACTTTTTTAATTGAACCTGGAACAGTTTACAGAAGTGGTAGCGGAATGCCCGGGCCCTACTATTGGCAGAACACGGCTGATTATGTGATAAATGTAAAATTAGATCCGGAAGAGAATTTAATTTCGGGTGATGTAAAAATTACTTATACAAATAATAGCCCCGATAATCTTACACATCTATGGCTTCAACTCGATCAAAATAAATTTAATCCAAAGTCAAGAGGAACAGCAGCTGCACCAGTTAAATCTAGTAGATGGGGCAATAGAAATTTTGAAGGCGGTTATGATATAAAATCAGTTGCTCTCATCTTTAATAATAATAATTATGATGCAGATTATTTAATTGATGACACACGTATGAGAATCATTTTACCGGACGCCCTTAAAGGTAAAGGTGGAATAATTGAAATTAATATTGATTACAGTTTCCCGGTTGCTGAATACGGCTCTGATAGAATGGGAACTTTAAAAACAAAAAAAGGAATCATTTACGAAATAGCTCAGTGGTATCCGCGTATGTTTGTTTATGATGACGTACTCGGATGGAATACACTTCCTTACCTCGGTGCCGGTGAATTTTACTTAGATTACGGTGACTTCGATTTTACTATTGAAGCACCTACAGATTTTATTGTTGTTGCTTCCGGCGAATTACAAAATCCAAATGAAGTACTTACAGTTGATCAAAGAGAAAGATTAGCCGAAGCAAGAAGAAGTGATGATAGAGTTTATATAAGAACCATCGATGAAGCAAAAGCATTGGATTCAGTTTCAAATGTTTCTGATTATAAAACTTGGCACTTCAAAATGTTTAACTCCAGAGATATTTCATGGGCTGCATCACGTGCTTTTGTTTGGGACGCTGCAAGAATAAACTTGCCCGATAAAAAAACAAGTCTTGCAATGTCTGTTTATCCCTATGAAGTTGCAGACGATTCGGCATGGGGAAGATCTACTGAATATGTAAAATATTCCATTGAATTTTATTCTAAAACTTGGTTTCCCTATACATACCCTGTAGCTGTAAACGTTGCCGGAAGAGTAGGTGGAATGGAATACCCAGGCATTGTGTTCTGCAGTTATAAAGCTAAAGGAAGAAGACTCTGGGGAGTGACAGATCACGAGTTTGGACATAACTGGTTCCCAATGATAGTAGGTTCAAACGAAAGAAGATATATGTGGCAGGACGAAGGTTTCAATTCTTTTATTAATATTTATTCTACAAGAAATTTCAATAACGGTGAATATAAATCAAGGAGAGACTCTGCAAGAAAAATACTTGATTATACTCTTAGTGATACAAGTGAAGCTATAATGAATTATCCTGATGTAATTCAATTTAAAGGTCTTGGTAATAACGCTTATTTTAAAACTGCAATCGGTTTATATATGTTAAGAGAAATTATACTCGGACACGACAGGTTTGATTATGCATTCAAAGAATATATTAAAAGGTGGGCTTTTAAACATCCCACTCCTAAGGATTTTTTCAGAACTATGAATTCAGTTACTGGCGACAATTTAAATTGGTTCTGGAAGGAATGGTTTTATAACGATTGGAGCCTTGACCAGGCTGTTGATAAAGTTCAATATGTAAACGGCGATCCTAAAGAAGGTTCTGTAATTACAATTTCTAACAGAGAAAAGATGGCAATGCCGGTAGAATTAAAAATAATCGAAAAAAACGGGAATGTACTCTTTAAAAAATTACCCGTGGAAATTTGGCATCGCGGAAGCACTTGGTCATTTAAGGTAAAAACTACGACACAATTAGATTCAGTAATTGTTGACCCTAATTACCAATTACCCGACATAGACCAGAGTAATAATGTTTGGACTTCAAATTATAAATTGAAAAAGTAATTTCTTATAATTGTTATTCCTGTCCGGTAGTTAGTCGGTAGTCAGATTCAGTCACTGCCGGATTTCGGAATCTCATTATTCAAAATCCCTTGGAAAATTTAGAAAGTAAACTTAAAGCTCTGCCTACTCCCCTTGTAAAATTGGAAAGTTCTTTTCTAAAAAACCATAAAATTTCACTTTATGTAAAAAGAATTGACCTTATCCATCCTCACATATCAGGTAACAAATGGTTTAAACTTTATTATAATCTTTTAGAAGCAAAAAACTTGGGGAAAAATACACTGCTTACTTTCGGTGGTACATACTCAAATCATATTTACGCTACAGCAGCAGCGGGTAATGAGTATGGTTTTAATACTATAGGGATTATTAGAGGGGAAGAATATTTACCTCTTAATCCCACTTTAAAGTTTGCAGAAGACTGCGGAATGGATTTACATTACATTAACCGCACACAATATAGAAATAAGGCTAAGGTCGTTTACATTACTGAATTAAAAAATACTTTTGGTGATTTTTACCTATTACCTGAAGGTGGTACTAACTCATTATCGGTAAAAGGCTGTTCTGAGATTATTGGAAAAATTGATATAGATTTTGATTATATCTGTACACCATGCGGAACTGGCGGAACTTTAGCAGGTTTGATCTTCGGGTTGAACAGTCGATGTAAAGCAATAGGGTTCTCTGTTTTAAAAGGGGGTGAGTTCTTAATTAATGATGTTAAAAATCTCTTATATAATTATAAAATAAATCAATATAATAATTGGGAAATAAAATTTGATTACCACTTTGGTGGTTATGCTAAAATCACAAAAGAGCTAATAGATTTTGTTAAAGTGTTTGAAAAGAATTACGGCATTTCTATTGAACCAATTTATACGGGCAAAATGTTATTCGGTATTTTTGATATGGTAAAAAATAATTACTTTCAAAAGAAATCGACTATTATTGCACTACATACCGGCGGAATGCAAGGGTTAAAAGGGCTACAAAATAAAATCGATAAATATGTCACTATTTCTTGAAAAGATATACTACTTAAATAAATATTCGGAGTAAAAAATATTAAATTTAAAAGGAACAAAATTACAGGTAAATTTTACCTGATAAAATAATTCTAATGGTTATTAGATAATTTTTATAATATTATTAGTGGTATAATTTTTGATTATTTGAATAAAATAATTCGTAATAAATAATAAATAGAAACTCTAAAAAAATAAATTTTTGTTAAAAATTAGGAGATATTATGTTAAAGAATAAATTATTCAATACTCTAATACCGATCGTATTTCTTTTTACTGTAATATTAATAACACCAGGCTGTACTGGTGGTGGTAACGACGTTGTTGGACCAGTTGCTGAGAATTTCTCTCTAAGCATTTCCACACCGAGTGGTTTAACAAAAAACACAGCTGATGTTATAAAATTTACTTCTGTAAAACTGCTGATAAGAGATCTAAAATTTGAAAAAGAAAATACCGAAGGTACAGGAAGTGAGGTAAAAATTGGTCCGTTTGTGATAAACTTAAATTTAACCGGCACAATAAATACTGTCGTAGTGGTAAATATCCCTAACGATATTTACGATGAGATAGCTTTTAAAATTCATAAAGTAGGAGGCAGTGAAACTCCACCCGACCCTGAATTTAAAGAAGGTGATAATAACGATCAGAGATATTCTGTAATTATTAAGGGTACATTTAACGGTAATACATTTGTATATAAATCCAAGAAATCTGCACAGCAAAAAATTAAATTAAAATCACCAATTACAATCGACGGCTCAAAAACATTTAATGTTACTTTGATAGTTGACCCTTCAAAATGGTTTGATGACAACGGTACAATTTTAGACCCAAGAGATCAAAGTAATGAAAGTAAAATAGATAATTTGATTAAAGATAATATTAAACAAGTCTTTAGAGATGACAATAAAGACGGTAAATCTGACGATTAAATAAAACTTTACAATAAGGCTGCTAAATATTGCAGCCTTAAATTTAAAATGTGACGAAATAAAAAAGCCTTTCTTTCCGAATTTGTTATAATTACTTCTTATTGAAAAGGAACATTTATTATAAAGGTTCCTTTTTTAATTTTGATTTTACTCAATTAATTGTATATTAAAAATTGTATATTAATTAGTTAAACCTAAACTGCTAAGCCATAATTTTAACTCAAGTTCCAAGAATAACAATCTTTTATAGGAGTATTGTATTTATCAATCTAAAGGGATTAAATGACTGCAAATCAGGACCAAGTTACACTATCCAAATTACAGGCAGAAAATATTAGACTGCGTACTGCAGTTGAAGAACTTTCAGTAATAAATGAAATTACTATCGCTATATCATCCACTCAGTCAATTGAGAAAATTGTGGACTTAATTATACGTAAATGTGTAAAACACTTAAAAGTTGAACAAGGTGTGGTCATGCTGTTGGATGAAAAAGACGAAGAGAAACCGTTCCACACAATGATACGAAAACAGGACAGCTCTATCAACCTTCTTCCCTTCCGTTTGGACACACAGTTAACAGGGTGGATGCTTGTAAACAAAAATCCATTGCTCGTAAATGATTTTCAGAATGACACAAGATTCCATACCGAAGGGGGAAATGGGACAGACTTTCCTATCAAATCTTTACTTAGTGTTCCGATGCAGTTAAAAGGGAAAATGATTGGGCTTATTACTGTATTTAACAAAAAAAGTGATTCAGGTTTTACAAAAGATGATCAAAGACTTCTCGGAATTATTTCGGCACAGTCAGCTCATGTTATTGAAAATGCAAGACTTTATCTGGGCGAACAAACACTTATTAAATTGCAGGAAGAAATGAGACTTGCATACGATATTCAAGTTAATTTACTGCCTAAAGAACAACCAGTAGTTGAAGGTTATCAGATTGCTGGTAAGAGTATTCCTGCAAAAGAAGTGGGCGGAGATTATTACGATTTTGTTTCCATAGACGATAATAATTTGGCTTTTTGTTTAGCAGACATTACGGGTAAAGGAATTCCCGCAGCATTACTTATGTCTAATTTACAAGCTACTATCCGCGGTCAGATACTTTTAAAGAAGTCTTGCAAAGACAATGTTGCTTTTACTAATGACCTGCTTTTTCACAATACATCACCGACAAAATTTGCTACCTTATTTAACGGAATTTTAAATAAAGAGAAAAACGAAATTACATATACAAATGCCGGACACAATAATCCTTTCCTCATCAAATCAGATAATACAATTAAAAGACCCAATGTTGGAGGTTTAATTGTAGGGATAATGCCGTCTGTTCCTTACGAAGAAGAAATTATTCAATTTGATAAGGGCGATTTATTGGTGATTTTTTCCGACGGTATTACAGAAGCGATGAACGCTGAAGAAGAAGAATTCGAAGAAGAAAGATTGTTAGAACTACTTTTGAAAAATAAATCCAAAAACCCTGAAGTACTTATTGATCTGATTATAAATGAAGTAAATAATTTTGCAGCCGGTCAACCGCAAATGGATGATATGACAATTATTGTTATAAAAAGAGATTAAAGAATTATTAAATATAATGAATTGAATACTGTATTTATTTTACTAGTTAGTCTAAAGGGATAAAATAATATTCAAATCTACATAAATTAAAATTTCAAATTCCATCAAAAATATAGGAGTGATACATCATGTTTATGCGTCTCCTCCAATTAAAAGTAAACCTGAAGAAAATGAATTTATTTCATTGACCTTTTGGCAAACACAAAAACACGCCGAAGACTATGAAAACAGCAGCACTTTTCAAGAATTACTAGACCAGGCAAAGCCATATCTTTCAGATTCTTCAGAATGGAAAATTCAACTTTCTGAAGATATGGAAATAAATTATTTGGAGGACCTCGAAATACCGGCAGCTAAAAAATATGTTATCGATGTTCAAAAAGAAGAAGCAGATAAAATAGAAGTGGATAATAATAAAATGTTTGTAAGAATTGTTTCTATAAAAGTTCAAAACAATAAAATGGATGAATTTAAAAAGATATATGCCGAAACAATCATTCCTGCTTTTCGTGAAACAAAAGGCTGCAGATATGCCTTTTTAACGCATAGCATAAATGATAATGAAGATTTTTTATCCATAACTATTTGGGATTGTAAAGAAGATGCTTCAAACTTTGAAACAAGCGGCTCCTATATGACATTGATTAATAAGGTAAAGCATACATTCTCTCAGTTTTATTTATGGAAAATGTCACTTGAGAAGCAATACAATTCGCAAGTAAAAACAAGTGACGATCTAACGGTCGGAAATTACGATATAGTTACAGGACGTAATTTTTTATAGTTGTTATATCGAAGGAGGAACGACTGAGATATCTTTTCTAATAAGAAAAATGAAAGATTTCTCCTCCAGCTAATCCGAAATCGAAATGACAATATTTTTTATGAAACTAAAATAACAGGTTTAACTTTATGATCGGCAAAACAATTTTACATTATGAGATATTAGAACAAATTGGCGAAGGCGGAATGGGAACCGTTTACAAAGCAAAAGACACTAAACTAGACCGCTTTGTTGCACTCAAGTTTCTCCCCTCTCAACTTGCAACTACAGAAGATGAAAAAGCAAGATTTATTCAAGAGGCTAAAGCTGCTTCCGCAATTAATCATCCTAATATTTGCACAATTTATGACATACAAGAAGACGAAGGGAAACTCTTTATTGTTATGGAATATATTGACGGTGTTACCCTCAGAGAAAAGAAAGAAAACCTCTCAGAGAAAAGAATACTTGATATCGGTGTACAAGCAGCAGAAGGTCTTGCTGCTGCTCACGAGAAAGGTATTGTCCACCGTGACATAAAACCGGAAAACATTATGATACGCAAGGACGGTATTGTTCAGATAATGGATTTCGGTTTGGCTAAACTATACACAGACAGTAATGTTTCCCGTCTAACTAAAGCCGGTACAACTATGGGTACAATGGGCTATATGTCACCCGAACAAGTACAGGGTTTAGATGTTGACCACAGAAGTGATATATTCTCTTTGGGTGTTGTCCTTTACGAACTCTTTTCCGGTGAATCCCCTTTTAAGGGAATGCACGAGACTGCAATAATGTATGAGATTGTTAATGTTGAAGTACCTCCTATTGCAACAGTAAAAGCAGACATAGACCCTTTGCTTGACGGACTGATACTTGAGTGTTTGGAAAAGGACAAAGATGAAAGATGTCAATCGGCAAAGGAGCTTGCAAAGAATTTAAGGAAGATAAAGAGAGTATCAACAGGCAACAGAACAAGCAGAATGTATAATGCAAAATCGTTAGCAAAGGAACCTACTTATACTGAAAGTACTCCAGACAATTTTTATTCAAAATTAATGTATCATATTTCAAGGAATAAAATTTCGACTGCAATTATTTCTTTATTATTATTTTCAGTAATAATATTGGTATTATTGGCAATACAGAAATCTCCTGATTCTAATTTTACGGAACCAGTACGTTTTTCTTTTGATATCCCCGGTAAATCTAATCCTTTATTTTACTGGGAGAGTATGTTACAAATATCTCCCGACGGAAGATCAATAGTATATACTGACAAATCCACTTCATCTTCAATAATTAAAATTCGCAAGATAAATAATATGATTATAAACCCTATAAGGGGTACGGAAGGTGGAGGATATCCTATTTTTGAAAATAAAAACTGGTTATCTTTTAAAAGAAATGATTTTATTATAAGAATACCGTTAACAGGAGGAGTGCCTGAAAATTCTAAATTAAGCTTTGGTCATGGGATTAGTTGGGGAACAAACGGTGAAATTGTATCAAACATAGGCTGGTCAAAAGGTCTTTTTATCCAAAACAACTTGCAAAGTAATCAAGAACGATTAACAAAAATTGATATAGCTAAAAATGAAGGTGCACATCTTTACCCATTTATTTTACCTAATAATAAAGCAGCATTATTTACTGTCTGGTCAAAAGACGGAACATTTGATGACGCTAAAATTGGTTTAGTTAACTTGGAAACAAAAGAAAAGAAATACCTTAACTATAATAATGTTGATTTGCAAGGCACTTTCCCTCAATTTATAAAAGCACCTTGGGGTGATTATATATTGTGGAGCAGAAGTGGAAATTTATACGCTTCATTATTTGATTTGTCCGATTTAACTGTTACAGGTCCAGAAATAGAAATACTAACTGGAATATCTGTAAATTCTCAAAGCGGAAATGCTGCTTATTCTGTAAGCAATGCTAACAATGGTACTATAGCCTTTATTCCGGGCAAACTTGATACTGCGAAAAATTATTTAGTATGGATTGATAAAAAAGGTAATGAGAAAAAAGTAATTTCAAGAAGCGGACCCTATATAATACCATCAGTTTCAAATGACGGCAGGGCTTTAGTAATATTAGCAAGTTCTGTTTATAAAATAGGACTAATTAATTTTAAAGATGATAAAGTTGATTTAATCTTTTCAGCAGGTGATAATACAAACCCCCGTATTACACCTGATGGGAAAAGCTTTGTTTTTGTTTCAAATTTTAAAAACGGGAAATACAATGTTTATCTGAGTAGAATGGACGGCATTGGAGGGACAAAAGAAATTGTTACTACTGAAGAGGGATACCCAGAAATATCAAATCTTTCACCTGATGGATCAAAAATACTTTATATCCCGACTTATGGCATTTATAAATATAAAATTTTAATAAAAGATATAAAAAGTGAATTGCCGCCTAAATTATTATTTAAAACAGAAGCCAATATAAAGAATCCTTCCTTTTCTCCTGATGGAAAATTTATTGCTTACATATCTGATGAAATTGGAGGAAAATTCAAAGTATTCATACGACCTTTCCCTATTAATAATTCTAAATTACAGATTTCTAGAGATGAAGGATTGTACCCTCAGTGGTCTATAGACGGAACTGAGATTTATTACAGAACTTACGATAAAATTTTTGCTAATAGGATTCAGAAAAAACCTAAATTAAAAGTTCTATCAAAGAGATTAGTTTACAATTCTTTACCAGTTTCTCATCTATATGATCAGCAGGATTTTGCTGTTGCCCCTGGCGGTCGTATTCTTTTACTGAAAAGTGCAGTAGATAAGTCAAACCCGATTAAAATAAATGTTATATTAAACTGGTTTACAGAAATAAAAAAGAAACTTAAAAATGAAAATTAAAAGAACTATTGGTTACAATGCTGATAATAATCTTTGGAGAAAATAAATGATTGGTAAAACGATATTGCACTACGAGATAATTAAGAAATTAGGCGAAGGTGGAATGGGCGTTGTGTATCTAGCAAAAGATACAAAGTTGGACAGAAATGTTGCACTAAAATTTCTTCCTGCTCATTCTCTTTCAAACCAGGAAGTTAAAGACAGATTTATACGTGAGGCAAAAGCTGCTGCATCTCTTAATCATACTAACATTGCACATATTTATGAGATTAATGAGAATACCGAACCTGATGGAAGCAAGCAGATGTTTATTGCAATGGAATATATTGAAGGGAAAACACTTGAGGAGATACTGCAAGCCAATGGAGGGACTCCCCTGCCCATAAAAATCGCTATTAAATATATAATTCAAATAGCAGAAGGAATGCAGACAGCCCACGAAAATGGAATTGTTCACCGTGATATTAAAACTGCAAACATTATGGTAAATGATAAAGACCAAATCAAAATTATGGATTTCGGTCTTGCAAAGTTAACTGGAGGAACAAAAGTTACAAAACTGGGCACTACAATGGGAACTGTTGCTTATATGTCACCAGAACAGGCAAACGGAGAAAAAGTTGACAATCGTACTGATATATGGTCACTTGGTGTTGTAATGTATGAAATGATCTGCGGACAACTTCCTTTCAGAAATGATTACGAACAAGGACTTCTTTACTCTATTTTGAACGAAGAACCAGAACCATTGACAGCAATGCGAACAGGTGTTCCCATCTTACTGGATGATATAATCAGAAAAGCTCTGGCAAAAGATCCCTCTATGCGTTATCAGCACGTAGATCAAATTCCGGCGGACTTAAAAACTATTGAAATTAAAACAGGTAATGTTACAAGAATTTCATCAAAAACACAGATTAGAAAAATTGAACCATCTTCAACTAAAAATAATTATAAATTATTATTTGGTATTGAATCGGTTATTGCAACATTAACAATTTTAGTTTTATTATGGTTCTTATTATTCAATAAAAGTATCAACAACAATAATGATGTTTCGTATCTTAATATTGATTTGTCTAATTCTACAACTAATCAATTAGTTAAAAGTGATGTAGCTTCATTTTCATTATCCCCGGATAGCAAAAATCTTGTTTTTGCAACAATAGATAAAGGAATTACAATACTTAATTTGAGAAAAATCAATAGTTTTGAATCGGTTAAAATAGATGGAACTGAAAATGCTAGATCTCCATTTATTTCACCTGATAGTAAATGGATAGGTTTTGTAGCAAATGGGAAATTAAAAAGAGTTCCAATTAATGGTGGCGTTGTAGAAATACTAACAGATGCAATAGCTTTCAGAGGCGCCAGTTGGGGGCCGGATAATAAAATTATTTTTTCTCCACTTTACACTAGTGGACTTTATTCATATTCTGTTGGTGATGGAAAGTTAACTAAAGTCACAATTTTAGATAGCACAAAAAATGAAAGAACTCACCGATGGCCTCAAGTATTACCTGGTGGTGAATTTGTTCTGTTTACTGTTGGAACATTGGATAATCCCAATTCTTACGTTGACGCTTCCTTAGTTATTCAATCTTTACAAACAGGTAAACGACATATCCTTAATATTAAAGGAGAGATGGCAAGGTATATTGAACCTGGAATTCTTCTTGTAACAAAAAAAGGGAAAATTTTAGCTGCACCATTTGATTTAACTAAATTTAAAATTACTAATTTTCCTCTAACTGTATTAAATAATGTTGACGGTGAACCTGGAAGTGGTTTTTCAAATTATAATATATCAAATACAGGCAATATTGTTTATTTGGAAGGTACTAGAGATCAAAATCTTAATCTAGTTTGGAAGGATAGGGGTGGTAATATTAAACCAATTTTATTAAAAAGTAATCAATATTCTATGCCACGTATATCTCCGGATGGTAAAAAACTTGCAATATTAATAGGTAGATCATATCAAGGTAATATTTGGTTATATGATTTTAAAACAAAAATTTTAAATAAATTTACATTTAATAACACTGTAACAACCCCTATTTGGGCGCCTGACAGCAAAGGTATATATTATATTTCTGAGGAAAAAGGATTTGTACATATAAAATATAAATCAGTAGTCGGTAACTTATCTGATGTTCCAATTTATAAGAAAAAAAATTCCGTAATATTTCTTCACTCCATTTCAAATGATAAAAAATATATTATTTTATCTAGCCAGGGCATAAATTCTGAAGGAAATCTTATTGTATTGAATTTAAAAACAAAAAAAGAATTTATTAAAAAATCAAAGTTCCTTGAATATGAAGGTTCTATTTCTCCAAATAATAAATATTTGGTATATATGTCTAATGAAACCGGAAAATTTGAAGTTTATGTAACAACATTCCCAAAATTCAAAAGTAAATGGCAGATATCAAACGGTGGAGGGAATTTCCCAAGTTGGAATAAAGATGGTAAAGAACTTTTGTATATATCACCAAGTGGAAAATTAATATCTGTGCCTGTTAAAACTAACTCTGAATTTGTCGCAGGAAAACCTAAAGAATTGTTAGATGTAACAGGATATTATTTCCCGAATAATGCTATCAATAATTATGATATTACACCTGACGGAAAGAGATTTATATTTATAAAAAGTTCGAATAATTTTTCAAAACAAAAGACACTTAATATAATTTTAAATTGGAAAAAAGAATTATTGGAAAAAATTGGACAATGATACTTGTCATTCCGGTCAAACTAAGTCCACCTTCCGGAGTACAATGTACGACGGAAAGGTGCTGCACCGGAATCTCATTAATGAAATATTTATTGTAAATAAAGGAGATTCAGTTATACAACGGAATGACAAAATAATTAAGAAATAAAATAATTATATAAATGAAATTATTACTAAAAAATATTGTGGAGCAAAGCAATAAACTTCCTCAAATAAGAAAGAGTGAAGTTAATCCTGGTGATTTTTTGTTTGTAAAGACTAAAAACTCAACCTATAAAATTAAAGTTGGAAAGAACGGATTTTATTTTGTTTCCGGCGGCTGGTTTGAAAAGAACAATCTATCAGAAGTAAGAACAACAATAATCGGCTGTACTTGGGGCGGCAGTATAATTAAGACAAACGTTGTAGCTGCCTGTGGTTTGTTTCTTGAATTCGGCAATAAATTAAAGACAAGCAGAATTAAAAAAATATTTATTCTGCCAAGTTGTTCTATGAATTAAAATAATAATTTGAAATTCTGAGTCCATCACTTTCAGGACAGTGGATATTAAAAACTAATTATTAAAAATTTATTTTAATTGCTGTTAAAAGTAAAAAAGATTTATGCCTTGTTGATATCAGATAAAAATATCAATTAAAATATTGGATTTAATTTATGATCGGTAAAACAATATCACATTACAAGATTATAGAAAAGATTGGCAGTGGAGGAATGGGTGTGGTCTATAAAGCAGAAGACTCCAACTTAGACCGAACAGTTGCTCTAAAATTTTTACCCTCACATCTTCATTTAGATAAAGATTCTGAACAACGTTTTATTTCTGAAGCCAAAGCTGCTTCAACTTTTGATCATCCAAACATCTGTACTATTTATGAAATTGATAAAACTGATGATAATCAATTATTCATTGCTATGGCGTACTATGAAGGTGAAACATTAAAAAAGAAATTAGAAAATGGTCCGACAAAAGTTGATGAAGCGGTAGATATTGCGAGTCAGGTTGCAGAGGGATTAAGCCTGGCACATAAAAAAGGTATTGTCCATCGTGATATAAAACCGGCGAATATTTTTATTACTAATGATAACATTATAAAAATATTAGATTTCGGTTTGGCTAAAGTAAGCTCGCAGGTGCAGATCACTAAAACGGGGACGACGATGGGGACAATTGCGTATATGTCGCCCGAACAAGTCAAAGGTGAAAAAGTTGACTATCTATCTGATATTTGGTCGCTGGGCGTTGTTATTTACGAAATGTTAACGGGGACAATTCCATTCAAAGGAGAATATGAGGCTGCTATAATTTACGAACTGTTGAACACAGAACCCGATGCTATTCATCAATACCGAACAGATGTGCCGGATAATCTTCTTTTGTTGCTGCCGAAATTATTAAAAAAAGATAGTAAAAGCAGGATTAGTTCAATAGACTCAGTTATAGAAGAACTGAAACAAAAGCAATCATCTCTTTCCGAAAATACCGATGATAAATCAATAGCCGTTCTTTATTTTGATAATATGAGCCCGGATAAAGAAAATGAGTATTTCTGTGCCGGTATTACCGAAGATATTATTATCGATCTCTCCAAAATCCAAGAACTTAAAGTAATTCCGCGTTCTGACGTTTTTCCTTTCCGCAAAAAGGAAGTTAATTCCAGAAAAGTTGGAGAGATACTAGGTGTAAAACATATTCTTGTAGGAAGTGTACGTAAAGCAGGGCAGCAAATCCGGGTTACCGCACAATTAATTGATGTTCAAACTGGTTTCCAAATTTGGGCGGAACGATATGACCGTCTACTAGAGGATATATTTGAACTCCAGGCTGAAGTTTCTCAACAAATAGCCAACTCATTAAAAGTTTCACTTTCAGATTCTGAGAGAGAATCTTTAGCTCAAAAGCCAACCGATGATTTGCGTGCCTACGATTTTTATATGCGCGGTAGTAATTTATTAACAGCTGGTGGAAAAAAGAACAACGAATGTGCGATTAAAATGTTTGAGCATGCCCTTTCCATAGATCAAAACTATTCATTGGCATATGTGGCACTCGCCGAAGCATACACCTTTCAATACATGTTTTATGATGGTAATCAAAAATGGTTGGGAAAAATTATTTCAGCTATTGAGAAGGCTCTTGAACTTGACCCCAATTTGAATGAGGTTGAAATTGCAAAAGGAATGGTTTTCTATCATCAGAAGAGATTTTCAGATGCTAAACGAATTTTTAAAAATTTTCTAAAAATAAAGAAGGACAACTATCAGGCTCATTACTGGCTGGGTGTGATTGGAGAGATTACAAATGATTATGATGGAGCAATAATTCACTTCAAACGAGCGGCACAAATTAAGCCTTACAGTGAAGAGCCATGGTTGCACTTGCATATGATAAGTACAAGAAAAGGAGATATTAAATCAGCGAGATTTTATGGTGATAATATGCTGAGACTAATAGAAAGAAAATTGAGTGTAAATGCAAAAGATGCCATTGCATTGAGCAGGTCAGCATCCTACAAAGCATTTTTGGGAGATAAAATATCAGCTTCAAGTGGTATAAAAAAGGTCCTTGAAATTGCACCTAATGATGGGCTCGCTCTTTACAATTGTGCGTGTACTTATGCGTTGATGAATAAAAAAGAAGAAGCATTTGAATTATTACAGAAGGTGATAAGAATAGGTTATAAAAATATTATTGAATGGATAGAAAATGACCCCGATTTTGAAGCATTCCGGGATGATCCTTATTTTAAAGATATTTTAGCCAAAGCGGGTGAATAATAATTTTGATTGGTATAATTAAAGAAACTGATATTTTTTAATTTTAAGTCGGTATCGTAAAAACAAAATTACTACCTTTGCCCGGCTCACTTTCAGCCCATATCTTGCCACCTTGTTTTTCTATCATTTCTTTACAAAGCAGTAAGCCCAAGCCAGTCCCTTCTTCATTTGCGGTACCTTTTGTCCTAAAAGTTTTATCTATAACAAAAAGTTTATCAAGATTTTTCTTTTCAATTCCAACACCGGTATCTTTAATAGAAAGCTCAACAAAATTTTCTACCAGGTTTGAGGATACGGTTATTTCCCCGCCCTTGTTTGTAAATTTAGTTGCATTTGATATAATATTTCTTGCAATAGTGCAAACCATATTTTTATCTGCATTAACATAAATTTTATTATCTATAAAAGAGTTAATCTTAATCTCTTTATTTAAAGCAGTCTGTTTAAGTAAAGATATTGTTTGAGATAAATATTCATTCAGATTGAATTTTTCAATTTTAATTTCCATTTTATTTGTTTGAAGCCTGGACCAGGTTAGCAAATCTTCAAGAAGCGAAAATGCATTCTTACTTATCTCATCGATACTATTTATAAAAAAAATTCTTTCTTCCTCGGTAATTGTGGCGTATTCTGTAGTGAGAATTTTTGAATATCCTATCAACCCTTGAAATGGACTTTTTAAATCGTGCGCAATAATAGAAAAGAATTTGTCCTTTGTTTTATTAGCTTCTTTTAATTCCTCTGCATATTTCTTTAATTTTACTGCATTTTGTTTTCTCTCAATAACTTGAGCAATTTGTTCAGATACAAAAATCAATAGCTGCTTTTCATCTTCTCCATAGGCATTCTCATCATCATAATCTTGAACAACGATAACACCAATTGATTTACCGGAAATTTTAAGTGGAACACCAAGCCAAATTTTCGTTGGAGAACCAATTAAATCCACTTTGTCCTGTGCTCTTAATTCCAGATCTTTCTTCTCATCTACAAGACATGCTTCCCCTGTCCGTAGAACATATTCAGTTAATCCTTTACCAAGTTTTTTAGATGGTTGCGGTGGATCATATTCATCAACAAAATAAGGAAAGGTTAATAGTTTTGATTCTTCATCGTAAAGAGCAATATAAATATTCTTAACTGTAATTAACTCTGAAATAATGCTATGTATTTTTTTGTAAAGTGCATGCATATCAGATGCAGTGTAAGTGCTCTCAGATATACGATAAATCGCATTCTGCTTACGCTCAGATTTTTTACGATCTGTAATGTCTCTCCAAACTGTGTTAAGTATTTTTTCATTTGCGTCTATAGAAATATCCGTCAGCAGCACCTCTACAGGAAAGACTTCACCATCAGCTTTTTTATGATCCCATTCAAAACGGTGAGTCCCTTTTTCAAAAGCTATTCTCATCATTTCATCTGCTTTCTCAAATGAAGGTTTTCCGTCAGGTTGAAATTCCGGAGATAATTCTGAAGGGTGTGTATCTAAAAGTTCTTTTTTGTTTTTATAACGAAGCATTTTTACAGTTGCCTTATTACAATCCACAAATCTGCCGTTTTTTATAGTTAAAATAGCATCATCAGATCTTTCGAATAAAAGATTGCGATATATATTTTTATTTTTTTCGATTTTGTATCACCCTATAATAAATACTATTTACATTTTTTTTAATTGAATTTTCTTTTTTTGTTAAAATTCTTTACAACTTTTATTAAAAAGAAAGCAAAAAATCCCAATAGAGATAACGCAATATCTTGTTCTTTAATTGCAAACACTTCCCTTGAATCTAAAATAAGTAAAAATATTTTTAAAAGCATATCCGTTATCAAAAATACAAAGAAACCGTAAAGTCCATACATAAATGGATTAAAGATAAACTTATATATAAAATGCGAGATATTTGTTCTTACTAAATACATAACTGCCACCTTCTTTTGTGTTTGTTTGTCGATACTAAATTCAAAAATTATTCCATTTTAAAAAGTCGGTTAATGATGTATTTATAAATATTAGAAGAAGTAAAGATGTAATTGTTACCGATTAATAAGTAATAATTACAAGTAAAAAATCTATTTATAATTTTGATAATGTCTTTATTTTTTGAAAGTCTTTAAAATAAAAAACCCCGAAAACGAATTATTTTCGAGGTTTTAATGTGGGCCCAGATGGACTTGAACCACCGACCCTCTGATTATGAGTCAGATGCTCTAACCAACTGAGCTATGGGCCCTTAAAATTAGAATCCAAAAATAATATTTATAAAAACTTTTTGCAATAAATATCTAAAAGTAAATCTGAATCCAGTCGATGCCTTATGGAGAAACTCATTGATTAAATATAGGAGAGATTCTTCCCCCGACTTGTCGGGGGAAGAATGACTCTTCTATCTTCTATTTGTTCTTCAATTCTTTATACGCCTTCAGTAGTCTTTGTTTGGTCTCCAGTAAATCCTGTGATATCACTTTTACATCACCCAAAACAGGCATAAAATTAGTATCACCGTTCCAGCGCGGTACAATATGGAAATGAATATGATTTTCAATTCCAGCACCGCTTATTTTACCGATATTTGCTCCTAAGTTGAAACCATCCGGTTCAGCAATTTTTTGCAAAGTTTTTTTTGCTAATTGTAACTTATGCATAACTTCTACATTTTCTTCATCTGTTAATTCATTAAAATCGGACGTATGTCTGTAAGGTACAACCATTAAATGCCCGTTATTATAAGGATATAAATTTAATACTGTAAAAGTCTTATCGTCTTTATCAATCAAAAGATTTTTCGGGTCGTCCACATCAAGTTTTGAAAGACCGCAAAAAACACATTCGTCTGATTCATTAGCCTGTTTAATGCTATCAATATACTGAGACCGCCAGGGTGACCACATTTTTTTCATATATTATTAACCCTAATAAATCTTTTGCTTAATTCCCTTCTTCTTTAGCTTTTTTATATTCTTCAATTATTTTATTTTCAACTTCTTTCGGAACATCTTCATAATTAGAAAAATGTCTGTTGTGCATACCTCTTCCTTGAGTTAAACTTCTTAAGTTAGAAGAATATTTATACAGTTCCGCTAATGGTACATTTGCTTTAATCACCTGGAAATGCCCGTCAGAATCCATACCTAATATTTTACCTCTTCTACTGGAGATATCACCCATAACATCACCCATATATTCTTCGGGTACTGTAACTTCAATTTCATAAATAGGTTCCAGCAAACAAGGCTTACACTCTCGTATACCTTTTCTAAATGCTTGAGATGCAGCAATTTTAAATGACATTTCATCCGAATCTACATTATGAAATGTACCGTCAAACAGAGTAACTTTAACATCAACAACTTTATTGCCCGAAATAACACCCTTCTCCATTGTTTCAAGAATTCCTTTCTCAACGGCAGGAATAAATCTTCCCGGAATTGCTCCACCGACTACCTTATTTTCGAATTCAAATCCTTTACCCCTTGGTAATGGTTCCATCTTAAAATGAACGTGACCATATTGGCCTCTACCACCAGATTGTTTTTTATGCTTATACTGAACATCTTTAGCACTGGTTTTTATTGTTTCTCTAAATGGAACTTTAGGTTCAACAAGCTCTACTTTAACACCGAATCTTTCTTCCAATCTTTTAACAGCTAAACTTAGGTGTAGCTCTCCTTGTCCTGAAATAATGGTTTGTGAAAGTTCGGGATCAAAGTGTACATTAAACGATGGGTCTTCTTCGTGCAATGTGTGAAGACCCGTTGCAATTTTATCTTCATCACCTTTAGCTTTAGTAACAATTGCTCCTCTAATTGCAGCATCAGGAAAATTAATTGGACTAAGACTAACAGATAAATTCTTTGATGAAAGAGTGTTATTTGTATGTGTATTTTTGAGCTTAACTACAGCACCAATATCACCGGCTGATAATTTTGATACCTCGGTTCTATTATGTCCGTTGAGTAAAGATAATTGACTTATTCTCTCGGTATTTCCGTTTGCTTGGTTTACTAAATCAAGGCCGTGTTGAACAGTGCCGGATATAACTTTGAATAGTGATAACTCTCCAACATGTTTCTCTGCAATTGTTTTAAATATAAATAAAACCGGTTCGGCATTTGTATCCGCTTTTAATTCAACTTTATTATCTGTTCCTTTTAATACTCCAATTTCAGGTTTCCTAACTTCCGGCGAAGGACAATATGTACTTACAAAATTAAGATAGTTGTTTAAGCCAATAGATTTTAATGCGGAAACAGCAAAGATAGGAACAAAACTTCCCTCATTAATAGACTGTCTTAGACCGGTTACTAATTCATCATCAGATAGAGTTTCTTCTTCAAAATATTTGTTCATCAAATCTTCAGATGATTCTGCAACCTTTTCAATTAATTCTGTTCTGTAATTCTCAGCAGTTTCTTTTTCTTCATCGGGTATATCTGCTTCAGTTACTTTTCTACTACCAGCATCTCCGTAAGTATACATTTTCATTTTAATCACGTCAATAACTGAATCGCAATTAGGTCCTTCTTTTACAGGATATGTAACTACAGAAGCACTCTTAAATAATCTCTCTTTTGCTTTAGTCACTGTTTTGTTAAAATCAGAATGTTCATTATCAACTTTATTTATAATTATTGCAGCAGGTATTTCGTCATTTTTAACAAATTTAGTATAAATTTCAGAACCTACCTCAACGCCTTCTGCAGATTTTAATACAATTGTTGCAAGGTCTGCAATACGTAAAGCCGAACTAACCTCGCCTACAAAGTCTGCATAACCCGGGGTATCGATAATATTGAAATGATTATTATTCCAATTAAGATGAAGGAGTGAAGATGAAATTGATATTTGTTTTTCAATTTCATTAGATAAATAATCTGATGTTGTGTTCCCTTCTGATATGGAACCAATTCGATTAATTGCATTTGCTGCGAAAAGTAATGATTCGGAAAGTGAAGTTTTACCACTGCCTCCGTGGCCAATTAGTGCGACATTTCTAATTGCTTTTACATCATAATCTTTCAACTATACACCTCCATAAGTTCAGTATTAAGTAATTATTATTTTTTATTATAATTTTTCCAGAATGCCTCAATTCCGTTTACTATAGCAGTTAGTGCTCTAATTAGTCTGAAAACCGGTTCTTCTACACCCTTACGTAATTTTGCTTCAAAATTTAATATTGCGTCAACTCTATTTTTTACATCATTTACAGTTGTTCGTACAAGTTCAACGGGTTCTTTTACACTTTCTGATATTTCATTAATTCGATTGCTAAGCTCAGTCATTGATTCAATAAATGGGTCTAATTTTGAAGAGATCTTTTTTACTTCATCTTTTATTTGATTAAAAGATTTTGTTATTCTATAAATATAGAATATTAAAAAAAGACATAACAGGGAAGCCGATATCAGCAGAATGTCATAAGGTAATGAAGCAGCATTCATAATTTTTTATTCTTTTACAAAGAGCAGTTATGATTTTTTTGTTTCTTTGTAAGCTTCGACGCCGGCTTTAACTGCTGATTTTAATCTTGTACCTTCAGCTTCTAAACTTTCTTTCTTCTCTGAAACAGTTTTACTTGTTTTACTTTTTGCTTCATCAAATATCTTTTGAGCCTCTTTCAATAACTCTTCCGACTTTGATTTAGCATCTACAATAAGTTCTTCAGATTTTTTCTTGCCTTCATTAATAAGGTCTTTTGCTTTAACTTTTGCGTCATGTATATACTTATCTGCATCATCTAAAAACTCGTTAGATTTTGCCCGTATATCATCACGTAATTCTTTTCCGCTTTTGGGAGCGTATAGTAAACCAACAATTGCTCCTAAAGCACTACCGGCAATTAATCCTATTAAAAAACCGTTTCCACTATTATTATCGCTTGACATAACTGTCCTCCTTTATATCATATTCGAGAGTAAAGAATATAATATGCCCCATCTTGAAAATCAAGAAATTGGGGCATTTATTAGAAAAAATATTTTTATTTAATAAAACTGGCTACATATTTTTTACAATAGCTTTTGCAAATTGAGAGGTTTTCAATTTTTTGGCGCCTTTCATTTGACGTTCTAAATCGTATGTAACAGTTTTTGCTTTAATAGTTTTCTTTAAAGCACTTTCGATTACTTTTGATACTTTGTTCCACCCGATATAATTAAACATCATTACACCGGAAAGAATCACGGAACCCGGATTTACTTTATCCATTCCGGCATATTTAGGAGCTGTTCCGTGGGTTGCTTCAAATAAAGCAGTATGATATCCAATGTTTGCTCCCGGAGCTAAACCCAAACCGCCAACTTGTGCTGCGGCTGCATCAGATAAATAGTCACCATTAAGATTAGGTGTAGCCAAAATACCATATTCATTAGGTCTCAATAATAACTGTTGAAATATAGAATCTGCTATTCTGTCTTTGATAAGAATTTTGTCTTTAGGCATTTTCCCTTTGTAATCACTCCAAAGTTCATCTTCAGTAACAATAAAATCTCTAAATTCTTTTTTAGCTACTTTATAGCCCCATTCTTTAAATGCACCTTCTGTAAATTTCATTATATTACCTTTGTGCACCAAGGTAACGCTGTCAATTTTTTTATCAATTGCATATTGTATCGCCTTTGAAACAAGCCTTGAAGTGCCGAATTCACTCATTGGTTTTATTCCAATACCAGAATTTTTTCTGATTTTACCGGGAATCATTTTATTGATATACTTAATTAGATTTTCTGTTTCTTTTTGCCCTGCTTTAAATTCTATTCCGGCATAAACGTCTTCAGTATTTTCTCTAAAAATTGTAACATCCAAAAGTTGAGGTCTCTTCATCGGACTTGGGACACCGGTATAATATTTTACGGGTCTTATGCAGGCAAAAAGATCAAGCTTTTGTCTTAGAGTTACGTTTAAGCTTCTAATGCCTCCGCCAATCGGTGTAGTTAAAGGCCCTTTTATTGCAATAACATATTCTTCAATAGCATCAAGAGTTTCTTGCGGCAACCATTTGTTTTTACCATAGACAGAAACTGCTTTGTCACCTGCAAATAATTCCATCCAAGCAATTTTTCTTTTACCTTTATAAGCTTTTTTTACAGCGGTATCAAAAACCAATTTTGAAGCTGACCATATATCTGGGCCGATTCCGTCACCTTCAATAAAACCTAAAATAGGATTATCAGGTACGTTTAATTTTCCATTTTCTACCGTTATTTTTTTTCCGTCTTTTGGAATAGAAATTTTTTTATATTTTTTCATTTTTTTTCTAATATTATTCAGTATTATCTTTTATGCAACAATCATTTTTTCTATAATGAAGTCAAGATAGTATTAAAACATCTACTAAAACTGCAAACCAAAGTGTAGTAACCCGAAGTAGTTTTACTGACCCCCCTTTTTCTAAAAGTAAAAATGTTAATGAACCTTCTGTTATACTGAGCACGCTGGGTAGCATAGAAACAGTTCCAACTTAATTAGCAAAAGCATAACCGAAAAAGATGCTTACATTAAATTAAAGTTGATTCCAAAAATACGGAGAATTAAATAATATCCCAAACATTCTGTTAACCATGTAATTATACTCTTAACAGGGCATTATATACTTTAAATAGAGGAAGCCCCATAACATTATTATAACAGCCGTTTATTTTTTTTACAAATACTGCACCGAAATCATCTTGTATACCATAAGCTCCCGCTTTGTCTAAAGGACTGCCTAAACTAACATAATTTTTAATTTCTTTGTTAGATAATTTTTTAAATGTAACAAGAGTTTTTTCATAATCCGTTACAGTTATATTTTTTAATGCATTATATACTGAAAAACCTGTATACACTTTATGGGTATTATTACTTAACTTTTTTAATATTCTAACAGCATCTTTTTTGTTTTTCGGTTTACCAATTGTTTCATTATCAAGCACAACTAACGTATCCGCAGTTATTATTATTCCATCATTGTGTATTTTTTTTGCAGCGTTTAATTTTATAAGAGAAATTCTTTTAACAGCTTGAATAAAAGGTTCGTTTTTCTTTAGTGATTCATCACATTCAACAGAAAAGACTTTAAATTTTAAGTTTAATTGTTTCAACAAAACTTTTCGCCTTGGTGACTTTGAGGCAAGATAGATAGGTATGTTTTTATTTATCATATGAGATTGGTTTTATTTCTGTACCCCGAAAATAATGGGATAATATTTCTTTAAAATCTGTTCCTTCGTGTGAAAGAGAAAGTGTTCCCCACTGACATAGTCCAACCCCGTGACCATTACCTTTACCATTAAAAACAATATCGTCATCATCCATTTCTATTTCAATCATAGTGCTTCTTAAAATTCCTCCGTTTGTTCTTCTTATAATACTTCTAATACTATTACCTTTAAGAATAATTTCTTTATCATCATTTTCATCAGACTCTAAACTAATTTTAAGTTCGTTAACTCTACCCGAAATGAATCTGCTTTCAATCTCCATATCATCAATTGTATAATTAATATTTTTTATTTCACCGGCTTTTAGAAGCATTGCTAGAAATTTACCTTCTGTATATTCTTCGGTCCATTCAAAATTTGGCATTATAGAGCAGTAAGGTTCATCACCGTCTTTTACACCTTCTAAATATGGGATATCATATTTTCCGAAAACATTTTTTGAATTTTCTGTATGGCCACCGCAAGAAGCACTATAAAATACCTGTGCCGGATTATCTTCATATGTTAAAATTAGTCCTCTTGTCTCATCAATTATTTTATTCGTGAGTGCTTTTTCAGCTGCCACACCCCCGTAAACTTGATCTCTAACATCTAAATACACATCAAAAGTTTTGTTATTTTTATTCATCTTTTTGAATGAATAAGTCCTGGCTGCAACAGCCATTGCTTTAAGGGCTTCATTATTTTCATTTCCTTTCCCAATAGGCATTTCTAATGGGAGGACACCTTTAAGGTAATCTTCTAAAGGTAATTCATTTACAATTATAAGTTTACTACCGTTACTAAAAAATTTAATTGCACCTCTGTAACTTTTTTTGTTATAGCTTAAGAATACATTTCTTTCTTTAGTTTCAATCTTAAAAGATTCTGATGTAAATGAATTATCCCCGATATTAATAATTACTTTATCACCTTCAATATTTACATATAAAGTATTCCCTTCATTAACAATTGCAATCCTTTTATCTACAGAAGATAAAACAACAGTAGACCCCAAGGTTATATTTTTACTTTCAGGTTTATCGTCTAATAATACTTTTATATTAAGCGATTTGAATTTTGTAGTCGAATTATAATTGTAATCTTCATCAGTAAATTTTTTACTGCTTGAACATCCAGTAAAAGAAATCAGCAATAAAAAAGAAATTGAAAGACAAAGGGTATATTTATAAATGAATATACTTTGACGTGAAATTTGAAATGAATTCAAAAAATTAATAAGCATTTGAAAATACGGGTAAGTAATAAATTAATTTATATCTACAATAAACAAAATTATCGGAACATAGCTTTAATACTTCCCCAAGTTCTCTTTACACCTGAGACACTTAAAGATATTGATGCTTCAGAGGAGTAAGTAAAAGAATTGTCAGAATCTACTATTTTTAATCTATAAATAAAAAGTAAATCAGTTGTCTTGTAAGCTCCTTTATCGGTGTATTTATAAAATGAATTTGATCCCTTTGGAGCAACTGTTTCAAGTTCAATAAAAACACCTTGCGGACTTCTTCTTTCAACCACGAATTTATCTAAATTAGTCTCTAGTGAAGTTTTCCATTCAACAACAACATTGTCCCCTTCACTGCGAACATGGAAATAATCTAAGAAAGCTCCAGCAAATGCCGTAGATATTAATGCGAAAATAAAAAATAACTTAAACCAAGTTCTTTGCATATTTAAATTTATTCTCTAAAAGGCAAAATGTCAAGGTTTTTTTTAATTCTAAAAAATATTTCATAATTATTAAAAATAATAAAATTCCTAAAATCTCAAATACTTTATTTGAACTATAGTGGAGCTAAGCGGGATCGAACCGCTGACCTTCCCGATGCCATCGGGACGCTCTCCCAACTGAGCTATAGCCCCAAAATTTAAAGTGAAAAATATAGAAGAATATACCCTCTGTCAAATAAATTATTACATAAAAAAAATTACTTTTATTATATTTATATTCAATTTTGATTTTGAAAAGACAAAATTATTATTATGAAATTCAAAATACTAAAAGTATACTCAGTACTATTTTTATTCATATTTATTTTCTCTTTCATTAATTCAGGTTGTAAAGATACTGTTGCAGGAAGCGAGGACATTGATAGCATTATTATTCCAAATTCCAATGTGAGTTTCTCTAAATATATTTTTCCTGTATTCAATGTTAAATGTGCAACAGCAGGTTGCCATGATGATGGAACTCGTGCAGGAGATTTGAGCCTTACGAGTTGGGCAAATGCAACTGTAGATCCAAGTATAATCTTCCCAGGTCAACCAAATAACAGTAAATTAGTTTGGTCTATTGAAGGACGGGCAGGTATTGCTCCTATGCCCCCAATCGGATTTGTCCGGCCTCTTACTCCAAATCAAATACAAGGTATAAGAACTTGGATATTAGAAGGTGCTGAAAACAATTAATAATTAACAATGAACATTTTAATTGGAGAATTTTTATTCGAAAAATTAAAAAAAATTAGGTTAGAATTAAATTTAGATATTAACCTTTCCTACCATTCAAAACCTGTCCGCCGAAGCGAACGAAGGTGGAAGCTTTAGCGTAGACGGGTTTCTAATTTCTTTAAAGCCATTTCATTTTTTTATACCAGTCGCAAGTACGTTTAATTCCTTTTTCCAAAGAAATATTCTGTTTATAACCTAATTCATTTACAGCTTTTGAAGTATCGCAAATCCAGTTTTTTTGTGTTATGTCCTTGGCTTTTTCAATATTCAAAGTAGCTGCTTTCTTGCCGAATAAAGAAAAAAACTGGGCAAACGCTGCAATTATAAAGACCAAAAAATGAGGAAATTTTATTGTAATCGGATTTTTATTTAAAACACTGGAAGTAACTTTACCTATCTCTTCCCATGTATAAAGCTTTTCGGAACTTATAAAATATATTTGTCCTTTAGCTTTTTCTTCTATTGAACTTTTATATATCCCATCTACTAAATCTAATACATGTATTAAACTAACAGTCTTTTTATCAAAACCTATTCTGGTAGTAATACCTTTGTTAAATGTTTTAAAGTAGATCAATATTTCAGTATCCCTTTCTCCAAAAACTGCTGAAGCACGGCAAATAGTTATTGGAATTTTATCCATATATTTTTTTGCCAATTTCTCTGCTTCAACCTTACTTTTACCGTAGGTTGTAATTGGTCTGCAAATTGTTTCTTCGTTTACTGGTTTACCATCTAAGGAAGGACCGGTTGCAGTTTGGCTACTTATTAAAACAAACCGTTTTAAATTTGGTGCTGCTTCTACAGCAACACTTAAAAGATTTTTTGTTGTTTCAACATTACCTATAAAATATCCTTCCAGTTTTTTTGACTTTACAACTCCTGCAACGTGATAGACATAATCTGCTCCATCTAAAACATTTTTAAGTTTTTCAGTGTCAAATAATCCACAATTATAAATCTCTACTGGCTTCTCTTTTAACCAACGAAGATTGCTTGTCTTTCTTGTAATACATCTTACAGTAAAACCCTTTTCAATTAATAAATCAACTAAATGACTCCCGATAAATCCTGTCCCACCAGTTACAACGGCTACAAATTTATTTTCCATAAAATATATATTTTCTCATAAATTGTCTTTAACTTTGTACTTTATGTCTAAATTTAAGAATTTTATTTTTAATATTACAAATTTTACATATTATCTAATATCAATTTTAGGAGGAATTTTTGGATCTATTTAAAAAGTGTTACGACTTTACCAGAGCAGATGAAATTAAAGCAGCAGGTCTTTATCCTTATTTCAGAGCTATTGAAGAGAACGAAGGTCCTATTGTTCAAATAGAAGGCAGAAAAATAATTATGGCAGGTTCTAACAATTATTTAGGTCTGACTGCTCATCCTAAAGTTAAAGAAGCTGCTATTGAAGCTATAAAGAAATATGGAACTGGATGTTCAGGTTCAAGATATTTAACCGGAACACTCGATTTACACATCGAATTAGAAAATAGGTTAGCAAAATTTTTCAATAAAGAAGCCGTACTTTTATTCAGTACAGGTTATCAAACCGCTCAAGGCATAATTCCAACTCTTGTACAGCGTGGAGAATATGTAATTTCCGACAAAGACAATCATGCAAGTATAGTTGCAGGCAATTTAATGGCAAAAGGCGCAACTGCAGAGATGGTAAGATATAAACACGAAGATATGGATGATCTTGAAAGAGTATTAAATAAGCTGCCCAAAGATGCCGGAAAACTTGTTGTAAGTGACGGTGTTTTTAGTACAGGGGGTGAAATTGTTGATTTACCAAAATTAAATGAGATTGCTAAAAGACATAACGCTAAAATTTTAATTGATGATGCACACGCAGTTGGTGTTATCGGTAAAGGAGGAAGAGGTACTGCAAGTGAATATAATCTTGAAAATGAAATTGATTTAACTATAGGAACCTTTAGTAAAACATTTGCTTCTTTAGGGGGTTTCGTATCGGGTGATGCAAAAGTTATTGATTATATAAAACATTTTTCGCCAGCATTGATTTTTAGTGCTTCCCCAACCCCTGCTTCAACAGCTTCAGCATTAGCAGCTCTTGATATTTTAGAGGCTGAGCCTGAAAGAGTGGATAAACTTATTTATAATGCTAAATTTGTAAGAGATGGATTAAATGATTTAGGCTTTACGGTTTTAGAAGGCAGAACAGGGATTGTACCGGTAATTATCGGTAATGATGATATAGCTTTTCAAATGTGGCGCATTCTTTATGACAAAGGTGTCTTTGTAAATGTATTTATCTCTCCCGGTGTTCCCGAAGGAAGGCAAATGATGAGAACTAGTTATATGGCTACTCATAATGAAGAACAATTATCACAATTGCTCGACATCTTCAAAGAAACCGGCAAGGAATTAGGGCTAATTTAATTTTTTTAATCTGTTTAACTTGAAAGCATACCCGGTGGTATTCTTTTTCATTTTATAGTAGGATTTTATAATGAATAATGTTGAAGTAAAAGTAGTTTCGAATAAAAAAGATTTAATGAAATTTATAAAATTCCCTTGGGCAATTTATAAGGGTAATGAGTATTGGGTTCCACCTTTAATAATGGATAGGAAAAAGATTTTAGATAAAAAAAAGAATCCTTTTTTTGAAAACGCCGAAGCTGAATATTTTTTAGCATATCAGAATCAAAAAATTGTTGGTAGAATTGCTGCAATAAAAAATGATCTGCATAATCAATATCATAATGAAAACATTGGATTTTTTGGATTCTTTGAATGTATTGATGATCAAAATGTAGCAAATACTTTATTTGACACTGCAAAACGATGGTTAAAAAATAAAGGATTAAATGCTATGCGTGGCCCTGCTAGTCCTTCAAGTAATGATGAATATGGAATGCTGTTAGACGGTTTTGATGACTCACCACGGATAATGATGCCTTATAATCCGGAATACTATTTAAAACTTTGTGCTAATTATGGTTTTAAAAAAGCAAAAGATTTGTATGCTTATAAATTAGAACATGAAAAAGTAGCATCTTCCAGTAAACTAAAAAGAGTTGCAGAAATAGCCAGGAAGCGTTCGGGTATAAAAATAACACAAATTGATCTTAAACATTTTAAATCAGAATTAGAAAAAGTAAAATACATTTATAATAAAGCGTGGGCTCCAAATTGGGGTTTTATACCTATGACTGAAAAAGAAATCGATAATATTGCTAAGGAATTAAAACCACTTGTTGAACCTTCATTAGTTTTGTTTGGTGAAATTGATAATAATTTGGTTGGCTTTGTATTAGTAATGTTAGATTATAATTATGTGTTAAAGAAAATGAACGGCAGACTTTTTCCATTAGGATTTCTCAAACTCTTTACAGAGAAAAAAAACATTAAGTGGTCAAGAATTTTAACACTTGGAATTATTCCAGAATATCAAAAGAGAGGACTTGACGCAGTATTTTACTGGGATATTCTTATGCGGGCTCACAAAATTGGTATAGATTTAGGTGAAGCAAGCTGGGTTTTAGAAGACAACGAAATGATGAACAGAGGGGTAAAGGTTATGAACGGTGTAATATATAAACGTTATAGAATTTATGAAATAGAAATTTAGCACATTCCTTTACTATATCGCTTCATCATATTTCGCGGCGTGTGCGGGATCAATTTTCATCAACTTAAGAAGTACTTCCCTTTTATCTTGATATCCTTTTAATTTTTCAATTATCTCCCCGTATTTTACATCAAAAAAAGTTTTCAATAGCATACTTCTAATATCAATTTTATCTTTTATAGCTGCTACTTTATCCACAAATTTAACTATTTCTCTTTGTGCAACTTTTTTATTTTGGCTATATACGTCAATCCCATAAAAATAATCATAAAAACCTTCTCTGAAAGGTCTGTATTTTTCATCTAATAATTCCTGGACTAATTTTCTTCTACTGTATGTACCTGTAGTACTTAACCAGGAATTGGAAGCTCCACCTGTTACAGCAAAATTTACTATATTCAACGCTTTTGAAAAATAAGGGCTGCCCCCAAGTTCAGCGTATGAATCTAGGTCAAAACCGATGATAACATAAGCATAAAAATCTAAAAAACTTGTTAATTGATCAAAGGAAGTTTCATACTGGTAGAATGATTGTCCTTCTTTATAACTGAATGTCCAACTGTTATCACTAACAGTTAGCATCCGAGTGTAATTTATAGAGTTGTAGATTTCTCTTTGACTTGTAACTACAACCTGTGCCGCGTAATTGACTTCATTAGAAGCCGATGTAAAGAAAATATCCATCGAACATTCTATTCTTTCACCCTCCCATTCTCCAACATAAAATTTTGTTTTGTTCATATAATCTTCAACGCTATTTGCAAAATCATCAAGAAAATCTCTGTAGAACGTTTCTAAATTTTCAACATTTATTCTTACTGTGCAATTTAGTTCCTGAGCATTTATAATTATCGGAAATGAAAAAAGGAGAAAAAATAAATATTTCATATTTTTATAAAATCTTGTTGTAATTAATAATTTAATATATGAAATTAGAGGTAAGTGTTCAATAAAAATTATACTTGAATGAAAAATATTGTTTTACTTTTTCTTTCGATCTTAATTTTTGCTTCAAAAAGTTACACTCAAATTCTCCCGGGGGCAAAAGAGACCGGAATATCAAATTCGGATGTTGCATTGAGTAATGATGTTTTCGCTCTTTATAACAATCCTGCCGGTTTAGCTCAATTAAAACAAAGAAGCATCGGTGTCTATTATTCCCCTTCTCCATTCGGATTAAAAGAGTTAACTAACGGATATTTTGCATATACAGAGCCTTTTAAATTTGGAGCTTTAAGTGTTGGGGGAATGACATACGGGTTTAAACTTTATCGTGAAAGTAGATTTGTATTGGGGTTTTCTTACAAATATTTAAAGAATTTTTACTTTGGGCTAACATTAAATTACCAAACAGTTTCAATACTAAATTATGGCAGCTCCAATACAATTTTCTTTAGCATAGGTGCTCTCGCATATATTTCAAAAAAAGTTAGATGGGGCTTTTCACTCCAGAATTTAAATCGTGCCTCTTACGAAAATACAGAGGATCAAATACCAGTAATTATAAGGACAGGGTTCAGTTATGATTTAATAAATAACCTATCTGTTAATCTATCAGTTGAAAAAGATATTAAGTACAACCCAAATTTTCACTTCGGTATTGATTATAAAATAATAAAATATATTTCTTTAAGGACTGGTTTCTCGAACGAACCGTCACGTTATTCCGCAGGAATTGGTATACATTACTCTACATTCAATTTAGGTTATTCAATTTTCACTCATCAGGATTTAGGTTTAACCCATCAGTTTGGTGTTATAATAAATTTAGGTGAAAAATAATTATTAATGATGAGATTAATTCCTTGCAAAATATTTTTACTTTTTTTTGTCATAATATTATTTCAAAATAATTTATTCTCTCAAGCAGATTCATTACAAATAAATATACAAGAAATCATTGACGAACTTTTGCAAGAGCCCTCAACAGAAGTTGATAATTCCGACCTTTATGAAAAAATTGAAGATTTACTTAATAACCCTATAGATTTAAATAAAGCTAATATTACAGACTTTCAGCAAATACCTACAATTGATTTTTTAACAGCTAAAGAAATTATAAATTACAGAAATAACGTCCGTAAATTCAAGTATAAAGGAGATATATTTTTAATAAAATCCTTAACTAATGAACAAAAGAAAAGGATATTCCCTTTTGTTACAGTTAAAAGGAAAAAAGAACAAACAATAAAAAAAGAAAAAATTAATGAACCATTTTATAAAGCTCAATTTAAAATAAGAAGCAGAATAATAAGTGATTTGCAAACTCGTAAAGGTTTTATTGATGGAAAGTTCTCCGGTTCAAAACCAAAAATTTACAACCGTCTTTTAGGCACTTATAGTAATTATAGTATAGGTATATTAATCGAAAAAGACCCAGGTGAAAAATCAATTAACGATCTCAATACTTTTTTCATTCAAGCTAAAGATAACGGCTACCTAACAAATTTGATAGTTGGTGATTACACTTTAGAATTTGGACAGGGACTGGCTCTTTGGAGTCCGTATGGATTTGCAAAAGGTGCAGATGCAATTTATCCTGTGAAAAAGAAAAACAGAAATATTAAACCATATAAAAGTGCTAATGAAAATAATTTTTTTAGAGGAATAGCAGCAACAATAAATTTTAGCCCTTACAGATTATCAGCATTTTATTCCAGTAATAAGTTTGATGCCAATATAGATTCTGTTACAAACGAAATTATTTCTGCACCTATTGACGGATTACACAGAACTACTACGGAAATTAGAAAAAGGAAATCAGCTAAAGAAACATTTAAAGGAATAAGATTGGATTATATAAACAATGAATCAATAAATGCAGGTATTCTATATTACAATGCAAATTTCAGTAATTCATTTTTGTCATCGTCAATTTTTGATTTAAACGGCAATAATTTTAATTATTTTTCATTTTACTATGATATATTTTTAAAAAAAATTAATATCTTTGGTGAGTCAGTCTATAACGGCACTTCTATTGCTTCAATAATAAATATGCAATTTTCAATCAGCAAAAATTTTAAGTGGGTTACTTCCGTCAGAAATTATCCCAGGAATTTTACAAATATTCATGGATTTAGTTTTGGTGAAAAACCCGGAACTGTTTCAAATGAATTTGGTATTTATAACGGAATTAAATGGAATTCACCAATTGGCTTAATTGATATTTACTATGATCAATTTAAATTTCCTTTTTCTACTTTTTCAAACCCGGTATCCACTCAGGGAGATGAGTTCTTAATAAATTTAAGAACAAAACCATCAAGAAAAATCGAAACTGTTATTAGATATAAAATCGAGAATAAAGAAATTACAAAGAAGATTAACGGCACTTTACAAATTGTCGACCGCAAAAGACAAAATCTACGGGGTGAACTTATATATAAAGCATCATCTACATTAAGATTAAGAAGTAGATTTGAAATAACAAATTATAAAATATCTCAATTAGGTATAAATGAATTTGGCTATCTTATTTTTCAAGATATGAGAATTAAACCTTTTAGAAATTTAACTATCACTTCAAGAATAATACTTTTCAATTCAGATTCATTTAATTCTTCAGTTTATGAATATGAATATGATCTGCAAGGCATACTATCAAATGTTGGTTTAAGCGGAAGTGGTATAAGATGGTATATTGTAGGTAATTACAGGTTTACAAATTTTTTAAAAATATCGCTGAAATATGCAGAGACTTATAAACCCGATGAAAAACAGTTAAGTTCAGGTGAAGCTTTACTTTATAATAATGTTGATAATCGCCTTTCTCTGCAATTAGATTTAATTTTATAAATATGAAAAGATAGTTTTTGTTTTATAAAGTAAATATTATATTTACACTACATTATTTTCTACAATGGATTAAAAACGAATGCAAAGTTCAAAAGTTGAATCATATGACAAATATAATGATATCCTATCGTTATCCATCTCCTCATCATTAGATTTCCCTAGTAAATTATGTGAATTTTTAATTATTGAATTTGAATTTGAATCCGCTCTTTTATTCAAAGTAGAAGAAGACAATAATCTTATACTTTTAGGTAAATCTGCAAAAGCAAAAAAATCATATTCATTAAACAGTAAATATTCATGTTCTGTTTGTAATACACTAAAAGATGATACTGCTTCTATAGTCTTTAACAACCAAGTTGACTGCGAAATTAAAGCATCAGATTTTGTGATTTATGAAGGCTGCTTATTTATAAGGGTCACTAATAATGTAAAATTCCTATTTAGAATTGCAAAGAAAACTGAATTTACAAATGCTGATAAAGACAATATTGAACTAATCGGAAAGTCTCTTAAAAATTATCTTCAAATTTGGAATGGACAAGACTCTTCTGCAGACTTTTCAATTAGCGAAACCATAACAAACATAACTCACGAATTAAGAACACCGGCGAACAGTATTATGGGTTTTGCTTCACTTTTAGCTGAAGAAAAATTAACGGAATCGCAAAAAGAATATTTAATCACATTGAAGCTTAGTGCTAACAAACTTCATTGTTTGATAAATGATTTAATTGATCTGGCTAAACTTGAACGAGGACAAATAAAAACAACTACCGAAACTACAGATATTAAAAAACTTATCAACGAAGCCATCAACCAATATTCTGACTTTACAAAAGAAAACAGTATTGAAATTATAACAAATTTTGATGACAGCTTAGCATCACCTTTGAATATTAGTGCCGACAAAGTTCGTTTTATTTTTTCTACTCTGTTAACTTATTCTCTCAGACAAATGGATAAGGGAAAAGTTTCGATTAGTGTTTCATTTAAAAAAGATAATTTACTCAATTTTAAAATAGCAGATACAAGCCAAGGAATTATTGCAAATAATCTTAAAAAAATATTTGAACCCTTTATACTATCTGAGTTGGCTAATAAAGAAGTTGGCAACGCTACAGGATTGAGTCTACTCCTTGCTAAAAAATTAACCCAGTTAATGGGTGGTGAGTTAAACGTATCCAGTTCTGTCGGTAGAGGCACCACTTATGAGTTTAGTCTTTCAGTAGACGCTTTACCATCTATCGAATCTAAAATCAGCACCTTACCTAAAACCGGAAAGAAAAACAGAATACTTGTAATTGAAGATGATTACGCAAATTCAAAATTGCTCAGTAATTATTTAAATAAATGGGGTTATGAACCTGTAATTGTTAATTCAGCAAAGCAGGCTTTAAACGAAATAGATAAAGAAATTTTTCTTGCAGTTCTTATGGATATTATTCTTCCCGATGCAAATGGATTTGAATTATTGAAAACAATTAGGGCCCATAAAAATGCGAAGAATACGCCTGTTATTGTTTGTTCAGTAGAAGCCGAACAGCAAAAAGCGTTTTTAATGGGCGCTGTTGAATATTTTGTTAAACCAATAAAGTACAACTATCTTGTTGAAGTTTTAACTAGCTATAAACTTAAGAAAGACTCTAATATATTAATTGTTGATGACGATGAACCTACTTTGAATTTAATAATAGGTGCCATTGAACAAGCCGGGTACAATGCTATTGCCGAATCACATTCTTCTAAAGTTATGGAGATGATTGAAAATATTGATTTGGATTTGGCAATAATTGACCTTGATATGCCTGAAATCGACGGTTTTGATTTAATAAAGAAAATTAAAACTAATCCTAAATTTACAAAACTGCCTATCGTTATTTATACTGGTAAAGAAAACTACAAGGATGATTTGAAAAAAATTGAAGGTATGTTCGCAGATCTGTTAGAAAAAGCAAGCACCAATATTGAAGACCTATCCGAAACAATTACTGCAATGATAAACAGCTACGATGAACCCCCTCCGAAAGAAGAAGTAATTGCCGATACGGATTCGGATACAACAAAAATTTTATTAGTAGAAGATTACAAACATTCCCAAATTATTGTAACTCGTCTGCTCAAAAAGAATGGTTACGAATCAATTGTGGTTGTTGAGAATGGTGCTGAAGCGGTTGAGGAAGTTAAAAAACAAAAATTTGATCTCATCTTAATGGATATGCAAATGCCTGTAATGAATGGCTTTGAGGCTACACAAAAAATTAGAGAAATGCCGGATTATAAAGATACTCCCATTGTTGCTTTAACCGCATTTGCAATGAAAGGTGACAGAGAAAAATGCCTTGACGCCGGAGCAACAGACTATATTCCAAAACCTATTGACAGCACCGAGTTTATCGAAAAAGTAAAATATTATACTGATAAGAAAGTGGCTGCTAAATAAACTACCTCTATTTCAGATATTATTTCTATAGTTTGAAACTACTTCGTTGCTTCCAAATAAATCATTATTTTTAGCCGTTTATTTTTATGTTATTAATTATTTTCATTTCTATTTTCTAATGAGTGATAAAGAAATAAGAGTAAGATTTGCACCAAGCCCCACTGGTTATTTGCACATCGGCGGGTTAAGAACTGCTTTATACAACTATCTTTTTGCTAAAAATAAAAAGGGTAAATTTATACTAAGAATTGAAGACACGGATAGAAATAGATATGTTGAAGGTGCCGTTGATAATTTATTATCAACATTAAATTGGGCAGGACTGCAAGCTGACGAAGGGCCCAAAAGCAGCGGTGATTACGGTCCTTATCTACAATCCGAAAGACTTGATATTTATAATGAGCATATAAAAAAACTAATCGTTGATGGAAAAGCTTATTATTGTTTTTGCACACAAGAAAGATTAACAGAATTAAGGGAGAAACAAAAAAAAGAAGTTATTCAAACAAAATATGATAAACATTGTCTCCATTTAACTGAAGATGAAATCATACAAAAGTTAAATGATAAAACTCCTAATGTAATAAGACTTAATATTGAGCCGAATAAAGAAATATTTTTTAATGATATTATTCGCGGAGAAGTTACTTTTAGTTCTGATACTATTGACGATCAGGTACTTATTAAAAGCGACGGCTTTCCTACTTATCATTTTGCAAATGTTGTGGATGACCACTTAATGAAAATTACGCATGTAATTCGCGGTGAAGAATGGATATCATCAACACCAAAACACGTACTACTTTATGATTATTTTAATTGGGAAAGACCACAGTTCGCCCATCTCCCCCTTCTTCTAAACCCGGATAAATCTAAACTAAGCAAAAGGCAGGGCGATGTTGCTGTTGAAGACTATATGCAGAAAGGTTATCTGAAAGATGCACTAATTAACTTTATTGCTTTACTAGGCTGGAATGCCGGAGACGACAAAGAATATTATACTATGGATGAACTGATTAATGCTTTTAGTCTTGAAAGAGTAAACAAAGCCGGAGCAATTTTTAATCTGGATAAATTAGATTGGCTTAATGCTGAACATTTAAGAAGTACTCCCAACGATAAAATTCTTATTATGTTAAAAGATGAAATTTCAAAATCTAATTATTCAAACTTTGATTGCACCGATGAATATCTACTTTTGATAATTGAAGCTATGAAAGAGCGAGTATCTTTTGTTAAAGAATATATTGAAAAATGTCCTTATTTTTTTGAACCACCCATAGAATATGATGAAAAAGTTGTGAAGAAAAGATGGAAAGATGACAGTCAAGAACTATTAAAAATATTTTCAAGTAGAATTGAACAACTTGTTAATCCTAGGAAAGAGGATTATGAAAGAATATTAAAAAAATTATGCGAAGAAAAAGAAATCGGGTTGGGAAGATTAATACATCCACTTCGACTTGCTTTATCCGGTGTCGGGATCGGTCCCGGTATCTTTGACTTAATTTTTATTTTAGGTAAAGAAGAATCCCTTAAAAGAATAGACAAAGCTTTAGATCAAATTAAATAATTATAATAAACTATGGAAAACACTAAAGAAAAAAATCAGCTTAATGATTTTATCAGGCAGAAGATAAGAAAAGATTTAAAAGAAAATAAAAATGACGGAAGAGTACATACTCGTTTCCCTCCCGAACCAAACGGTTATCTACATATAGGTCATGCACAGGCAATCTGGTTAAACTTTGGGTTAGCTGAAGAATTTAACGGAATGTGTAACTTAAGATTTGATGATACAAACCCTGAAAAAGAAGAAGTGGAATATGTCGATTCAATTATGGAAGATATTAAATGGCTCGGCTATGATTGGGATGACAGATTGTATTACGCATCTGATTACTTTGAGCAACTTTACAATTACGCAGTTGAACTAATAAAAAAAGGCAAAGCTTACGTAGATAGTTTGACCCCGGAAGAAATTAAAGAATACAGAGGCACTCCGACAGAACCGGGAAAAGAAAGCCCATACAGAAACAGAACTGTAGAAGAAAATTTAGACCTTTTTGAAAGAATGCGTGCATGGGAATTTGAAGAAGGTAAACACTTACTTAGAGCAAAAATTGATATGGCATCTCCAAATATGAATTTGCGCGATCCGACTATTTACAGAATAAGAAAAGCACATCACCACAGGACAGGAGATGATTGGTGTATTTATCCAATGTATGATTTTGCTCACGGACAATCAGATGCTTTAGAAGGAATAACACATTCTATTTGCACATTAGAATTTGAAAACCACAGACCTCTTTATGATTGGTTCTTGGATAATCTCAGCGTACCTTGCCACCCACAACAAATAGAGTTTGCAAGATTAAACATAAACTACACAGTAATGAGTAAAAGAAAACTTTTAACTCTTGTCGACAATAATGTTGTTTCGGGATGGGATGATCCAAGAATGCCTACTCTTTCAGGTTTTAGAAGACGCGGTTATACACCGGAAGCAATTAAAAATTTTGTAGAAAGAGCGGGAGTTGCAAAACGTGAAAGTATAATTGATATAGCTTTACTAGAACATAGTATAAGAGAAGATTTAAATAAAAAAACTCAAAGAGTAATGTCGGTTTTGAATCCGGTAAAAGTAATATTTGATAATTATCCTGAAGATCAATCAGAAGAACTTGATGCTGTTAATAATCCCGAAGACGAAAGTATGGGCAAACGAAAAATTACTTTTACAAATGAGATTTATATTGAAAGAGAAGATTTTATGGAAGACCCTCCCAAAAAATTCTTCCGTCTTTCACCAGGCTATGAAGTAAGGCTTCGTTATGCATACATTATAAAATGTGTAAGTGTAATAAAGGATGAAAATACAGGTGAAATAAAAGAAATACATTGTACTTATGATCCTGAAACAAGAAGCGGTACGCCGCAAAGCAACAGAAAAGTAAAAGGCACCATACATTGGGTTTCAGCAAAAAATTCTATCGATGCAGAAGTAAGATTGTACGACCGTTTGTTTACGGTAGAAGAACCAACAAAAGATAAAGAAAAAGATTTTATGGATTTCCTTAATCCGGATTCTTTAAAAGTTTTAACTAACTGCAAAGTTGAACCCTGGTTAAAAGATGCTAAACCTTTAGAAAAATTTCAGTTTGAAAGAAGGGGCTATTTCTGTGTAGACAGTAAAGATTCAAGTTCTGAAAAATTAATATTTAATAGAACCGTTCCTTTAAGGGATACTTGGGCCAAGATAGCAAAGAAGCAATAAAGAATATAAGCTTGAATAAGATTTAGATTTGCAGTATTATTGTTCTTCAAAATTTTAGAAAATAAAATTTGCCGAAGTGCTGAAACCTATCCGTCGAAATGTAATGTAGACGGATTGGTAGACACAAGGTTGTTCTTCATTTTTTTTTGATATTATTTTTTTTGCCGAAGTGGCGAAATTGGTAGACGCGCTGGACTCAAAATCCAGTCTGGCTTAAACCAGGTGCCGGTTCGAGCCCGGCCTTCGGTACTAAAAACAAGAATGAAAATATTCGTTTAATAGCATTTTTTTATTAAAACTTATTTGATATTTTTTAGGTTGACCTTCGGCTGACAAGCCGGCCTTTGATACTTCCAAAAAAAAATGTTAGTACTCATTTTTAGCATTTTAAAAATTTGTCAAATAAAGAAAAAATTGTTAATATTGCATATAAGAAATTAGACGGTAAGTATAAAGTGTTGTTTGATAAAAAAGATATTGAAATTACTGATTATAAAAAACTAAACTTAAACCTTGGTTTTATTTAGTTTTTTATAATAAATAACTGCAATTTTCTCGGGTGATAATCTGGACCTACTATGGAACTATTATCGCCCATTACTGAAAGCGAATCTCGGGACTACCCCCACCGGGATTCGCTTATTTTTTTAATACCCTGTGTGCAATATCCCTTCTATAATACATCCCTTCAAAACTGATTTTGCTTAAATTTTGGTAGACAATACTTTTAACGGATTGATAATCTTTATTTAATGTAAAAGCCGTAACGCCCAAAACCCTACCGCCGTTTGTTATAATTTTACCTCCATCTTGTTTTATACCTGCGTGGTAAACAATAATTGAAGGGTCGGTAATATTATTTAAACCTTTTATCTCAAAGCCTTTTTTGTATTCTTCAGGGTAGCCTTTTGAAGATGCTACCACACAGATTGAACAACCACCGTTATAAGTAACTGCTTCTTTATCCAAATTTCCATTTGCTGCAGAATATAAAAGTTTTAAAAAGTCACCGTTTAATAATGGCAAAACGGCTTGTGTTTCGGGGTCACCGAAACGGCAGTTAAACTCAATTGCTTTTGGTCCTTCATTTGTTATCATCAAACCGGCATATAAACAACCTACAAATTTGTTTCCACTTTCTCTCATTACTGCTAAAACAGGTCGAATTATTTTAGTTTTTATTTCTTCTAAAATTTCATCAGTTACAACAGGAGCCGGGGAATAAGCACCCATTCCTCCCGTGTTCAGTCCCGTATCGTTTTCTCCTATTCTTTTATGGTCTTGTGAAGATGGAAGACATATAAAATTCTCTCCGTCAGTAATTGCAAATATTGAAGCTTCCTCACCAGTTAAAAATTCTTCAACAATTATTTTGTCACATGCACTTCCGTATTTTTTTTGTAAGAATAAGTCATCAAGTCCCTTTAAGGCAGTTTGCAAATCTTCACAAATCAGAACACCTTTACCCGCTGCCAATCCGTCAGCTTTTAAAACGCAAGGGTAAGTTGTTTCTTGTAAATATTTTTTTGCTCCTCCGTATTTATTCGAAGTAAACTCGCGATATTGCGCTGTCGGTACTCCGTTCTCAACCATAATCTTTTTCGCAAAAGATTTCTCCGATTCAATTCTTGCTGCCGACGAGGACGGACCGAAAACTTTAATTCCTTTATCTCTTAAATAATCACTTAAACCAGCAACCAAAGGTGCTTCGGAACCTACAACTGCAAAATCTATTTCCTTGTTTTTACAAAAAATGCCGATTGAAGTAAAATCATTTATGCTTAAATTTATATTTGTGCCACACTTCGCTGTACCAGGATTTCCGGGGATAATATAGAGATTTGACAAGATTGGACTTTCGCTTATTTTATACGCTAAGGCGTGTTCTCTTCCACCTGACCCGATTACAACAACATTCATTCTACTTCCGTGTTCATACAAAATTGAAATTCCTTACAAAGCTGTTCGGTTAAGAAATCTCTTCTGTACTGTTGGACAAATTCATCATCCGGTTTTGGAAGTTCATCTTTTTGATACAAATCATAAACATTATAAATAGTTTTTTTAATATTATTTATATCAATCGGATCCGTATAAAAAGCAGCACCATATTTTTGTAGAGCATTTTTAGCAGCACCTTCAGGGACACAAGCAATAATAGGTTTTTTAGCACCAATATATTCATACAGTTTACCAGGCAGTAAAGCATCAATATTTTTCTTATTACCAATCATAAACCAACATACATCACTTGAGATAAGCTGCCTTACCGCATCGGAATGTTCGATGTAACCGAAGTCTTTTACAAATTCCTCAAGATGAAGCTTCCTTATCAGTTTCTGGTTTTCTATTCTTAATAATCCGATAAAATGAAGTTCAATATTTGCAGCTATTTCGGGCTTCTCTAATGAAATTTCTTTAAAAGCTTTCAAAAAATATTTTGGTGTATTATATTCCATAAAAATACCGGAATAAGCAATTATTAACCTGCTGTTGGTCTTTGCTACAGGCTCTAAGTTTTCAAAATCTTTTGGATCATAACCGTGAGATATAATTATAACATCATCGAAAGATAAAAATTTATAAGTATTAAGAAGCTTTTCCTTAATACTTCTGTTTGTCACTGTAATTTTATCAGCTTCTTTCAAGGCATTATATTCCATTTTTTTGTTCATTGACTTATGGAATAAAGTGGGATAAAAAGAAAAATAACTTTCATACCACAAGTCTCGGTAATCAATTACTAATGGAATCCTAAATTCTTTCTTAAGTTCAACTGCCATATTTACAGATGAAAAAGGAGGAGCGGTTACATAAATTATATCAAATTTTTCATTTCTTAATATCTCCCTTGCTTTTACTAATGCTTTTTTACTCCAGCCGACTTTGTTATCTGGAATAAAAAAAGTTGAACTTATATATGAAAAAAGTTTTCTGATTTTTTCTCTTGGTATTTTAACAGTGCCGTTCTTTTTTAAGAGCGAATTTATATCGCCGCCGCCAACTCTTACAATATTTACATTGGCATCTTCAACTTCTTTTAATAAAGAATTATCGTGTGCGTAGTAAGCAATATCAGAAGTGGTGAGAACAGTAGGCTCCCAATTATAATCTTTAAAATATTTTGTAAATTTTAAAGTACGCTGAACTCCGCTTAGCCCCATAGGCGGGAAATAATATGAAATGACCAATACCTTATGCATTATTAATATGTACCCCAAAATAAAAAATAGCTACGGTATATATATAATAAAAATTGATAATTAAAGAAATTATTGTTCTCATAAAACATCTAAATTTAGCTTTATTACTTCGAATGGTAATTAGGGGATTCTTTTGTGATAAAAATATCATGGGGATGACTTTCTTTATACCCAGCTTCTGTAATTTTTATAAATTTAACGTTTTTTTGAAGTGCTTGAATATTCTTAGCCCCGCAATATCCCATAGCAGCCCTTAAACCGCCTGTTAATTGGTAAACTGTATCTGCAAGAAAACCTTTATACGGAACTCGTCCTTCAATCCCTTCGGGTACTAATTTTTTAATCTCGTCTTCAGTATCCTGGAAATACCTGTCCTTGCTCCCTTTTTTCATTGCACCGATTGAGCCCATTCCCCTATACATTTTAAAACTTCTGCCTTCGTAGAGAACTTTTTCACCCGGACTTTCTTCAACACCGGCAAACATTCCGCCAATCATTAAAGAATCAGCTCCTGCTGCAAGTGCTTTAGGTACATCGCCAGTTTGCTTTATGCCACCGTCCGCTATTAAAGGAATTTTAATTGTTCTCAAAGCTCTTCTAACTTCCATAATGGCAGTTATTTGTGGTACACCGATTCCGGCAATTACTCTTGTTGTACAAATTGAGCCTGGACCGATTCCCACTTTTACCGCATCAACCTTACATTTTATCATATCAAGTGCTGCTTCATAAGTACCTATGTTACCAGCAATTAACTGTTCATATTTAAATTTTCTTCTAATATTTTTAATTGCTTTTATAACACCCTTAGAATGACCGTGTGCCGTATCAATTATAATAACATCAGCACCAATATTGAATAAAGACTGTACTCTATCCACTATATCAGGTGTCACACCGACTGCTGCTCCTACACGTAACCTTCCCCGTTCGTCTTTACAGGCTAAAGGATGCGATTTTTTCTTTTGAATATCTTTAAAAGTTATAAGCCCCACTAGCTTTCCATCTTTGTTTACTACCGGTAATTTTTCAATTTTATATTTTTGTAATATTTTTTCGGCTTTTTTCAGATCTGTTGATTCGTTTGCTGTAATCAAATTCTCTTTAGTCATCAATTCACTAATCTTTGTTTTTCTATTTGGGTCAAATCTAAGGTCTCTATTTGTTATAATTCCGACCAATTTGTTATTTTTATCGGTAATAGGAATACCGGAAATTTGATATTCTTTCATTATTTGAAGAGCGGTTTCTACAGTATCTTCGGCACTTAATTTAATAGGGTCTCTAATCATTCCGCTTTCCGATCTCTTAACGCGGTCAACTTCTTTGCACTGTGATTCTATTGATATATTTTTATGCATTATTCCAATTCCGCCTTCCCTTGCAAGAGCGATAGCCATTGAAGATTCGGTTACTGTATCCATTGCAGCAGAAATTAACGGGATGTTCAATTTAATTTCGGAAGTTAAATATGTAGATATATCAACTTCTCTTGGGAGCACAGAGGATTTCCTTGGTACTAAAAGTATATCGTCAAAAGTAAGCCCTTCTTTAATAATTTTGTTTATCATAAATTTTTCTTTTATTTGATTAAGTCAATCAGTTTAAGTAATTACAAAAAAGCAGAATAACCCGTTATATCTTCACCAACAATAAGTGTGTGCATTTCGTGTGTACCTTCGTATGTTTTCACAGATTCAAGGTTAGCTGAGTGACGCATTATTGGGTATTCATTTGAAATTCCGTTTGCTCCTAAAATTTCTCTACTCATTCTTGCTATTTCCAATGCTTTTTCGCAATTGTTTCTTTTTGCTAAAGAAACTTGTGCAAACTTTAATGTCCCGTTATCTTTCATTCTTCCCATTTGAATATTTAATAGCTGAGATTTTGTTATTTCAGTTAAAAAATACACTAATTTTTCTTGTGTCATTTGAAAGGCAGCAATCGGTTTTTCAAATTGTATTCTAGATTTAGCATAATTTAAAGCAGTTTCGTAGCAAGTCAACATTGCTCCCACAACACCCCAGGCAATTCCGTATCTAGCTTGGTTGAGGCACATCAAAGGATTTTTTAAGCCAGTTGTTTTAGGAAGAATATTTTCATCAGGAACAAAAACATCGTCAAATATTAATTCTGAAGTTATAGATGCACGTAAAGAATGTTTGCCTCTAATTTCCGGAGCGCTAAATCCTTTGAATTCTTTTTCAACAATAAAACCCATTACTTTACCTTTTAACTTACCCCAAACAATTGCTATATCGGCAATAGAGCCATTAGTAATCCACATTTTAGTCCCGTTTAACAAATAACCGCCGTCAACTTTCACTGCTTTTGTTTCCATTCCTCCCGGATTAGAACCGTGATTAGGTTCGGTTAACCCGAAACATCCTATCTTCTCTCCTTTTGACAAAAGAGGCAGCCATTTGTTTTTTTGCTCTTCCGAACCGAAAGTAAAAATAGGATACATTACCAACGAACCCTGAACTGAAGCAAAACTTCTGATACCGCTGTCCCCTCTTTCAAGTTCTTGCATCATTAATCCGTATGCTACATTATTTAATCCTGCACAACCGTATTCTTCGGGTAGGTTGGGACCAAGTAAACCTATCTCTGCCATTTGGGGAATTAAATGCATAGGAAATTTACCTTTGCTATAATGTTCCTCTATTAGCGGTAAAACTTGCTTTGATACAAAAATTCTGACAGTATCACGAATCATTATTTCTTCTTGAGTAAGAAGAGATTCGGTATTAAAATAGTCTACTCCCTTGAAATTGTCCATTTATTATTTATCTGCAATAAAATTGAAATAAAGTTTTTCAAATTTACGTTTTAACTGTTTTGCATGCAAAGTATAAAGGAAAAACCACTAAAAATAATTTTCTTGAATGATAATAAATTATAATAGATTAATAACTGTTGTCCATAGGATTTCTTTGGAAAAACATTTTTTGTAAAATGAAATAGCTTATAAATATTTCATAGTCAAAGTAAAATTTCATATATTTTGAATCTAAATTTTGAAATGAAAATTCAGCAAACGGAGACCCGTCTTCGTCCGAGAGTAGTCGAACTTCGCCGAGGTAAAGTGGCTGCTATCACTTCTGGCGATGTCTTGCCAAAGATGGTAAAACCAACGGTTTGTTCTTATTATATTTCAATTGTAAATTATAAAATTTAGCACAACGGAGAGGTGGGAGAGTGGCTTAATCCACTGGTTTGCTAAACCAGCGTACCTTTAACGGGTACCGGGGGTTCGAATCCCCCCCTCTCCGCACCGATAACAAAGTCCCCGATGGGGACTTTTTATTTTTTAAAGTGTTGAAAACGAAGTTTTCATAAACGAAAAAAAATAAAAAGGACGGTGCGGCAGCAAGCGGACTTTGTTATCGGTAACGGTTTCCCCTAAGGGATCACCAAAAGTAATCCCGAAAAAATATTCTAATAAAAGCGGCTGGCTATTTTATTTTCTCACCTATAACTCTAATTTCTGACAATCTATGAACTTCAACTTTTGATAATTCTTTCACAAGATTATTTATTTTGTTAAAAATATTTACTTGAAATTTTTCTATAATTATAACTATCATCTTTACCGAAAGTTGAAAATGCATTAAATAGCACATTACTTTTTTGCAAACTTTGATAATTATTGATTTCATCCTCAAAAATCATTTCTTGTGGTTTTAATAGGGAACAAGGGTATTTAGCGAAAAATTTAAAAACTTTTCTAATAATTCATTGTTTCGGTGTAGCTCAATTAAATTATAAACTGTAAAAGCTGGAATATAAAAACTTGCTAATAAACCCTTTACCAGCGTTTAATCTACTCTCAACTATTTCGTTCAAAGCGTTAGTATGCAATAAGATGATTTTGTATTCGTTATTATTTTAATTACTGACATTTCTATTGAGTTAAAACAGAATGCAATTACTCTGCCTCATCTTTTTAATCATTAAATTTTATAAAACATTTATATAATTCTGTAACTAATAAAAGTTTCATTATTTATATTATGTTTTAGTAAATAAGATAAATTTAATGAATTCTTTTTATTTAAAATATAATTCTAATAAATAAGAACATTTAATAATTCAGTTGATGATATTCATTAAATATTAACGAACAACTTATGGCACAAACTTTGTTAAGTTTAGCTAAATATTGTATTTTAGCAGTTAATTATGATTAGAAAAGCTCAAATATTTTTATTACTCTTAGTATTTTTAGGTTCGACTACAAGTTTTTCTTTCTCTTTGCATTTATGCTCTCAAATGAAGAATATGCAAAAAGAGATGTCTTGTTCAATGAACATGGAAAAAATGTGTGAAATGAAATGTTTGAAGACAGACAATAACAGTATTAATGTTAAATCAAAAACTAATATACCTTCTTGCTGCAAGATTAAAGCACAGGATTTAAATATTAAAGATGAATTTGTTATTAACAAAAATGAATCATCAAAAAGCCTTAATGTAAAAAATATTCCTAATTCAAATTTTCTAATTAATATAAATACTAGTAAAACAAATGCTGAATTAAAATTAAGAATTAATTCGCCCCCAAATATTTTTACAACTAATATATACCTTACCATTTCACTTCTACTTATTTAGAACTACTCTATTTACTTATCCCAATTTCTTCAACTAAGAGAACAATTGGCTTTAAATAATTATTCAATAACACTGTAATATTTTCATCATTCAATTGATGATATAATTAATGTTAATTGATACATACGAACAATAATTTTAACAGGTAAAATAAATGAGACGAAAACATTTATTTGTTTTAATTCTTTTAACAATTACGACATCTAAGTTTCTTTTTGGACAGGAAAACGAACTTCCATCTTTAATAAACAGGGCAATATTTGTTAGTCCTAAAATAAAAATGCTTGTCGCAAAAAAAGAGGCTAAAATTAACAAGATACCTCAGGTTTCTAACTTGCCCGATCCAATGTTGACATTTGGACTAAGGAATTTGCCAACCAGTTCATTTTCATTCGGAGAAGACCCAATGACCCAAAAAACTATCGGGTTACAGCAAACATTTCCTTTCCCGGGCAAACTTTCCGCTAAAGAAGATGTTGCCGCGGTGGATACATCAATTATTAAACTGGAAATTATAGATACTGAGAACGAAATTAGAAAGTCAGTTACAAAAACTTATTACGACTTAAATTACTTTCGGCGAGCTATTTTTTATGCAAATGAATCGAAAAAATTATTATATGACATAAAAGATGTGGTTGGAGTAAAATATTCGGTTTCATCGGCTACACTGCAAAATTTAGTAAAAGTACAATTAGAAATAACAAAGATAAACGATAAAATAGTAACACTTAAAAGTCGTGAAAATTCTGCTTTATCAAGACTGAACTCTCTCATTTTACAAAGTTTTGATAATGATATAAAAACAGAATTAATTGATTCTATAAAAACAATTGACATAACGGTACAACAATTAGAAAAACTTGCAAAGACAAATCGCCCCTATTTAAAAGGGATTCAATTATTAAAAGAAAAAAATAAATTAAAACAAATTTCTGCAGAAAAAGAATTTTACCCTAATATAAGCTTGGGTCTGCAATATTCTTTCAGAAATCAGGTGACTGCAACGAGTAGATATTTAAACAACTTTTTTTCCGTAGTATTGGGCTTTTCTTTACCACTTAATTACGGTGGCAAAACAACTGCAAAAGTGGAAGAAATGGTTTCACTCCAAAAATTACATTCAGAACAATATTCTACTGCTTTACAATTTCTTAACAGCAGATTCGGTTCTGATTTGGCCGAATTAGAGTCTATTGAAGAAAGGATAAATCTTTTTGTAGAAGGTTTATTACCGCAAGCTCAACTAAACTTAAAATCTGCACTTGCAAGTTATCAAGTAAATGAAGTTGATTTTATAAATGTAATTGATGCTCAAGATCAGCTATTTAAAATAGAGACAAATTTATATCGGTTGAAAACAAATTACTTAAAGCAAATAGCTGACTTAGAATTTTTAACAGGAACAAGTTTAACAAATTAATTAACGGAGTAACAATAGTGAAAAAGAGAGATCTAATTTTAATTGTAATCGGAATAATAATAGGTGTTGTAATATTTCTGGTTTTCTTTAATACTAATAATGATGCTATATCTACCAAAGACACAGCAAAAGATAGTACAACAAAAACAAGGAAAATACTTTATTGGAAAGCTCCAATGAACCCCAGCGAAGTATACGATAAACCAGGTAAATCAGCAATGGGTATGGATTTAGTTCCAGTTTATGAAGACCAAGCAGGTGAAGCAGGTGTTGTGAAAATTGATCCAGTAGTTCAACAAAATATGAATGTAAAAACTGAAGTTGTGGAAAGTAAAAAAATAAATCCTTTAGTAATTACAAACGGTATTTTACAAACAGACGAAAGGAAAGAATTTATAGTTACAACAAAAGTAGGAGGATGGATAGAAAAATTATATGTTAATTTTACCGGTCAAGAAGTTAAAAAAGGTGAAAAATTAATCGACATATATTCACCAATTTTAGTGGCAGCAGAACAGGAGTTCCTTACTGCAATTGCTTACGGTGATAAAGTAATAAAAAGCTCGAATAAAAGCATTGCTAATACTGGTAAAGAATTAATTGAAAATAGTATAAGAAAGCTTCAGTTATTAGATGTCTCAATGAAGGAGATAGAAGCTCTAAGAAAAAATAAAATAATTAAAAAATATATGACTTTATATGCACCTTTTGATGGAACAGTAATTAATAAAAAAGTAATTGAGGGTCAAAAGATCAATCCCGGCACACCGTTACTTAAGATAGCAGATCTAAAAAATCTGTGGCTTATTGCTGACATATATGAATATGAATTATCTAAAATAAAATTAGGTGCAAAGGCAAATATAAAATTTAATTTTCTTCCAAGTAAAGTATTCAAAAGCAAAGTTACTTTTATTTACCCAACATTAGACGCTAAAACCAGAACTATAAAAGTAAGAATTGATATGCCAAATTATAACAATGAGTTAAAACCTTCAATGTTTGCCACTGTTGAAATAGAAGGCATAGACCAAGGTATACATCCTGTAGTACCTGAACAGGCTATTATAAGAAGCGGACAAAATAATATAATAATACTTGAAGTAGGAAAAGGAAAATTTAAACCCATTAATGTTAAACTCGGTAACTATTCTAAGGGTTACTATCAAGTTTTAGAAGGATTAACTGCAGGTAACATAATTGTAACTTCCGCTCAATTCTTGATTGATTCGGAAAGTAATTTGAAAGCTGCTTTGAATCAATTTATGAGCGCTAAACCTGCTAAAAAAGATTCTTTAACAAACACTTCTAAAACGACTAAAAAATCCCTCGAAGCTATATCTCCTCTTATCAGAGAAGGAGTTATTAATTTGGAAGCAATCGATAAAAATAAAGATGGAAAGCTTTATCAAGATATTATGGATTGGAACGTGATCTCTGATAAACCAGGAGTTTGTCCGGAATGCGGAATGACATTAAGAAAATTTACAATCAAAGAAGTTGAAGAAAACCTAAAAAAACACGGATATAAATTTAAATGATCTCTGTTCACTCTGCGCACTCTGCGGATAAAGTCCCACCCCGACTAACCACAGTGCACACAAAGAACACAGAGAAAAATTTGGAGAATAGACAATGACGACAAGTGATCAAAATAAAGACGGTTTAATTGTTAAAATAATTGAATGGTCTATCAATAATAAAATATTGGTTATCATCTTAACTACTGCTTTAATTTTAGCTGGAATATGGGCACTTAAAAACACTGCTATTGATGCTATACCTGATCTTAGTGATGTGCAAGTAATAATCTTTACTGATTATCCCGGTCAAGGACCGCAGATAGTTGAAGATCAGGTTACCTATCCCCTTACAACTAAAATGTTATCAGTACCTTTTGCATCTGTAGTCAGGGGATATTCATTTTTCGGTTACTCAATGGTGTATATAATATTTGATGACGGTACGGATATTTACTGGGCTCGAAGCAGAGTACTTGAATATCTTAGTTCAATAAAAAACGACCTGCCGGAAGGAGTTGTTCCTCAATTGGGTCCGGATGCTACAGGACTTGGTTGGGTATTCCAATACATATTAAAATCTGATAAAAGAGATCTCCAAGAATTACGTTCAATTCAGGATTGGTTCTTAAAGTATGAACTATCTGCAATTCCCGGAGTTTCAGAGGTTGCCAGTATTGGCGGTTTTGTTAAACAATATCAAGTTAATATAGACCCTACTAAACTCGCCTCGTATGATATTTCATTGAACAAAGTTAAAATGGCAATAAAGATGAGTAACAATGATGTAGGTGGTCGTTTAATGGAAATGGGTGAAATGGAATTTATGGTCAGGGGATTGGGTTACATTAAAGGTGTTGATGATTTAAAAATTATTGCCATAGGTTACAATAAAAAAACCGGGACACCTGTTTATTTAAAAGATGTTGCAAACATTGATATAGGTCCCGAACTTAGACGCGGTTTAGCCGACTGGAACGGTGAAGGTGAAACAGTCGGTGGTATTATTATTCAGCGGTTCGGTGAAAATGGGCTTGAAGTAATTAAAAGAGTTAAAAAAAGATTAGAAGAACTAAAAGCATCTTTACCTGAGGATGTACAAATTATTACTTCTTATGACCGTTCGACCTTAATTTATAATGCAATAGATAATCTAAGTAACAAATTAATAGAAGAAAGTATAATTGTTGCTTTAGTTATAATAGGTTTTCTTCTTCACATTAGGAGTTCGTTAGTTGCAATATTTACTCTACCAACTGCTGTTTTAGCTTCCATACTTGTTATGCATCTACAGGGAATAAATGCAAACATTATGTCTCTCGGCGGCATAGCAATTGCAATAGGGGCTATGGTTGATGCATCTATAATTATGGTAGAAAATTCACACTCCCATATTGTTAATAACCAGCTTCTACCAAAGGAAAAGCAAAAACCTCATTGGACAGTTATTTTAGAATCATCAAAAGAAGTTGGACCTCCAATATTTTTCTCTTTGCTTGTTATAGTAGTTTCATTTTTACCCATATTTACATTAGAGCAACAGGAAGGCAGATTATTTAAACCTCTTGCATTTACAAAAACTTATGCAATGGCTGCAGGAGCTATTTTATCGATAACCATTGTACCGGTATTAATGGGTTATTTCATAAGAGGAAAAATGAAAAAAGAAGATGCAAACCCTGTTACAAGATTTCTAATGAAAATATATCATCCTATTGTTGACTTTGTAATGAAAAAACGCTGGTTGGTAATGGCAGCTTCGTTTATAATTGTTATTGTAACTTTTCTTCCATTTTCTAAACTTGGTTCAGAGTTTATGCCTCCACTTTATGAAGGTGATATACTTTATATGCCTTCAACACTTCCTGGTATATCAATTACAAAAGCTCGTGAAATACTTCAACAAACAGATAGGATAATAAAAACTTTTCCTGAAGTAAAATCAGTTTTCGGTAAAATAGGAAGAGCTGAAACTACAACTGATCCTGCACCATTAACGATGATAGAAACAACTATACAACTAAAGCCTGAAAATGAATGGCGACCAGGAATGACACCTGAAAAACTGATAAAGGAAATGGATGCATCACTTCAAATACCCGGATTAACCAATGTTTGGACAATGCCAATTAAAAATAGAATTGATATGCTTGCAACAGGAATTAAAACTCCCGTAGGAATTAAAATTGGAGGGCCTGATCTTCAAGTACTAGAAAAAATAGGTAGAGAAATAGAAGTAGTAACTAGAAAAATACCTGGAACTCGTTCTGTATATGCTGAAAGATCCGCTGGCGGCAATTATGTAGATTTTACAATCGACAGAAACGCAATTGCAAGATATGGGCTTACTATACAAGATGTTCAAGACGTTTTTATGTCAGCCGTAGGCGGTATGAACATTACAAAAACAGTTGAAGGTCTTGAAAGATATAATGTGAACTTAAGATATCAAAGAAACTACAGAGAAAATATTGAAGCATTAAAGAGAGTTTTGGTGCCGTTAAAAGGCGGTGGCAATATCCCGCTTGAACAATTAGGGAAAATTATAATTAAGAAAGGACCTCCTGTTATAAAATCTGAAAATGCAAGGCCAAATGCCTGGGTTTACATAGACATAGAAAATATTGATATTGGAACTTACGTTGAAAATGCTCGGAAAGTAATAGCCGAAAAAATAAAAATACCTAAGGGTTACTCTTTAATTTGGAGTGGTCAATTTGAATATATGGAAAGAGCATCAAAAAAATTAGCACTTGTAATTCCTATAACAATACTACTTGTTATTCTTTTACTCTACTTTAATACTAAATCATTTGTCAAAACAGGTATTATACTTCTTGCACTTCCCTTTTCAATGGTTGGCGCAATATGGTATCTGTACTTTGCAGGTTTCAATATGAGTGTCGCGGTTTGGGTCGGTATTATAGCACTATTGGGTATAAGTGCGGAGACAGGGGTTATAATGCTGCTTTATCTTGACATTGCTTATGAAAACTGGAAAAAGAGAGGTCGTTTAAATTCATTTAGTGATTTAAGAGAATCGATATTCGAGGGTGCAGTAAAAAGAATCCGCCCAAAAATGATGACAGTATTAGTTCTGTTTTTTGGATTGTTACCAATTTTAATTGGGGACGGTGCAGGTTCTGATGTGATGAAAAGAATTGCTGCACCAATGGCAGGAGGAATTTTTACAAGTTTTATAATGGAGCTAACAATTTACCCAGCAATTTTTTATGCACTTAAACGACGTGAATTAAGAAAAAACAATTTAATAACTGAAGGGAATATGGAATAATAAACTCTGTTCACTCAGTGCCCTCTGCGGTTAAGATTTGTTCAACCGCAGAGAAAATGATGTCTGCAGAGAAAAACAATATTTATTAAAAGGAAAAATAATCCTTCAATACTTTAACAAAATAAAAGGTGATAAAATGAAAAACAAATTTTTTAACACAATTATGACTATTGCTTTAATAATAATAATATTCTCAAGTATATCCTTTTCACAAAGCAATGACAATCCAAATAATAATATGAATATGGACAATACAGCCATGACAGACTCATGTAAAATGATGATGGGCAAGATGAAAGATCATATGAAAATGAATAAAGCTATGATGGACTCGTGTAAAATGATGATGGGTAAAATGAAAGATCATAAGAAAATGGATTCAGCTATGATGGATTCTTGCAAAATGATGATAAATAACCCTAAACACAAAAAAATGATGGGCAACATGAAAGATCATATGAAAATGGATAATAAAGCCATGATGGACTCGTGCAAAATGATGATGGATAAAATGAAAGATCATAAAAAAATGGATATGACTGATTCATCCAAAACTATGATGATGAAAAATCATAAACATAAAATGATGATGGGTAAGATGAAATCATCAATGAAAACAAAAATGAAAAACAAAAATTCAATGGTTCGCAAAGGAATTATTGACTTAAATTCTATCGATAAAAACAAAGACGGTTTTGTTTATCAAGACAGAATGGATTGGAATGTTATTTCTGATAAACCCGGAACTTGTCCGCTCTGTGGAATGAAGTTGAAAAAATATTCAATTGAACAAGCAAGTAAAAATCTAATAGAGCATGGTTTTAAAGTAAAGTAAATTTAAGACTTTGAGTACTAACACTTAAAGTTTATTATATATTAACACTCAAACAATGAAACTCAATATGAAATCTATAATTATGTCAGTATTGATTGGGGGGTTATTATATGTAAGTTTAATATTTGCACACGGAGATAAACATAATACTGTTACCGTTGTAAATAGAGATACTACTGCCGTTAAAGATGTTATGGTTAATGACACACTAACATTGGCAAAAGAAACAGTAGAACCCGATAATACCGAAGTAACGGAAGATTTTAAATTAACGGCAGGCTTAACTCTTGCTGTAATTGTTGAGTTAGCTTCACTAAGATTGGATTTATGGAGCTACAGCAATTTAATGCCTAACCTTATATTTTTAGGCATAGGACTTTCCCTTGTTTTGCAAATGCTAATACTGCCGATAAGTTTTTTTCAATTAATAAAATTAAGAACTTATAAAAAATGAGGTGGGTATGGATAACAACCAGCAACATCACAGAGAAATGAATCACGGTCATCATCAGCATAATGAGTACGCGGTAAAAAAAAAGGGCATCTTGATCATCACACTCATATGATCGCTGATTTTAGAAAAAGATTTTGGATATCCATGGTATTAACCGTTCCTATTCTTTTGCTTTCCCCGATGATTCAAAGGCTTATAAATTTAGAAAACCTCTTAAGTTTTGAAGGTTCAAAATATATACTCTTCCTTTTTTCTTCCATCGTTTTCTTTTACGGTGGCTATCCCTTTTTGAAAGGAATGATAGATGAATTGAAAAAAATGATACCGGGAATGATGACCCTGATAGCCATTGCTGTATCAGTAGCATATTTTTACAGCAGTGCGGTAGTGTTAGGGTTGGACGGCAAAATTTTCTTTTGGGAACTCGCAACGCTAATTGATATTATGCTTATCGGTCACTGGATTGAAATGAAATCAGTGATGGGTGCTTCAAAAGCATTAGAATCACTTGCCAAACTAATGCCTTCGGATGCACATAAAATGTTCGATAACGGGACCGTTGTTGACGTTCCTTTGAATGAATTGAAACCAGGGAACAAAATATTAATTAAACCGGGTGAGAAAATACCTTCAGACGGACTGGTTGTTAACGGTCAATCTTCAGTAAATGAAGCTATGCTTACAGGTGAATCCAAACCCGTGATGAAAAAGGTTGAAGATAATGTAATTGGCGGCGCGGTTAACGGAGAAGGTTCGCTTGAAGTAATTGTTAAAAAAACAGGTAAGGATTCTTTCTTATCACAAGTAATTGAACTTGTTAAAGAGGCGCAGGAGAGTAAATCTAAAACACAAGATCTTGCAAGCCGTGCTGCTTTCTGGTTAACAATAATTGCTATTACAGGCGGAATTGTTACTTTAACTTACTGGATAACATTTGGTCACCAGACATTTGCATTCGCCCTTGAAAGAATGGTAACGGTAATGGTTATCACTTGTCCGCACGCCCTTGGTTTAGCTGTTCCTTTAGTAGTTGCTGTTTCCACTGCAATTTCAGCATCAAATGGTCTTTTAATTAGGAATAGAACTGCCTTTGAAGTTGCAAGAAATATAAATGCAATAATTTTTGATAAAACCGGAACTTTAACCAAAGGCGAGTTTGGTATAACGGACATTATAAGTTTTGACACCAATTTGACAGAAAACGAAATAGTAAAATTTGCTGCTTCTGTTGAAATGCACAGCGAACACCCGATTGCACAGGGAATAGTAAAATCTACGGATAACACTTTTGAAGTAAGAAACTTTAAAGCTATACCCGGTAAAGGAGCAACCGGCATTGTTGATAACAAAACGGTTATGGTTGTAAGCCCGGGTTATCTTAGAGATAAAAACATAAACATTGATGATACAAGAATTGAAGAATTTCACAGCCAAGGTAAAACTGTAGTTTTTTTATTGATAAACGATGAGCTAAAAGGTGCAATTGCACTTGCCGATATTATACGCGAAGAATCAAAAGAAGCAATATCAAAATTCAAAAAACTTGGGATTAAAACAATTATGCTTACAGGGGACAATAAAAAAGTAGCAAAATGGGTAGCAGAAGAATTGGGATTAGATGATTATTTTGCAGAAGTATTGCCTCATCAAAAATCAGAAAAAGTGAAAGAAATACAGAGTAACGGATATGTAGTTGCAATGACAGGAGACGGAGTGAACGATGCACCTGCTTTAGCACAAGCAGATGTGGGAATTGCAATAGGTACCGGTACAGATGTGGCAGTGGAAACGGCGGACATAATTTTGGTTAAAAGTAACCCACTGGATGTATTGGCAATTATAAAATTGGCAAAAGCAACATATAAAAAAATGGTTCAAAACTTAGTTTGGGCAACGGGTTACAATGCATTTGCAATTCCACTTGCAGCTGGTGTGCTTTATAATTATGGTATTCTTTTAAGTCCGGCAGCAGGTGCAGCACTAATGTCGCTTAGTACTGTAATTGTAGCTATAAATGCAAAATTATTAAAAATATAAATAAATTATCTCTGTTTCTTCTGCGGTTTATTTCCAAGCTAATTTTTAGTCACCATAGAGGGAATGGAGCACACTGAGAAGATTTTGAATTAAATAATTTCATTATATTACATTTATGAAAATAATTATTTTAATTGTACTGTTTGTTTTTGTTGTTGGATTTGTAGTTAGAAGATTTAGGAATGCACAAAAAGATAAAAGCTGCTGCAGATAAATTTTCAGTATTGAAAATCATATTGCTTAATATTTAATAAATATTAAATATTAAAAAAAAATAGATAGTTTTTAATTTTACACTTGCCCTATTTCATAACTTTTATTATGTTATCCAATGTTGATTAAGAAATTTTGAGAAGGCTTTTATTTCAGTTCAAAATTACATAATAATATCTTTATAACTAAAAGAAAAATATTATTGATAAATTGATACAATCTTTTAACAACATTTTACCTCTCTCGTTCCGAGAGAATTCTCTAACTTATCAAAGAAACTACCTCATTTTATCTATGAGTGAGTCTTTAATTAATTGTTTTATCCATAATAAATAAGGAGTCATATCTTATGGCTAAGCTATACAAATTCCTCGTTATTGCCCTTATGTTAGCTACAACTACGCTTTATGCTCAGAATTATACAGTATCCGGTGTAGTTTCTAACACACAAACGGGCGAAAAATTATTGGGGGCAAATGTTATCCTCGTGGGTACAAACCTTGGTGCTGCAACCGACGCAGATGGGAATTATTCTATTTCTGCCCCATCCGGTACTTATACTTTAAGATGCAGTTATATAGGTTATGCTACTCAAGAAGTTGAAGTTGATCTTAACAATAACACTGAAGTAAATTTTGATCTGACAGTTACAGAATTTACGCTTTCATTAAGCGTAATTGCTGACAGAGCAAAAGAACGTGAGACGCCTGTTGCCTTTAGCAATGTTTCCAAAAAAGATATGGAACTTATGTTAGGTTCTCAAGATTTGCCGATGGTAATGAACACTACACCAAGTGTATACGCTACACATCAGGGCGGTGGTGCAGGCGATGCTCGTATAAACGTTCGTGGTTTCAACCAAAGAAACGTTGCAATTATGATAAACGGTGTGCCTGTAAACGATATGGAAAACGGCTGGGTTTACTGGTCAAACTGGGACGGAGTGGGTGATGCTACTTCTTCAATTCAGATGCAAAGAGGATTAAGTGCAGTTAACCTTGCTACACCGTCAATCGGTGGTACAATGAATATTATCACTGATCCTACAGCTCAAAAATTCGGAATCAACTATAAACAAGAATTCGGTACCGGCGCTTTCTTAAAATCAACCATTTCATTTAACTCGGGTTTAGTGGACAAAAAATTTGCTATCAATGGTTTAATTGTAAGAAAAACCGGTGATGGTAAAATTTTGAGTACATGGACAGATTCTTGGGCTTACTATTTTGGTGCATCATACAATATTAACAGCAAAAACAGAATTGAATTATATGCTATAGGCGCACCTCAAAGACACGGGCAAAATCTTTACAAACAGAATATTGGTGCTTACAGCAAATCGTTTGCAAGTGATCTTTCTGATTATAATAAAGACGCTTTCGGCACATTTTTTGAGGCTCCAGACGGAAGATTATACAATCAGACCTGGAATACTGTAGATCCATCATATTCTGGTAAACAGTATTGGGACGGCAGTATACGCGATAGATTCGATCCGGGTTTTATCAACGAAAGAGAGAACTATTTCCACAAACCAATTGTAAACTTTAACTGGTATTCACAACTTTCGAACAAGACAAGTTTATATACTACAATTTATTGGTCAGGCGGTAAAGGCGGTGGTTCCGGTACTTTTGGTTCTATGCGTTATAATTATCACGTAGGTAAAGCAAGTCCATCACGTATTGTTGAATGGGATGCAACTATTGCAAGAAACAGAGCTTCAACTACTGGTTCATTGGGTATTTTAAGAAACAGTGTTAACCAGCAATGGACTGTTGGTGCTATTTCTAAAGCTTTCTATAATGTTTCCAAGTACTTCAAAATGTCTGTTGGTATTGACTGGAGAAAAGCTGAAATAGACCACTTCCGTGAAGTAAGAGATCTTTTAGGGGGCGAATATTATATAAATACAGCAAATGATTTTGATACAACCCCTGCACAGCAACAAAAAGTCTTGGGTGATAAGATTGTTTATTTCAATACTAATACTGTAGACTGGTTAGGCTTTTACGGACAAGGTGAATACACCAAAAAACAATGGACTGTTTATGCAACCTACGGTTGGTCAACAATCAAATACAGCTATTTAAATCACTTTAGTAAAACTGCAAACGGAAGTGCTTTATTTGTTGAATCAGATAACATCAATGGATATCAGTTAAAAGGTGGTGTAAGTTATCGTGCAACAAACAACGTTGATCTTTACGCTAATGTTGGTACAGTTCGTAAAGTACCTATTTTTGATCAAGTTATTGATGATAACGGTAGTGGTGCTCTTAATTTAAATCCTTCCAATGAAAAATTCAATTCTTGGGAGCTTGGTTTGAATTTACGTTCAACAGACGGAAAAATTACTGCTAAATTCAATTACTATAATACACAATGGGATAACCGTGCATATAGAAAATTTGTAAGAAATCCTGACGGTTCAGACGGTATCCTTGCATTATCTGGTGTAAATCAGAAAAATTCCGGTTTTGAACTTGAAAGTGCTTGGCAGCCATCACGTTATTTCAGATTAGACGCTGCTGCTTCCATAGGAAGTTGGAATTTAACAAATGATCCTAGTGGTATTTATACTGATTATGATCCTAATACAAATGATCCCATACAAAAAACTTACAACTTGTTTTTAGATGGGATTAAAGTTGGTGATGCACCTCAAACACAATTTGCATTAGCTGCTTCCTTATTCCCAGTTAGCGGAATGACAGCACAGATTGTATATAAATATTATGCAAATTATTATGCAGATTGGGATCCGTTAAGCAGATCTGATCCTAATGACAGAGGTCAAAGCTGGAAGATACCAAGTTATGGTTTAGTTGATTTCCACTTCAGCTATAACTTGCCATTAAATCTTAAAAACGTAGGTATTCAATTATTTGCACACGTCTTTAACGTATTTGATAAATTATATGTATCAGATGCTCTTGACAACAGTAGATTTAACGCTTATACAGCAGATGGTGTAAATCACAAAGCTGATGACGCCGAAGTATTTATGGGAATACCAAGAATAGTTAATGTTGGTGTCCGCATAAATCTTTAATTCTAAATAATATTTAGATTGAATTAAGGAGGATCAGAAATGATCCTCCTTTTTTTTTGTGTGTGTAAAGACTACGAATTTTTCTTTTCGATGAATGAATGATTGAAGATAAGAGCATATAATAAAATGTGAACATTCATACGACCATTCAACCATTCCCATCTAATATTATGGAACCAAAGAAATGAAGGAAATTAAAATTAAGTTGATAGTTTTGATACGACACAAACAACGGCTGTTTCTGTGCGAAGTCTGTTAGGTGCTAAATTAAAATTAGAAATGATTATATTTTCGGGTATCTCACCTTTCTCAAATCCCCCTTCGGGTCCGAAAAGAAGAAAATAATTTTTGTTTGTATTTAGAGAAGAACTATTAAACATACTTTTATTAGCCTGATCAAATAAAACAATTCCAGAATTTGTATCCTTTAAGAATGAAAGTGAGTTTTGAAAAGTAATTTTGGGTAAGTAACAATTTAAAGACTGCTTCATTGCAGAAAGAACAATCTTGTTCAGCCTATCAATTTTAACTTTTTTAGAAATTGTCCTTTTAGAGTTGAATATAATAAAATTAGTTATTCCGAGCTCAGTTGCTTTTTCTATTGCAAATTCAAGTCTGTTGGATTTCCTTAAATTAGGAATACAAATCGTAATGTTTTTATACTTTTCTGAATATTCTATAATATCGATTTTATTGATTTTTAGAGATCCATTTTTTATTTTCTCTATTTTCCCTTTGTAAATCCTCCCTTTTCCATCAGTAACAAATATTTTATCCCCTATTTTATGACGCATAACTTTTTGAATATGCTTTGCATCAGAACCGTCTATAACAATATAAGTATTACCGATATTTCTTGGTTCTGTAAAAAATAGTTCTATATTAGAAAGATACTCTGACATCAAATATCCACTCCGGGTTACCGTATTCATCCCAGGCGCGTTCTAATCTAAAAACATTATAAGGTAATAATAGTAACGTTAATCCGATTCCGTAACCTGAGTTTAATTTTTTTATGCTTAAAGGTTCATTTTTATTTTGTATAGTCCCGGTATCCGCAAACAACTGAAGATAAAGTGCTACCCTATACCTAAGCAGTCGTTTTGGGATAAAAGGAATAAAATCTAAATTTAAATTCATATCATTAAATAATGCATAATTTATTTCCGCAGATCCTATATAAGAATTATTACCCTCAAGCTCTTGTCTAAAATGTCCCCTTATTCTTTCGTTAAAACCCAAAAAGGAATTATCGTAAAATGGTATTAAATCTCCGAAAGTAAATCTAGAAGCAAAGCGCCATTTCAAACTTAAATCATCATTTAATTTGAAATATTTTCTTAAATCAAAATTTAAAACTTGATAAGAAATACCGTCAATACCCAGACCTTTTAATTGTAATATAGATGATGCATACATACCTTCACGAGGAAATTGTGATAAATCACGGGTATCATAAGAATAATTAAAAGCTAATGTAAATAAGTGATCAATACGTGTGTCAGAGGCAGAAATACCTTTTATAAATTTCGGAGTTTCAATTGTAGCGTAAGCTGTAGTGATTCCGACCCTAGTATAAGTCCCAAATCTTTTACCGAAAAATAATCTACCGGAACGTACGGTTTGGTCGAAATCTCCTCCCCATAATTTTTTAGCAATATGACTTTTATTTTTAACCTTTTGAAGCTTAATTCCACCTTCAAAGGAAATTTCTGATTTATAATTCAAATAAGGTACAGAATATGAAAAATCAAGTCTTGGATTATAACCCAAAGCCCCTACAAATTTTAATTTTTCATTTCTCCCTCTAAAATTGAAAACTAATAATGCCAAACCGTATGAAAGTTTATCCCAGTCCCTGTCTTGAATATGAGCAAAGGGTACAGGATAAATATACCAGCTTTCTTCTACTTTTATATTAATAAAATTCTTTTCTTGAAATCTGTAAGATATGAGTTCAACTTTCGTAAATATTCTTAAACTAAATATTCTTTCTCTGTTAAAAGTTAATATTTTTGGTGTAATAACATCACCCATAGAAAAAGTAATTTCTTTGAATATAATTTCCTTTTCAGTTAAATCATTACCGGATACATTAATAGAATCGACAATAAAGGAATAATCCCATTTGAAAAATGTTGTGTCTGTATTTTGGGAAAAAATAAAAGGACTACATATTAATAGATATATATAAAAAAGAGCGTATTTATTCATCCCTAACCAAACATAATTTTAGAAGTGTATTAAGATAAAGAATTAATTTTCTTTTCAATAAAAAAATTATGAAACAGTGCTTTCTTCGTAATCCATTATAGGGTTGCAGCTGCAAATAAGATTCCTGTCACCGTAGGCATTATCTATTCTTTTAACAGGTGGCCAGAACTTGTTCTTCTTTACCCAATCTGTCGGAAATACAGCTTGCTCTCTTGTGTATGAATGTTTCCAATCAGCAGAGACAATATCAAACATTGTGTGCGGAGCATTCTTAATTACATTATCAATTTTATCTGCCCTACCTTCTTCTATATCTTGTATTTCTTTTCTAATTGAAATCATTGCTTCACAGAATCTATCAAGTTCATCTTTTGATTCACTCTCTGTGGGTTCTATCATTAGTGTGCCGTGAACTGGGAAAGATACCGTAGGTGCATGAAATCCATAATCCATAAGACGTTTGGCAATATCATTTTCCGTAATATTTGCCGAAACTTTAAATGGGTACATATCAAAAATTAATTCGTGAGCAACTCTTCCCTTCTCACCTTGATAGACAACATTGTATGCATTTTCTAATTTTTCTTTAATATAATTAGCATTTAATATAGCTATTTCACTCGCTTTTTTTAACCCTGCAATCCCCATCATTTTAATATATGCATAGGAGATGAGTAAAATACTTGCACTACCCCAGGGTGCTGAGTTTACTGCGGTAATACTTTCATCACCTCCAACTTTTACAATACTGTGTCCGGGTAAAAATTTAACCAAATGTTCTGCAACAGCAATAGGACCTGCACCAGGACCGCCGCCACCGTGAGGAATACTGAAAGTCTTATGAAGATTTATGTGGCAAACATCTGCACCAATTTCTCCGGGACTTGTTAACCCTACCTGGGCATTTAAATTTGCACCATCCATATAAACTTGCCCGCCGTATGAATGAACAAGTTCGCAAATTTCTCTTATTTTTCTCTCAAAAACTCCGTGAGTTGACGGGTAGGTGACCATTAAGGCGGAAATATTTTCTTTGTTTTCATCAAGCTTAATTTTCAAATCTTCAACATCTATATTACCAAACTCATCACATTTTACAACAACAATTTTATTACCTGCCATTACCGCACTTGCAGGATTTGTTCCATGAGCAGATGATGGTATAAGGACAATATTTCGATTCATATCCCCGCGACTGTGATGATATGCTCTTATAACCATAAGACCGGTAAACTCGCCTTGTGCCCCGGAGTTTGGCTGTAAAGAGGTCTCAGCAAATCCCGTTATTTTTGATAGATCTTTTTTAAATTCTTTAAATATTTGTGTGTACCCTTCTGTTTGAAAAGATGGTGCAAACGGGTGAAGTGCATTAAAATTAGGATTTGAAACACTTATCAATTCAGATGCAGCATTTAATTTCATTGTACAAGAACCAAGGGGAGTCATTGAATGAACCAAGGAAAGATCTTTATTCTCCAATCTTTTTATATATCTCATCATCTCAGTTTCTGAATGATAACAGTTAAACACTTTGCTCTGTAAGTAGGGGCTATTTCTTTTAATATTATCCGGTATGTCTTTTCCTTTATTCCGATCATCAAAGAATGAATCATCATATTCTTTGCCCAATGCTTTTGAAAACACCGATATAATTTCTTTCACATCTTCTAATTGTGTTTCTTCGCTTATTGATATCCCGATTTTGTTACCATGCAAATATCTAAAATTAATACCTACTTTTTCAGCTTCTGATTTTATATTATTAAACTCCCCTTCATCTTTTACATCAAATAAAAGAGTATCAAAATAATTATTGTTTAATTGTGTTAATCTTAAACTTGATAATACCTCGTCCAATAAATTTGTTAATTTATAAATTCTCTCGGCAATTGCTTTAATACCTGAGGGACCGTGATAGACAGCATACATACCTGCCATTATTGCAAGTAAAACTTGTGCGGTACAAATATTACTAGTAGCTTTTTCTCTTCTAATGTGTTGCTCCCTTGTCTGCAGCGCTAAACGATAGCCTTTATTACCGGCAACATCTATCGATTCACCTACAATCCTTCCCGGTAAATTTCTTTTAAATTCGTCTTTACAAGAGAAATAAGCTGCGTGAGGTCCGCCGAATCCCATGGGTACACCAAATCTTTGTGTGCTGCCTAGAACAACATCTGCACCTAATTCTCCGGGAGGATTTAATAGTGATAAGCTAAATATATCAGCTGCGACAGCTTTATAAATATTTTTTTGAGCAGCGTCATTAAATAAATTTGTATAGTCATAAATTTCACCTTCAGACGCGGGATATTGTACAAGAATTCCAAAATAATCTTCATTCAATTCAATGTTTTTGTGGTCATCTATTACAAGTTCAATGCCTACAGGATTGGACCTTGTTATTAATACATCTATTGTTTGCGGGAAACATTCATTGGATACAAAAAACTTTTTTGCGTTTTTGTTTTTACGTCTTGCATAAAACATTGACATTGCTTCCGCTGCGGCAGTTCCTTCATCAAGTAATGATGCGTTCGCAATTGGTAAGCCGGTTAAATCAATAACAGCAGTTTGAAAATTTATTAAAGCCTCTAATCTTCCTTGTGAAATCTCTGCCTGGTATGGAGTGTACTGGGTGTACCATCCAGGGTTTTCAAAAATATTTCTTTGAATTACCGATGGAGTAATTGTAGGATAATATCCGAGTCCTATATAAGATTTAAATACTTTATTTTTCTCACCAATTTTCTTTAATTTTTTAATTAGCTGAAATTCAGAAACCGGTTCGTCTAATTCGGGTTGTTTTTTAAGTCTAATATCTTCAGGTACAGTTTGGTTAATGAGTTCGTTTAATGAATTTACGCCAATAGTTTTTAACATAAGTTCAACATTACTCTCTTTAGTACCAATATGTCTATTAACAAATTTATCGGGATGATTATAATTATTCATTTATACTTCTCAAATAAAAAAGTTTGCACAAAAATTTTTTAGATTATAAAAATAAATTTACGTAATAAATTAATAAAAGAACTTTGTAAAATTCAGACAGGTCAGGCGTTTTTTATCTTTTGTAAAGCATTTTTTGCTGCAATCTGTTCGGCACTTTTTTTATTTTTACCGTTACCGGTTCCCAGTATTTTATTATTAATTTTTACTTGAACGGTAAATAATTTTTCGTGCTGTGGTCCTTCTTCTTTAATCACATTATATTCCAAATTTTCTAAACGCTGCATTTGCACATATTCCAACAATTGGCTTTTATAATTGCTGTCTTTTAAATAGCCGGTAATTTCAAAGCTTGGTTCCAGCAAAGATTTTATTAAAAATTTTTCTGCTCTTTGCAAACCCTTATCAAGGTAAATTGCACCTACAATTGATTCATATGCATCAGATAAAACAGCTTTTGAACCATTGGGAAGTGTCTTGGAAAAGTTTTTACTTACAAGTAAATAATCATCTAAATTTATCCTTTCTGCGGCGTCAAAAAGTGCACTTTTATTCACAAGCATTGATCTAGTCTTAGTTAAATATCCTTCATCTTCATTAGGAAATTTATTAAATAAGTATTTACCAACAATAAGATTGACAACGGCATCACCTAAATATTCTAATCTTTCATTAGAATAATCCGCATTTTCTTTTCCTTCGAGATAAGATCTGTGAGTTATAGCTTTAAGATAATATTTAGGATTATAAATATTACATCCGATTAACTTTTCAAATGATCTAAATTTATCAAGATGAATATAATCAGTGATATTATACCAAACATTTCCGGTAATAAAATATTTAAACTTTAAATAAAAAAATCTTAGTATGAACAAAATACAACCTCAAATAAGTTTATTATTTTGTTGCAACTAAATATAGATTGGTAAATGGGTTTTATTTGGGGGGATAAAATCTGATTTAAAAACGAATTGCAATTCATTAAAAATAAAAAACGAATTAGAATATAAAGAGTAAGTGTGTATAGCCGAAATGTAAACACTCCGGCTATATTTTATTAACTTACTTTTCCACTTATATAATTTATTGCGTCTCCAACTGTCCCGATCTTCTCTGCATCATCGTCAGGTATAGAGATTGAGAAAGAGCTCTCAAAACCCATCACCAATTCAACAATATCTAATGAATCTGCACCGAGATCATTTGTGAAAGAAGCTTCCGGTGTTATTTGAGATTCTTCAACACCTAATTTGTCAATAATAATCTCTTTAACTTTAGCTTCAACGTCCATCTTATTTCTCCTATAATTATTTAGATTAACTGTATTAAATATAAAAATAAATCTATTACGCTTCTACAAGTTTAAAAATAAATGTATCACTCACATTGTCATTCCGCCGTCAACAGTAATTACCTGTCCTGTAATATAATCTGCAGAAGATGATGCTAAAAAGGAAACGACTTTTGCAATATCAATAGGTTCAGCAATTCTTTTTAATGGAACCTGGTTCAACATTGCTTCCTTTTGTGCTTCGGTTAGATCTTTTGTCATATCAGTACTGACATAACCCGGAGCTACAGCATTAACGGTAATATTACGTGAAGCAAGTTCACGGGCAAGTGATTTTGTTAACCCGATAACACCAGCTTTAGAAGCAACATAATTGGCTTGACCCGGATTGCCTATTAAAGCAACAACGGAAGAAATATTTATTATTCTTCCATACCTTTGTTTCATCATAGGGCGTATGACTAATTTTGAATAATTATAAACACTTTTTAAGTTTGCAGAAAGAACAGAATCAAAATCTTCTTCAGACATTCTTAAAATCAAATTGTCTTTTGTGATTCCAACATTGTTTACAAGAATATCTAAATTACCAAGATTTTCCAAAGTAAATTGAACAGATTCTTCAGCTTCTTCAAATTTCGAGGCATCTGCTTTAATTCCCAAAATCTTAACACCTAATTTCCCCGATTCACTTTCTAAATTTTTTGCTGCTTCTTCCGAACTGAAGTATGTAAATACAACATCACAACCATTTGCAGCTAAATCTAGTACAATAGCTCTACCAATTCCTCTTGTACCACCTGTGACTATTGCTTTTTTATTTTTAAACATTTTTTTTCTTTACATTTTGTTTGATTAAATATTCTTCCTGATATTTTTTTAATTCAGAATAACCCCTTTTGCCTAGTAAATGTATTAACTCTTCAGCACAATATTCAAATATTGTAATTTCCGTTTTAGGATCAGGATTACAAGTTTTTAGTCTGTCAATATGCTCATCATCTATAGTTAGTGCACCTTCGTAAATAGTTAATGGGAACAATATACTATAAAGCGGTTTATACTTCCACTTATGTTTTCCTTCATCGATCGCTATTTTTTGCAGAGTACATAAACCATTTTTATCTAAAAAAGTACATTTACCATCAATAACTTCCGTTCCGATTGCTACTCCAGATTCAAAATCCTCATCTTCTTCAGGTTCTTCAAACCATTTACTTACATCAGTACATTGAGAACTATCAAAATATTCAAGAATTTTTTTTTTAATTCTTAAAATTCTTTTTGCCTCAAACGAATCGGTATAAACACCGTAGTGACAGCATTCACCTGTACAGTCACAATTAAATTTGAAAGTAAATATACGGGGATCTATCTTTAGTTTTTTAATTACTTTCTCAAATTTTTTTGCCATTACAAGTATTGTTCCAAATCAGAATATTTATCAATACCTTGGCATTTTATATCAGGATTAATTCTTTTAACTAAACCTTGCAGCACTTTACCCGGGCCAATTTCATAAAACTCATCTATACCGTCAGCTATCATATTATTAATTGTTTCTTCCCAACGAACAGGAGAAGTTACCTGTTGATAAAGCATTTCTTTAATATCTTTTTTTTTAGTAACTGGTTTAGCCGACACATTTGTGTACACAGGAAAGCGTGCATCATAAAAGTTTGTTTTATCTAAAACGGTTTTCAATTTATCTTTTGCAGATTTCATAAGATGTGAATGAAAAGCACCGCTAACAAAAAGCTCTTTTACTAACCTTGCACCATTTCTTTTACATAATTCCATCGCTTTTTTTACGCCATCAATGGAACCGGAAATAACAATTTGTCCAGGTGAGTTAAAATTAGCAGGCTGAACTATTCCAACTTCGGCAGCTTTTACACAACACTCTTTAACCTGTTCCGGTGATAGCCCTATTACGACAGCCATTGTACCAGGATTATCAACTCCCGCCTGCTGCATCGCAATTCCTCTATCTCTAACTAATTGAACTGCTTCATAATATTGAACGGCTCCTGCAGACTCTAAAGCAGAATATTCACCTAAAGAATGTCCGGCGGCTGCTTGAGGTTCAAGTAATCTTGTAAGACTACTTAACACAACACTGTGTATAAAAATTGCAGGTTGTGTAAATTGGGTTTGTTTTAATTTTTCTAAAGGACCGTTAAACATTATATCCGATAAATTAATGCCTAAGACATCGTCTGCGGTTTTAATCATTTCTCTGACCTCTACTAAATTTTCGTAAAGGTCTTTTGCCATACCAATATATTGAGTCCCCTGCCCGGGGAAAAGAAAACCTACTTTAGACATAGTTAAGATTCTGTTTTACTCTTATTTTCTAAACTCCAGACTAAATAACTTGCCCCCCAGGTATAACCGGCACCAAATGTGGCAAGAATTAATTTATCGCCTTTTTTCAATTTCCCTGCTCTATAATATTCTACAAGGCAAAGAGGGACAGTAGCGGCAGTTGTATTACCATATTTATTAATATTTATCATTACTTTATCTTTATCAAGTCCCATTCTTTCGGCTGTTGCATTTAGAATTCTTAAATTTGCTTGGTGAGGTACAAGATAAGCTACATCATCTGATTTCAATCCATTCTTTTCCATAATTTCGCAAGAAATATCTGCCATTCCCTTAACAGCAAATTTGAACACTGCTTTTCCATCTTGATAAAGATAATGCATACCTTCGTCAATTGTTTGATGAGTGGCTGGATTTAAACTACCTCCGCCTTTCATATATAAACTTTCTTTGCCGCTACCGTCAATGTGTAAGAGTGAATCCTGTAAACCTAAGGATGTATCTTCCGAAGGTTCTAATAAAACAGCAGCCCCGGCATCCCCGAATATTATGCAATTATTTCTATCAGTATAATCAACAATGGAAGTCATTTTATCTGCACCAATTACAAGTACTTTTTTATATTTTCCGGTTTCAATAAAAGAACACCCGGTTTGGAAAGCGAATAAAAAACCTGAACAAGCTGCAGAAAGATCAAATCCCCAGGCATTTTTAGCTCCAATTTTTTCTTGTACCAAGCAAGCTGTTGCCGGGAAAAACATATCAGGTGTAACAGTTGCAACTATAATAACATCAATTTCTTCTGCGGAAATATTTATTGATTTTAAAAGATCTTCCGCGGCTTTAGCAGCTAAATCACTTGTGGCACCGTTTTCTAATTTCCTTCTTTCTGAAATTCCGGTTCTTGTTCTTATCCATTCGTCACTTGTATCAACAATAGATTCAAAATATGCATTATCTAAAATTTTATCCGGGACATACATCCCAACCCCTGTTATTGCTGCACTGATTGTTTTATCTGACATTAAAATCCGACTTATTTTAAATTTGAATATTGAGTAATTGATTTACTTATTTTTTCTATTAATTTCTTTTTGTGCATTTCATTTGCGCGTAATACCATGTTCTTTATTGCCTTTGGTGTACTTGAACCGTGACCTATAATACTTATTTTATTAATGCCCAATAAAGGAGCACCACCATGTGTTTGGTAATCAAAATCTTTCATGGCTTCACGCATAGTACTTCTAATCAAACCGACTTTTATCTTATTAGTTAAGCTTTGTGAGGCATAATCTTTGAATCTGTGTTTTAACAAACTTAAGACACCTTCTCCAAATTTTATCAAAATGTTACCTATAAAACCGTCACAAACAATTACATTTGCTGTGCCCTTAAATATGTCGTTCCCTTCAACGTTTCCAACAAAATTTAAATTTGTCTTTTTTATAAGTTCTGATGCAGCAACAGTAAGTTCGTTTCCTTTACCTTCTTCTTCCCCGACATTTAGTATTCCAACAGTTGGATTTTTTATTCCATTAATTTCCTCCGTATAAATACTTCCCATAATAGCATATTCAAGTAAATGTCTTGGTTTGGAATCGACACTTGCACCTACATCAAATAAATTACATATTCCGGTTTCATTCGGCATTGAAACACTAATAGTTGGTCTCCCAACTCCCGATATTCTTCCGATTATAAGTGTGGAAGCAGCCATTACAGCACCTGTATTTCCCGCACTTACAAAAGCATCGGCATTCCCGTCACGTATAAATTTGGCTCCAACAACAATTGAAGAATTAGGTTTTTGTTTCAGAGCTTGTGTAGGCTTTTCACCCATCTCAATTACTTCGTCAGCGTGTAGAATTTTATTATTGTCAAAGGAAAGATTGTTAGAAGATATTACATTTTTTATTTCATCTGTTTGACCAACAAGGTAAAGTTCGAACTCACCTGATTCTTCGTAAGCTTGAATTGAACCTACAATAGCATTAAGAGGAGAAAAATCTCCACCCATTGCATCAACAACTATTCTGCATTTAGAATCGTTCGTAGGGATTGTATCCATTTATAAATATTTTTTATTCTGCTTTTGGTATAAACATAGATCGGTCATTATAATAACCGCAAGAAGGACAAGCACGATGTGCCATCTTCATTTCACCACAATTTGAGCAAGTACTTAATGTTGGTGCAGTAGCTTTATAATGTGTTCTGCGTTTATCTCTTCTGCTTTTGGATATTTTACGTTTTGGATGTGCCATTTATTTTCCGATTAATTAATTGACTTTATTTCTTAATTTTTCAAGTGGTAACCATCTTTGATCAATTTCTTTGGTTTTACAATTACATCTTCCTTCGTTCAAATTTTTACCACATTTAAGACATAATCCATTACAATCTTCTTTACATAATTTTTTCATTGGTATTGCAAGTTGAGCATAATCTCTAACTTCAGGTGCCAGGTTAATTGTGTCAGTTTCAAAAGAAATATATTTTAGATCAACTTGGTCTTCATCATTTATTTCAGAACTAAACAAATACACAATTTTATACTCTTTTGTAAGTTCTTGCTTATACTCTATACCACACCTGTCGCATTCAAAATTTACATTTACTTTTATTTTAGAACTTAAAATTATCTGCCTTTGTGATTTTTGTAATTGAGATTCAACTCTAATATTACTAAAAAAAGGATCTGATAATCCAATTTCTTCTACCTTTTTGTCGAATGTATAATGATAATCTCCGTCAGTAAGATTTGAAATTTGAATTATCATAATTTTGTTAAAAAATAAAGCAAAAAGAAGTCAAAATATAAATATAGTATGTTTTATAATCAAATTTGGGAATAAGAATAAATCAGTAATTACATGCTTTTAAAGGTTCATAATTGCAGAAACGTACATTAAAAATTCAAAGTTTATAATTAAAAATCCATAAGTCAAAATTTAAAATTAATGTAGTAATATTCCTATTTTGTATATATTGAACTTTAATAAATTATAAATAAAAATTTATTGATGTGGAGAAATATTGATTATAATCGTTTCGGCAGTTATTGCAATCGTACCAATGTTAATTTATTTGTTTTTAATATGGCAATTTGACAGGTACGATAGAGAACCCATCAGTCTTGTACTATTAAATTATTTCTGGGGCGCTGTCGGTGCAATTTTTTTAGCTTATATAGGTGTAAATTATCTGCTTAAATTTATAAGTATTTTTATTGACAACCCTCAAACTATGGATTATGCTCAATCTTTTTTTGCAGCTCCTTTAGTTGAAGAGATCACAAAAGGTGCTTTCCTTTTCCTTACTATAAAAAACTTAAAGTTTGATAATCTTACTGACGGAATAGTTTACGGCGGAGCGATTGGTCTCGGTTTCGGAATGACTGAAAATTTTCTTTATTTTATTACTTATTCTAACACTCTTTCACAATGGCTAACAATAATAGTAATTAGAACTCTTTTTTCAGCTGTGATGCATGGAGTAGCAACTGCTACATTAGGTGCAATGTTGGGTTATTCTAAATTTAGGCCCGGTAAAAGTAAAGTATTTTATGGTCTTATAGGATTATGTAATGCAATATTTATTCACTTTGCTTGGAATATAACTATTAGTTTCGAATCAACAGCAGTACTTGGATTATTGTTCCTTATTTTTACTGTTGCAATTTTTATTGTGATTTTTTCAATATCATTAAATCGTGAAAAGAAAATAATTTTTACTGAATTAAAAGGAGAAACAGAGTTGGGATTAATACCTGAATCTCATTTGAATATTTTAAATTCAATTAAGCGAACTAAAAAGGGTTGGATTGATGAAAACATAAGAAGACCTTACACCAAAGCTACAACAACACTTGCATTTAGAAAATTACAATACAAAAATTCAGTCGGTAATAGCAAAATATTTTACGAAAATGAAGTTGAACATTACAGAAATTTTATAAAAAATTTATTGAAAAAAACAGAAATAAATGAAAAATAATAAAGCTTATTTGTACTATTTAGCTTCTGATTATAAGTCCGGGGAAAAATTAAATGACTTAGCCCCTATTTCAGAAGAGCATAGTAAGTTACTATATACAAATATCTTTAATAATGCTATTGAACAGATAGGCAATGTTGATAACATCAAAAAAATTATATGTTTCCCAGTTGAAGAAAACCCAGTAATTGATGAAAATATTTCTTCCCAATTTGAATTTATTAATTATACTTTTGAAGAAAATATTTATGAAAAACTTCTTGAAATAAATTCGGATGAGTATGAAAGAAGTTTGTTGATATTTCCGTATACAATAGGTTTTTCTTCACACGATATTCAGCGAGTTTTTGACTTATTATTAGATGATGGTGATGCTTTAGTTATCGGGAAAACAAAAGACAATAGAGTTTGCTTTATCGGAACTAATTTTTTAGATGCACAACTAATTGAACATATTTCTGAAAGCAATCTTAAATTTGATGATTTATTAAAAAGAATTAAAAGAAAAGATGTTTATTATTTTGTTTTTAACGGTTATTTAAAAATTAACGAAATAATTGACTTTAAGGATTTATACATTCTACTTTCTAATCGTGAAAGTGAAAATTTTTGCTCGGAAAATATTCACGAGAAATTTACAAATTTATTCATAGAATATAAGGAACTGCTTTAATGAAAGCAGTTGGTATATTTGGCGGTACATTCGACCCTATTCATTTGGGGCATCTTATTTGTGCTCAATATGTATTCGAAAAGAGAAATCTTGAAAAGATAAAATTTATTCCTTGCAAAATCTCACCGCACAAAACTAATGTATCTTCCACTGAGAGTTTACATAGACTCGAAATGATAAAACTGGCTATTGCTGATATTCCATATTTTGATTACTCAGATTTCGAAATTAACAAAGAGGGAATTTCATATTCGGTTGATACCTTACTTCACTTTAAAAACAAATACGAAAATTTGGAATTTATTATCGGTGAAGATAATTTTCCAAGTTTAGATACTTGGAAACAACCCGAAAAAATAATTGAACTTTCTACAATAATAGTATTGCAAAGAAATATTAGCGTTACTCCAAATAAAAACAAATATGCAAAATCTGTTGTATATTTGAATTCTCCGATTATTGATATTAATGCTACCGATATTCGAGATAGAATTAAAAATAATAGACCAATAAATTTTTTCATTTCAGAAAAAGTAAGACAGTATATTTATTCAAACAATCTCTATGGAAGATAACAATTTATGAAAATTCTAATTACAGGAGGAGCAGGTTTTATTGCTTCACACATAGCTGATGAATATATAAACCTTGGACACGAAGTTTTTGTTTTAGATAATCTTTCATCTGGATTTGTAGAAAATATAAATCCAAAGGCCACTTTTATAAATACAGATATATGTGATAAATCTCTAAACAAATTATTTGAAGTTCATCAATTTGATGTAGTTAACCATCACGCCGCTCAAATGGACGTTAGAAAAAGTGTAGCCGATCCAACTTTTGATGCAAACACAAATATAATCGGGACAATAAATTTATTACAGAATGCAGTTAAAACAGGAGTTAAAAAATTTATTTTCTCATCAACCGGGGGAGCAGTTTACGGTGAACAAGAATATTTTCCCGCAGATGAAAAACATCCCACTTCCCCACTTTCTCCTTATGGCATATCAAAATTAGCAGTCGAAAAATATTTATTTTTTTACAATAAACAGTACGGACTTAATTATTCAATTTTACGTAATGCTAACATTTATGGACCGAGACAAAACCCTTTTGGTGAAGCGGGAGTAATTGCAATATTTACAAGTAAACTACTTGCAGGCGAACAGCCGATTATAAATGGTGACGGAACTCAAACCAGAGATTATGTTTTTGTTAAAGACGTGGTTAAAGCAAATGTAAAAGTGCTTGAAGACAAAATTCCGGATATATTGAATGTGGGGACTGGTATTGAAACAAATGTAAATGAAATTTTTAACACGCTTAACAAAATTATAAATAACGGTCAAGTTGAAAAGCATGGTCCCACAGCTCCGGGAGAACAATTAAGAAGTGTGATAACTTCAGATAAATTTTATAAAAGATTTAATTGGAAACCAACAACAAAATTGGAAGGCGGATTAAAAGAGACTGTAAATTTTTTCGAAGCTAAATTAGTTAAATAACATTATATAGTTATAAATAATCTCCTTCTATACTAATGATATACTATGAATTTTGATAAACTTTTCGAAAATAACAGAAGAACCCTGGCAAGAACAATTTCCAAAGTTGAACAAGGTAATAAAGAATCAGTAGAAATTTTAAAATCTATTTATCCAAAAGTAGGCAATGCATATAGAGTCGGTATTACAGGACCTCCCGGTGCCGGCAAAAGCACAATTACAAATCAGCTTACCAAAATACTAATACAGCAAAATAAAAAAGTAGGAATTATTGCAGTTGATCCCACAAGTCCTTTTACCGGCGGTGCTCTTTTAGGTGACAGAGTAAGAATGAATGATATCGGAAATAATAAAAATGTTTTTATAAGAAGTATGGCAACAAGAGGAAGCCTTGGGGGGCTTAGCAAAAAATCAAACGATGTTGCTGATATAATGGATGCTGCAGGTTACGATTTTATTTTAATAGAAACCGTAGGAGTTGGTCAATCTGAATTGGATATTGTACAGGCATCAGATACAACAATTGTTGTTTTAGTCCCAGAATCGGGTGATGCAGTGCAGGCAATGAAAGCAGGGCTTATGGAAATTGCAGATTTTTTTGTGCTGAATAAATTTGACAGACCGGGTGCAAAAAGAGCAGCAGCATCATTAAAGACCATTTTAACCTTACGTTATCACGATGAAACGACCTATCTGCCAAAAATTATAAGTACAATTGCAACGGAAAATAAAGGAATTGAGGAAGTTCTGGATACAATTACTGAACATAAAAATCATTTAATTAGTAATGATAAATTTTCAAAACTAAGACTGGAAAGAATAAAAATTAGGGTAAAAGAAATTGTTGAAGAAAAATTAAGAAAAGATCTTTGGAATTCGGAGACAGATAATTCTTTACTTTTATCCCTTGAAAAAGTAATTTCAGGTAATATTTCTCCCTATCATCTTGCTGAAGATATTTTAGATCAAATCAAAATAAAAATTTGATGATAAAAAGATCATTCAATTTATCGAGGATAAAATGGAAACGTTAGAACAATCATTTAATTTGAATTTAACAGAAGAACAAACTTTAATTAGAGACACTATAAGAGATTTTGCCGATAAAATAATTCGTCCTGTTGTAATGGAATTTGATGAATCTCAAAAGTTCCCTACAGACATAATGCATCAACTTGGGGAAATGGGATTTTTAGGAATTTTGATCCCGGAACAATACGGTGGTGCAGGATTAGGTTATATTGAATATGTCTTGGTAATTGAAGAATTGGCAAAAGTCGATCCTTCTATAGCTCTTTCAGTCGCAGCACATAACGGTTTGTGCACAAATCATATTTACAGATTCAGTAACGAGGAACTTAAAAATAAATATTTACCCGATTTAACATCAGGCAAAAAGTTCGGCGCGTGGGGATTAACAGAACCGTCTTCAGGAAGTGATGCCGGAAATATGAAAACTACGGCTATTAAAGATGGCGACTATTATATTCTTAACGGAACTAAAACATTTATCACACATGGAACAGTCGGCGAAACAGTAGTAATTATGGCAATCACCGATAAAGAAAAAGGGAAAAAAGGAATCTCTTCTTTTATACTTGAAAAAGAAATGGAAGGTTTTGTCGTCGGTAAAAAAGAAAATAAACTTGGAATGAGAGCATCCGACACCACACAATTAATATTTGAAAATTGCAAAGTCCCTGTAGAAAATATAATAGGAAATGAAGGTGAAGGGTTTGTTCAAGCATTAAAAATTCTTGAAGGAGGAAGAATTTCAATAGCTGCACTAAGTGTAGGATTAGCACAAGGTGCAATGGAAGCTGCTATTAAATATTCAGGTGAGCGTCAGCAATTCGGAAAATATTTGAACGAGTTTCAAGCTATCCAATTTAAACTTGCTGAAATGGCTACAAATATTGAAGCTGCGCGATTGTTAACATATAAAGTAGCTACTGCTAAAGACAACGGTATTCTGAACACAAAAGAAGCCGCAATGGCAAAACTATTTGCCAGTGAAATTGCCGAAAAAGCAGCTAATGATGCGGTTCAGATTTTCGGAGGTTATGGTTTTGTAAAAGATTATCCCGTTGAAAAATTTTATAGAGATGTGAAATTGCTAACAATAGGAGAAGGGACATCGGAAATACAAAGAATTGTAATTGCAAAAGATTTACTAAAAGACTAGAATAGTCTATTGACCGACAACTAAATTAAAATGAAAAAAATCGGAAATAAAATAAAAGAAAACGAAACTTATTTGAAACGCGAAGATTATTCAAAAAACTTACTTCGCAAATTAAAAGCTGAAAAGAAAAAGGTTTTTTTAGGCGGCGGCGAAAAAGCTTTAGAAAAACATAAAGCAAAAGGGAAAATGACAGCCCGGGAAAGGATTAACATTCTCTTGGACGATCCAAAAAACTTTTACGAACTGAACTCTTTTGCAGCTTATGATATGTACAAAGAATACGGCGGTGCACCTTCTGCAGGTACAGTTTACGGTATAGGTAAAATTCACGGAAGGCAGCATTTAATTGTTGCCAACGATGCAACTGTTAAAGCAGGTGCTTGGTTCCCAATGACAGCAAAGAAAAATCTTCGAGCACAAGAAATTGCCATGGAAAATCATCTGCCAATTATTTATCTCGTTGACAGTGCCGGTGTTTTCCTACCTCTTCAGGAAGACATCTTTCCGGATAAAGAACACTTCGGAAGAATTTTTAGAAATAATGCAAAAATGTCTTCTATGGGAATTCCACAAATTGCCGCAATTATGGGATCCTGTGTTGCAGGTGGTGCATACCTTCCTATAATGAGTGATGAAGCATTAATTGTTGAAGGCGAAGGTTCGGTTTTTTTGGCTGGGTCACATTTAGTAAAAGCTGCTATCGGTGAGGACATTGATAATGAAAGTTTAGGCGGTGCAAAAGTGCAGTCAAATATTTCCGGTGTAACTGACTATGTTATGAAAAATGATGAGGAATGCCTTGCACAAATAAGAAGTATTGTTGAAAAATACGGTGAAAGAGAAAAAGCCGGGTTTAACAAAATCGAAAGTAAACCTCCTCTTTATTCGAGTAAAGAAATTTACGGAATACTCCCAGAAGACCCCATCAAACAATACGATATGTATGATGTTATTGCCAGGATTGTTGATGATTCCATTATTGACGAATATAAGGCTGGATATGGTAAAACAATAATAACCGCTTATGCAAGAATTGACGGTTGGTCTGTTGGTATAGTTGCAAACCAAAGAAGCATTGTAAAAACAGAAAAAGGGGAAATGCAGGTCGGAGGTGTTATTTATTCCGATAGCGCAAACAAAGCAACACGATTCATAATGAACTGTAACCAAAAGAAAATTCCTTTGTTGTTTTTACAAGATGTAACCGGTTTTATGGTAGGCAGCAGAGCGGAACATGGGGGGATAATAAAAGACGGTGCAAAAATGGTTAACGCTGTTGCTAATTCTGTTGTCCCTAAAATTACAATTATAGTGGGTAACAGTTTTGGTGCCGGTAACTATGCTATGTGCGGTAAAGCTTACGACCCACGATTTATTTTCGCTTATCCGAATGCCAAAATTTCTGTAATGGGTGGAGCACAGGCAAGTAATGTTTTGCTAAGTATAAAATTAAAGCAAGCGGAAAAAAGCGGTGAAAAAGTAACGGCAGAAAGTAAGAAAAAATTATTACAGGAAATAACTGAATCATACGAAAATGCAAGCTCGCCATATTATGCTGCGGCAAGACTTTGGGTTGATGAGATAATTGATCCTGCGCTTACAAGAGAGTATGTATCAATGGCAATTGAAGTTGCGAACCATAATCCCGATATGCCTAAATTTAATACAGGTGTAATACAGACTTAACAATTGATAACAATTTAAATTAAAATTATTTATGTATTGAATTTCATTGTTTTAACATTCGCGAATTAGCGGCGTTTTTTTAATAACAATCAGACACAAAACTTAATAATTTCTTATTTTTGTTTCCAAAAACAAGCTATTATAAAATGCGCCACATATTTATTCCTTTCATATTTATTACATCACTTTTCCCTCAGCAAAGCAAATTATATAAAGCGGTTGAGCATATTTCAAATTATATTGTATCGGAACGATTTAATAAATTATTTAAAACAAATACAGACCTTCAGTTAATAGATTCAATATATGTTAATCAATTAAAATATCAGAATTATGATTACAGCGAAACCTTACTATCATTAACTTTCGCTTTAGTACCTGTCAGGAAAATATCGATTAAATTCCCTCTTTTAAATAAGATAAATTACCCATTGATTTCAGTTACTGATTCTCTTTTTAATTTGAAAAATAAGTATTCGCCAAAGTATATATTTTGGGATACTCCCCAAAATGATTTCGGGGATAAAGATAAATTGTCACATTTTTTTGGAAGCGCATTTATCTCTTACAGCTCAAACATTTTTGATTTCGTAGACCTAATTGGTTATTTTGTTGAAGTTTTTGAGGAGAATTTTAAGCTGCAATCTACAATTGACAAACGTGATATGATGGCAAATACTTTAGGTAATATTTTCGGTAAAATGTTAAAGGACAACAAAAATATTTTACCATCACAAATTTTAATAACAAGAACATTATCACATTTTAGATTTAATCAATGAAATCAATTTTAATTATAGACGACGAAATAGGAATCTGCGAAAGTGTAAAGTTAATTCTTGATTATGAAGGTTACGAAACCGACTATGCAACTTCAGGTAAAGAAGGATTGGAAAAGTTAAACGAAAATGAATATTCTGCATTACTATTGGATATTCAAATGCCTGAGATGAATGGCTTTGAAGTTTTGAAAAAAGTAAAAAATCAATTCCCTTTTATTTCAGTAATAATAATATCTGCACACGGAAGTTTAGAAAATGCAATAAAAGCTACAAAACTTGGAGCTTATGATTTTATTGAGAAACCCATAGACAGAGAGAAACTTGTTATCAGCACCCGTAATGCTGTTGATAAATCAGCACTGCTTGAAGAGAATGTTGAAATAAAAAAATCACTATTGGGCGACGGACTAATTTTGGGTAAAAGCAACATAATAAAAGACATTCTGCTTATGATTGAAAAAGTAGCCCCACTTGATACGAGAGTTTTAATTTCAGGCGAAAACGGTACCGGGAAAGAATTAGTTGCCAGGGCAATACACAATCAAAGCAAGAGAAAAGATAAACCTTTTATAGAAGTAAACTGTGCAGCTATTCCCAATGAGTTAATAGAATCAGAGTTATTTGGGCATGAAAAAGGATCTTTTACTGGGGCTTCTCAACAGCGTATAGGTAGATTTGAATTAGCAAAGAATGGCACCTTGTTTTTAGACGAAGTAGGTGATATGAGTCCACAGGCACAGGCAAAAGTTTTAAGAGCAATTGAAGGCGGAAAGATTGAAAGAGTAGGCAGCGGAAAGAAGATTGAAGTTGATGTAAGAATAATAGCGGCAACAAATAAAAATCTTAAAGAAGAAATCGCCAAAGAAAACTTTAGAGAAGACCTTTACCACAGATTAAATGTCATTCCTATTTTTGTTCCCCCTCTGAGAGATAGGGTTGAGGACATACCAATATTGATAAATCATTTTGTGAATGATATTACATCGAGATATAACAAACCCCTTGTTAAGTTTGCAAAGGATGCTATTGAATTATTACAGTCACAAAAATGGAGCGGAAACATACGTGAATTACGTAATGTAATTGAGAGGGTAATAATAATAATAGATAAGCAGTTTGTTGATAAAAATGATCTTCATTTTTTATTTCCTGAAGTTACTTCATCTGTTGATGATTTAATGTTGAAAAGTAATACATTCCAAGATTTTAAAGAAAAGACAGAGAGAGCTTTTATTTTAAAACAACTAAACAATAATAATTGGAATATAAGCAAAACGGCAAAACAACTTGATATTCAAAGGAGCCACCTCTATAACAAAATAAAGAAATATGGAATTGAAAAAGGAGACGGTAATGGGTGACACAATTTTTTCTAAAATTATAAGAAAAGAAATCCCGGCAGATATAGTATTTGAGTCGGAAAATGTACTGGCATTTAAAGACATTAACCCACAAGCCCCTGTTCATATTTTAATTATTCCCAAAATAGAAATACCCAGAATATCTGATTTAGATATGAAAGAACACGGTTACTTAATCACAGAAATTTTTGATATTGCTAACAAATTGGCAAAAGATTTTCAAATATCAGAAGATGGATTCAGGCTTGTGTTTAATTGCGGAAGTAACGGAGGACAGGAGGTTGAACACTTGCATCTTCACCTACTTGGTGGCAGACAAATGAAATGGCCTCCAGGTTAATCAAGAAAAAAAGTTAAAGTTAAAAATATTATTCTTGATTTGATAATAATATATTTGTAATATAATTTAAGCGTGATGCATAAATATCTTTTCTAAAGTAGATATCATCTTTTCTCGAAAGATAGGTTTTGAAATAAAATCTTCAAATCCCGTTGCAATAAATTTTTCTCTATCTCCCGGTAATACATAAGCAGTTACGGCAATAATAGGTGTATTTTCATAACCTGGCATTTTTTTGATTATCCTTAATGCGTCCAAACCATTGTATTCACCTTGAAGATTTATATCCATAACTATAAAATTAAAATTTTCTGAATCTAGTAAAGGCAAAGCTTCTTCAAAACTAACTGCATATTTAATTTCTTTTAGTCCCTTCAATTGAACTTTAAACAATATTTGCGAGTCAACCTGGTCTTCTATATAAAGACACTTAAGCTCAGATAAGTCAAAGTCTGATACAGGAGTAGTTACTTCCTCCGTTATCGGTGATTCATCTTCTATTGTATCTATTTGGAATGATTCTTCAGTTGTAATAGGCGATGATTTTTCTTCTGCTAAAATAACCGGTTCTTCTATTTCTTCTGTAGTTTTTTCTCTGGCTATTTCACTAGGCTCTATTTCTTTTTTGACTTCAGGAGATTTAACTTTTTCTACTTTTTGTTCTATATCAAATTTAAGAGGAAATACGAAACCACAATTCTTGGTGCCAGTTTCATCTTTATGGAATTTCCCTTTTAACAATTTTAATAAAGCTTTTGTAAAACGAATTGTTAACACAGATAATCCGAAAACATCAGATGAAACTTCTTCTTTTTGAGAAAATAAGTCAACAACTTTCTTATAAAGTTCTTCGGATAAAGAAGCGTAGCTATCTTTTATTGATATTAAGAAACTATCCTCTCCAAATGAAACTGTAGAAAAATATAACTTTTCTCCAGTACTTAATTTTGAGATTATTTTAAATAACAAAAATGCAAGAGTTTGAAATCTTTGTAGATCTGTTTCAAAATTTAATGAAGATGATATTTTCCCGTATGCAAATTCTTTTTTCTCTGTATCTTCAATTTCACCATTCTTTTTCTGTAGATTATCAATAATCTCGGTTATTTCTACATTTGTAATATTAAGCTGTACATCATCATTTAAAATATTAGAGTAATCAATTACAGAATTCATCGTATCCAATAATCTTTCTCTGTTTTGATCAATAATTTTTGTCGTCTCTTTTTGCTCTGGTGTTAAATCTTTAATATTGTCAGTAAGATCTTGTATGAATCCTAATATTACATTTATAGGTGTTAAAATTTCATGAAAGAGACTTGAAAAGAATAATGAATCTACTTGTTGTTTATCATTAGAAAAAGATTCAGATGTTCTATCTACAACTATTTGTTTAACAATATCTTTCTTAATAATACCAACAATAGTAAATGTATCAATATTACCTTCAAAATCAAAAATCGGTGTGGCTGTTAGTTCTGCCTGGACAGGTTTACCTCCATTTTTTCTAAACTTTGCTTGTATATTTATAGGGTCCAGTTTTTTAGATTTGAATATATTGTTATTTATATTACTTCTGTCTTCATCAATAAAGAGTGACACAAAAGATTCACCCACTATTTTTTTATCTGTAGTATTTAACAGTTTTAATGCTTTATTATTTGCAAATTTAATAAATCCTGTATTGTCTGTTGTAAACAGCAAATCTGTTGTATTGTCAAATACTGCTTTATACTCTTGTTTTTCCATTTCAAGAGATAAATTTTTTGTAACATCTTTTATAATATTAAAATGTGCTTCTTTGCCTTGGTATGTAAAAGTGATCTTACTTATTTCAACGAAAATAATTGATCCGTCTTTTTTTCTATGTCTGTAAGGTCCTCTAAATTGTGTACTTCGTAATTGCTTATCCGAAGATGATTCCAACAATGTCTGTATATCTTCCGGAGTATAAAGGTCTGTTAGATCCATTTGCAGGAATTCATCTTTCCTGAATCCGTACAAGTCTATAGCAGCTTCATTAACTTCAAGAAATTTTAAATCATCCTTATCATAAATAAATATTGGTTCAGGATTATTTTGTATTAAAATATCAAACATTTTTCCTTTTCTTTTTAATAAGCTTTCAAAATCATCCGTATTTACTACTGGACTTGCTTCAAAAATAAAGCCGTTAACTTTTGTTTTTTCAAACTTTAATTTATGTAAAACTACTTCAAAGGATTTTCTTTTTTCATTATCATCTTTTTTATTAACAATTAAGCTGTACTTTTCACTCACCAAAGGAGATTCAAGAAAAGAATTAATTTTATCGATTATCTCAGATGCAAAAATTTCACTAAATTGTAATTTTTTTCTACCTTTTAATTTACCTAAAAATAATTTACGAAAATGTTCACTTTTTTGTTTAAGAAAACCGGCTTTGTCAAATAACGCTAATGGTCTTGGATATTCATCTAATAATTTCGGATTTAAATTAAAAAAGTCAGCCCCTGTTATCTTTATTTCCTTCTCTATAATTTTTTGAGTTACACATATTATCGCAATAACATTATTATCAGCGTCATTAAGGGGAATTTGTATTGTTTGACAATTTTGGAACTGTAATAATGATTTTACAGGAGCCCCTTCAACTATTACGCAATTTAAGGAATCATTTATATAATCATCAATAGATTTGTAAAAATTTATAAGGTGAGCAGGTATAAAATCGTTAAAATTCTGCCCTTCTAAAATGGTGGAGTTTACTCCGAGTTTTTCTGAAAATTTTTTATTTACTAAATTAAGATTACCTGAATTATCTTTAATCCAAAATAGTTCACTCAGTTTGTCTACATCTTTTCTTAATTTTTCCTTTCCTATAAAAGTAAAGGGATACAACGATTTAATTTCTTCAATAATTGTTAAAATCTGTTTGTTGTTAATCAAGTTTTTATAATCTTCGCTTTTAACATTAATACCTGTAATTCCCTGAGATTTTATTGAAAGCTCTACAGATTTAAATGAACAGAATATTAATAATTCGCCTTTTTCAGTATAGGAAGTTAATGTTACTTTTGATTTTATTTTCTTTCCGTTTGTTAATTGTAAATCAATTAATTTTGCTTGAATTTCTCCAGTGGAAAGATGCTCGTTAAAAATCTCGTTAAACTTATCAGAGGAATGTTCGTCAAAGAAATAAAATATTTTTTTGTTTTTTTCAGGGAATTGTAAGAGATTGTCAGCAGCTTCATTACAAAATAAAATTCTCCCTTTTCGGTCAAGTACCAAAAACGGGGAACGTAAATTTTGACCTAAAGCTGAAAATAGTTCAAGATTTATTTTAAATTTCGCTTCCACATTACCAATCATTAACTATTATTGAAAATATACATATTATAATAAGTTTAAATACTGGGATTTAAACTTATTACAATTGAGTTGTAACAGAAGCTACATTTGACCAAGAAGAATCTGTATTAGAATATGCTTTTATTCTGTAAAGAAATTCGTGTCCACCTGCCAAACCTTTAGTATCGTCAGTAAATGTTGTTATATTACTGGGAACAGTAGCAATAGTTTCGAATTTAGACCAAACTGTCCAGTTATCATTTCTTTCAATTTTAAAATAATTCTCATTATAACTATTGTCTTGCCAGATTAATTTAACAACAGTAGAACTTAGTGCAACGCCTGACAAGTTAGTCGGTGGAGCAATTCCACCCGAGCCGCCACCGCCACCTGCACCTGCTGTATTTACTTCATCGCTAAATTCTGAAAAACCAAATTTATTTTGTCCTCTTACCTTATAATAATAAACCATATTAGGGAAAAGACCATTATCATTTACGTTAAATGTACCTGGGGGTAATGGACCTAATATTTTAATATAATCCGCTGTAAATCCGTCTCTTCTCCATACTTCATAGGATACTTCATTTTGAGGATTGTCTTGCCATGAAATATTAAATGAATTAGTTGAAGGTCCCTGTAACATTAATAATTTTACATCGAATGGTTTGCTGGGTTTAATTCTCGGTTCCGTAATTACAATGTTTACCATTGTATCACTAGTTGCTGACGTACCGTTTGTATCATAATATTTAAGGAAATAACTAAAAGTTAAATTTATTAAAGATGGATCAAATTGAAAAGCCAAAGCATTTGAAATAGGATCTCTATTTACTCTATAATTGATAACATATTTATTATTAATATATAATTCGACCATATCTACAGCTTCTACTTGAGTTATGGTATATTTAATTGATGTAAATTCATAACCTACTGAATCATTGGAAATCGGTGAAAAAATTTTAATACTCCCTTTTTCCTTAAACTCAAGAGAATCGGGAGAAGTAGGAGAATTTACACAACCGACAAAGTTGATTGACAATGCGATAATAAAAGTAGTTAAATATTTAATTTTCATTTTCATAATTTACCTTAAATATATAATATCAAGAATTGGGTAGTGTATAATCTAAATAATATGTACGAGATTCACCTTTTTCTAAATCATTTATGTACAGATAAACAATATTATTTACTTTATCATATTCATATTTAGCTAACTTTGTGCCTATAATTTCTGAACTTAGCGAAACTCTTCTTGCAGGTTGATTTAGATCAACTTTTACAACTAAACTATTAACGGTTTGATCACCTGGATTAGAAACAGTAACAACTGTTCTATTTTCACCTCTTGGTTCTACCCTTACTTCAACGTTATCTTTTCTTTCAAACCATCTGCTTAATTCGGATGCCGTAGTTATCCAAAAGTTTTTTCTTTTTAATTCTTTAATAACTTTTCTAACAACACCAATATTTTCAGGTTTACATTGATATTCCGTATGCATTTTAAATACATATAATCCACCTTCAAACAATATTCTATCAATATCTTCTTGATATGTATATAATTGGTAGTTAGGTAAAGTTAAACCAAAATCTCTAATAACTTCATAATCGTCACGTGCTGTTTTAGTTATTGATATAAGTCTCTCATCACCGCGTATTATTGTTTTTGGAACCGATCTATCCGTTAATGAATCAGTAATAACAAACTTATATTTTGCATCAATTAGAGCCTGAATAGTATTTTCATCAAATAAACCGTAGTAAGGTATAGCCCCGGTTACAGACTTACCTGTAACAGATTCTAAGATCAATTTTGCACTATTTAGTTTTTCTAATTGTGTGTTATAATCATCTAAGCTGTTGGATGTATCATTAATAGATGCTAAATAACCAATATCTACTAATGCTCCTACATCTCCATATCTAGCTAGGGTTTTGACTAATTTTTTGTTTTGTTCAGCTCTATAAGGATCTACAAAAAATGTTGCTCTTACTCTTTCTGATTTTAATACACTTAGTAAGTTATTGATATTATAAATATCATGAGAAAGAATAGGTGTAATAATGGCAGCAGCTTTATATCCTCTTGGCCATTCATTATAATATGCAAGTGGTTTGTATGTTAACCAATTGATAGAATTATTGAATAGTCTGTCAAAGAAAATATAATCTTCTTGCACACCAATAACAGAGTTTATCTCAAATCCCATCCAGACAAATCTACCTTTCCCGTAATTTCCGTAGACTATACCTGCCGTATGTAAAATATTCTCTCTTGCCAAACCGTTTTCAAGTCTGTAGTTATACCAGAAGCTTACTTGTACGGTTCTTGGATCCATGACTTCCGCAGCAATTGGTTTATCCCAAGTGGCAACTTTTAATGGAAATCCTGTAGGAATATTTGCAGTTATTGGTAATCCACCTCGTATAGTGTGGATTTTTGTAAAGTCATCATTTTTTATTGATTTAACAAAATTAATCCCAAATACTTTATTAAAGAATTGCCAGCCTCTCCATTTGCCGTCATCTGAGTAAGAAGCTGTACCACTTGTTGCAAAGACGCTACCGCCTCTGTCAATATATTTTTTTAGGTTTACAACTTCCCTTCCACTTAATGATTTAGAGCCTGGAAGAACAATTAAGCCGTACTTATAATGTTGACCTAACTCAATTGTTTCATCAGAAATGATATCATAAAGATTATTGGAATTATCAAGAAACTTTTTCCATGTGGTTATATTATCATTTAACCAAGTGCTACCTTCAGGTAACATGTTTTCAGTGTATTGAGAATAAAGTATTGCAATATGTGGTTTTCCTTTGGCAAACGCACTTTTTACTATCTTAGGACTCGGAATAAGATTATCAGTATTAAATTTTCCGAATACACCACGAAGGATAAAGTAATAAGTTAATAATGCTCCAATCACGAAGATTAACCCGCTTAATATGATTAATCCTTGATTAATTCCGCCTTTTCTTTTGTTGGATGTTATTTCCACTTTAATGCTCCTGCATTTACATCTTCTTTAGCTGACACATAACCCTCAGAAGTATATTTCATAAATTTAGAATCTCTTGGGCTCTGTGTGGCCGGAACTCCAACTCTTGATTGTAACGGTTTTGCTTCCGGTCTAAATTGTTGTTGAATAAATATTGGCTGTGGTTGAGGGCCACTGCTTTCTATTGGCTGTTGAACAACAACCTGTGCAGGTGCTCTTTCAACTTCACGAACAGGTGTAGCTACTGGAGTTACTAGTTCAGCTCTAACCTCAGAAGGTTCGGCTGCCACATATAGTTCTCCTCTGCTTTCTCTAATTTTATAGAGTATATAAGCACCTATTGCCAATATAAAAGTACTTATCGTAGCAACAAGGATTATTGTCGATAGAATCGGTATAAGTTCCATGAGTTACCTCTTTTAAATAAATTAATTAATTATTATGATTTTAAAGCTCCAACTCGTTCTAATTTTCCCCAGGACATTCTAATGCCTAAGAATTCTTCTACTGTTGACATCACTTTACTAACATCAATTATAAGAATGAACACCATTCTATATATTAAAGAATATGGTACGAGTCTAAATTCTTCTTTTTCTACTGCTATACAGTATAAGGCTGTTACTAAGTCTAACAGACATAATCCTGCCCACCAGAAGAAAATTAGCGATGTAAATCCGAAGAATATTGCAGCAACTATAAAGAACACATTTGCAGCTATATTCATTACTGGCCAAATAAGTGCTTCGTAGACCATTGTCCACATAATAAATGTGTCACCAAAGTTAATTGTAGGATTTATCATCAATTTTTTATGCTTTCTAATTGACTGAATAATTCCTCTTGTCCATCTGTATCTCTGCTTTAACAATTCATGCAACTTTTCGGGAGCTTCAGTATAGGAGATAGAGTTTGGTTCATAGTATATTTTCCAGCCGTTTGCTAAAATTTTTAAAGTAAGATCTGCATCTTCAGCGAATGTATCGCTTGAATAAAAACCTGCTTCTTCAATTGCTTTTTTCCTGAATAAGCCGATAGGACCAGGAATTATATTTACTAAATTAACAAAGCTCTGTGCACTTCTTGCCATATTAAGACCTTCTATATACTCAAGAGCTTGCAAATCTGTTAATAATTTACCTCTGTTAATTACTTTTACATTACCTGCAACAGCTCCTATTTCAGGATTGCTAAAGTGTCTTACAGCTACTTTTATAGAATCAGGCGCTAACTGAGAGTCACCGTCCATACATAGAACAATTTCAGCTTTTGAATATTTAATTCCGGCATTTAAAGCTTGTGCTTTGCCTCCGTTAGGTTTATTTATTAAAGAAATTTTAATATCGGAAAGCCTACCTTTTTGATAGCCAACTAAAGCTTCAGTAACTTTCTTTGTATTATCTGTAGAGCCGTCATTAATTATGATAATTTCATAATTTGAGTAATTAAGGTCTAATAGTGATTTGATAGATTCCGTAACAACTTTTTCTTCGTTATAAACAGGAACAATAATAGATACAAACGGGAAGAACTCTGATGTTGGTTTGTATGTATATTGATTAATATATAGATAAGCCATTATAAGAATTGCAAAATACCTAAATATCAACACAAACAAGAAGATTACTAATGCTACTATTGTAGTATATTCAAGCAAAGAACTTACATCAAGAACGGTTTGAGGTAAAGTATATATAATTATAAATAAAAGAATTAATGATAATAGACCGCTTATAAATATTCTTTTTAAATATTTTGAAGAGCTTTGAACATCATATTTCTTTTCTTTTTTGTTCTTTATTGTAAATGTAACTTTTTTAACTTTTTGGCTTAATTTCATATTATTTCTCTTTTTATATACTTAAATGACTTTATTTCAATTATAATGCCAGTTTAATTATTTGTTTTTTAATCATTTATAATCTTATTTTATTAAACGTTGTAATGCTTTAAGACTAATTTAATTCAAAATCTCAAAATAATACATTTATTAACATTTTTGTTCTATTATTTCATTTTTTTATATTCTTTCATAAGAGCTTGAGTTATTAAATCTGCTATTATTTTTCCACCTAAATTGGTTAAATGAACAAAATCTCTTAGAGCTAATGGTGGTCCAGCATTTACCCATCTGCTCATAGAGTTATTACCGCCCATAGCTTCAAAAAGGTTCCAAAATGCAATTTTTGTCTCAGTAGCAATTTCTTTTTGCAATTTTACTAACCGCAATACTTTTGGATCGGTAACAAATCTAGAATTTATTTTAATACTTTTATCCCCTACACTAACAAGTAAGATACTGGCTCCAGGAATTGCTCTCTTAAAGTGTTTAATAACTTTCAACATTTTATTTTTGTACCAAATTAAACTCGAAATAGGTAAAGTAGTAGCATTTATTCCAAAATTAATAATTACTAGCTTATAAGTGAGATATTTATCAAAATCTTTCATAATTTTTTCATCAATATCAGTCAAAGTAACACCTGAACCTCCTTTAAATGAGAAATTATCTACATAAATGCCATTTCCGGTTTCCAAGCTTACGCCATAAAAATATGTGCCTGCTGCACTTCCGAAATTTATATCCAATGATTTTTCTAAATGAGGTGCATTAATGACTAATTGTTTAATACCTGAACCAGGTTGCAATTTTTTTGATATGAATTTCCCTTTCTCAAACGAATACTTAATTGTTGAAGAAGAATTAGCATTGCTGTAAAATATTCTTACAGTTTTAAAAGAACGTGAAGTTCTCATAAATTTTGTTGTTCGAAATTTAACTGTGCTGTTTCTAGTTGCTTTTGTAGTTAAACCACTAATTCCTATAGGAAAATGACTGCGGTTCCCCGTTGTAATTGATCCCATCTTCCAATCTCCAGTAACAGTTTGTCTTATAGTCCTTTTCATTCTTATATCATCAGGTTTTATTGAAAGGTATCCAATCCCGTCACCTCCAAATTTGTTTTGAAAATTTTGTCTTAAATTTTCTGAAATTACATCACCCAATAATATAGAATCCCCATAATGGGCAATTCTTATTTTCTTAGTTTTGATTCCTTTTAAAGCTTTAAAGAATTTATAAAGTTCCTTAACATTACCTGTGATTGGTACAAATTTACCGTGAATTTTTTTTTGAATTTTGAGATATTCTTTTAACTCATCATTCAAGCTTATATTGTCTTTAGTATAATCTAAATATATTTTGCTGTCGGTATTTGCAGTACTACTATTATTTGTCTCATTTTCATTGCTTATTATATTAACAATTAATCCCTCATTTGTTATCTTGTAAAAATCTTTTTGTGCATTTGTAATATTTGAATAAAATACAAACATTAAAATGGACATGATTAGGAATAATTTGTTAGATGATAAAGTTAAATTTTCTTTAGAAGAAATAGCCACAAAAACCTCACAGAAATTTATTTGATTTAATATTTTTTATAAAAGCAATATCCTGATTAATTTTGTTAATTTAATATTAAACAGGATATCACGATAAAAAATTATTTTATATTATATTTTAACTTACTACTATTCTTTTCCATATTTTAATAGAAACTCCAATAAGCAGATAATGTAACAAATAATGAATTATAACCGGACCCTTCTCTAAAAGAACTAGATCCACCAATTCTACCATTAAGTGTGAAATAAGGAACAGGTTGATAATAGATTTCGCCATAAGCTTCTCTTAAAACGTAATTTACACTTGGCGCATATCCTAACTTACCCCCAATTTTTATTTTAATCCTATTTGTCGTTTTAGCATTCCATTCTCCCCATATGCTATGTGTATCATAACTTTGAGGTGTATAATAAAGAGGATTATCAAATTTATAATTAGCATAGTAATATTCATATCCTAAATATATATCTTTATAGTATTTTTTGCCCATTCTTAATTGTAGATCATTAAATAAATTACCATCAGAAATAGAACCATAATGATAGTAGCCTGATAGTTTTACTAGAGAAGATGGTAAGTAAAGTCCACTTATTGTATATATATCTACAGAGTAGTTAGTAAACCCAATTAAATCTGGAGATAACAAAATAACTCTTGCGTCATTTTTTTCATAAGAAACAACTAAAGAATATTCCTTAGGATCTTCTGCTTTAAAAACAAAATCTGATATACTACTTTCAGTACCGGCTAGATCTCTTTGGGTTCCAAAACTTATTGTAGTTGTTATATAATCAGATAATCTGAACATTAATTGTCCTTTAAATGAGTTTAGGTCAGTACTCCAACGTGAACTTTCTAAATGAGATCTATCATATCTTAATCCAGCACTCAAAAAACTAGTTACGCCTAATTGTAAACCAAAACCTACTTTGTTGTATGAAAAGCCTTGGTTGTCTGAAAAATATATGCCCGTTGGGTTCAAAGCCATATAACTCGGGAATGTTGCAAATACATCACTAAAACGTGTACCGATAGGCAACCAGCCCATTCTTGAATTTATTATATTTACCTGTGTAGAGTCCAACTGAAATTTATTTGTGTCTTCAGATGGTTCCAGCATCATTTCATAAACATCTCTTGCATCATCATATTCTTGCATCCTAGAATAAGCTTCTCCTAAATATAAATTTGTTTCGAAGCTTTCAGGATGTTGTACAGCTAATATTTTGAATTGTTCTAAAGCAGCAGAAGAATCAGCCGTCCATAATTGTGCTCTTGCTCTTAAAAGTTGGGCATCAAAATCATCACCCTCTGCTAAAATTTGATCATAAATAGTTACAGCTTTATCATAATATTTAGCTGCAAATAATATGTCTGCATATTCCAAAAGTTCTTGTCTTGTTGGAGCAGTAATTTTTGTTAGATATTCATCATATTTTTCAACTGCACCCTCATAATCTTCGTCCATTGCTAATTGACCAGCATCGGCTCTTATCTGAGAAATCTTCAGCCCTTCATTTGCAGACAATGCTCTTAAATAGAACTGTTCAGAAGAATTAACAATATGTGAATTTGGAGCGATTGTTTTAGCAAAATCTAAATATTTCTTTGATTCTTCAAAATTTTTCTGCCAAGCTTCTAAAGTTATCATAGATACATTTGCATAAACATTTTTAGGTTCGTGTTTTAATACATTTCCTAAATAAATTCTTGCATCGTCCAAATCTCTAACTGCCCATACTGAAATTTGTCCAAAAAGTAGTTGATATTTTAAATTTTTAGAATTATTTTTTAACAAAATATTGATTTCTTCTTCTGCTTTATCGAAGTCTGAATTCCAAGCTGAATATTTTGCAATTAGAAATCTAATATCAGGATTCATCCCTGGTACTCTATTCATATATTCATTTAAGATTTCCAATGCACTATCATAATCAGTTAGACCTGCATAATACTCAGCAAGACCCATAACAACTTTCTTGTTTGTTGGATCCGTTTTAATCTTTTCAGAGTATTCAGCAATTTTAATCTGATTAAAATTATCTTTTTTAGTGCTTACTTCAGTTATTAAAGCATCTACTTTAAAAGGATCCACACCCTTCTCAGCTAATATATTTAGTTGTTCTTCTGCTTCAACAAATCTTTTTACCTTGACTAAAGCGTCAATTAACCTAAAGCGTACATTATTATTATTTGGATTTCTTTTTAATATTCTATAGTCTCTGTCTATTGGATATACAAAACGTTTTTGTTTTTTCTTTACAATTTGTCCGTTTCTATATTGTACTGAAGTATCATTTATTGAATAAATATATGGTTTTCCTTTTGCTCTGTCCAATCCGTCTAAGGCTTCTTTAAAATATGGACGAATTGCAAGTGCATTTTCAAATGCATCAATAGCAGTTATATTTTTACCCAGCCATAGAACAAAATATCCGTATCTTGACCAAAGTCTCTGATCTTTAGGATATTTTTCTGTGTATCTTTTTAATATTGGTTCACCCTTTTTAATATGACCATTTTTAGCAAGTATTTCAGAATATCTAATTATTTCATCGGAGGAGGCTTCTTCCAGAGTAAGATATTTATCGTACCATTCTTCAGCTAGACCCCATTTACCAAGATGTTTATAAGATTTACCAATATTCAAATAATTTACCGGTACATTTGGATCAATTGCAATCTCTCTTTTATAACCTTCAATATAGTTATACAATAATGCCTTCCAAGCTGCTGTTGCTCGTGCCAAATTTGTATTTATTTGCTTGCTCTGGGGTTGAAGTTTTCTTGCTGAACGAAAATCGTAAACTGCATATTCGTATACTTTTCTTTTTTCAAAACTTAATCCACGTAAATTAAATCCGTCAGCTTTTTGTGGATTTGCAGATATGTATTTGTTTAAAAGATCGATTGCTTCACCGTAACGACCAACAAGCATTTTCTTTTGTGCTTGTAATTTATAAACATCAGTACGTCTCTGAGCATTTGTTAGTTGAACTGAACTTAGTACTAATATAATTGCTATGATAACGATTAATATTCTTTTCATTGCTTTATCTCTTATTAGAAAAATATTTTTTTACCTGTTTCAAATGATTCGTTAGATATTTTATTAAAAACATCTTCAGCACTATCAATTGTGTCATCAGGATTAACTGCAAATACAGATATATTCTGAAGTAAGTTTTTCATATCAGTTTCGTTTGTTACCGGTAAATTTGATTTTATTCTGCTAATCAGATTATTGGTACTTTTTTGTTCTCCTCTTGTAAGTAAAACCAAAACTTTATCTTCAATTACACAGATTTTATCTTTTTTATCGGTTGATAATCTAACTGCATTCTGAAGTTGATTCATTGTTAATAAATTTTTCTTAACAACAACATCATCTAACTTAAATGAAATTACTGAAAAAGATTGTCCAGTACTTTTAAACAGTGCTATTTGATTATTTAATATAAGCTTAAAATCTTCTACAGAATAAAAACTTGAAGAAACATATTTTTCATCAGGAATTTCTATATCTGATAATGAAGTATATTTCTTACTTTCTTTTAAGGGAGTTGTGGGTGTTTTAACATTTAAGTCTGCAGTCTTTTCGGTAGTAATACCTCTATACGGTTCAATAAAATATTGAGCTGTAAATTTCCCTTCTGTATGACCAACATTTGGAGTAATCGTAATAAAACCACCTTCACTTTTACTTTTCCCTTCAATATCATCGGATTTATCCAGAGTTATAATACCGGTTGCAGAATGTGATAATGTTTCTACAATCGCTCTTGAGGAAGAAACTGCTGGTTGACCAAGTATATAAAGACTTGTAATGTCTGATTCTTCAATTATTTCAGTTGTTTGTCTAAATGCTTGATTAAGACTCTCAAGGTTCGAGAATCCAATAAACTGAGTTAATTCATCAAATACTATTTTATTGGGTCTGTGCTGATCAACAACTGTTACTATATCATTTAAGTATTCAACCAAAAATTCATCCTGGTTTACATCATTATAAAGTTCAGTTGGTGGAGCAACTCTGATAACAATTATTAGATTTTTATTCATATAATACTGAAGATCAAAATCTATTGAAGCTGCCATTATCATTAAATCTTTAGGACGTATACTTGTAAAAAACAGGCAAACTTCTTTTTGTTTTGCACATTCTAAAGCATATTGAAGTGCCATTAAAGTCTTACCAGATTTCCTTGAACCTATTAGTAAATAGGTGCCACCTCTATAAAACCCACCCCATTTCTTATCTACTAATGAGATACCTGAGGGTAGAATTTGTATTTTACGTTTCATTGTTATTTACTCTAAGTTTATTATTGATTATTAATTCCTTTAATTAACTCTTCCTTCATCAAAATCATAATTATCGTCCAGATCAAGATTATGATTATTAGATTCAAAATTATCACCTTCCATAAAGCTAACGGCCATATCATTGTCTAAATTATATTTTGAAGATACAGGCTCATTTTGAAATACTACTGATATACCTTCATAGGGTTTCAAAAAATAATGAGCTTTTACTTTACCTTCTGGATGACCAACTATAGGAGTTATTGTAATTACACCTCTGTTTACTTCGCCGTATCTTTTTTCTAAATATATTACACCAGTTGAATTGTTAACAATTTTATTAGTAATTAATCTTGCATTTTCACTTACAGGATCTGAAAGTAAAAACAAACTTGTTTTATCTTTTGCTTCAATTGTTTCAATTGTATTAATAAAAGTATTTTCTAATAATTGCAAATTATTAAAACCAACAAATTGTGTCAGATCATCAAAAACTACCTTATCAGCATTATGTTCTTTTACAACAATTGCAATATCATTCATATAATCCATTAATATTTCATCATTTGATCTTGTTCCGTTACCCATTGATGGTTCGCTAACTTTTATTACAACAACTAAGTTTTTAATCATATAATGCTTCAGATCAAAATCAATTGTAGCAGCGTGAATAAATAATTCCGTATGACGCATTGATGTAAAATACAAACAAACCTGTCCTTGTAATACGCAATGTTTTGCATATTGTAAAGCCAGTAATGTTCTTCCTGAGTTTTGTGAGCCAATTAATACATAAGTCGCTCCCTTATACAAGCCTCCCCAAACTTTGTCAATAATTGGTATCCCCGAAGAATATAAATGTAATTTGCTTCCCATAGTTTTCTCCTATTCTTAGAGAAACCTAAGCCAAATATTATGCCGAAATAAATTTCTAAATTTTATATGAATTTTGGCTTAAAACATAATATTATAATTAATAATTAAAAATAAATTAATATTAATCTGTATTAAAATGTTACATTTATCACATAAATGCTTTTAATTGTACTTAAAAATAATTTATTTTTTGCAATTTATAGTTAGGAAATCAGGTATTTATACAAAAGAAAAATAGTTTAATATTTATAAATTGTAATAAAAAAAATATTTGAAACTTATTTACCTTTTATAGAAGAATATTACCTTTAATCGGATATTTTGATTTAATATAGCAAATAATTAAATTAAAGCAAATATAATAGATTTAATAATTGAATTTTTTCTATTAAGGGTCAATATTATCGACAAAGGGTTAATAAAGCTTAATAAACATATAATTTACTATATAATCGCATAAATAAAAGAGGAAAGAAGTTTTTTCTTACTTTGAGTATGTACTCTTATTAGAGTAAAATTCAGTTCTAAATAGTTTTTTAAATGGTATAAAAATGCCAATGTTTTAGATTAAAAAAAAGAGGTTTTTAAGTGTAATTTTTATTTGTCTATAATTTATAATAACCAAAAACAAACAATGCTGTTGCATTACCGACTATAGTGGG